>JBOHFF010000001.1:0-16105 GCA_050699515.1 Pseudonocardiaceae bacterium
GCCACAGCACCACCGCCGTGCAACTTGCCGACGCCGCCGCAGCGGCTTCGCCGCAGGCAGGCCCGCGGATGCTGGCCTTCCTGGCCGGGCAGCAGGCTCACGCCGCGGCTCAGTACGGCGATCGCAACCAGGCCCTCACCAAACTCCGTGAGGCCGAGACCGCCCTGGACCGCGCCGAGTCCCGCGCCAAGGCGCTGGGCTCATACGACCCCGCCGCCATGAGCTACCACATCTCCCAGGTCCACTACGAACTCGGCGATCTGGGCAACTCGATCGCCGCGATGGAACAGTCCGACCGGATCCGCCCGCCCGTCTACCGGCGCATCCGCATCCGCAACCTCGGCATACTCGCCGAACGCAAACTCGCCGCCGGTCGGCTCGAAGAAGCATGCCGCGACTGGGGGCGCATGCTCGACGACTACCCGGCCGTCCAGTCCGGCTGGTGCGACCGGCGCTACCAGACCATGATGACCGAGCTCCGCCGCTACCAGCGCAACCCCCACGCACGCGACCTGTACGAACGCGGCCAGGCTCACCGCAATCACGTCCCCGGCCCGAACCGGGGTCCACACCCCTGAATCAGCGGCCTGAGACGAGTTCGCGCGGGGAAGGCGCTTTAGTGGTGCGAGGAATGTGTGCTGCCTGGCCCGGGGCCGGGACGGCCGCCCTGGTCGAACACCCGATCCCAGGACTCGACGGAGGTCAGGTCGGGGACCGCGGCGCGGTAGCGCTGCGCGGTGGCGGACCATTCCGCGATCAGCCGCCGGTACAGGGTGATGGTGCGCAGCAGCAGCGTGCGGAACTGCTGGGGGTCGCGCTTGCGGAAGGCGACACCGCTGCCGTCGGCGTTGGAGACGGTCGCGGAGTCGACCATGCCGAGCAGGAACCACCGGGCGTTACGGGCCGGCACGTTGATCTGCGGACGCTCGCGGGTGGCCGGTCGGGGAGCGCGCAGGTGGTGCGAAACGGTGGCCACCGCGCGTTTGGCAATGGCCAGCGGCCGCACCGGCGGGTCGAGCAGAGCTTCGATGCGCACCGGATCGAGCAACGGCATGGGCAGTTGCTGGGCGGAGGAGAAGATCCGGGCGTCGTCGTAGCCCTCGCGCAGCGTGCGGACCGCGGGCAGCGCCTCGCGAAGGGAGGCGAACAACCGCTCCGGCCCGTCGAGGAAGTCCTCGATCGATTTGTGGTGCAGCGCGACGGTGGAGTACTCCATCGCCATCAGGTGCTTGAAGGTGGTACGGAAACCCTCGTGCACGATCGCCTTCCGGACGTCGTACGGGCTGTGCAACGCCATGGTGATCAACCGGTTGCGCAGGTGGAAGTAGGATGTCCAGTCGGTGGTGTCGTCCTTGTCGGTCCAGGGCATGTGCCAGATCGCGCAGCCGGGCAGGGTGACGGTGGGGAACCCGCACTCCCCGGCCCGCAATCCGTATTCCGCGTCGTCCCACTTGATGAACAGCGGCAACGGCAGCCCGGTGCGTTCCAGCACCTCGCGCGGGAAAAGGCACATCCACCAGGCGTTGTAGGTGGAGTGGATGCGGGCGTGCAGCATGCGCTCCTGGCGCAGCGACAGATGGGCGAAGTCGTGCCCGGCGACCGACCCCGGTGCCGGGCGCCAGAAACTGGCCCGCAGGTCCACGATCTCGCCCATGGCGTGCAGTTGGCTGCGGACCTGCAGGTTCAGCATCTGCGCACCGACGATCACCGGCGAGGACGTCGCGCTGGCGAAGGCGTGCGCGCGCAGCACGCTGTCCGGCTCCAGCCGGACGTCGTCGTCCATCAGCAGCACGTGCTCGATGCCTTCGGTGCGCAGCGCTTCGAGCATGCCCCGGGTGAACCCGCCGGAGCCACCGAGGTTCTCCTGGTCGATCACCACCAACCGCTCACCCAGCAGTGCCGCGGCCTCGGCGAAGCGGTGGTGATCGCGCACCTTGACGCTGCCCTGGTCGATGACGAAGACCTTCGCGACGACGTCGAGCACTGCCTGGTCCTCGGCCAGTGCCGCCAGCGCGGTGGCGCAGTCGGCCGGCCGGTTGAAGGTCGTGATCGCCACTGCCAGCGGGCGGACCGGCAACGGCTCGTCGATGATCCACGCGGCGTCGGAGACGGTCAGCGAGTCCCGCCCGGTGGCGACGTCGAACCAGACCCACCCGCCGTCCTCGAAGGGCGCGAGCGACTCCCGGAACTCCAGCTGGACCTGGTCCGCCCCGGTGTCGAGGTGCTTGCCCTCCAGGTGCACGACGTCGCCGTTGGACTTGGAGCGGTAGAGGTCCACCCGCCCGGCACCTCGCACGGTCAGCCGCAGCGCCACCTCCTCCACCCGGGTCCAGCGCTTCCAGTAACTGGCCGGAAAAGCGTTGAAGTAGGTGGCGAAGGACAGCTGGCAGGCCGGCGGCAGCGTCACCGTCGATCGGGACAGCACCTCCGCGGTGTGCGCGTGCAAGGCCTCCGGCTCGTCGAGGTAGAGCGGGCGCACCTCCGGCGGGTCATCGGCCCGGGGCATCACCACGCGGTGCAGGACCCGCTGCGGCCCGACCCCCTCGGTGCTCGGACCGACCTGCAGCGAGCTGACATCTGACAGCTTGCTGTCCGCGGCGTTGCTGCGCGCCGCCTCCCGCCGGGCGGCCCGCTCGATCGCCGTGGGCGCCTGCGCCGGATCCCCCCGCTCACCGCTGTCCTGGACCCGCGCACCGGCCGTTTCACTGATCGTCACGTGATCCCTCTCCCCGCGTGTGCCTGTCTTGGGGGATCCTCGCAGATCCGACCCAGTCCGACGCATGGCGGTCCACGGTGGGCGTCGACAGGGGTCTCGGCCCAACTCGTGCGGATCGTCCACCCTTCCCGTCTCGGTCCCAGTGCCGGCGCCCAATTGCGTCGCACGCGCCAGTGACGGCGAGCTCCACACCGCTGGCAGTCAAGCGCCGCACGTCAACAGAACCCGCAGCGCGATCCACTCGTACGGGCCGCCGCCAGCTTGAGACATCCTCCTGGAAGTCCTACGACACGGCCGTGGCCCGGTCTCAGCAGGATGTCTTCGTGGAGGTGTTGCGGAGTCGGGCTGTCGAAGTTCTCCTGTCCGAGGACGTCCCCGGGTGCTATAGCCAGCATTACACCCGTGACATAGGATTCGTGGTTGATGGCGTCTTCGTTCTTCCGACTCAACTCTGTACACCGCCAGTGCGAGATAGCCGGAATCCGAGGATCCGTTGAGCAGATGAACAGGGTCGCGTTTCTCGACGCCAGCACGATCGAAGGCGGAGACGCGATGCTGCACGAGGGCTCTGTGCTCGTCGGGCTGGGTGCGGAGACGTCCAGGATCGGCGTGGACGCTCTGCGCTACCAGCTCGGCCAGGTTGGGTCAAAACGCGAGGTCGTCCCGATTTCCTTCGCCCGCAGCGGCGTCGTGCACCTTGACGACCTGTTCAACATCGTGGCACCCAGCATCGCCCTGATACACCCGCCAGCCTTTCGCTCTGCTCGGTTGCGGTGGTTGGAGCAGCAGTTCGACCTGATCGCCGTCACTGACGAGGAGGCTCTGGGGGTCGAGGTAAACACACCATGATCTCACCGACCGAGGTGGTCGTCGCCGCCAAGAGTGACCGAATCGCGGGCGAGCTTCAGGCCCGAGGGATCGAGCCGATCAGAGTCGACTACTCGGAGGTGACGAAAATCCCTGGATCGTTCCGATGCACAACCATGCCGCTTGCACGGGCATAGCCGCGACTCGCGTTCCACGCCTTCAGCGTGGGTTTCAATCGTGATTTACGCAAGGTTCATCAGAAGGCCGAGGGGACGTCAGAAATGATCGATCCGATCAGCTTTAAGTCCGACATGCTGTGGCAGCTTAGGCGCTCGCTGCGAGAGTGGTCCTTCAAAGAGCTGCTGACCCCGGTAGTCCGCCAGGGCGACGACCGGACGGGTTTGCGGGCCACTGTCGAACTTGGCGGATCGAAATACCTGAGAAGTATGATCGGACCTGCTCTGCGCTACAATCTGCAGTTCCATCCCCGCGTTTTCGAAATTGGGCCGTGTTTCAGAACGGACGATCCAGACCGGACCCACAGCCAAGAGTTCGCGATGCTCGACCTGTACGTCGCCGATGAGAGCTATGGCTTCCTCTTCTCGCTCGCGGAGCATCTGGTTAGGCCGTTCTTCGACGGGGAGTTCACTCGGCTGTCGATCGCCGAATGCCTGAGGGACACGTTCGGAGTAGATCTGGTGCACGCGCCGGTTGGTGCTTCGAGCGAGAAGATAGCCGAGGCCGTTGGCCTATCGAAAGCGGCGCCTCTGCCGGAGGTGTTCAACAAGTTCATCGAATCGGAATTGGAGCCGCTCAGCGTGGGCAAGGCCGTGTTCCTGTACGACTTCCCGCTCGGCGGGAACGAGCCCTGCGCAAAGCTCCAGGACGGTGCCGTGGCGATCCTCAACCGCTTTGAGCTGATCATCGACGGGATTGAGGTGGTCCACGGATACGAGGACGAGACAGATGGCCAGGCGTTCGTCGAACGCGCCGAACAGATAGGTCTTTACAACGTTGAGCAGGACATCATCCAGCAAGAGATCGCGCAAGGCCGGGTTCCCGCCCGCAGCGTGGGCCTCGGGATCGGCATCGAGAGACTGTGCATGGCGGCTACTGGGATTAAGGACATCTCGGTGTTTCGACAGTCCCCGAGCTATTAGAGGGCGACGTCGCTGACCGTCACATCACTGTCGTCCTGTAGAGAAGACGCTGGTGAAACCGATGATCGCAGGGCGTCGCGGTGTGCATGGTGGCTCTGTTGTCCCAGATGACGAGGTCACCGACGCTCCAGTGATGGCCGTAGACATACTTCGGTTGGGTCGCATGCGCGTGGAGTTCGTCGAGCAGAGTTGCGGACTCCAGCTCGTCGAGGCCTACGATTCCCCTAATGATCATGTCTCCCAACAGGAGAGAATGGCGGCCGGTGGCCGGGTGAACCCGGACCAGGGGATGCTCGACATCCGGAACCTGCTCCCTTTGCTCCCGTGTCAGCGGGACCTT
Source organism: Pseudonocardiaceae bacterium (assembly GCA_050699515.1). GTDB lineage: Bacteria > Actinomycetota > Actinomycetes > Mycobacteriales > Pseudonocardiaceae. Next base: position 5,024 of record JBOHFF010000001.1, read on the forward strand.
GCTTGGGTTGAGCTTCTCTTGCTCTGCGAAGAGATGCGTCATCGAGTGCACGGTGCGCATATTCCCGATTCGCTCTCGGAGACCTTTGGGCAGTTCATCGTGTGCGGCGGTTGTGTCCGCGAATAAGGTGGCTCCGCCGTGACTCGGCACGATGACGGAGTACAGCAGGGACGCGCTACTCATGGTTTTCTTCCACGAGTAGTCTGTGTGCCATTCTTCCTCCTGATCGCCGTCGTAGAGACCTATCGGTTCACCGTCTTTGAAGATGTTGCTGATCGTGATGACTTCGGGATATCCCGGAACGGTGTACTGCTGGAGTACGTGGCGGTCGAGGGTCCCGAAGATTCGGCTCACCCTCAGATGGTCGGCGTGGGTGAGTTCCTGGCCCGGGATCACGAGTAGCCGGTGTTCGTGGAAGTCGCCGACCAGGTCAGTCGCGGTCGCTTCGTCAATCGGATCGCGGAGATCGAGCCCGGAGATCTTCGCTCCGAACGTCGGTCCCAGCAGCTCAGTGCGGTACGCCGTCATTGGCACATCATAATTGCGGAGCGCCGGACTTTCTTGGCATGTGCCGGCTTTCAGGGAGCCCGTCTTTCAGCTCTCCGATCATGTGCCGACGAGGGCCGCTAGCCCTGCTATCCGGTGAGCGTGAACTGTGCGGTTGCCCGGATGGTTCCGTTCACGACGATCTGAAGGGTCCGAGGGCCCTCGGGCTCGCTCCTGGTCGTCACGGGCCGGAACGAATGCGATTTGGTGATGGTGAAGGCCTGGTCGGCGGTGTTGGCTGTTCGGCTGCTGAGGTGGAAGGTCCGCCGGGAGCCTTCCCGCGAGATCATGTACTTGAGTATCAGCGGCCCGGGGGCGTCGGCGGACACGACGATGGTGAACTGGAGTTGTTCTCCGATGGGTACCAAGGTGCTGGCTAGATCGAGTGTCTTGATCGCGCCGCTGCCGGGGACTGCGCCCATCAGGGACAGAGCGGCCGGGTTGCCTGTGCGGAGCATGCCCCGCGCCGCGTGACGTAGAACTTTCTCAACGTGAACTCCGCCTTCGGCGCGCCACCTGGCGAGCAAGGAGACCGCAGCCTCGGGGTGATCCTTCGCCACGTCGTTGACGTGGTTGGCAACGGACCGGCGGACGTATTCGCTGGGGTCCTCACGAAGAAGGTCGAGGAGGGGGAAGGTCGTGCCCGGCTCCATCAGCCACGGGACCCGCGAGGCCCAGGGAAGGCGGGGGCGGGCGCCTTCGGAAGCGAGGCGCCGCAGGTGTTCGTCGGGGGATTCCGTCCAGCCGCGCATGATCTTCAGTGCATCGTCTCTGTATCTGTTGAGGTAGGGTCGGACGGCCATCTCGCCGGTCGCGAAGGGGGTGAGGACGGCGATGGCGGCCATGGCGTCGTCGAGATCATCGAGGCCGTTGGCGCCGAGGTAGTCAGTCGCCGGCCAGCCGCTCCACATGTCCAGGCGCACGTGTTTCGTGCACTCGCTCAATGCGGCGGCGGCTTGGGGGAAGGGCAGATCCAAGCTGTGGCGCAGGGCCAGGGATACGTGACGGACTCGGTTCTTGAGTTCGAGACGGTCAAGCCCCACCGTTGCCGCATGGACGAAGGAGTCGACAGGGAACGGCCGCCATGCCGCGTTGATGCCGGTGGCGAGCGTCCTGACGGATTCGGTGTTAATCGACTCTTTGAGCGGCCGTGACATGGCCTCATTTTGGCACACGCTGCTACGCTCCAATCCAGAACTGCGGCAAGACGGAGTACCGGCCCTCTTCATACCGAAAAAGGGTTCGAGTCTTCCAGATAGAAAATGCGACGGAGCGGCCGGGTCCTCACCGGCCGCTCCGCCAATTCGTCAACGCACGGCTGCCGCGCGCTCGGACTTTTCGTTGTGATCCTGCTGCCAGGGGATCAGCGGGAGCCACGACACACCATCCTGCTTGAAGCTCTGGGACATCGGGGTAATGGCGCCGTGGTCGTCGAGGCTCATCATGGTCAGGCCCATCTCCTGGCCGCCGTCATCCTGGGCGCTGACCGAGCTGCCGCAGGTAGGGCAAAAGCCGCGCTTGGTGGTGGGGAAGGTGTTGTACCAGATCGGCTCGCCGCCGGGACCGTTCCAGGAAAAGCCTTCGAGGGGGACGTCGACCCAGGCCTGCATCGGGCCACCCGATTGCCGCTGGCAATGGCCGCAGCTGCAGACGTGCGGGAAGTCAATAGGGCCGGTGGCCGCATACCGAATGTTTCCACACAGGCAGCCACCTGTGATCAGCTTTTCGGGTTGTTGGGTCATTCAGACCATCCTCCGGGACCTTAGTGAGAGTTCAGTCCACCATTGTGCCATGCCTCCCATAATTTGCAGGAAGCCGTCGCACATTTGAGGCAGATCGAGATTGAACGTCCGGTTCTGACGAATGAATTTCGCAATGCCTTCGATGTGCGCAGCCTCCACACTCAGCCCGTCCACCGAGGCAGCCTCGTGCTCCTCGTCGAGGTGCAGCGAGTAGTAGAAGTCGAGCTTCTTGAGCGCCGAGCCGCTGGCTCCGATCATCAACTCCCCGTAACGATCAGTGATCTCCTTCAGCAGGACGGTCTCGTTGATCGCCACACCTTCGGTGGCGTAGTAGCCGCCACAGATGGTACTCGGGGAGTGGGAGGTCACGAGCAGGTCGTGCAGGAGCAGCAGCGTCTGGGTCTCCTGAGCCGGGACATGCCCGTTGACCAGGAGCCCGAGGTCGCTGAGAAGGGCGGTGGAGTACAGCACGTAGTGCGCCGGGATCTTCCCCCGCTCTCCTCCCTCCTCCAGGTGGTTGCGCCGGAACTCATGGGCCAGCTCGAAGCACGCGCCCTCGACGGAAGTTGCAGCGCGGTGCAGGAACTGAGAGTTGTACCGGGCGAAGACCGACAACTCCTTGATGAACAGCTCGGCCTGCGCAGCCGTGAGGGTCTGCGGGGAGACCTCTTCGGTGATCCGCTCGAAGACCCAGTCGATCATCGGCACCAGGTGATCGTCGACCAGGCTGTCACCGGAGGGGAACTCGCCCTGCAGCACCGCCTGGATGCACGCTGCGGTCTCGGGGAACTCTCGGAGGTAGGCCTGCACTTTCGAGTCGGACGCCTGCATCAGTCTGCCTCTGCATCAGTCTGCCTCTGCATCAGTCTGCCTGCCTCCCCGGTGGAAGCTTTTAGGGAACGGACCCTATCTGCAACCCGCCGGTTCCCGCGAGCGCGCGAAACGCGCTCAGAGCCGAGGCCTGATCCGGGACTGCCACCTCTTGCCCACCGTTCAGCTGAGCGATGAGCACAGAGGGCAACGCACCGTCTGGCACTGAAACAGATTTGCCTCGGAGGTAGAGCGAGCCGTCTTGTGTCGCCCGGATCTGGTACGGGCTCCTGACCCGCACCACGGTCCCCGGGCAAACGACGTCGCCGACGTCGTGCGGTGTCGCGTCCTGCCTAGCCAGGTCGCCGTCGACAACCTCCCATCCGCCGTTGCTCAGCAGGCTCTGCCACTTGGCATCCATGATCGCGGGCGTCCGTTCGTCCAGCCGCCCCGCCAGAGCCGCGAGAAGTTCCCGTGCAACCGGGGCAAGGTCGTCGGTCAGGGGTGCCGGCCCGGCTGACAGGGCGTTCATCGGGGAGGGGGCATCGAGCGCCTCGGACTCGTCGTTCAGGATCGCTTCGACGAGCTCGGGCAGAACGGAGTAGGCGAGTAACCGGAGCTTCGGATAGGTATAGAGGGGTAGCGCGACGGAGATCGAGAATTCCGACTGAACCCCGACGTGGAAGACGCGACGGGGCAGGAACAGAATGTCCCCGGGCTCCAGCACGAACTTTTCGCCGTGGGCCAGGAGCCACCGGTAGTCTCCGAACGTCGGCTCCGTCGAGCCGACCAGGGTCGTGTACTCCTCGGGTGACCAGCAGTAGAAGTCTTTAACGCCAGGGCCCAAGTGGACCAGGAAGGCGTCCTCGTATCCCTCATGGACGCCGAACGCGGTTCCGGAGTAGTTCCCGATGAACGCCACTTGTTCGGCGCCGCCGATGGGCAAACCCCAGCCGGAGAAGACCGAACCGACGAAGAGCCCAAAGATCGCGGAGAGGTGCGCACTGGTCGTTTCGAGGTTGTTGACGATAAGGCTGAACCGCTGGGCCTTCACCAGCTCCTGCATCCAGGAGACGAACAAGTCTGTGGACGTCCAGGCCGGAGCAGTCAGGACCTCCTCGACCAGGTCGTCGCGCCTGTCCTCGCCGACGTAGACCCGAGCCTTCGCTGCGGCACCCGCAGCCTCAGCTCGGGCCTGTCGTAGCCGACCGAATCCATCGAGCACATTGTCCGCAGTGACGACATCAAGGGGCAACAGTCCCTTGAAAATCACAGGTCGCGTCGCTTCCTTGGTCCGAAACGGAAACTCCTGCGACCAAAACTTGTCGATGGGCGGCCAGCCGAATTCCCCAGTGCCGACTGCTGGACTCAATCCGCGTCGGGCCGGACACCGGCCTTGAGCGCCGAGTCGGGCCGGATACCGGACTTCAGACCCGCGTCCGGCCGGACACCGGCCTTGAGCGCCGCGTCCGACCGGACACCGGACTTCAGGCCCGCGTCCGGCCGGACACCGGACTTCAGCCTACTGTTCACGGTGATCTCCCTTTGAGGCGGCTTAGGCGTCTCGACTGAATGATTCACGCCTCCTCAGCCGAGGGTACAGAACAAGCCCCCCACGTACTACGATCCGAGAGGATCAATCTTGTAGTAATTGGTGGATCTTGTCTCTGAAATTTCTGCTTGCCTGCGCCCACGGGAGATCAACCCTCGACCAGTGTGTCCGGTGCCGGCCACCTGAGGTGCACGGCACAAACCGAATCCGCTCCAACCGCTCCGCGTAACCCGCTAAACCAGGCCCCGGAGTGGGGCCGGGGCCGACTTCGGACGGCAGAGACCGCCAGCCGTCGACGCAGACACCGCAGGGGCTTGCTCTGTAGCCTCGGAGTCGACCGCCGTATCCGAGTTGTGCACCGAGAGGCGGCGCTCGACATCGGTGTCTCTTCCTTGGAGGGGCAAGCGAGATGACGCAGCGATTTCACGTGGGCAGCGGGTTTGGGGATCCTGCTTCTACGGAGCGGCGTCTTGTGTACCGACAAGGACGGCCGGCTGGTCGCACAGCAAGCAGCGGCACCACGGGACCGGTCAGGAGGGAGCTTGGTCGGTCCTTGATCAGCAGACTCGACGAACTCTGCGATGGTCCGGGCACGGTCGGCCCACTGGACGTCCTACATGATCTCGTTGCGATCGCCATAGCCATCACACTGGGCATTCTCGGCAGCAGATATGTCCTGGCCACGACGGTATGCGTGCTGTATATCGGCATACGTCAACGTCACCTGTCGAATCTCGGTCACGAGTGCATTCACGCAAAGATTATGAGGTCGGCGTCAGCGAACAAGATGCTCGGTCGATTCATCACCGTCATTCTTGGGGAATCCTTCAGCCCTTACCGGCAGAGCCACCAGATCCACCACGCGAAACTCGGCTCCGCTGACGACCCCATGCTCCAGGCGTATCTCTCGCGTAGGGCCACCACGCCCGTCCGCGACAAGCGGGCTTTCATTGTGCGTGTGATCCTGGGAAACGCCATCTGGGAGTTGCCTCGCTCGGCCGTGGTAACTCTGCTCTCACGAGCGGAAGGCGAGACGAGGATCGCGACTCTGGGCAGAGGAGCATTCTGGGCGGTTATCGCGGTCGTGTCCATCGCCACGGGCACTCTGGCTGAGGTGGTCATCTACTGGGTGGTGCCGCTCGTGTTCGTGCGTCCTGTGATCACCTGGATCACTGACCTTGGCAATCATGCGGGGGTCATCGAGTCGGGCGATCCGATCACGCAGACTCGGGGGTGGACCTCCCACGCGGTCACCAGGCATCTCCTCGGAGGCCATCTCGATGACATGTACCACCCTATTCACCACTGGTGCCCGAGGATTCCTTGGAGGAAGCTCCCCCAGGCGGCGGCCATCCTCGAAGACGGCTACGACCGCTGGTCGGAGGTTCCCTGGTGCAGCGGCTTCTTCTTCCGCCGCCGGTCCACGCCGCAGACACCGTGCGTTGTCGACGACATAGTGGCCAGACTCCAAACTCCGAGGCTGGCACAATCGGGGTTCCGGAAGTCCCATCCCGGCTGACGGCGCACAAGACAGCCGCTAAGGAGTACCTCACGATGCTCGATAACTCGGGCGTAAACAGCTATGACGAGTGGACCCGGCTGCAAGAGGTCATCGTCGGACGAGCGGAGAATTATTCCTCGCATGACCTCGACACCTCTTTCCGGCTGTTTTACTACGACAACGTGCGGCCGACGCTTCACGGAGCGAGAGGCCTCAGAACCTCGCTGGAGATCCCCGCACACCTCGTGGACGAGCTTCAGGAGGACATCGAAGGATTCGTGACCGCCTTGACCGACTGCAGGGTGAACGTGCTCCGGCCGGCCTTGTTGAAGGAACCGGCCGTTATCAGTTCACCGCACTGGACCTCACGCCAAACTCCGCCGCTCAATGTGAGAGACCAGACGATCATCCTGGGGAACACGATCCTGGAGACAGCACCGCATGTGAGATCGAGGTATTTCGAGAACGACTACCTGAAGCCCGCCTTCTACTGTTACCTGCGAGGAGGCTCCCGATGGCTGGCTATGCCCAGGCCCGCACTGGTCAGGGGATCGCTCGACCCGGGCTACTACGTCAACCAGGGCATCGACGTCAGCGATGTTATGGCCGACCTGGCGGGAGAGGTCCCAGGAATCGGGCACGAACTCATCTTCGACGGCGCACAGTGCGTTCGCGTCGGCAGAGACGTGCTCGTCAACGTAGCCAGCGAGAACCACCACCTCGCCCTCTCCTGGCTCAATGCGAACTTCTCCGATACCTTCAGGTTCCACCAGTTGGACGCCATCGCCGACAGTCATATCGACAGCATCATCGTACCGCTACGCCCCGGCTTGGTCCTTCTGAGGTCCCCGGAGTACCGGGCTGCCCTCCCTAAGGCGATGCAGAAATGGGATGCCATCTACGCGCCGCAGGTCTCGGAGGACCACTTTCCGAACTACAGTGATTTCGGGTTCAACATCGCGAGCCGCTACATCGACATCAACGTCCTGTCCGTCGATGAAGATACTGTCATCGTCAACTCACTATGCCCCGAACTCATCAAGCTGCTGGAAGAACACGGGATCACCGCGATACCTGTGAGGCATCGGCACCGGCGGCTGTTTGGAGGAGGTTTTCACTGCTTCACTCTCGACACGGTTCGCAGTGGCAGCTACGAGAACTATCTGGACTGAGCCGACGGCTGCCAGGAATGAGATCTCCCGTCGCCCACCAGGGGAGTCGCGCGCTCGCTGGTCTTCGAGAATCTACGAACGTTCATCGACACTCGTCGCCAGACAGGTTCCCGTAGGTCGCGAGAGTCCAAACACGCGTCGAGAACTGCACGACGCGCCGATCCGTTCCCCGCGTGTGCCTGGCTTGGGGGATCTCGCAGATCCGACCCAGTCCGACACATGGCGGTCCACGGTGGGCGTCGAAATAGCGGGATGCAGGGGGTCGGACCTTCTGTGTCGTGACACGGCCACGGCGAGTGTGTGTCAGCCATACGGGCAGCTCGGCGGCGAGTGGGTGGAGTTAGTCGCGGGTCGCCCCTTCTGGCCAGATGATGCGTATCGGCCGCTGGTGTTGGCGTGCGTGGGTGATGACGTCGGCGGTACCTGCGTGGCCGCGGGCGGGTTGGTGGGCCCAGACGGCGATCAATTCGCTGATCATGGAGATCATCAGTGCGCTGGCGGCCATGTGGGACTCCGGATTCGACTCGGTGAACTCCAAACGGTGCACCATGCTGGCCTGGCGCAACAGATCGTCGTATTCCGGGTGTGACTCGGCCGGAAGACCCTCGCGGTATCGGGTTGCAGGCACGATGACCTCTATGTGCCCACCTTGATCGAGGATGGCGCGGGCGAAGAGCTGGTCGGCGCCATCGGCCAGTGCGCTGACACCCGTGACACTCGCCCCGTAGGCGGCCAGCGCGTCGCGGAGGGCTTGGGCGATCAGACGGGCAGTCGGGGCGGGTAGGCCACGGTGGCCGGTGATCCCGATGCGGGTCACTGCAGCGCCCGGTCCCGGCTGGTCGCCGCACGCAGGCGCTCGTCGAACTCACGCAGGGCCTGCTGCGGTGCACGCACGGGAACCTGACGCCGGAATTGCCGCACTCGGCTCAGGACCCGTTCGGATCGGGTGTGCACCGCGAACTCCACAGCGGCGGTGGCCACGCGCAGGGACTGGTCCACCTCTCCGGTCTGGAGGTGCGCGCAGGCCAGATCCAACAGCACCAGCGCGCCTTGCTTGCGGTGCCCACCAGTCGTGACCATCGAAAGGTCGTCGGCCGCGGCGTACGCGAGATCGGGACGGCGCAGACGCACCGCACAGGTGAGCCGATGAGTAGCGATCTTCCGCGCGTCGAAGGGGAAAACCCACGGCCACGGGAGCGGGTCCTCCCGAGCGATCCGCTCGGCTGCCGCCTCGGCCCGATCCAGCGCTCGCCACGTCGCAACCTCCTCATCCGCACTGGCGTACGCAACGGCTTCCATGGAGGCCAGCCATGCCTGGGCAGTCGCCGGATACTGCCCCATAGGAGTCTTGGTGGCGTGCCGGATGAGCGCAAGGCCCTCGCCGGTCTCGCCCTCGTACACGACAAACGACGCCAGGCTGCCCAGCATGTACACGGTCAGCAGGGCTTCCTCAGCGCTCTGGGCGTAGTCCACCGCGAGCCGGTAGTGACGCCGCGCCGAACCAAGATCGTCGGTGTCCCAGTACAACCACCCCGCCAGCCCGGCGACCTCACTGAGCGCGGCGGCCATGGCCCTGGCACTGCGCGGATCCGCCATCTCGGCCCGCATGCGGGTTGCCATCCGCAGATGGGCCAGCACCGGTTCCGTGAGCTCGGATGAGGGGGTTGTTCCTTCGAGCCTGCGATATGCGGTGGTGATCACGTGTACGGAGACCGCCTGCTCATCCTGCGCCAGGACCGTTCCCGGCAGGACGGCGCTGGTGAACATGGCAGTAGCGGCACCGAGAATAAGCTCTCTTCGATTCACGGGGGGCTCACTGGATCTGTCCGGGTTTGGTTGCTCGGACGAGGCGAATGACCTCACCGACCCGACCGGCCGCGGCAGCCTCTCGCACTGACCGCGATGCGCACGCTGGATGCATCACCACTGCCTCAAACTCTAGACGTTCACCCGCTGAATGAGCCGTTGAAGTATGCAGGGTGCGGGTAACCCGATGCAGCGTCCGGGTATCACTTGGAGTGATGATCGCGAGGCGGCACTCTTCCCCGTGTGCAGATCACCCGCCGCATCGACCTCGCCTACACCTTGATGCTGGCCATCAGCGAGCGGCCCCCGGCTCTGTGCTCCCGGCGACCAGCTGGTTCCCCATCAACCCCGCAAGAAAGGCAAGAGAGGCAGGTGCCCGATGCCGGCTGCGGTATCGCGACTGGATGGTGACGGGTGGGGTGATAGGTTTTCGAACGATAGTCGTGACGCCCACAGAACCAGCGAGACGACGGAGCGGTGTTTTACACCAAACTTTCCCGATGCTGCCAAGCCAGCGCCAAACAAGCTGCGCTCGTTCCACCGATCCGCTCGTGGTCCAAGAATTGTCGCACGGTTGCCTCCGTAAACGGTAGACCGTACACCGACTGGTCATTGCTAAGGGATTTCACGACTCGACCTTCACCATTGGCGGCTACCAGATCGCGAAAGAGGTCATCGAATACTATGTCGTCGATGATAACGGCGGTGAGGATGGACGGGTTCAAGCTCAGAGCGTGGAGCACGACACCGAGGACATGGGCCCGGAGGTGCCCAGCTTCACGGGCGCGTTGCATGGCGTGATAAAAAGGCCAACATTCATAGGTCAGCGGCTTTCCGCTGCTGCCGTCATGTTCGAGTTGGCCGAGCAACTCCTCGCCGTACTCGCGAACAACATTCCGCCATAGATTGAGATCGGCGAGTGTGCTGTTCGGAGAAATACTGGCCGGCTGAAACTCTCCCGCCGGAATAACGCCGTATTCACTGCCGCCCACCGCTACTTTCGCCGGGTCGCGGTCGAGCAACAAGAACGTGCATGATCCATCGGTTGTATTACGGCGTAGGGTGAGAGTGTCGATCGAGGTGGTAGCCATGCGTGTAGACAGGTCGAACGGCCGGGACAGGAGAGCGCGGAACGGCAACTGCGGCAATGCAGACGAAAAGCCCTCCGCCACCGCGGCCGCGAACTCGTGACTCAACGCTTCGGCAACGTCAAGCTTGTCAAAGAAAGTCGCCAGTCCAAACTGTAGCGTTCCCTGCCCGGATGGCTCCCAGAACACATCCAGCAGGCGATAGCTAGGACGATTCTCAAAAAGACTCGGCGGGTCAAGATAGCGAATCGCACTGGCGTACCCCGGGAACGCATGCCGGGGTGCGCGAAGCGGCAACACCGCCCGCAGTTCGGCCTCTTGGCCTGTCAATACCGGACCCAGTGGCTCAGGTATCCATTTCAGCATTACAGACGCGATAGGTACAGGATGGGACGGCAGCCAACCTGGCAATGCCAACGTCGGCGTCTGCGAAACCCGCCACGCCGGGTCGTACAACCGCGCCGCGCGCTTGGCAAGATCTACACCGTGCCGTCTGAGGTAACTCCGTACCTTGCGCCATGCCTCCTGGCTCCTGGCGACCGTGACGTCCGATGACGGCAACGATTCGTACACTGAAAATGATGGTCTATCGGCCTCGGGCCGGATATCGGGATCGTCACCGATCAGCTCTCGAAGTTGTTCCTGCGACTGGCTCAGCAACCGAGCCAACCTAGGCCAGAGGTACGGCAACGGAGCATGATCGCCGGCCTCCCAACGAATCACCGTCGACCGGTCGACGTGCAGCTCCGCGGCCAGGCTCTCCTGCGTGTGACCCGCCGCCTTGCGCGCACCGATCAACCCCACCCGCCGGCGCCCACCAGCCACTCCGCTACCTCCCCTCACCCTCTCTGGTGATCACCGTATC
>JBOHFF010000002.1:0-3313 GCA_050699515.1 Pseudonocardiaceae bacterium
TTGGCATGGAGGTCGCGCAGCGGGGTAATGCGGTGCTGGGTGCGCTGTTGGCGGAGCTCAATTGGTCCCCCGGTCTGCTTGCTGAGGCGGTGAATCGCTTGCTCGGGCCTGGCCATGTCGCGCGCAGTACCGTCTCGGACTGGTTGCATCATGACCGGTTGCCGCGTGGTCCGTTGCCCACGGTGGTGGCTCATGTGATCTCCGATTCGCTGGGTCGGGAGATCTGTCTGGACGAGTTGTGGTCGGGTCGGGCCGTGCCGGCCGAGTTGTGGGTGCCCGCCGACGCCGGGATGGACCAGCCCTGGACCCCGACGGGTACCGTGCAAGTACTAGACGACTGGCTCGGCCACACCGGAGGCGCGATCGGGATGGACCGCCGTTTTTTCCTTGCCGTCAGTGGCGGTGCTCTCACCGCCCCGGCGTGGGCTTATGTCGACCACCTCGGCGCCCGGGGAGGTTCCTTCGCGGCGTTGCTTGATGGCGGGCGGACCATGACTGTCACTGCCGCCATGGTCGACACGGTGGCCGCCACCACCGCCGCAATCCGCAACCTGGGTGACATTGAGGGCGGGAACGACGACACCCTGCGCTTCGTCCACCATCATCTGACGTACATCGCCAGGTTGCTGCGGCAGGCGAGGTTCACTAACGCGGCGGTCGCTGATCGATTGCTCGCCGAATGGGCCCAGCTGTCGCAACAGGCCGGCTGGCTCGCCCACGACACGGGTGAGCACGGCCTGTCCCAGCGGTACTTCACCAGCGGGTTGCACGCCGCGCACACCGCGGGGGACCGTTCAGTGGGTGTATACCTGCTGGCCTGCATGGGTTCGTGCACGGTGAACCGGGGTCGGCTGGCCGATGGCGCCGATCTAAGCCAAGTCGCCCGAGATGCGATGGAGCTGGCGAATGCCGCGCACGAGGCAGCTCGGTCCACCCCCCTTGCGGTGCGCGCGCTGGCCGCCGACCGGTTCGCCCAAGCCCAGGCGGCGGCCGGAAATACCCGCGGTTTCCACACCGCCGCGGATGAGGCCCGCGCCCTGCTCGACACCCCAGGCGCGCTGGAGAGCCGCCCGGCCTACTTGACCTGGTACGGACCGGCCTCCTTGGAAGGCCACCTCGCCCACGGCGCGCTCACTCTGGCCGCAGTCACCTCCCGGGACAGCCACCGCCTGATCGATGGCGCGGAGGCGACACTCGGCCGCGTCGTCACCGATACCGCCAGCACGCCGCGCCGCACCGTGTTCAGCGCGGCGTGGCTGGCCCGGGCGCATGTCGCGGCGGGTGATCTGGATCGGGCGGTCCCCGCTGGACTCACCGCGCTGCGCTGGCTGCCCACCGTCCGCTCTCGCCGCTGCGCGCTGGTGCTGCGCCGGCTGGAAACTGATCTCGCCGCCCTGCCACCCACCCACCGTCCGGCAGCCCTCCGGTCCCTGCAAGACCACCTCCGCGCCACCCGCGCCGCCTGACCCGGCGGATGTCTACTGCGACCACGCGCGGGCCTCCGCTGTCGTGCTGGTGCCGTATCAGGTGAAGACCAGCGCGCGGAAGGCATTGCGGATGTCGGTGAGGGGCTGGCGCTCACGGTTGTAGTAGAGCTTGTTGGTGAGCAGGACGGCCCAGCGTTGCAGCTTGGGGGAGATCCACATGCCGGTGCCGGTGAACCCGTAGTGGACGTAGACGTCGTCAAGGGGGTCGGTACCTGGGGCGGGGAGCCAGAACAGGCCCCGGACCGGTTGGAGGTCACCGGTGTGGGGCTGGAGTGACTCGGCAACCCAGGCGGGCCCGAAACCGGGCGGGTGGGGCGCCGCTGCCGGGTCGAGCAGGAATCGCAAGAACGTCGCGGTGTCGGTGAGGGTGGAGAAGACGCCGGCGATCCCGCATACCCCGCCGAGTAGGCGGGCGGAGAAGTCGTGGGCGATGCCTTTGAGATGGACGCCACTGTGTTCATCAAGCTCGGTGGGTGCGCACCGGGCGGCCAGATCGGGCGGGAGCGGCCCGAACCTCGTCTGGGGCATACCCAGTGGCGCCCAGACGTGCTGGTGAGCAATCTCGTCGAGCTCCGCTCCGGTGAGGTGCTCCAGAAGGAAGCCGAGGATGAGTGCGGCCCGGTCGGTGTACTCGACCGCTTTGCCCGGCGGACGGTGCAGCTTCTCACACAGGACACCGCGGCGGATGGTTGCCGAATCGGTGCCATACAGCGCTTTGAGGTTGGCACGCAGCGGGACCCCGGCGGTGTGGGTGAGCAACTGGTGCACGGTGACCTGGCCCAGCGGGTAACCATCCAGCTCCGGCAGCAGCGCCGCGAGCGGTTCGTCCAAGGCGAGCATCCCGTTCTCCCAAAACACGCCCATCGGCGCCCACACGGCCATGATCTTGGTAAGGCTGGCCACGTCGAAGACGGCGTCGGTGGTCATCGGCGTGGCCGGGTCGGCAGGGTCGAGTACTCCGAGCGCACCGCTGGCCTGGTGCCCTGCGGTGTCGCCGAGTGCCCAGACCGCGCCGGGGTAGACGCGAGCATCGATGCCGCCCTGCAACACAGTGCGAACGGACGCGGTGATACCGGTTGCGGAGCGGGCTGTGTGACGGGCAGCGGCCACGGATCTTGACCCTAACTTTCGGTACGGGTGAATGGCTTAAGCGATCTGGCTGTTGAGGTCGGCAAGTCCCCGGACAGTCTGGCTGAGCGGATAGCGGGCGGTGTTACGCAGCCCAGCCATGCGTAACGCGGTCATGGTGGCGGCGTCAGTACGCAACCGGTCCAGTGCGGCAGCGAGTGCGGTGGGGTCGGCGAAGTCGATAGGGAGAGCGCTATCGGCAAGGACTTCTCGTAGACCGGGTACCGGCTGGTGGGCGACTGGCAGGCCACAGGCTTGCGCCTCGATGGCCACCAGCCCGAAGGCTTCCAGGATGGTGGAGGGCACGACGAGAAGGTCGTGGTTGGCAAACGCTGCCCATAGCCGCGTCCGCGGCAGCCACCCCAGGTACTCCACCCGGGCGGTGGGGAGGTTCGTCGTGTGGTGCGGGCCGGATCGGGTTGCTGGAACAGTGGGTGGATCGACGGGATGGGTCGATGGGTACCGGCGGGAGCAGGGAAGATCGTTGCTGTGCCGACTTTGCTTGTTGTGGTGGTGAAGTCGGCGGGAGAGTGGTCCCCGAGCCCTCCGGTGGTTGGTTATTGTCGAGGCTCGTTGAGATTCGTGTGATCACCGGAGGGGTTGGCATGGAGGTCGCGCAGCGGGGTAATGCGGTGCTGGGTGCGCTGTTGGCGGAGCTCAATTGGTCCCCCGGTCTGCTTGCTGAGGCGGTGAATCGC
>JBOHFF010000003.1:0-17216 GCA_050699515.1 Pseudonocardiaceae bacterium
GCCCTTGATCCCCGAGTGCCGGGTCTCCAGATCCTCGATCACTTCCTCAAGCGTGTCGCCTGACGCCTCGACGGACTTCTCACCCTCGGTGTGGGTGCGCAGGATCGTGGGAACGGAAACGATGACGGCCATGGTCGGATCCTCCTCTGAGTGCGATCAGCTCACCAGTACCTGTACACATCAAGGCACGTCAGGGACATCGTCGGCACCGGTATGGGAGAACATGTACGACTCGACAACCTCAACCGGCTCCTCGGTGACCACGCCATCGATGATGCGGTAAGAGCGCAGCTCGTGTGTGTCAGGATCACGGGTGGATATCAGCACGTAATGCGCGTCGGGCTGCGAGGCGTAGGAGATGTCGGTGCGCGAAGGGCGGGCCTCGGTCATCGTGTGCGAGTGGTAGATCACCACCGGCTCCTCGTCCGCGGCGTCCATCGCCCGCCACACCCGCAGCTGCTCAGCCGCGTCGAACCGGTAAAACGTCGGGGAGCGCTCGGCGTTGGTCATCTCGATGAATCGTTCTGGACGCTCCGAACCCACCGGCCCAGCGAGCACGCCGCACGCCTCGTCGGGATGATCCCGCCGGGCGTGCGCGACCATCGCCTCGACGAGTTCGCGGCGGATCGTCAGCACCGTGTCATCCTACGTGCTGGGTCAGCGTAACGGGTTGGCATCCTACGGGCCGGCCAACGCCTGGATAAGGGACTCCTGCACCCAGGTCAACCAGTGGTACACCACCAGGTGCGTGGCGCGGGGGTCCTCGGGGGGAAGCTCATCGGGCATGTCCTCGGTGACCTCGAGCATGGTGCCCAGCGCCAAGCGGATGTCGTTTAGCGCGCAGAGCCACGCCTGTGCCTGCTCGTCGGACAGCCGCACCCGCCCGCCCCGCGCCGGACAGGTGTCCATGATCACCTCGGCCGTACCGTCTTTGGTGGCCACCAGCTCGGGCTCATGAAGCGCCCGCAGGCCGCCGGACAGCGTGGCGTCCTCGCGATGGAAATCGGGTAGCAACCGGGCCAGCACCTGGTCGGTGGGAGCGGTGGTGGGGCCGACGGTGATGCCGGTGAGCTCGACCAGCTCATCGGCCGGGGTCGCCGCGACCCGCGCCGCGAGCATGTCGCGGAGCTGGCCAACCAGCCCGCGCAGCAGCCCGGCTTCCCGCTCGGACAGAGTGGTGACCACCAGTGCGCCGCGACGCCGCCAGCCGTTCACGCGTCCCGCTGCATGGTCGCCCAGAGTCCGGCGCCGTGGCACTTCGCGACATCGATCTCCACCTTGTCTCGGGAGCCCCTGGTCACCACCGCCCGGCCCTTGTGATGCACGTCAAGCATCAGCTTGGTGGCTTCGTCGCGGCTGAATCCGAAGAGCTTCTGGAAGACGTAGGTCACGTAGGACATCAGGTTCACCGGGTCGTTCCAGACGATCGTCAGCCAAGGCCGGTCCATGGTTGCGGCCTCGTTCACCGCCGGGTCGACCTGGGTCTGTTCCAGTTCGACGGGTGTACTCATAGCTCCATGCTCTCACCACATCGCAGACCCCGATATGGAGCCATGTCGGGGTAACCAGCCCGGCATAGCCCCGACATGGCTCCATATCGGCGGACACGGTGCGCTAGCGTGAGCGGCCGTGCCGGCGGTTGCGAAGGTTGTTGTGGCTGAGGTTGGGGCGTTGCTCGCGGCGGCGGTACACGCTCTGGGGGGGAGCGAGCGGGCTGGCCAGGTTCTGATGGCGCAGGCGGTGGACCGGGCGATCCGCACCGGCGAGCACCTCGCGGTGCAGGCCGGCACCGGCACCGGCAAGTCGCTGGCCTACCTGGTCCCGGCGATCCGGCACGCTGTCACCGCGGACACCACCGTGGTGGTCTCCACCGCGACCATCGCGCTGCAGCGCCAGCTGGTGGACCGTGACCTGCATCGGCTGGCCGGTGCGCTGGAACCACTACTGGGCAGCGCCCCGAGCTTCGCGATCCTCAAAGGACGGCGCAACTACCTGTGCCTGCACCGGCTGCACACCGGGCCGCCGGACGAGGGCGAAGATCTGTTCGAGGCCGCTGTGTCCGGCTCGGCAGCCTCGAACCCGACCTCGACGCTGGGCCGCCAGATGGCCCGGCTGCACGAATGGTCCACCGAGACCACTACCGGGGACCGCGCCGAGCTGGGGCCCGGGGTGACCGACCGGGCCTGGCGGCAGGTGTCGGTCAGCGCCCGGGAGTGCCTGGGCCTGTCCCGCTGCCCCGTCGGCATGGATTGCTTCGCCGAGCAGGCCCGGGCACGAGCCGGACGGGCAGCGGTGGTGGTCACCAACCATGCGCTGCTCGCGATCGACGCGATGGGCGATCACCCGGTACTGCCCGAGCACGACGTGGTGGTGATCGATGAGGCGCACGATCTGGTCGACCGGGTCACCAGCGCGGCCACCGAGGAGCTCACCGCGCCGATGGTCGAGACCGCGGCCCGACGCTGCGCCCGGCTGATCGACCAGCAGATCGCCGACGAGCTGGCCGCGGCCGGTGACGGGCTCGCGCTGCTGCTGGGCGAGGCCGACGTGGCGCGCTGGGACACCCTGGGCGTCGCGGTGGCCACCGGTCTGGCCGCCGTCCGCGACGCCGCGCACCACTGCATCACCGCGCTGGGCAGCGAGCGCCGGGAGGATGCGGACGCCGCCGCACCTCGCCGGCTTGCGCTGGCCGCGCTGGACCAGGTGCACTCGGCTGCCGGCCGGGTGCTGGTGGCCTTCCCCGACGACGCGGCCGACCAACGTGATGTGGTGTGGCTGGCGGAGGAGACCGTCCGCGGGCGGGTCCTGAGAGTGGCTCCGTTACGCGTCGCCGAGCTGCTGGCGCAGCGGCTGTTCGCCAAGCGCACAGTGGTACTCACCTCGGCCACCCTGACCCTGGGTGGGAGCTTCGACGCGCTCGCCGCCCAGTGGGGTCTGCCCCGGCAGCGGCCGGTTCGACCCCCTGCCTCCGGGACTGCCACCGGGCGGCCCCCGCCGGCCGATGACGGCACCGGCCCGGCCTGGTCCGGTCTGGATGCGGGTTCCCCGTTCGAGCACCGCCGCGCCGGGATCCTTTACACCGCCGCGCACCTTCCCTCGCCTGGCCGCGACGGGCTGGCACCCGCCTACCTCGACGAGCTCACCGAGCTGGTCACTGCGGCCGGTGGGCGCACCCTGGGTTTGTTCTCCTCGATGCGGGCCGCCAAGCAAGCCGCCGAGGCGCTGCGGACCCGGGTCGAAGTGCCCATCCTGTGCCAGGGTGAGGACGCCACCGGGCTGTTGGTAGCGCAGTTCGCGCAGGACGAGCCGACCTGCCTGTTCGGCACCCTGTCGCTGTGGCAGGGCGTCGACGTGCCCGGCCGGTCGCTGTCGCTGGTGGTGGTCGACCGGATCCCGTTCCCCCGCCCCGACGACCCGCTGAGCTCGGCGCGGCAACGTGCGGTGGCCGCCCGCGGCGGTAACGGGTTTCTCGAGGTGGCGGCGACGCACGCCGCGCTCCTACTCGCGCAGGGTGCCGGCCGGCTGCTGCGCTCCACCGAGGACCGCGGCGTGGTGGCGATCCTGGACCCCCGGCTGGTCACGGCGCGCTACGGCGCCTTCCTGCGCGCCTCATTCCCCCCGTTCTGGCCCACTACCGACCCCGCCATAACCCGCGCTGCCCTAACCCGACTAACCACCCCACCCTGACCCTCTCCCCTCACCTCCCTCCCCCGCTTCCCGATATGGAGGCGTGCTTGGAATATCGGGCGCTTGGGGTGGGCTATCGGGGTGGGAGTTGGGCGGCGACGGTGATGGTGCCGGGTGCAACCTCGGTGAGGCCGGCGTCGTGTACTGCGAGAACGCGACGCTCCTGCCAGGCTCGATCGGGCCTCTCATCTGCCGCCAACGCGGTCCACTGCGTCCGGGAGGCGGTGTACACCGCG
Source organism: Pseudonocardiaceae bacterium (assembly GCA_050699515.1). Taxonomy (GTDB): domain Bacteria; phylum Actinomycetota; class Actinomycetes; order Mycobacteriales; family Pseudonocardiaceae. Next base: position 3,924 of record JBOHFF010000003.1, read on the forward strand.
CAGCGGTAGCCGTGCGCCGCCCAGCAGTCCAGCTCCGCTGCCCGGTCCTCGGCAGCCAGTAGCGATGCGAGCAGCATGGTGGCGTGCCCGACCTGGGCGGCGGCCTTGCCCACCGTCATCACCGGTTCCGGCGGGAGCCACAGCATCGGAATCCCATCCGGTGGCGAACCGGCATCGTCAGGTGGCACATCAGTGCCGGCGATCTGCAGCCGCGTCACCGCTCTTGGTGTGCCGGCCATCTGCCACGGCAGCAACGCGCGCACCTCGGCACCGCCCCGGTCGACGGTGACGCCTGGCAGATCGGCCACCGCGACCCAGTAAGCGCCCCGGGCCCGTCGGGTGACCTTGCGGATCCGGCCCGCCACCCACGCAGAGACCTCGGGATACCACGGACCACCAGGCTGGGAACGGCCCGGCGCTATCCCACAGAATCTGACCCAGAGACAGCCGAGCAGAGTCGTTGAGGGTGCTCACGTACACCACCGGCTGGCCCGCTTCGGTCAGGCTGGGCACCACCAGCACCGAGCCGGCATCCAGCCCGGCCAACGCCAGCAACGCCCGGACTCGCTGCGCCAGGGCGACCGCCCTATCGTGCGCGGCGACGATCCCGGCCGCCTCACCGGGCGCCACCAGCCGAAAGATCACGCTCCCAGCCATTCGCGTACTCCTGTCAGGTCCTGACCGGAGCCGCTGGCGGTCTGCGCCCGTGCGGCGCAGCTCAGCGGCCCCGATACCATCCGGCATCGGGGCCTCGCGGGGTTCCCAGCCGGGCCACCCATTCCGTCTCAAGGTGGGTGGCCCGGCCCTGCTCGTTAGGTGGGTGGGTCGCGCAGCGCGGTGCGTAGCGCGGCGAACACGTCGATCTCTCGGCACAGCCGCAGGGCGTCTGCTTCGGGTGGCTGGGCCCACCTCAGCGGCCCGTTGGCGGTTGTGGTGGGTGGCAGTGGGAAGGTGCCGGTGCTGCGGTGGATGCCCGCTGGCCAGGGCAGCGCCACGTCGTAGCGCTCCCCAGCCAGGATCACGTGGTGCTCGGGGGTGTCGGGATGGGTCAGCACCAGGGCAGGGCAGTGCCGCTGGTGCAGGATCGTGTTCACCGGAGCAGCAAGACGTACGGGCATGATCAGCGCCACGAGGTCGGGTTCCAGACTCAGCCATACCTGGTGGTGACGCCGGGTCACCGGCCAGCCCCACTTCCGGTAGGCCACCGCCGCTGCCTGCGACCCGTGGTCTGCGACGGTGGCATCCACCGTCGCAGAGCGCAGGGCGGGCATCGGGAGTGGACTGGTGCTGGCCTGGCTGAGCAGGCACTGTGAGCAGGGCATGCCGTGGCCGGGTGTGGGGGTCTCGACCAGCTCCGGGCGCAGCAGCGTTCCGCATAACGCCACCCCGGCCGCGCCTGTCTGCGCTCCCGGGTGTACTGGCACCAGGTGCACGATGCGCGCGGTTTCCCCGACCACACCTGGGCGGTAGCGCACCAGGATCACCGGTCGGGAGCCGGTCACGGTCACCGGAGTGGCGGGGTGGTGACCGTTGCCCGCGCTCATCACGGCCCCTGGTGATGCGCCGGGCCGTCTGGCGTGTCGGGGAGCAGGCGCAGCAGATCGGGTGGCACGCTGACCACTTGATTGTCCGCGAACTGCACATAGAGCGAATGGAGGCCCCGCCCGACGACCCGGCCTCGCTGGTGCAGCCGCGAGGGCAGCAACCCAGGCTGCGCGCTCTCAGCGACCTGTTCGACCACGCTGAACAACGGAATCTGGGTGCCCTCGACATCGCCCCACCGGTCGCCGACCGGGCGCGGTGCCTCAGCGAGCATGGTCTACCTCCACGTCACGGGAGTGTGGGTGGTGACCGGCTGGCCGCCGGGAGCCCCAGCGTCGGGGGCCGCTGGGCTCAACCGGCAGCCAGCCGGCGATCGATGGCCCCGGCGTCCCGCGGGCCAGGGCCGGGCAGGCAAGACTGAGGGCAGCCGGAGGGCTTCCCGACCCCGCCGTGATCTGGGTCCGGCCGTCCCGCTCCAGGTAACCGGCGGGGCGGCCGCGGGGGCGGGACGGTCGGGGTCCGGATCGCTTACTGCGCGGGTCGCCGGGGTCGGGCTCAGTCCGGGGCACCGCGTCGGTGTCGCCCCCCACGCCGGCGTCGCCGGCTGACGTAGGGGTCGGGCTGCCCTGCGCAGGTGGCGGATCGGACAGTCTCAACTCGCTGATCAGTCGGGACCGCAGGAACCACTCGGGCTGCTGTAGCCAGACGCTCGCCTCGCCGCGCACCCGGCAGTGCCGACGAAGGAATCCGAACACCGCCCCCGGACGCCGACACGACCAGCACCGGCCCCGCCCATCCACGGCATGGGCACCCAGCAGGACATACAGCGTCGCGAACACCCGGCACTGGAGCGAGCCGATCCCACCCACAGCACCCGGCTCCGACTCCACCGCAGCACAAAGGACACCCCGCAACACCTCGCGCAGTGGGTCGTTCGGGCTCATCGGCCATCTCCTCGTGCGGTGCGAGCCCGCAGCGGGCCCAAGTAAGTGTCTAGACTAGTTATTTCGTCTGTACGTATTAGACTAGGCGCGGCGAGCTGTCGGCGTCAAGGACTGGTGCGTAAGATTCGTCTAGACGCTGCGGAGGAGGGGAGAGTGACCAAGTGGCGCAGGCACCCAGGTACCGTGAGGTCGCAGACGACATCCGGGAGGCCATCCTGCGCGAGCAGACTCTCCTGAACGTCCAGCTAGCGGACGGTGCGCAGCTCCCGACGGAACCAGAGCTGGGCCGCCACTTCCAGGTCAGCCGGGGCACCATCCGACAGGCGCTGCGCGAGTTGGCTGCGGAAGGCTTGATCGAGACCCGCGGACGCAGCGGCACCTACGTCCGGCGGCTGCCGATGTTGGAGTACAACGCCGACGCCGAGGATCCGCACCGCCGCGACGATGAACCCGGCCTCACCGACACCTGGTTCTCCGTCGTCAAGCGATCAGGCCATCAGCCAAGCCAAGACTTCCGCTTCCGGATCGAGCCGGCGACCACCGGTGTAGCGTCGCGACTGCAAGTCGAGGTCAACGATCTGGTCGTCGTCCGCGAATGCGCACGCCATGTCGATGAGAGTCCCTGGTCCGAACAAGTGTCATATTATCCGTACCCCATCGCGGAGAAATGTGGTCTCAATACCCCACACGATGTGCCCGAAGGCACCGTGCGCCGCATGGCCGCCCGCGGCGTCACCGAGGAGCGGTTAGATCACGAAATATCCAGCAGGCCGGCGAACGATGAGGAACGGCGCAGGTTCGAGCTTGCGTCCGGGGTATCTGTCCTCATCTACCGTCGCCTCGGCTGGTCAAGCGGCCGGCCAATACGGTACACGCTGGAGATCCTACCCGCCGACCGAAACGTCATTACACACGTGACGGGAAGCCGCGACCCCGCGCCCCAAACATGAGAATAAGACGGGCTCGGCAGAGTGACCTGCCAACCATCATGCGGTGGAGACAAGAAGCCGCCACCTGGCTCGCCACCATCGGAAGTGATCAATGGAGTGACGCGGGATTGACCCGCGACTCCTTCGCGCAACGGGTTAGTGACTCAATAACAGCCGGCGAAACATGGATAGCGGAAGACGGCGACGCGCCCCTCGGAACAATCGCGGTCGACTCCACCGCCGACGCTGGTTTATGGAAACCAGAGGAACTACACGGCGCCTACGTCATCCACCGGATGATTATCGAACGGACGGCAGCCGGCCGTGACGTCGGTAGCAAACTCATCGACCATGCTGTAAATCTAGCCCAGCGGAACGGCCGTGTTCGGCTCATACTCGATGCGTGGACCACAAACGAGGGACTCCACCGATACTACCGCTCCCAAGGATTCCGGCACGTCCGCACAGTCCCTGGCCACTGGACACCCAGCGCCGCACTTTTCGAACGAGAAGTCAGAACCACAACAAAGGCAGGACACCAATCAATGCGACAATGCACCAGTCCACCGCCGTAAGGGGGACTCCTTCGCCGCTCGCCGTCTCCGGGCAGAGCGGTCCCCACGGTTTCCGCATCTTGTGATCGGGTGCGGAGGATGGCGAGCCGCTCAGTTGGACTTGTTGCGTGCGGTGACGGGCCAGGAGGCGGTGTCGTCGCGGGTGATGCTCCAGCGTACGGCGAACAGTTGTGCGTCCACGACGGCGCCGTGGACATGTTCAGCACGTCGGCTTCCTCGGGGGTGGGTAGCCGGGTTGAGGAGCCGTTCACCACTGCGGTGTTGAGCGGAGCCTGACCGCCGAGTTCGGGTCAGGGTTCAGACTGGTCGTCGCGGTGCACCCGCAGCGGGACGACCCGGTACAACTCCCGCTGCTGTGCACTGCCGGCCGCGTAGGCGCAGAACACCGACGAGTGTTCCTCCCAGCGCACCGCACCGTGGCCCCCGCGCTCCGCCCAGTGCTTGACTCCGGCCTCCGCCTTGTCGCGGCTGAGATAAACGTGCGCCCAGTACTTGGTGTGCGTCGCCGGTTCCGGATCGGTGTGGTTCTCCACCAGGTACACCACAGTCGGTTCGCTCATGGCTCCGATCATTCCGCACGCACGGATTCCTGCCCTGCCGGCACTGGTCGCCTCGGGGGCCGGGCGGTCACGGCGCGAACCTGCCCGGCTGGCAACGTTCGTCAGGCCGGGGATTTCCTGCATGTCGCGCCCGGCTCCGGGCCCCCGACACTTCCGCGGACTTGACCACACCGACCTCGCCGCCGCCACCCACGCCACAACCCAGACACTCGACGCAACCGAAACCGGACACGCCCCCCAGTGTACAGTTGATCACTAACCTCCGACGGGTGCTCCGCTGTCAACCTAATGACCTGCACACCATCGGCGACCCGCCGACAACAGCGTGGTTACTGGGATGTCATCTGCGCTGACCTACCGCCCCTGACCGCTACCGAAATTACCACCGCCGCCACCGCCCTACGCCGCACAACCCACCGACGCCCGTCCGAACCCACAAGTGCAAACTCAGCGTGACAACACCCCAGGTAACGTATAGGTAACAAAATGGGGGTTAGCTATACCTCATTTTGTTACCGTCGGTCAGCTAGCTTCGCCTGAGCGTCCCATCTGGTGTTGAACCGCGGATGTGTCGTGCCCGTTGGTGGGTGCTCAGGCGCAGGGTGATGAGGTTGCGGATCATGCCGGGGGCCATGGTGGCCAGTAGTAGCGCGGTGACCCAGCCGGCTTCGCCGCCGTTGGAGCGCCAGGTGACCGGGACGGTGTGGATCCGTGCGCCGGCGGTGTGCAACACCCATAGCAGGTCTACATCGAATTCCCAACCTTTCCAGCTGCCGTGTGTCAGTAGTAGTTGCGTGGCGTGGCGGGTGAAGAATTTCATGGGTGCTTGGGTGTCGGTGATCGGCAGGTGGAACAGGGTCCGGGCGGTGCGGGCGAACAGGGCGGTCTTGGCCCGGCGCAGGGTCGACCAGTGGGTTTGGTCGCGTTGGGCGCAGGCGCAGTCCGCGCCGCCGGTGTCCACGGCAGCGACGATGGTGCGTAGGTGGGTCGGGTCGGCTTCCCAGCCCGCGTCGCCGTCGAGGTAGCCGATGACTTGTCCGCGGGCGTGTTCCATGCCCCAGCGCACGGCGGTGACTTTCTGGCCGCGGACTTTATGGGCCTGGACGCGAGCGTCGTGTTCCAGCGAGAACATGGTGGTGTCGCGTACGGCGGGACCGGGGACGCTGGTGTCGGCGACGACGAGGACTTCGAACTCGTAGGTGTCATCCAGCGCGGCCTGGATGAGCTGGAGGGTCGGGGTGAGGCTGGGACAGTTGCCCAGGACAGGCACGATCACCGAGACCATGGGGGCGGTGCGGGTCGGGTGTGGGTGGTTAGTCATGGCGGAGTTCCCGGTAGTTGACCAGGGGGGCGAGCCGAGCCGCCGGGGTGGCGATGCCGAGGTTGGTGAGGGCGGTGATGGTGGCTTCCAGGTTGATGAGGTGGCGGCGCTGGTAGTCGTGGTCCGGGCTGGTGTTGGCGGCCACGGCCTCGATCCGGGCCGGATCTGGGCGGGTGTGTGGTGAGGTTGTGATGGAGGCGGGGGTGTGGAGGGGAGTCCACTGCGGGGTGCCGTGCGGGCAGCTGTTGCCGTGCTCGCCGGCCCGTGGCCCGGGGTGCACGAGGTAGGCGAGGGTGTGCGAGCCCCCGGTGATGAACGTGGGCGGGGCGGGCACGGCCAGTCCATCGCGGTGGGCGGTGAGGGGCTGGACGCCGCGGGCGGTGGTCACCGATGCGCCCTGTGCTGTGGGATGGACCTGGTAGGAGCAGTGCCCGACGTGGCGGATCAGGCGGGCCCTCTGTATTGCCGGCGGTGCATGGGCGGCCATCAGGTCCAGGATCCGGTCTGCGACGAGTTGCCGGTTGGCCTGTCCCCAGTGCACCGAGCACGCGGTCAGGCTGAGGAACTCGCTGGCCAGGGGATGGGACAGGGGCAGTCCGAATAGTCCCTGTTCGATCGCGTCCAGGGGCAGCAGTTGCTCGTTGACACACAGCTCGGCCATCGGTAGCACGTGGGTGGTGAAGAACTGTTCCCGCAGCGCGGGCGCGCCGGTGTGCACGACCAGGACGATCTCGCCAGGTTCGACACCGCTGTCCGTGGTGGCCGGGTCGGCGGCGTAGAGGCAGACGAAGTGGCCGGCGGCGCTGCCTGCCTCGGCCGCGAGATCGGCGCGCGCGGGGGCCAGCACGAGATCGGGTCGAGGTATGCAGTTCGTGGTTTGCTCCACTACGTCTGTGTCGTCGAATCCGGTCGGCGGGCCGAGTGCGGCCGCCCCGATGCTGAACACGGCGTCCAGGTCGATCCGGACGGGGGCGCGGTTGGGTGAGCCGACCCCGATCTGGTGGATCAGCGCTTCAAGGAAGCGGTGTCTGGTCTCGAAATGCCAGCTGGTGGCGGGGACACCGGTAGCCACGACTAGGAATCCGCACGCGACGTCCGGGACCGCCATCGGGTAGACGATGGGGTCCCGCCCGGCGGAGATGGTGCTGACACCCGAGGGGAAACCCCAGATCTTGCGGGTGATGTCGGGGTAGACATCGATCCGGGTCAGGTCGGGCAGGGTGGCGATCTGGGCCAGGAGTTCACCGACCGGCGCGGCGTCCAGCTCTGCGGACCCTGTGCCATCCAGGTGCCGGATCACCATCGCGGTCTCACCCCGCGTGCCGCGGGGCACGGCATTAATCACGGCTGCATCTCCCGGGCTGGGCTTCCTCGCGGGGCAGGGTGGTGTGGAACAGCACCTCGCCGGAGGGCGCGCTCACCAGCAGACCCACCGGCCAGACGGCGGGTGGCCGGTGGGTCAGCCAGTGCAGGTCGCCCGCATCCGGCAGTGGTAGGGCCGTGGAGGTGCCTGCCGGTGCGGGATGCCCTGCGGGCAGCAGCAGCGCCACCACCCCGGCCGAGCGCCAGATGTCGAGGATCCTCGGGTCGGCGGCCAGCTCGTCGAGTACCGCAGCGTCGGGTACTAGCACCCTGCAGCGACCGGGTCGGCTGTCCGGCCCGAGGGGGTCTTCGGTCGTCGCGACGACCGGCCAGCTGTCCTCCCGCTCGGGGCCGGCGGTGATGTCCGGCCCCGGTCGTGCGGGTGGTGGCTGTCCGCTGATGATCGTGACGGTGCCGGCGGTGCCGTCGAGGCGCACGATGGTTCCGGTGGGAAACTCGGTTGGCGCGTCAGGCAACCCGACCACGCACGGGGTGCCGAGCTCGCGAGCGAGGATCGCGGTGTGACATAACGCTCCGGCGTCGGTGGCGATCACCCCGGCGCAGGTGATGAGCGCGGGCATCAGCTCCGGTCCCGCGGAGCAGGCGACGAGGATGTGGCCTTCGGGGAATTCACCGGGTCGCGCCGCCCCGCGATGCACCCGGGTCGGGCCGTCCACCTGACCCGCTGATGCTGACACGCCCTGCCACACCCCGACCCCGTCCGCGGGGTCACCCGCGGACGGGGCCTCCGGAAACGGGCTGGTGATCGGTCGGGCCTGCACCACCTGCACCACACCAGCGGCATCCAGGACCCATTCCAGATCCACCCCTGGATAGGCCAGCAGGTCAGACACCCGCCGCGCGATGGCCGCGATCGCGCTGGCGGGCTCAGCCCGGACACAACACGTTCTGGTCTGGGGTGCTGGGGTGGCCAGATACAGCAGCCCCTCGTCGGGATCGGCGTGGGCGAGTTTGGCGCGCCAGCCGAGTTCGGGCACTGTGACCCAGTCCCCGGGTGGGATGTCGGCTTCAGTCGGCGTGGCCGGAAGCGGGGTGAGGATCTTTTCGGCGACGTGCCGCACTGACACCGCGCCGGTCGCGTCCACGCTCAGCACGTCGGGCGGAGTGTGACCGGCCAGCAGCAGCGCCGACAGGCCCCATGTTGCCTCGATCCGGACCGTGCCGTCGGTGCCGGTGAAGGCGACGCCGCCCGCGACGGGGCGCACCGCCGCCTGCACCAGGACCGCCATCTCGGGGGTACAAGACGCGGCCAGACCTCGTGTGTGCCGATAACCCGCCACGGCCTGCGAGCTCACCGAAACAAGCACCGTGCGCAGCGTCGCAGCGAGCGCATCGGGGTGCGACGGTGCGAAGCAGGACACGAACAGACCCGCGTAGGAGGCGCGCGCGCCATCCTCAACCGAGGCCGAGGACCGCACCACGAGCCCGTGTGGCGCCTGCGCCTGAGCCCAGGTGTGAAGCTCGCCCACCAGTTCGTCGGTGACCGCGGTGCCCACCGGCAGCACGACGCCCTCCGGAATCGGGATCCCAGCGCTCGCCAGACGGGCCAGGGTAGCCGCTTTGCCACCAATCCGGGCGGGATCGGTGGCCTCCCGCAGAGCGATCAGCACCCCGGTTCCATCCTGGCCATCGACGCGGCTGCCCTGAGATCAGCGAGGGTGCTCGTTGCCGGCGGCAGTCCGCTTCGAGCGCTCAGGGTGCGGGCCAGGCGAAGGAACCGCAGCTGGAGCACCTTGCGGCGTTCCTCAGCGTCCGCGGCGAGCCGGCAGGCCACCGCGATAGCCTGGACCTGCCGCCACCGCGCCGGATCCCCACTGCTGGCGGCCAACAACGCCGCGTAGATCGCACAACGTTCGGCCTGAGCCGTCTCATGCGCCGCCCGCAAGGCCAGCCGCTGCCCCACCACACTGGCCGAGTCCACGGCAGCACCCCAGCCAGCCAGCACGTCGCCGACGGTGTCGGCATCCTCCCACGGCTGCGGGCCGAGGCCGGGCATCGCTGGTCGCTGGAGGAACCCAACATCACCGGCCAACCAGTCGGCGAGGACTCGAATGCGGGCCGGATCGGTGACGCTCTGTTCGACCGCGGCCAGTACGTGCTGGTGGAAGTCGATCATGTAAGCCGGTGCCGTGGGCACCAACAGTGACAACACCGCCCGGTGCCCGGCGTCTTCGTCGCCGAGCTCGCCGGAGACGATGCGTTCGAACTCCTCGACTGGCCACATCCAGTTGACCACATGCAGCGCCATCAACTGGCACACACACTCAACCAGCCCAGCCGTGAGACCCGCGCCTGGTTGGTGTTCGGCGAGTGTCAGCCCGTCGCCAACCCTCGAGTACAGCTGCTCCGTCCGGGTGGCTAGCCGGCGCACGCCGTCCAGGTCCAGCACCAGCCGGGCGATCCGCGCCCTCACCAGGTCATAGTCGACCTCCGGGAGGTCGACTATTCCCGGACGTCGCTGCCGACCGAAGAGCCACGACTCGCCGAGCAACACGGCCGGCACCCGCAGCAAGCCCTGACTGTAGAGCTCCCACTCCACAACCGCATGATCAGGCAGGCCAATCTCGTAATCCACGATCACTGTGTCGCGCCAGCGCGTCTCCACACACCGCCCTCCTCACCGCCGTCGCTGACAGCCGTGTGGGGTGCCCTCCCCTGCAACCGGAGGACACCCCACACGGTGCCTATGTCAGCTCAGCCCTCCACCGGCCCGGGCTGCGGAATCACCGGCTGCTCGCGAACCGTAGACCGCGGCGCGGCCGGATTCGTGCGCCTGTCGCGGACGAGCCTTCGCACCAATCTGGCAATCTTCATGCTGGCAACAACGTCGTCAGCCATCACCCATCCACCTCCGCGTCACACAGCGATCACCTGAAGCTACGCACCCAGGAATGGCGCGGTCAATGCGCCGGTCAGCTGTATCACCCACCCGCTGTTACGTAGCCGAGTTCCCTGGCGATCTCTTCGATGTCCTTGGCGGTGTCAATGGCCCGCCAGTAGCCCTCGATCGGGTACCCAGCCAGCCGACGCTGCCTGGCCAACAGCGGGAACGTCGAGCGTTCGTGATCGCCCTTATCAGGCAGCAAATCCAGAATCTCTCCAGAGAACACGTAAATGCCGCCATTCACCGGATACGGTGAGAGCGGAGCCTCGACGAAATCCGTTACCCGCCCCAGCTCGTCGACCTCGACCACACCCCAGGGGATCCGCGGCCGTGCCAGCCCGATCGTGGCCACCGCCTCCCGCTCCGTGTGATACGCCGCCATCGCGTCAAGATCAAATCGGGTCCAGATGTCGCCGTTGAGCCCATACCAAACGTCATCAGGAGCGGGGAGGTGCTTACCGGCGTGTTTCAGTCCGCCGCCCCGCCCCAACGGCTGATCCTCGACCACTGTGTTGACCCTCAACGGCTGCGACCGCGAGCCCAGATGCTCAATCAGCACCTGATGCAGGTGGCCGGCGGAGACCACCACGTCGGTAATCCCGGCCTCGGCCAGCCACTCAATCTGGTGATCAATAATGCACCGCCCAGCGATCTCAATCATCGGCTTGGGACGGGCATCGGTGTAAGGCTTGAGCCGCGACCCCTGACCACCGGCCAAGATCACTGCTTGCCGCACTCTCGCCTGGCTCCTCACGCGCGCGACCCTAGCGTCATGACCACCCACGCCCGCGTTCGGTGGTCTACCCGTGTACCTGATCGAGGATGGTGTGCCCGGCCAGGTCCCCCCAGCTTGCCGCGCAGTACAGGGAAGGCGAACGCTAGCCTCACGGGTGACAGACCGCAGGTCACGAATAGGTAACAAAATGGGGTACCGCTATAGCCCTTCTCGCCACTCACAGGGGCACCCTGCGCAGCAGGCCGTCGGCGGCGTCGGCGGCCTCCACCTCGTCCCGAGTCACGCCCAGCACGAACAGCACGACGTCGAGGAACGGCTGGTTGATCGTCGTGTCCGCGACCTCCCGCAGCGCGGGTTTGGCGTTGAACGCCACTCCCAGACCGGCCACGGTGAGCATGTCGATGTCATTGGCGCCGTCGCCGACCGCCACACATTGGGCCAGCGGGACCCCGAAGTGATCGGCCGCCTGACACAGCGCGTCGGCCTTGCCGGAGCGATCCACCACCGGGCCGATGACCTGCCCGGTGAGCTTCCCACCGCGGATTTCCAGCTCGTTGGCGGTGCAGAAGTCCAGCCCCAGGTCTTCGGCCAGTGGTCGCACGATCTGGGTGAACCCGCCCGAGACGGCTCCGCAGCGAAATCCCAACCGCTTGAGGGTCCGCACTGTCGTGCGCGCCCCGGGCGTGAGCTCCAGAGCGCGGGTCACCTCACTGAGCACGCTGGAGGGAAGGCCGGCCAGCAGCGCGACCCGGCTACGCAACGATTGGGTGAAGTCCAGCTCCCCGCGCATCGCCGCCTCGGTGACCGCGCGCACCTCCGTCGCGCAGCCCGCGTGCTCGGCAAGTAGCTCGATCACCTCGCCTTGCACCAGGGTCGAGTCGACGTCGAAGACCACCAGACGCTTGGCCCGGCGGGCTATCCCTACCCGTTCGACGGCGAGGTCGACCTCGCCGTGCGTGGCGAGGCGCACCAGCGTGGCGCGCAGCGCGGCGTCGGCCGCTGCCGGATCCCCGTCGCTGGGAACCGACACGAGCAGCTCCAGCCCGGTGACCGGGTAGTCCGCGATCCGCCGGATCGCGTCGATGTTGATGTCCAACGCGGCCAGCGCGTGGGTCGTCTCGGTGAAGGCCCGAGCCGTCACCGGCCGACCCAGCACCAGCACGACATGGGTGGATGGACGGATCATCGCGCTGACCGCGTCGGCACCGACCTCGACCTCCAGCTGCATCCCGATGCTGGCCATGGCGTGCTCGGCGGCCTCCTGCAGATCCTCGGGATCGGCCGTGGTCGCCACCAGCACGCCGAGGATGATCCGGCCGCGGATCACCACCTGCTCGACGTCGAGGATGTCCACGCCGTGCCTGGTGAGCGCGGAGAAGATCACCGATACGACACCGGGCTTGTCCCGCCCGGTGACGGTCACCAGCAGGGTTGACTGCGCGTTGTCGGTCACTTCTCGCGCGGGTCGTCAATCTCTTCTTGTTGCACGGCCTTCGCCGCGAGCTGGCTCGGCGCAGGCAGGTGGCCGCGACCGCCCACTTCGGCTTCGGAGCGCATGCGGTCCGACATGTGCGGGTAGTGCAGCTCGAAGGCCGGTCGCTCGGAGCGGATCCGAGGCAGCTCGGTGAAGTTGTGCCGCGGCGGTGGGCAGGAGGTGGCCCATTCCAAGGAGTTCCCGTAACCCCACGGGTCGTCGACGGTGACGACCTCGCCGTAGCGATAGCTGCGGAAGACATTCCACAGGAACGGCAGCGTGGACGCCCCGAGCACGAACGCGCCAATCGAGGACACCATGTTCAACGTGGTGAACCCGTCGCTGGGCAGGTAGTCGGCGTAGCGGCGGGGCATCCCCTCGTTACCGACCCAGTGCTGTACCAGAAACGTCAGATGGAACCCGACGAACGTGGTCCAGAAGTGGAACTTGCCCAGCGGCTCGTCGAGCATCCGGCCGGTCATCTTCGGGAACCAGAAGTAGATCCCGGCGAAAGTGGCGAACACGATCGTGCCGTAGAGCACGTAGTGGAAGTGCGCCACCACGAAATAGGTGTCAGTTAGATTGAAATCGACAGCAGGGGCGGCCAACAGCACCCCGGTCAACCCGCCGATCAAAAACGTCACCAAAAATCCGATCGAGAACAGCATCTGGGTCTCGAACGTGAGCTGACCGTGCCACATCGTGCCGATCCAGTTGAAGAACTTCACCCCGGTGGGGACCGCGATCAGGAAGGTGGTGAACGAGAAGAACGGCAGCAGCACGGCGCCGGTAGCGTACATGTGGTGCGCCCAGACGACCACGGACAGCACGGTGATCGAGATCGTGGCGAAGACCATGCCCTTGTAGCTGAACAGCGGCTTGCGGGAGAACACCGGGAAGATCTCCGTCACGATGCCGAAGAAGGGCAGCGCGACGATGTAGACC
>JBOHFF010000004.1:0-32274 GCA_050699515.1 Pseudonocardiaceae bacterium
GGAGTGCGTGAGGTGATCCGATGCCGTTGACCCCCGCCGACGTTCACAACGTCGCGTTCAGTAAGCCGCCGATCGGCAAGCGGGGCTACAACGAGGACGAGGTGGACGCCTTCCTCGACCTTGTTGAGGCCGAGCTGGCTCGGTTGATCGAGGAGAACAACGATCTCCGCAACCAGGTTGAACAGCTCGATCAGCAGCTGCGCGCTGCGCCGATCGACACTGGACGCAACCTGCGTCCGCTGGAGCCACCTCGTCCGGTGATGGCCCCGGTGCCACCGCCGATGATGGATCAACCCCCGCCTGGTGGTGATCATCACGTTCAGGCCGCCAAGGTGCTGGGACTGGCCCAGGAGATGGCCGACCGGTTGACCGGTGAGGCCAAGGCCGAGGCGGACGGGATGTTGGGCGAGGCCCGGACCAAGTCCGAGCAGCTGCTCTCCGATGCGCGGGCGAAGGCCGATGGCATGGTCAACGAGGCCAGGTCCCGGGCTGAGACCATGCTCAACGACGCCCGTACCAGGGCCGAGACGCTGGATCGGCAGTCGCGGGAGAAGGCGGCCTCGCTGGAGCGCGATGCGGCGCGCAAGCACACCGAGATCCTCGGCTCGATCAGCCAGGAGAAGAGCGTCCTGGAGAAGAAGATCGACGAGCTGCGCACGTTCGAACGGGAGTACCGCACCCGCTTGAAGACCTACCTGGAGTCACAGCTGCGGGAGCTGGATGGCCGAGCCTCCGCGGCGCCGGCAGACTCGGCACGCATGCAGGGTTTCGTGACGTCCGGGTTCGGCGCGCGTGCCGAAGCTGGTAGCTGACGCCCCGCGGTGCGCCTCACGGTAGTGCTGCTGTTGGCGGCGGTGGGCCTGCTCATTGCCGCTCTCGGCACGGATCGCACCGGTCTGGCCTGGGGTTCGGTCGCGCTCAGCGCGGTGGCTGCGGCGAGGATTCTCCGGCGGTGGCGGCGGTCTTGGTTACAACGCCAGGACGCTCCCGATGATGAGTCGGCTCTGCTGCAAGACAAGCCGATCACCGGTGCCGAGGCTGGTGATGAACAGTTAGTGCCCGCCTCGCCGACAGCGGTGCAGAAGGCTGGTTCGGCCCAGGTCCAGTCAAGCGACACGCGGTCTGATGAAGGGCTGGATGAGGGTCCGCCGGGGGAGGAGGACACCGATGCCGCGGACCTGTTGCTGGTGTACGAGCTCACCGACGAGGTACTGGTGATCGATGAACACCCGCGTTATCATCTTGCCCGCTGCCGGTGGCCCGACCAGGCGCGGGCTGAGCGGCTGCCGGTGCGAGAGGCCAGGGAATTGGGCTTCACACCATGTGACCGGTGCCGGCCGGATACGGCACTGGCCCGTCGGCACCGGGCCGCGAGTGCGACCACGGGCGGGAGCTGAGCGCTGCGTCGCCAAGGACCTGATGCGAGTCGTGCAGCAGGCCCGCAAGCAGGCCGGTCTGGAGGTCACCGTGGGTGAGAGCGTCGCGGTGAGCATCGCGATCGTACGTGCGTAACGGTGTCCCAGCACCCGGATCCTCTCACAAGCCCCGCCGCGGCGAGGTGGCGCGAGCTGCTGCTGGGCCGCGCCATTCCCGCCGAGATCAGGGACGCCATCCCGCAGGACCCCTACCGGCACGATCCGGCCCGCTTCGTGCCGCCGGCGACCCCCGAGGACACCCCGTCGCGGTGTGCGGCGCTGCAGCTGCTGGGACCAACCGGTGGCAGCGTGCTCGATGTCGGCTGCGGCGGCGGGGCTGCCGGACTCGCGCTGGTACCGAAGGTGACGCAGCTGACCGGCCTGGACCCATCGGCGGGCATGCTGCGGGTATTCGAGCAGGCCTGCACCGAGCAAGGGGTGGCACACCGCTCGGTGCACGGCTCGTGGCCCGATGCCGCGCAGCAGGCGGGTGTCGCCGACATCGTGGTCAGCCATCATGTGGGCTATAACACAGCCGAGCTGGGGCCTTTCGTCGCGGCGCTGGGTGCCGCCGCACGCCGCGGGGTCGTCGTCGAGCTGCATGCGGTGCATCCGGGGGCCTGGCTGGACCCGTTGTGGCTGCAGTTCCACGGGTTGTCCCGGCCACCCCCGGCGACCGCGGAGGACGTGCTGGCGGTCGTTGCCGAGGTCGGGATACACCCCGAGGTGCAGCGCTGGATCCGGCCCCCCCAGCCACGTCACCCCGAGGCGGAGCTCGACTTCTCGATGCGCCGGTTGTGCCTTCCTGCTCAGCGGCGCGACGAGGTCGCCGAGGCGGTGGCGAGGCTGGGCCCACGGCACCGCGATCTCGTCACGATCACCTGGTCCATCTGAGCCTCGCCAGGCACGGGACAATCCGGGCGTGAGCGGCGTGGAGTTCGCGCTCGGCGCGGGGGCGGCGGTGCTACTGCTGGCCGTGCTCGCCGTGCGGATCTCCACCCGGCTCGGCCTGCCCTCGCTGTTGCTCTACCTGGCCATCGGCCTGTTGATCGGTGAGTCCGGCCTGGGCATCCAGTTCTCCGACGCGCCGCTCACCGCTGCGCTGGGTGTCGCCGGCCTGGTCCTGATTCTGGCGGAGGGCGGTCTCACCGCCCGATGGCCGGTAATCCGTCAGGCGCTGGGTCCGGGGATCGTGCTGTCCACCGTGGCTGTCGTGGTGAGCATCGCCGTCACCGGGTCGGCGCTGCACCTGCTGCTGAACCTGGACTGGCGCACCGCGCTGCTGTGGGGGGCGGTGCTGTCCTCGACCGACGCGGCAGCGGTGTTCAGCGTGTTGCGGGCGATGAAGGTGTCTCCCCGGCTGGCGGGCGCGCTGGAGCTGGAGTCGGGCATCAACGACGCGCCGGTGTACATCGCGGTGGTGCTGCTCGCGAGCGGTGACCCGGTGCGGTGGTGGACACCCTTGTTGGTCGGCTACGAGTTGCTGGTCGGCGCGCTGGTCGGGGTGGGGCTGGGGGTTGCGGGGGCCTGGGCGCTGCGCCGGGCGGCGCTGCCCGCGACCGGTCTCTACCCGCTGGCGACCATCGCGGTCTGCGTGCTCGCTTTCGCAGCCGGGCAGGGTCTGCACGCTTCGGGTTTCCTGGCGACCTACCTCGCTGGGCTGGTACTCGGCAACTCGCGACTGCCACACCGCGGCGACACCCAGTCCTTCGCGGAGGGCCTCGGCTGGCTCGCGCAGATAGCCCTGTTCGTCCTGCTGGGTCTGTACGCCTCACCGGCTCGGCTGCCTGGCGTGGTGATCCCCGCCCTGGTCGCCGGGACAGTGCTGATCATGCTGGCGCGTCCGTTGTCGGTGGCGCTCGCCCTGACACCATTGCGGGTGCCCTGGCGCGAGCAGGCCTTCCTGTCCTGGTCGGGACTGCGTGGCGCGGTGCCCATCGTGCTGGCGCTGATCGCACTCACTCAAGGATTCCCCGGCGCCCAGCAGCTGGTGGATGTGGTGTTCGTGCTGGTCGTCCTACTCACTGCGGTGCAGGGCGTCACGCTGCCTCTGGTGGCGCAGATGCTGGGGTTGTCCCGTCCTGAGCAGGGTAGGGAGATGCAGGTCGACTCCGCGGCACTGGATGAGATGGATGCCGAGCTGCTCCAGATCAAGGTGCCTCGACCCTCCCGGCTGCACGGTGTGTACCTCTGGGAGCTGAGACTGCCCGCTGGAGCGGTGGTCAGCCTGGTGGTCCGCAACGAGCAGGGCTTCACCCCGCAGCCGACCACCCGGCTGGAGGAGGGCGATCAGCTGCTGATCGTGACCACATCCGCGCTCCGGGAAAGCGTTGAGCAGCGAATCCGCGCAGTGCACCGGGGCGGGAGGTTGGCCCGGTGGCGCGGGGAGACCGGCGTCTGAGGGTCGCCGACGGTGATTCGTCACAATGGTGACATGAATCCATCGCCGCCCGCCGAGGACGCGACCGCGGGAAACCAGGGAACCTCTGCGGTGCCGCCGGGACATCGGTCGCTGGGACACCGCCGGACGGGCTTACTGGCCGCTACCGCCGGCGTCGCGCTGCTGCTGGACGTGCTGAGCAAGATCGTCGTGGTGATGGTCCTGGAAGGCCAGCCACCGGTGAAGCTGCTGGGCGGCGCCCTGTACCTCACGGTCTACCGCAATGCCGGTGCCGCGTTCTCGATGGCGACCGGGTTGACGTGGCTGCTGTCGCTGATCGCTCTGGGTGTCGTAGTGGTGATCATCCGGCTGGCGCCCCGGCTACGCAGCGGTGGTTGGGCCTTCGGGCTCGGCTTGGTGCTGGGGGGTGCGCTGGGCAATCTGGTGGACCGGTTGCTGCGCGCCCCCGGCCCGCTGCGCGGTCACGTGGTGGACTTCTTGTCGCTGCTGGCGCCCGATGGCCGGGTGTGGCCGGTGTTCAACCTGGCGGATTCGGCGATCATGTGCGGTGGCGCGGTCCTGGTCCTACTCGCGGCCACCGGTCGAGACTTCGACGGCACGCGCAGGACCGGGCGGTCGGGAGATCCGGAATGAGCGAGATTCGGACATTGCCGGTACCTGAGGGCCTCGATGGGATGCGAGTGGACGCCGGGCTGGCCCGGCTGCTGGGGCTGTCTCGCACGGCGGTGGTCGGCCTGACCGAGGCCAGTGCGGTGCTCCTCGATGGCGCTCCGGCCGGCAAGTCCGACCGGCTAGCCGCCGGTTCGTGGCTGGAGGTGACCCTCCCCGACCCACAGCAGCCGGCGCTGATCACCGCTGAACCAGTGGCGGGATTACGGGTGTTGCACGATGATGCCGACGTGGTGGTGGTGGACAAACCGGTCGGGGTGGCCGCCCACCCCAGCCCGGGCTGGAGTGGGCCCACTGTGCTCGGAGGTCTGGCCGCGGCGGGAATCCAGGTGGCCACCTCGGGCGCGGCCGAGCGCCACGGTGTGGTGCACCGGCTGGACGTGGGCACCAGTGGCGTGATGGCCCTCGCCAAGTCGGAGCGGGGGTACTCGGTGCTGAAACGGGCATTCCGGGATCGCACCGTCGCCAAGCACTACCGGGCACTGGTACAGGGCCACCCGGATCCCACCCGCGGCACTATCGATGCCCCGATCGACCGGCATCCCACCAGCGACTGGCGCTTCGCGGTCATGGCCGGCGGCAAGCCCTCGGTCACGCACTACGAGGTCATCGAGGCATTCCCGGCCGCGTCGTTGTGCGACATCACTCTGGAGACTGGCCGCACTCACCAGATCCGGGTTCATTTCGCCGCGTTGCGCCATCCCTGCTGTGGCGACCTCACCTACGGCGCTGATCCCGCGCTGGCCCAGCGGCTCGGGCTGGAGCGGCAGTGGCTGCACGCCGCGCGGTTGGGCTTCTCGCATCCCGCTGATGGGCGCTGGGTCGAGTTCACCAGCCCAGACCCCGACGATCTGCGCCACGCGCTGGACGTGCTGGCCGCGCAGGCCTAGCCGGTGGCGTCGCGAGCCCGCTGGGCGACGCTCGCCGTGCTGTTCGTGGTGTTCGGTGTGACGATCTGGGCGGCTGGTCAACGTGGTGAGGTGCCGGTGACCGGTGTGCAGCGGCTCGGGCCTGAGGCGGGCGAGCCGGTCGCAGACTACCTGGGGCGGGCCCGGGTCTCCTGGCCGGCGGGGAACTCGGCACAGTGGGCGCTGGTACAGCTGGACAGTTACCTCGCGCCCGCGGCCGCCGCCGAAGTGGCGCACGACGTTCGGCTCTCCAGGGTGATAATCCGCGTTCCGCTCCCACGAATCCAGACCGCGTTGATCACTCGGGACCTGCCGGGGCAGCGGCCGGTGGCCGAGCTCACCCAGGCGCTGCGGTCCGCGGCGGCCGATCGTGCCGCCGTCGCCTCCCAGCAGCGGGGGCGGGCCGCCGCCGTCGCCGCCGCGGAGGGCGCGCAGCTGCGTGCCGGCTGCGCCTGTGTGGTCGCGTTGCTGGTGTTCGGCGACGGCGACGCACTGCGGACGGTGGCCGCCCGCCCTGGTGTACGCGCAGTGCATGCCGCTCTCCCGGATACGCTCGTTCCGGATCTGGCGATCTCCCCGTTGCTGCCCGAGCAGCTCGATCTAGCCGGACCGGTGCCCGACGATGGGCCGGTGCCGACGTGACCATTGGCTAGGTCCCGCAGCGAGCTGGCCCTGCCGGCTCTCCTCGGTCGGTGACCGAGTCCAGTGATTGAGATCAGCGGCTGAGCTGGCGAAAGCGGCGTACGGACAGCGGCACGAACACGATGATGAGCAGCACGGGCCAGGCCACCGCGAGTGCCAGCGCGTGCTCCGCGGGCCAGGACCCGCTCACGAGGCCGGGGTTGCCGAACAGCGCCCGGGTGGCGGACACGGTGGCCGATAGCGGGTTCCACTCGGCGATCGTCCCGAGCCAGCCCGGCATGGTCGAGGGGGCGACGAAGGCGTTGGACAGGAACCCCAGTGGCCACACCAGGATCTGCGCGACAGTGACGGCTTCCGGTCCATTGATGAGCAGTCCGAGGTACACACCGACCCAGATCAGCGCGAAACGCAGGAGCAGCAGCAGACCGATCGCGGCCATCGCGGACGTGAGGCTTTCCCGCGCTTGCCAGCCGACGGTCAGCCCGCAGCCGATCATCACCGCCAACCCCGCGACGGCATTGAGCATGTCTGTGCTACTGCGGCCCAGCAGCACAGCGGAGGACGCCATGGGCAGGGCACGGAACCGGTCGGTGATACCGCGTTGCGCGTCGGTGACGACCGCGACCATGGTCATCTCAATACCGAAGACCATCGTCAAGGTAAACATTCCGGGCAGCAGGAACTCCCGATAGCTACCGCCGCCGGGGACCGAGAGTGCGCCGCCGAACAGGTAACCGAACATCAGCACCGTCATCACCGGGAACAGCAAGCTGATCACGACCGGAGCGGGCTGAGCCACCCAATGTTGCAGGTCGCGCCGGGTGATGGTCCAGGTGTCTCGCAGCACCGATGCGACCCGGTTGCTGGTCAGTGTGCGAGCGTCGCTCACGCCACCGCCTCCTTGATCGTGGACGTGGCGGGGACACGGCCGGTGAGGTGGAGGAACACCTCGTCGAGGGTGGGCCGGCGCAGGGTGACGTCTGCCACGGCAATGCCGGCGTCGTCCAGGCGGCGAACCGTCTGCGTGAGCGCGTGAATCCGGTCGCGGACCGGCGCGCCAACGCGGCGGGTGTCTTCGTCGACCTGTGGGGTCACACCCGTGACGATCTTGATCAGCTCTGTCGCGGCGGCTAGGTCGGCCGCGCTGTGCAGCACCACCTCGATCCGGTCACCTCCCAGACGGGCCTTCAGATCGTCCGGGTTGCCGGCGGCGACCACGCGGCCGGCGGCGATCACGGCGACGTGGTCTGCGAGTTGGTCGGCCTCCTCGAGATACTGGGTGGTCAGCAACACCGTGGTGCCTGCGGTCACCAGCGCGCGTACCGCCGCCCACACCTCGGCTCGGCCGTGGGGATCCAGTCCCGTGGTGGGTTCATCGAGGAAGAGCACCGGCGGGTTCACGATCAGGCTCGCCGCCAGGTCGAGCCGGCGTCGCATCCCGCCGGAGTACTTCCCGACCGGCTTGACCGCTGAGCCGTCCAACTGGAATTGCGCAAGCAGCTCGTCGGCGCGGTGGTGAGCTGCCCTGGTGGTCAGGCCCTGCAGCCGACCGAACATGACCAGGTTGCTGCGGCCGTTGAGGATCTCGTCGACCGCGGCGTGCTGGCCGACCAACCCGATACTGGCCCTCACCTGCGCTGCCTGCCGAACCACGTCGAACCCAGCGACCACAGCGCGGCCACTGTCGGCCCGCAGGAGCGTAGTGAGGATCCGCACCGCCGTGGTCTTGCCGGCACCGTTCGGGCCGAGCAGCCCGAGCACGTTGCCAGCCGGCACCTGCAGGGTCACTCCGTCCAGCACCGTTGTCTTGCCGTAACGCTTGGTCAGAGCCTCGGCGATGATCGCCATCTCAGAGCTCGCCACGCACACCTCCGCAACCTCGCCGCCAATATTTTGTACATTGTACCGTATAGCATACGGAGTACTTTCCCATGGGATTAGGATGAGGGGATGGCGACTGTCCGCAGCGGTGGTGGCGACCCTTCGCGGAGCCTGGCGTTGCTGTGGGGCTCCGATCAGCCCACCCGGGCCCGCGGCCCCAGACCGGGACTGACCGTGCGGGGCATCGCTCGGGCCGCCATCGACCTAGCCGACTCCGAAGGTCTGGATGCCTTGTCCATGCGCCGAGTCGCCGAACGGCTCGGCGTGGGGACTATGTCGCTGTACACCTACGTGCCGGGCAAGGCCGAGCTCATCGACGTCATGCTGGACGCCATCCACCTCGAGGCACCGGCCGAGGTCTCCCAGGGGACGTGGCGTCAGCAGCTCGAGGCCATGGCCCGGGATCAGTGGGCGCTCGCGCGGCGGCATCCGTGGATGCTGCACATCGCTACGACGCGCCCGCCGCTGGGTCCCGGGATCATCGCCAAGTACGAGCGGGAGCTGCGCACCGTTGAGGGCCTCGGCCTCGACGACATCGAGATGGACTCGATCATCACCCTGATCAACGACTACGTCGCTGGTGCTGCCCGGAGCGCGATCAACGCGGTAGACGTCGAGCGCAGCAGCGGCATGGACGATGCGGCCTGGTGGGCAGCCACCGGACCGTGGCTCGCCAAGGTCCTGGACCCCGAGCGCTATCCGCTGGCGTCGCGGGTCGGCACGACCACCGGCGAGCATTACCAGGCCGTTTCCGATCCCGACCACGCGTTCGAGTTCGGCTTGCAACGGGTCCTCGATGGCATCGATGTTCTCGTCCAGCAGCGCGGCGGATGAGCCCGGGCCGTGGACTACGCAGACCCGGAGCTGCATGGGAAGCGCATCGTGCCGGTTCCCGTCACCGCCGCGCACGTGCCGGACCTACGACGGATTCTGCGCACGCCCGAGGTGCGGTTGCGGTGGGGTGATGAGGCCGCGTCGCCGCATTGGCCGTTTGATGACCCCTCCGCTACCCGGTTCGCCGTGGTGCTCAGCGGGGTGGTGATCGGAATGGTGCAGTACGGCGAAGAGGAGGAGCCCGCCTACCGGCATGCCTCGATCGATGTCTTCCTCGATCCTGTCGTGCACGGGCGGGGTATCGGCCGCGACGCTGTGGGCACGTTGGCTCGCCACCTGGTGCACGATCGGGGGCACCACCGTCTGGTGATCGATCCGGCGGCAGACAACGAGCCGGCCATCCGCTGCTACTCGGCGGTGGGTTTTCGCCCAGTGGGGGTGATGCGCCGCTACGAGCGCGACGCCGACGGCGCGGGGTGGCATGACGGCCTGCTCATGGATCTCCTGGCCGATGAGCTGGACCGCCCGCGCTGAGAGCGTAGGGAACGGCGGCCCGCACCTCTGTATCGAACATATGTTCGTTATACTCGGGTCTGGATTGATCAGCAAGGAGGTCGAAAATCACGGTGCCCGGTGAATCGTTCGTCCACCTTCACACGCACACCGAGTTCTCCATGCTCGACGGTGCCGCCCGGCTGGACGACCTGTTCGCCGAGTGCGCCCGGATGGGTATGCCCGCGTTGGCGATGACCGATCACGGCAATGTCTTCGGCGCGTATGAGTTCTGGAAGAAGGCCAACGCCCACGGGATCAAGCCGATCATCGGCATGGAGGGCTACCTCTCGCCGGGCTCCCGGCATGAGCGCAAGCGGGTGGTACTCGCCGGAGAGGCCAGTCGGGACGACAACCCGGGCGAGATGTATACCCACATGACGCTGCTTGCGGAGCACACCGAGGGCATGCACAACCTGTTCCGCCTGTCCAGCCTGGCCAGCTTGGAGGGCCACTACTACAAGCCGCGGATCGACCGCGAGCTGCTGGCCGCCTATGGCGAGGGGATTATCGCCACCACCGGCTGCCCCTCGGGGGAGGTGGCGCGGTTGTTGCGGCAGGACAAGTTCGCCGCCGCCTGCCAGGCCGCCTCCGACTACCGGGACATCTTCGGCCGGGAGAGCTTCTTCTGCGAGCTGATGGATCACGGCATCGAGATAGAGCGCCGGGTCCGCGACGACCTGGCCCGGCTCAAGAAAATCCTCGACCTGCCTGGACTGGCCACCAACGACCTGCACTACACCTACGCCGAGGATGCCAGGCCGCACGAGGTGCTGCTGTGCGTGCAGACCGGCAAGACCATCTCCGATCCCCACCGGTTCAGGTTCGACGCGCAGGACTTCTACCTCAAGTCCCCGCAGCAGATGCGCGATCAGTGGGACGGCGAGTTCCCGGAGGCCTGCGACAACACCTTGGGTATCGCCGAGCGGGTGCACGTGGGGTTCACCGAGGGCCGCGATCTGCTGCCCCGGTTCCCGGTGCCGGCGGGGGAGAGCGAAGCCGGCTGGCTGGTCAAGGAGGTCGAGCGCGGCCTGCGGCAGCGGTTCCCCAATGGGGTGCCCGACACCCACCGCCGCCAGGCCGACTACGAGGTCGGCGTGATCACCGCGATGGGTTTTCCCGGTTACTTCCTGGTCATCGCCGATCTGGTGGGCTACGCCAAGACCAACAGGATCCGGGTCGGACCCGGCCGGGGCTCGGCGGCGGGCTGCCTGGTGGCCTATGCCATGGGCATCACCGACCTCGACCCCATCCGGCACAAATTAATCTTCGAGCGGTTCCTCAACCCCGATCGTGTCTCGATGCCCGATATCGACCTGGACTTCGACGAGCGCGGGCGCGCCGACATGATCCGTTACGTCACGCAGCGCTACGGAGAGGACCGCGTCGCACAGATCATCACCTACTCGACGATCAAAGCCAAGGCGGCGATCAAGGACTCGGCTCGGGTGCTCTACGGGCAGCCCGGCTATTCGGTGGCCGACCGGATCACCAAGGCGATGCCGGCACCGGTGCTGGGCAAGGACATCCCGCTGGCCGGGATCTTCGACGAGAACCACCGGCGTTATGCGGAGGCCACCGAGGTCCGCGCACTTTACGAGGCCGATCCTCAGGTCAAGGAGATCATCGACACGGCCCGCGGGCTGGAGGGTCTCAAGCGGCAGTGGGGCGTGCACGCTGCCGGCGTGATCATGTCCAGTGCGCCTCTGATCGACATCATCCCGATCCAGCGCCGGGATTCTGACGGCGCGATCATCACACAGTTCGACATGAACGCCTGCGAGGCACTCGGGCTGCTCAAGATGGATTTCCTGGGTCTGCGCACATTGACTGTCATCGACGACGCGCTGCGCAGTATCGAGCGGGGTGGCAGACCACCGCTAGACCTGGCGAACCTGGAATTGGACGACGCGAAGACCTATGAGCTGCTCGCCGGCGGGGACACTCTCGGGGTGTTCCAGCTCGACGGTGCCCCGGTGCGCGACCTGCTCCGCCGCATGGTGCCGACCAGCTTCGAGGACATCTGCGCAGTGCTGGCCCTCTACCGGCCCGGCCCGATGGGTGCCGGCGCGCACAACGACTACGCCGACCGGAAGAACGACCGCCAGGAGGTGCGGCCCATCCATCCGGAGCTGGCCGAACCCCTGGCCGACATCCTGGACGAGACCTTCGGGCTGATCGTCTACCAGGAGCAGGTGATGGCGATCGCCCAGCGGGTGGCCGGTTACTCGTTGGGTAAAGCCGACCTGCTGCGCCGGGCGATGGGAAAGAAGAAGAAGGAAATCCTCGATCAGGAGTACGAGACCTTCTCCAGCGGGATGCGCGACGCCGGTTACTCGGCAGCCGCGATCAAGACACTGTGGAACATCCTGCTCCCATTCTCCGACTACGCCTTCAACCGTGCACATTCAGTCGGGTACGGGCTGGTCTCCTATTGGACCGCTTACCTGAAGGCCAACCATCCCTCGGAGTACATGGCCGCGCTGCTTACCAGTGTAGGCGACGACAAGGACAAAGCCGCGATGTATCTCGCGGAGTGCCGCAAGATGGGTATCACCGTGCTGCCGCCGGATGTGAACTCCTCCGAGCGTGATTTCACCGCGGTCGACGACGGCATCCGATTCGGTCTCGGTGGTATCCGCAACGTCGGCAGCAACGTTGTCGATGCGATCAGCCGGGCCCGCGCCGAGAAGGGACGTTATACCGATTTCTGCAATTTCCTTCGTAAGGTCGACGCCCTCGCGTGCAATCGGAAGGTCGTCGAGTCACTGATCAAGGCCGGCGCTTTCGACTCGCTGGGGCATCCCCGTAAGGGCCTGTACCTGGTGCACGGTGCGGCGATCGAGATGGTGATGGAGTCCAAACGAGCCGAGGCGATCGGGCAGCTCGATCTCTTCGGTGTTCAGGACGGTGCAGGTGGGCAGGGGAGTCCGCTCGACGTGCCGGTGCCCGCCGAGCACTGGGACACCAAGCACCAACTCGCGTGGGAGCGGGAGATGCTGGGTCTCTACGTCTCCGGTCACCCGCTGCGTGGAGTGGAGCACATCCTCGCCCGCCGGGCGGACACCCCGATCGCGCCGATCCGCGACGGCACCGTCGCCGAAGGCGCCGAGGTGATCGTCGGAGGGATCCTCGCCGGCGTGACCCGCCGGGTCGATCGCACCGGCGAGCCATGGGCCGTCGCCCAGCTGGAGGACCTCGCCGCCGGCATCGAGGTGTTTTTCTTCCCCAAGACCTACGCGGTGGTCGGGGTGAACGTCGCCGAGGACCGGATCGTGCTGGTCAGGGCTCGGGTGACCAAGCGCGACGACCGGATCTCGCTGATCGCCAACGATCTCGTGGTGCCCGAGCTCACCCATCCCGGTGGCCCGGCGTGTGAATCACCCGCCAGCACCTGTGATTCCTTCACATCGAGAGCCTGACGAACACCACTTGCCGCATCCCCGCGTTGGCACGACTATTGCTACATAGCGATGAACGGCCAGCGACAAAGTCAGCGAAACAAGGGGGATCCAATGGACAACGGTTACGAGGTGTACTGCATCGCGGATCCGTTGTTCTACGATTCGATGTCCGGAAGCAACCGGGCGGAGACCTTCGACGCCGCACGGCGCCCGGTACCCGAGAGCTGGGAACGGCGATTTCTCGACAACTGGGTGGTCATGAATCCGGTGGGTGCGACGGTGCCCCCGCAGGGCTGGAAAGTCCACGCTTCGGCGTGTCTCGACAATGCGGAACGGATTCTGGAGACCGTGTGGTCCTACTGTGTTCCACGCGGAATTCCTTTCAAGTTCCTGGCCGCACGAAACGTCGTTCACCTGCAGAACGCGAAGTACGCGCCCCGGGGCGCCAGCGGTAAGTTCGTCACGATCTACCCAACCGACATCGACGCGCTCGGTACGATCCTGCACGACCTGGGGGAGCGGCTGGAGGGCGAGCCCGGTCCGTACATCCTCAGCGATCTGCGTTGGAACGAAGGTCCGCTCTACGTCCGTTACGGTGGTTTCGCGCTCCGGCACTGCCTGTCAGCGCGAGGTGACCGGGTCCCGGCCATCGCCGATCCCACCGGAGCGTTGGTGCCCGACCGGCGGGACGCGGTGTTCTACACCCCGCCCTGGGTGACCCTGCCTGACCTGCTTGTACCCCAACTTGCCGCCCGCAACGCCACCAAGATCAAGGAGCTGCCCTACCGCGTCGAGCAGGTGCTGCACTTCTCCAACGGCGGGGGGCTCTACGAGGCCACCGACCAGCGCACCGGCACCAGGGTGGTGCTCAAGGAAGCCCGGCCCTACGCCGGTCTCGCCGCCGACGGCGCCGATGCGGTCCAGCGACTGCAACGCGAACGGGAGACACTCGAACACCTGGACGGCCTCGAAGGGGTGCCCGTCGTCCACGACCACTTCACCTTGGGCGAGCACCACTTCCTTGCCCTGGAGTTCATCGAGGGAACGCCGCTCAACAAGGTCTTCGCCAAGCGGTACCCGATGAACGACCCCGCCGCCGGGCCCGCCGAGTTCGCCGCCTATACCGAGTGGGCGCTGCGGATGAGCGCCGAGGTCGAAGGGATCATCAAAGCCATCCATGGCCGGGGGATCATCCACGGCGACCTACATCTGTTCAACGTCATCGTCCGGGACGACGGCCGGATCACGCTGCTGGACTTCGAGGTCGCGACGAGGATCGAGGAGGCACGCCGCCCCACGCTGGGCAGCCCGGCCTTCGCGGCCCCGACCGATCGAACCGGCTTCGACATCGACCGGTACTCCCTGGCCTGCCTGCGCCTGGCGTTGTTCCTTCCGCTGACCGCCATGATCCGGCTCGACGCCGGTAAGCCGGCGGACTTCGCCGAGGTCATCTCGGAGCATTTCGAGCTGCCGCCGGCCTTCCTGGCCGAGGCGGTGCGGACGATCAGCGGAGGCGGTGGCAGCGCTGGGGATGCACCCCGGAGGCGGGTCAAAGCGCTTGCACCGCTACCGGACGGGACGACTGGATGGGCGGCCGCGCGGGACTCGATCGTCGCTGGGATCTTGGCCAGCGCCACGCCCAAGCGCACCGATCGGCTCTTCCCGGGGGACATCGCCCAGTTCAACACCGGCGGTCTCAACATCGCGCACGGCGCAGCCGGGGTGCTCTACGCGCTGTCGGTCACCCGGGCTCCGCGTTACCCCGCTGGGGAGCACTGGCTGCTCGAGCGCGCCGCCAGGGCGGCCCGCGGCACGCGGCTGGGTCTCTACGACGGGTTGCACGGCGTGGCGTACGTGCTGGCCGAGCTGGGATACCGGCAAGCCGCCCTCGACCTGATCGAGTTCTGCCTCACCGAGCCTTCTGACCAACTCGGTATGGATCTTTCCGGTGGACTCGCCGGTATCGCGCTCAGCCTGGCCCACTTCGCGGGCTTGGCCGGCGAGCCCACGCTGTTCGACCAGGCGCTACACGCGGCCGACATCGTCGCCGACCGGCTCGGGGGACCCGAGGCCGTCAGCCCGATCAGCGGCGGAGATCACCCCTATGCCGGGCTGATGCAGGGCTCGTCGGGGCCGGCGCTGATGTTCCTACGGCTCTACGAGCACACCGGTGACCGTGACTTCCTCGAACTGTCCAGGACCGCGCTACGCCAGGACCTGCGCCGCTGCCAGCTGCGTGACGACGGCTCGATGATGGTCAACGAGGGTTGGCGGGCCATGCCGTACCTGGACCGGGGCAGCGCGGGCATCGGCATGATCCTCGACGAGTACCTCACCCACCGGGCTGATGACGAGCTCGCGAGCGCCGCGGCTGCCATCCGCAAGGCTGCCCAGTCCCGGTTCTACATCCAGCCGGGCCTGTTCAGCGGCCGGGCGGGAATGATCCTCTACCTCAGCCGGGGTCACCTACCGGGGCAGGCGATCTGGAACCACGACGTGGCCGCCCAGATCCGGCGTCTCGGCTGGCACCGTGTCGACTACCGGGGTCACCTCGCTTTCCCCGGTGAACAGCTACTACGGCTGTCGATGGACTTGGCGAGCGGCGCCGCAGGCGTCCTGCTCGCGCTGGGTGCAGCTGTGCACGAGCACCCCGTCGGACTCCCGTTCCTCTGTGAACCCCGCCAGCTCCCGCCGCACGATGCCCCCGTGCCGGCGATGCTGATGGGCAGGAACGGGTTGGTATCCAGCTCGACATTCGGAGGGAGGTGAACACCAATGGCACTTCTCGACCTGCAGGCCCTGGAGCTGTCCTCGGAGCTGAACGGCGGCTACGACGACTGCTACCGCGACCGCTACGACCGCTGCTGCGGCAGTGGCCTCAGCCTGCTGCTCTGCGGCTGACGCAACATCACAGGGTGGTCCGGGGCAGCCGGCGTTGCTCCGGACCACCCAATGCGTTTCTCAACCCCCAGCTTGTGAGAGCACCCACGGCTGATCAGAGCCAAGACGACGATGCGGAGGCCGTGTGAACAGCGACTCGGCCGGGGCATCGGTGCCCCAGCACGATCCGATGACCAGGCAGGCGGATCGCTTGCTGGTCGCCACGGGTCGGCGGGGTGGGTGGTGGATCTGGGTGCTGGCGCTGTCCACGATGGTCAGCGCGGGCGCGGACATCCTGCTTCCGGCCGCGCTCGGTCGCGCCATCGACGCGTTGCCCGATGGGGGCAACCTCACGTGGGCCCTGCTGGCCTGTGCCGGGCTGATCGCCACCATGGTCGCCGGGAAGGCGATCGGGGACATCGCCAGCGGTGCGAGCAACGCTCGCAGCACCTCCTGGCTTCGCATGACGCTGGTCGGGCATCTGCTCGCGATCGGACCGGCTGCTACCCGCCGCTTCGAACCCGGAGACCTGGTGACCCGGGTGACCCGCAACGCCAGCGAGGCTGGCCAGGTCGGGATGACCGCGGTAATGGTCGGCGCCGGCCTGCTCGCCCCCGTCGGCGGCATCGTCGCTTTGATGATCATTGACCCGTGGGTGGGTCTCACCGCGCTGGCCGGCCTGGTGGTGATGGCCGGTTTGCTGCGGGTCTTCGTTCGTAACAACACCGAAACCATCCGGGGCTACCTGCACAGCCAAGGACTGATCGCGGCCCGGCTGCTCGATGCGCTGTCCGGGGCTCGCACGATCGCCGCTGCCGGCAGCGTGGCGCACGAGCGGCAGCGGATCCTCCAGCCGCTGCCCGGCCTGCGGGAGCATGGCGTGCGGATGTGGCGTAACCAGGTGCGCGTGACCAGCCAGGCCGCGGTGATCGGGCCGCTGTTGCAGCTGGTCGTCGTCGGTGTCGCCGGGTTCGGGGTGGTCGCCGGCCGGCTGAGCGTCGGTGAGCTCTACGCCGCGAGCCGCTATGCGATCCTGGCAGCCGGCATCGGCTCGGCGACGGGTTACCTGAACAAGCTTGCCCGAGCTCGGGCCGGTGGCCGCCGCGCGGCTGAGGTGCTCAATGAACCGGTGACCGACTACGGTGCGGGACGGTTGCCCGACTCCCCAGGCGGTGGCCGGCTCGAGTTCCGCGGAGTCCGGGTGTGCGCCGCTGGGGAGCCGGTCATCGACGGCTTCGACCTCGTCGTCCCCCCCGGTGCCACGGTGGCCGTGGTCGGCCGGTCCGGCGCGGGCAAATCGTTGCTGGCCGCGGTGGCCGGCCGGCTCGCCGATCCGGATCAGGGGCAGGTGATCCTCGACGGCGTGGCGCTGCCCGAGCTGTCCCGGGCGCAGCTGCGCAGTGCGGTGGGCTTTGCCTTCGAGCGGCCGGCGCTGGTGGGGGACACGATCGAGGAAGTGATCGACTTCGGATCCCGCAACCGCACCAAATCCAACGTCCGGAAAGCCGCCGCCACGGCGCGCGCGGATACTTTCGTCGAGCGGTTGCCGCAGGGTTACGCGACCGAACTGGCCACGGCCCCCTTGTCCGGCGGTGAGATCCAGCGCCTCGGTCTGGCCAGGGCCTTCGCTCGCCCCTACCGGGTGCTCATCCTCGATGACGCGACCTCCAGCCTGGATGCCGTGACCGAGCAGCAGGTCGGCAACGTGCTGGCCGGTGGGGATAGCGGTCAGACCCGGCTGATCATCGCACACCGAGCCGCCACCGCCGCCCGGACCGATCTGGTCGCCTGGCTCGACCGGGGCAGGGTGCGCAGCCTGCGCCCGCACCGCGAGCTGTGGCTGGACCCCGAATACCGGGCCTTGTTCGGCGCCGAAGCGGCACCGGCGGCCCACTGCACCCAGCCGATGGGGGTACCGGCATGAGCAACACCGGTATGAGCGACACCGTCACCCGGACACTGCTCGCCGCGCTGGGTAGGCACCCGCGGGCGTTGCTGCGGTTGGCTGCGTGGTCGGTGCTGGAGGTGACGCCGCTGCTGCTGTCCGGCTACGGCGTGGCCCGCGCTCTGGATGCCGGATTCCTGGCCGGCCGGCTCGAGACCGGGTTGGCGTGGCTCGGCGTGCTGGCGGTGTCGGTGCTCGCGGGGGCCCTGGCTACCCGGCACGTCTACCGGATCCTCGCTGAGGTCGTCGAGCCGTTCCGCGACGAGCTGGTGGAGCGTGTGGTGGGAGGCGCGCTGCAACGATCCACCGTGCTCGGCGGGCGGCCCGACTCGGGTGCGGTCGCCCGGCTCACCCATCAGGTTGAGGTGGTGCGTGACACGTTCGCCGGCCTGCTGCTGCTCACCAGGAGTTTCGTGGTGAGCGTGATCGGTGCGGTGATCGGGATGGCCGCCTTGACCGGAGTGATCGGGTTGCTGGTGCTACCGCCGCTGCTGGCGGGCCTGGGACTCTTCCTGGCCTCCTTGCGGTCCATGATGACCCGGCAGCGCGATCACGTGCTCACCGATGAAGGTGTCGCCGAGTCCGCTAGCACGATCACGCACGCGCTGCGCGACGTGGTCGCCTGCGGTGCCGAGGACCGGGCCTGCGCGCAGGTGCAACGCGAGGTCGACGCGCACGCGGCGGCGGAGCAGACCCTGGCCCGGATGGCGGCGATCCGCACGCTTTCGGTGGCCGTCGGCGGCTGGCTGCCGGCCATCGGGCTGCTCGTCGGGGCGCCCTGGTTGCTGGGAACCGGCGTCACGCTGGGTGCCATCGCCGGCGGGCTCATCTACCTGACCCAGGGATTGCTACCGGCGCTGCGCGCGCTGGTGGACGGCTTGGGTGCCGGCGGTTTGAAGTTGGTCGTCACCCTGGACCG
Organism: Pseudonocardiaceae bacterium; assembly: GCA_050699515.1. GTDB lineage: Bacteria > Actinomycetota > Actinomycetes > Mycobacteriales > Pseudonocardiaceae. Next base: position 18,451 of record JBOHFF010000004.1, read on the forward strand.
GTTGGTCGAGGCCGGGGAGCGCTCGCTGCCCGGCGAGCCGGCGAGCCGGCGCGTTCCCAGCGGGCACGAGTTCGTTCTGGACCGCGTCACGTTCTGCTACGGCCGCCACGCCGAGCCGGTGGTGAAGGCGCTGGACATGGTGATCCCCGAGGGTCAGCACCTGGCCTTGATCGGTCCGAGCGGTGCGGGGAAGTCCACCGTGGCGGGCCTGCTGGCCGCGACCCACGTCCCCGACCAGGGGGAGGTGCGTCTCGGTGGGGTGCCGGTCGGAGAGCTCGACTCGCACACGGTGGCTGGCCACCGTGTGCTGATCCCTCAGGAGGCGTACGTCTTCACTGGGACCCTCGGCGAGAACCTGCGCTACCTGCATCCCGAGGCCACCCGCACCGAGCTGGACGCCGTGGTCGACGAGCTGGGCCTGCGCTCGCTGGTGGCGCGCCTGGGCGGGTATGACGCCGCAGTGGACCCCAGAACGCTCTCGGCCGGGGAACGGCAACTCATCGCGGTGGCCAGGGCGCACCTGACTCGCGCGCCGGTGCTGATCCTGGACGAGGCCACCTGCCATCTCGACCCGGTCGCCGAGGAGCGGGTGGAGCGGATCCTGGCGGGTCGTGGCGGCACCCTCATCGTCGTCGCGCACCGGATCAGTTCTGCGCTGCGCGCGCAGCGGATCGTGCTGATGGACGGTGCCGACCTGGTCTCGGGCACCCACGCACAGCTGCTCGCGACCACACCGCTGTACCGCGAGTTGGTCGGGCAGTGGGAAGGCAGCGATCTCACAGGCGATCTCACGAGAAACGGCGGACCGGAGCGAATTGCTGCTGCCGGCCCGCCGTCGTCTCACTTCCGTCCCGCTGTCGCCTGAGGCGCTCAGATCCAGCCCGCTTCGGCAGCGATGCGGATGGCATCGATCCGGGTACGGGCTTCCAGCTTGGTCATGACCCGCGAGAGGTAGTTGCATACCGTCCCGCGACTCAGGAACAGTCGTTGCGCGATCTCGGTCGGCGACGCCCCGCCGGAGGCGAGGTCGAGCACCGTGAGTTCCCGGGGGGTCAGCGGGCTACCGGCCACGCCGATCGCGGCAACCGCGAGGGTGGGGTCGATCGTCCGCTTGCCTTTGGCGACCTGCCGGATGGTGGCCAGCAGTCGCCGGGGCTGCGCATCCTTGTCCACCGCGCCGGCCACTGGCACATCCAGTGCCCGCCGGACCAAGCCCGGTCGTTGCGCGGTGGCAAGGACTACTACCCGGCATTCGGGCAGCCGCTCGTGCAGCGCCTGGGCCGTCGCGAGCGTCTCCGACCCGCCCTGATCGACGTCCAGCACGGCGATATCGGGCCGGTACCGGATCGCCGTGGGGACCACCCGGTCGCCCCCGGCGATCCCGCCGACCACTTCGATGTCCTCCTCGCTGGACAGCACCGTGGCGAGCGCTCCGCGAAGCAGACTCATCTCGATGACCAGCAGGACCCGGATCGGGTCGGTAGTGGGATTCGGTTTCTCGGTTGAGCTGTACTCATCACTCGCGGCAACGGTGCTTGCCGCGAGGTTCCGCGATCCCCGGTGTCGTGAGATCATGAGATACGAACAAGATCGAATCGGTCGTGGAACGTGCATGGTCGCCGACATGCTGCCATTGGGCTGTCCCCTCCCCAAGGTGCCAGGAAAGAATGTGCGTCCCCCATCCATCCCCGGCGATTGAGCGCGCCCTATTGCCCCCTTGCGGGTGATTCCGTGAAACCAAACCCACGGGGTCCCTAGCGGGACCCTGCACAGCTTGTCATCGCCAACACAGCTCATCGTGTTACACCGTGTACTATCCGTTATCTTTGCCATGAAATTGTCACGCTGGGTACACAACTGAGGTGTTGATCGGCAGGTGATCGTAGGCTCACCGCTCGTGAACCCCGTGCACGAACTGCTCGCCGCCGACCGCACTCACGTGTGGCACCCCTACGGGCCGATGCCGGGACGGATCGATCCGTTGGTGGTCCACTCCGCCGCCGGGGTCCGGCTGCAGCTGGCCGATGGAGGGCAGCTGGTGGATGGCATGTCGTCGTGGTGGGCTGCGATCCATGGCTACGCTCACCCGGTACTCGACGCGGCGGTGCGTGACCAGCTCACCCGGATGAGCCACGTGATGTTCGGCGGCTTGACCCATGAGCCGGCGGTCCGGCTGGCCCGCCTCCTGGTGGAGATCACTCCGGAGCCGTTGCAGCATGTGTTCTTCGCCGACTCCGGCTCGGTGTCGGTGGAAGTCGCGATCAAGATGTGCCTGCAGTACTGGCGCTCGTTGGCCCGGCCCGGCAAGCGACGGCTGCTCACCTGGCGGGGCGGCTACCACGGCGACACTTTCGGCGCGATGAGCCTGTGCGATCCCGACAGCGGGATGCACGCACTGTGGTCGGACGTGCTGGCCCGGCAGCTGTTCGTGCCGCCACCGCCGGTCACGCTGGACGCAGGGTACGTGCAGCTGCTGGCCGACACCGTGGCCTGCCATGCCGACGAGCTGGCCGCGGTGATCGTCGAACCGGTCGTGCAAGGTGCCGGTGGGATGCGCTTCCACGACCCGCGCTACCTGCACGTGCTGCGGGAGATCACGCTGGCGCACGACGTGCTGCTGGTCTTCGACGAGATCGCGACCGGCTTCGGCCGCACCGGAGCGCTGTTCGCCGCCGATCACGCCGGGATCAGCCCCGATGTGATGTGTGTGGGTAAGGCGCTCACCGGCGGCTACCTCACCATGGCCGCCGCGTTGTGCACCTCACGGGTCGCCGAGGGGATCGCCGGTGGCGAGATCCCGATACTCGCCCACGGGCCGACGTTCATGGCCAACCCGCTGGCGGCCGCGGTGGCCGCAGCGTCCATCGGCCTGCTGCTCGGCCAGGACTGGCAGGCCGAGGTGCGGCGGCTCGAGGAGGGATTGCGCGCCGGGCTGGCGCCGGCCGCCGAGCTGCCGGGAGTGGCCGACGTCCGGGTGCTGGGCGCGATCGGCGTGGTCCAGCTCGACCACGATGTCGATCTTCCCGCCGCCACCGCCGCCGCGGTGGCACACGGTGTGTGGTTGCGCCCGTTCCGTGATCTGGTCTACACCATGCCGCCCTATGTGACGGACGACGACGACCTGGCCTTGATCATCCGTGGGGTGCTCGCGGCGGCTGCCGCCGGCTGAGTGGCGCGAGTGCTCGAACGAGTGGTGTGGGCCAGGGTCAAGTGTGCCTTACCTGGACTTCAAGTCGAGATCGAGATGATCGATGGTGACGGGGAGGAACCAGGTTGTAACGGTCAATGACGTCCGCCGCCCCGGACGGTCCGGAGATCATGGGTGTCGCAGTGCCAGCGATGCATTGCACCGCTCGCGGACCGCCGTTGACCGCTCGTACAACCGTTGATCCGGAGGCCGTATTCATGCGACCCCCTACTGATGCTGTCTCGCCGCCTGTACATCGCCCCACCCGGGTTATGTTGCGCCACGACCTACCCGCCTCGCTGGTCCTGTTGCTGATCGCCATCCCGCTGTCGCTGGGGATCGCGGTCGCCTCGGGTGCGCCGGTGATGGCCGGGCTCATCGCGGCGGCGGTCGGTGGGATCGTGGCTGGACTGCTCGGCGGGTCCCGGCTGCAGGTCAGCGGCCCGGCCGCCGGGCTCACCGTGGTGGTGGCCGACCTCATCGTCAAGTACGGCTGGGGGGTCATGTGCGCGATCACGGTGGCCGCCGGACTCCTCCAGGTGATCTTCGGAGTCAGCCGGGTGGCCAGGGCGGCTCTGGCGATCTCGCCGGCTGTGGTGCACGCGATGCTCGCCGGTATCGGGATCACCATCGCCCTGGGCCAGCTGCACGTGCTGCTCGGTGGCGCCCCCGGCACCGACGCGATCACGAACCTCGCCGAGCTGCCCGGCCAACTCGTGGCGATCCACTATCCGGCCGCCCTGGTGGGCCTCGCGGTGATCGCTGTGGTGCTGGTCTGGCCGCGGCTACCCCGCCCGCTGCCGCACGTCCCGGCCCCCCTGGTGGCTGTGGTGGGCGCGACCACGCTCGCCACCGCGTTCGCCCTCCAGGTCGAGCGAGTGGTCCTGCCGGGATCGTTGCTGGATTCGGTGCGCTTGCCCGAGGTGCCCGGGGGCAGCTGGGGTGGCGTGCTCACCGGCGTGCTGACTGTGGCGGTCATCGCCAGCGTGGAGAGCCTGCTGTCGGCGGTGGCCGTGGACAAGCTGAGCATGGACAAGCTGGGCGCCGGCAAGCCGACGAACTTCGATCGGGAACTGATCGGCCAAGGCAGTGCGAACACCTTGTCCGGGATGCTCGGTGGCCTGCCGGTGACCGGAGTGATCGTCCGGAGTTCCACCAACGTCGCAGCCGGCGCGCGCACCAGGGCGTCAGCCGTGCTGCACGGTGGTTGGGTCATCGTGTTCGTGGTCCTGTTCGTCGGGTTGATCGAGCTGATCCCGCTGGCCGTGCTCGCCGGCCTGCTGGTCGTCATCGGCATACGCCTGGTCAAGCTCGCCGACCTGCGCTGCGCGCGCCGGCAGGGTGAGCTGACGATCTACCTGGTCACCGTGGCCGGTGTGGTGTTCCTGAACCTGTTGGAGGGCGTACTCATCGGGTTGGGCCTGTCACTGCTCATGGTGCTGCGCCGGGTCGTCTGGTCAGGGGTGCACGCGCAGCGGGTATGGCCGGGATCGGACGAGGCACCAGAGGGCTGGCGGGTGCTGGTCGAGGGCACCCTGTGCTTCTTGTCCATCCCGCGACTGTCCCGGGTGCTGGCGCAGGTGCCGCGCGGCAGTCACGTGGTGGTGGAGATGGTGGTCGACTTCCTGGACCACGCCGCCTACGACCACCTCGCCGGCTGGCGAGCCCAGTACGAGGCCTCTGGCGGCACCGTCGTGATCGACGAGGTCGGGCCGGCTCGGCGCCACCGTGATAGTGGTAACGGGCCGCCCCGGCGGGTCTGGATGCCGGCCCTTCCGCGGGCCTTCTCCCCGTGGTGGGTATGGCAGGCCGAGCAGGAGGAGAACGGTCATGGCCCGCTGCGGCCGCTGCTCGCCGGGGTGCGGGAGTACCACCAGCGGTCCGCACCCGAGATGCGGTCGCATCTGACCCAGCTGGCGGACCGGCAACACCCCCGGGCGCTGTTTCTCACCTGCGCCGACTCGCGAGTGGTTCCCAATGTGATTACCAGCAGCGGACCGGGCGACCTGTTCACGGTCCGCAACATCGGCAACCTGGTACCACCGTCGGGGATGGCGTCCGAGTCGTCTGTCGCCGCATCGCTGGAGTACGCGGTGAGCCATCTCGACGTGCCCTCGATCCTGGTATGTGGGCATTCCGGCTGCGCAGCGATGCATGCGCTGCTCGACGGCGCGGTGGTCGACGGCTCACTGGGCCGCTGGTTGCGCTGGGGTCTGCCGAGCTTGCGGGCATTGCGTGAGGGACACCCGGTGGGCACTGCCGCCGCACGGGAGGGGCGCAACGAGGTCGACCAGCTCTCGATGGTCAATGTGGCTCGCCAGGTCGAGGTGATCGCCGGGCACTCGGCGGTGCGCGCCGCTGTCGCCGCGGGACGGGTGCAGGTCACCGGCCTGTTCCTGGACATCCGCACGGCCCGGCTGCTGCTGCTCGACCGCGAGGCTGCGTGCTTCGTGCCGGTACCTGACGACTACCTGCCCGGTGCCTCTCTCACCGAGGGTCCGGTCGGATCGGGTCGCTGAGCCCGAGCTGCGCGGCTCGGTGATCTCCGGCGCCCGGTCGTTGGGCGGCGCGTCGTAGGCTCGCTGGTCATGATGGTGCTTCCCCGGTGACCGGAACCATGGACTGGCTGGAGGCGGCGGCCGCCGCGCGCTGCAGCGCCGGGTTGCAGCGGGTGCTGCGACCGCGTCCGGTGTTCGAGCCGGTGATCGACCTGGCCTCCAATGATTACCTGGGCTTGGCGAGGGACCCCCGGGTGGTCGAGGGCGCGGTGCAGGCCGCGCGCGCCTGGGGTACCGGGTCCACCGGATCCCGCCTGGTCACCGGCTCCACCGAGTTGCACGCCCAGCTGGAAGAGGAGCTCGCCGGATTCTGTGGCGTTCCGGCTGCCCTGGTGTTCTCCTCGGGCTATGCCGCCAACCTCGGCGCACTGACGGCGCTGTCCGGCCCGGGCAGCCTGGTGGTGTCCGACGCGGCCGGTCACGCCTCGCTGGTGGACGCGTGCCAGCTGTCCCGAGCCCGGGTCGTGGTCACCCCGCATGCCGATGTCTCAGCGGTGGACGCTGTGCTGGCCGCACGGTCCGAGCGGCGCGCGCTGGTCGTCACCGATTCGGTGGTCAGCGTGAACGGTGACCTCGCGCCGCTCGCGCAGTTGTACGGGGCGTGCCGGCGGCGTGGGGCGGTGCTGCTGGCCGACGAGGCGCACGGCTTCGGGGTGCGCGGGCCCGGCGGGCGGGGAGCGCTCGCCGAGCATGGTCTGGCCGGTGAGCCCGATGTGGTGGCTACGGTCACGCTGTCGAAGTCGTTGGGCAGCCAGGGTGGCGCTGTCCTCGGTTCTCGCACGGTGGTCGACCACCTCGTCAATACGGCGCGCAGTTTCATCTTCGACACCGGCCTGGCTCCTCCCGCAGCCGGCGGGGCGTTGGCCGCGTTGCGGGTGCTGCGCGCCGAGCCTGAGCTGCCCGGGCGGGTGCTCGACGCGGCGGCAGCCATCGCCGTTGCCGCGGGCGCGCCGCGGCCGGAGTCCGGGGTGATCTCGATCATCCTCGGTGCGCCGCAGCGAGCCCTGGACGCGGCGGCCGAGTGTCTGCGCCACGGTGTGCGAGTGGGATGTCTGCGGCCACCGTCGGTGCCTGCCGGGACCAGCCGGCTGCGGTTGACCGCACATGCCGCGCTGACCGAGGAGGACCTGAAGCGGGCGGCGCGAGTGCTCACGGCGGTGCTGGCCGGGGCGGTGCCGTGACCGCGCTGGTGGTGACCGGGACCGGCACCGGAGTCGGCAAGACGGTGGTGGTGGCGGCCCTCGCTGCGCTCGCCGTCGCCGACGGTCGCCGGGTTGCGGTGCTCAAGATTGCGCAGACCGGTGTCGACCCGGGACAGCCCGGGGACATCGACGAGGTGCGACGTCTGGTGGGCCCCACGCTCACCTGCCGGGAGCTGGCCCGCTACCCGGACCCGTTGGCGCCGGCGGTGGCAGCTCGCCGCGCCGGTCTGCCCGCGGTGACGCCGGCCACCGCCACCGCCGCGGCAGCGGGACTCGCTGCAGACCATGACCTGGTGCTGATCGAGGGTGCCGGGGGACTGCTGGTACCCCTGGACGGTAGGGGTGCGACGCTCGGCGACGTCACGGCGGCCTTGGCCGCTCCGGTGCTCGTGGTGACCGCCGCGGGGCTGGGCACTCTCAACCACACCGCACTCACCGCCGAGGCACTGCGCATCCGTGGCCTGGGCTGTGTCGGGCTCGTGATCGGTGCCTGGCCCGCCGAGCCGGACCTCGCCGCCCGGTGCAACCTCACCGATCTGCCCGCCCTGACCGGCCTCCCACTACTCGGCGCGCTGCCGGCGGGCGCCGGGCGGCTTACCGCAGCCGAGTTCCTCCCCGTCGCCCGGCGAGGACTTGAGTCGGTGGTGTTGACGTGATCACCTGCGTCCGGCGGCCCGACCCGAGGCAGTGGCCGACGTAACGGCGGGCACCGCGAATCCGACACCCATCACGACGACAATCCTCGCCACCCGACCGGGCCAGCTCAACCGATCTCGATCCGGCGCGGGGATGAATGCACCCAAGATCGCTACTGCTTCGCCGTGGCGGATGGGAGTCTCTATGCTGCTCAGTGGAGCTACCAAGGTGAAGTCGCGGCTGCGAGCGATCTGGCACCGCGGTGACTTTCCGATGCTGATGAAGATGTTGGCGAAGGGATACGCATACGCGCACTGGTCTCATCAGCGTTGGTTGCTGCGTACGTACAAGCGCCAGGAGTGGCTGCCCATCCGCCACGATCCCGAGCAGGTCGTCGACTTTGCGTTCAACGGGTATGACGGTGCGTTTGCCCCCATCCAGTCACGACATGAGCTACTCGAGCTCGCCCGGCTGGTGCGCAGCAGCGAGCCAACTGTGGTCCTGGAAGTGGGGACGGCCCGGGGTGGTACCTTCTTCGTGCTCACCCAGATGGCGCAGAAGAACGCCACGTTGGTCAGTGTGGATCTGCCCGGTGGCATCGGAGGTAGCGGCTACCCCGCCTGGAAGGAACCCATTCTCTGCTCTTTCGCGACCGGTGAGCAATCGGTGCACCTGATTCGCGCCGATTCACACGACCCGCAGACGTTGACACGCGTTCGTACCGCGTTGCGGGGCCAGCGGGTCGACCTGCTGTTCATCGACGGCGATCATTCGTATGATGGCGTCAAAGCCGACTTCGAGATGTACTCGCCGCTGGTCCGCCCGGGCGGACTGATCTGCGTGCACGACGTCGTGCCCAACCCCCACAACTCCGCGATCGAGGTCGATGAATTCTGGGCAGAAATTGGCGGCAGCCCCGACGCAACCGTTATCCGGGATCCCGCGAGCCTGCCTGGTTTCGGTATTGGCGTTGTTGTGAAGTAGCCAGCAGCGGTGCCACCACGCCAGGCCGGTCCAGGGTCATGAGCGAGTCGTCTCCTCCGCAGGAGCCAGATAGACGCGGACCTTATGACCGTTGAGATCGAATTCCCGCTCGCCGGCGCCGAACGACAGGCTGGCAGCGAGGACTTCACCGGCGACCCAGTCCCAATGCGGCCCTATCTCGGTCTTGAGTTGCTCGGGCATGTCGAGAACGATATTGATCTTGTCGGAGACGCCGAAACCCGCCAGCTTACGGAAATCATTGAGGCTACGAATCAGATCGCGGGCGGCGCCTTCAGCCAAGAGCTCGGGAGTGATAGCCAAGTCGAGTGCCGTTGCCCATTCCCCATCGCTGGCCAGCGCAATTCCGGGGCGCCGTACCGGCCGGAACTCAACCTCTTGTGATGTCAGGCGCTCGCCGCCGACCTCGACGAAGCCGTCCCGGTCCATGTCTGCTTTGAGGCGGGACCCGTCGGATTCGGACAATTCTTTCCGCAGGCTCCCCATCTTGGCGCCAAGCCGAGGTCCTAGTGCCCTGAAATTGGGGACGCACTTCCATTCTGTCACTTCACTAGAGGACTTGATTCGCTCGATCTGCTTGACGTTGAGCTCAGCCTTGAGTTCCTCGATCAGCTCGCCGTCGAAGCCGGCTCCCGGATGGATAAGCAACGCCCGGGGCAGGGGCTGGCGCACCTTGGCACCTGCTTCAACCCGAGCTGCCCGACCGAGCGCGGCCAGCCGCCGCACGGACGCCATCGCTGCGGCGAGGCTCGGATCATGCCGACCTCGATCCGCTGGCCAGTTCGTCAGGTGTACCGACGTTGTCACGGTGAGGCCAACATAAATCTCGTCAGCCAGCATAGGGCAGAACGGCGCCAACAACTGAGACACGGTGATGAGGCACTCATACAGAGTGCCGTATGCCGTCGAATCGCTGTCCCGCCAGAACCTTCCCCGGGAGCGGCGGACGTACCAGTTCGAAAGATCGTCGACGAACTTTGCCAAGCGTTGGGCTGCATCGTGGGAGTCGAAAGCGGACAGCGATCCTGTCACGGCGGCAACCGCGTCGTCAAGTTCGGAGAGGATCCACCTATCGAAAATATGCTGATGGGTGGGCCGCCAGTCAGCAGCCGGCTCCCAATGATCCAGGTTCGCATAGGTCACGAAAAATGAGTAGACGTTCCATAGCGTCACCAAAGTCTCGGAAGACGCGCTCCGGATTGCTTCATGCGAGATACGACGCGGTGTCCATGGCTGTCCTTGTGAGAAGAAGAACCAGCGGAGTGCGTCCGCGCCCAGTGAACTGAAGATCTCGTAGGGGTCCAAGGTGTTGCCCCGCGACTTGGACATCTTACGTCCTTGATCGTCCACGACGAGAGCGAGACAGACGACATTGCGGTAGGGTGCCGCGTCGAAGACCAGCGCGTTGACTGCGAGCAGGGAGTAGAACCAGCCGCGGGTCTGATCAATGCCCTCGCAGATGAAGTCCGCGGGAAACGATCGAGTAAATGTATCGGTGTTCTCGAAAGGGTAGTGGAACTGCGCGGCAGGCATGGCGCCCGAGTCGAACCAAGCATCGATGACCGGTGGGAGACGACGAGCGCGATCCCCGCACGCTGGGCAGGAGATCTCGACGGCGTCTATCGCTGGGCGGTGCAAGTCCAGTTTTCCCAGCTCCTCGCTGGCTAGGTTGCCCAGCTCCTCCACTGAGCCTATCCAGGTGTCCGTGCTACACCCGGAACAGCGCCAGACCGGCAGGGGCGTGCCCCAGTAGCGATCGCGGGATAGCGCCCAGTCGACGTTATTGGCTAGCCAGTTTCCGAATCGACCGGTCTTGATCGATGGCGGGTACCATTCGATCTTCTCGTTCTCCGCGGTCAGCTGTGCGCGCTGCTCTGAGGTGCGCAGGAACCAAGATTTCTTCGCCCAGTAGATGAGGGGAGTCTGGCAGCGCCAACAGTGTGGGTAACTGTGGGAGTAATTGTCGGCTGAGACCAGCAGGCCCTTCCTTCGTAGAAGCTCGACGAGGTCAGGATCGACGTCCTTGACGAACCGTCCCTGCCAGGCAGGTACCTGCCTGTCGAACGACGCCGTCGCATCGACCGGGTTGAGCAACGGAAGTTGCTCCGCCCGCGCGAGATCCGCGTCCATTTCACCGAAGGCCGGTGCAATGTGTACCAGCCCCGTGCCCTCGTCGGCCTCGACGAAGTCGGCCGCATACACCTGCCACATGCGTTCGGCGCCTTGCGCTGGAACCTCGAGAATGTCGAAGGGCCGCCGGTAGTGCGCCCCGACGAGTTGTTGCCCTGTGAACCGAGTGATGACGGCTGCCTCGGCATCGTCGGGTAGTCGAGTCTCAGCGACGATCACGTCGCGGCCGGTGGCACCGAACGCTGAGGCGCGTACCCGCGCGTAGGTGAGGTCCGGCGACACCGCCACCGCCACATTGGACGGCAGCGTCCAGGGAGTAGTAGTCCAGACGAGAAGGTCCGCGCCCTGCGCCCCCTCCTCAGCGCCCTCAAGAACCGGGAAACGAACGAATACCGCTTGGTCGACGATGTCCCGGTAGACGTCAGACTGCCCGAGCTCGTGGGACGACAATGCCGTTCCGCAACGTCCACAGTAGGGTACGACGCGGTGTCCCTCGTACATCAGGCCACGTTGAGCGAGTTGGGCAAGGAGCCACCAGACAGACTCGATGTACTCGTTGGACATGGTCCAGTAGGCGTCGTCGGAGTCTATCCAGATTCCGGCGCGCTCTGTGAGTGATTTCCAGTCGCCCACGTACCTCTGTACGGACTGGCGGCAGCGTTCATTGAACTCCCCGATTCCGAACTGCTCGATGTCCTGTTTCGAGCTGAGGCCGAGTTCTTTTTCAACCTCGATTTCTACGGGCAGTCCATGGCAGTCCCAGCCACCCTTACGGGGAACACTGTTGCCCTGCATGCTGCGAAAACGCAGGTAGAGGTCTTTGAAGCCACGCGCCCATACATGGTGTACGCCTGGTCGGCCGTTGGCCGTGGGCGGGCCCTCGTAAAAATTCCATACCGGCCCGTTAACGCGCAGTTCCTCGACTCGTGCAGGGAGGCCGAGTTGTTTCCATCGCGCCAGCACACGCTCCTCCAGAGCGGCTGGCGCGAAGTGGGGGATAGCATCGGGAAATGGCACCACCGGATTATATCAGCGGCCGATACTCGGAGCGCTAGCAGGCGCCTCCCAGGCGAAGACTTGCCGGTTGGTCCTTCGATCCGACTGCTGGGACCGCGTGGCCGACCATGGGCATCAGCTCCAGCAGACGATCGAGCCGTCGCCTGTCTGCCCTAGGAAGGCAACCAGAAGTATTCGCCTTCCAGGACCGGAGCAGGCTTCGACTCGGTGAAGGTTCTTGGCCTGGAAGACGATGAGGTCGCCAGCTGCAGGAGTGACGCCGACGAACGGGTCACCGGACACGGCCTGGGGGTCGAGTCCGTAGCCTCTGCGATGTTGGAGGTCGTCCCCCCTGGGTTGACGACCGTATACGACCAGGGCGCCGCCGGACGCGGGCATATCGAGGTACACGTAGAGTCCGAGTTGAGACACCACGTTCGCGACCAAGTGGTTGGGTGTCTCTTCGCGGGAATCGTCCGTGTGGATCCGAGAAAGACCGTGGACCTCTCTTATTACTCCAGCGTGGTATCGGCCTTGGCCGGGCTCGACAGCGATATCAACTGGGTAGTGGGAAGCGCTGCGAATAACCGCGAGCATGTGATCAACTATGTCTCCGCAGTCAGTAAAAGCTCTACGTCGCCGCGACTCTGCGGCTGACGTCTGACGGAGTAGTCGTCTGCGTTTCCCTTCGCAACAAACTCGTAGAGGGTGAGGCCGAGTCGGCGGCTGATAGGCGGTTGGCTGTCGCTGCTTCCGGCAAGCAGGTCAGCTGCGAGTTGCTTTTTACTCTCGGGATCGATACCGCCTAGTTCCTCTAGCGGATCGTAGGTCGGGAAGAGTTCGTCGGTAAGGCCCCCGAGTGCCTGGTTTCGCTGCTCACAGGTGAGAAAGCTGGCCAGACGTAGAATTCCTGTACGTCCTTCGAACAGTCTCTCGAGGTCGTCGGTGCTCAAGTGATCGGTGATCCCCGAAGTAAAATTGATCAAGTCTCATCCTCCATGCAGCTATGCGTCAATGCAATAATTTTGATGGGTGTCCCGGTAGGAGTCAATTCTGCCGACGTGGCTAGGCGGTTCGCTGTAACGCTTCCTGAGCTGATTGAGTGTCAGTGCTTCGGTCACTTCGAGGCCGACGGGTGCGCTGTGGGGGCACTGGGCTGCGGCAAGTTGTTCGAGGACGGGCAGAATAGTGTTGCCGCAGCCGGCGCCAATGTTGAGTACTTGCACGGGTTGTGATGCGCGGTCCAAGGTCCGCAGCCGTCTCCGGGTCGGATACCCACTCGGCGCTGTAGGTCAGTGATCCCATGAGGCCAATCGCGGCGGCGAGGTCGGCTGTCGTTGGTCGTGGTGAGGGTGCCGGCAGATCGATCGCCTGTAGCAGACGAGCCAAAAGCGACTTCAAATCCACCCAGTGTGGAAAGTAGTGATGGTTCAGGCGCGCGTAGGTTCCCAGGCGAGTCAGCGGAAAGAGTGCGTGGGATACCTCATACGATCCGAAGAAGCCCATGGCGAGAATCGACTCACTTGAACGTCGGCCGATGGCACCCAGGTACCGGTCCAGAGTGTCCGTCTATATGCGCCCTCCTAACGATCGTCAGACGCGTGGCGCGGCAACAGTAAGGTAGGGGACGGCGTCTCGTGTGACAACACCGTGCCGGTCGCGAACAACGAACGGAGGCTCGTGTCGTACGCACCCGCATCGCCAAAGGCCAGCACGTCCCCTTCGGACAGACTCCGTGTGTCGATACCCCGGACCAGCACGTCAGTTTCCATACATGTCCCTCCAGTAATCAGGCAGTTGCCTACTGGGAGAGAAGACCAGGATTCGGAGGCTACGAGCCGGAAGACCGGCCGGGTCAACTGCGCGGGCCAAGGCAGCTCGGCGACTGAAGCATCAACGACGACCTCCTCCGCGGAGGGCCGGGCCAGCACGCGTGAGTATGAGGACTCCGGAGGATGCCACTAATGACTTCCCCGGCTCCAAGACGCAATGCCACTTAGCTAAGGATGACAGAGTGGCTCATGATCACCGTTTTGGTGTCGAAAGTGACAAAATGTGTCGAATTCGGCACCAAAACGGTGATCATGAACGGTTCGGCGGCCCTAACTTAGTG
>JBOHFF010000005.1:0-1543 GCA_050699515.1 Pseudonocardiaceae bacterium
TGACACTCAACCCGCTGGAAGTCCTGGAAGCCGGATGGTTCCCCGTTACCGAACTACCAGCCGGAATTCTCCCCGCCCACCGGCAGCTCATCGAGACCAACACCGCCTGGTGTATCGACGGCGCCAATCCCTCGGGGCGGTGTCAAGTAGTGGACGCACCACCAGCCTCGACCAGCCGCCTACGGCTGTCGTGTTCGGGCTGCGCCGGAGCCGTTACGTGCTGATGCGGCGGGTGAGCCGGGGAGAGCGGCTGCGGATCGACGAGCCCTTCGGCGTCGATGTCGACCTATCCGCTTTGGTCACCGCCACCCGCCCACCGAGCTCAACCTGATCGGGACTCAGGACCAGGAGAAGATGCCTCGGCGATGATGGCGATCACGTTCTCCGGCGGGTTGGTGACCCGTTCGTGGGCGTAGATGGTGAGGCGCAGCTCGTGCGGCGCACCCGGCAGGGCCGCCGCCTTGCGGTAGAGGTCGCGACCAGCCGAGACCTCCCGTGCCCACTTCGCCTCCCCGATCAGCTGGGCGTGGGCCCGGGTCTTGTCCTGGCTGCGATCGAGAAAGGCCCGCAACAGGTTCGGCAGCTCGGGCGTGGTCGCGGTCAGCTCGGGGAACTCGTCGAGGACCAGCAGTAGCGGCTCCCGCTCGGCCACTATGGCGAGGTGCTCCAGAGCGTCGCGAGGTGGTAGTCGAGCGGCGACCCGTCCGCCCGGGCGGTGATCAAGACCCGGGGCTAGCTGCGGTCGTCTCGGAGCTGGGTGAGCAGATCGTCCAGTATCTCAAGGCTGTAATCCGAACCGAGCTCACGTCTTTGCTCGGAAGTGGCGGCGCGATAGGTCTCTCGCGCTTGCTTCGCAAGGGTGTAGGCGTCGTCGTAATGGCGCCGCTCGCCTTGGATACACGCTGCCAGCATCAGCGTTGGTACCGACTGGTATCGCAGTGTGGGATCGCGTTCAGCTGAGAGGCGTCGGACCTCGATGGCATCGAGTACGGAAGCCGCAGTCTCTGGTGGTGCCGGGCGGAGTGGCCCACGCGATTACCGGAGACTCGATCATCGGCGACCTGCGGAACTCTACTTCGAAGCGGCTCGGAAGACTCCTGAAGATCGGTCGGTCGCGGCCTGATCGGCGTAGCTCCCGGATCATGGCCGGAATGCTGGATGCCCGGTTCTCGGCCACCAGCCGGTCGCTGCGCGGGAGGACGGAGCCTATCGAGCACCTCATCGACCTCAGCGCCGTCCAGCCCATCTCCAGTCAGTGCGAGGTTTCATGTCAACCAAATAGAAGGCAGAGTTGTTTCACGTTAATGTCAAGTGCCGACGCCATCCGATGTCCTCAGGTCGCGGTGCACCCGGCGCCGCAGCCTTGCGGTACAGGTCGGCGACCAGCCGGGTGCCGAGACATCGTGCGCCCGAGTTATCGACGTTCCGTGTCGCCGATGACTCATGGACGAGGTTACCTATGCTCCGGGATCGGGTGTGTCGGTGCTGTCCATGACAGACCTGACGAAGAGCTCGACCTGCGGTGTGAGTAACCGCTGGTGAC
>JBOHFF010000006.1:0-7734 GCA_050699515.1 Pseudonocardiaceae bacterium
GGCTCGTACGCTTGTCTGCGGATCGGGCAGGTACCCACCTGCCCCTGATCAGGCCCGATGTGAGCCCTCGCGAGGGTCCCAGGTCAAGCTGGGTGGTGCACTGGTGCGCTCACCACTGGTCACCGCCGACCAACAGGCCGCACCGCGAAGACCGGAGCTAATGACCGCGTTCGCGCCGTATTGCTGTCCTCTGCGGCATCTAGCTATAAGTCTCCGACGCCTGCCGTCTCGCTCGTGTACCCCGCGATCAAAGACTGGCCGATGCTGGGCTGCTTATGGCGTCAACCTGCCGGAGTCTCGGCGGCTTTATGGCTGTTGAGGGCATCGGGCGCCGATGACTTCGAGAAAGTCCTCTGGGCCCTCTCAGGTGGGGATAGCGGGGAGCGGTGGTTGGTAAATCGGTAGGGACCTGGGGTGTATCCGGGAGGGCCGGGCTTACGCGGGGCGCAGCGTTCCTGCCGGCTGCCTCGATGTTCGAGACAGCCGGCCGTAGTGCGCTTCAGGAGGCGATCAGGTCGTCGATCTGGTTGATCGACAATGTGGCGCCCTCGACCACGCCCATGTCCAGCACCTGCTGCAGCGCCTCGGTGGAGGCGTAGGTGCTCACGTAGATCGCGCGAGTGCCGCCGTCGTGTTCGGTGAAGGTGTAGACGTTCTTGGAGACCGGCATACCTGGCGTCGGGTTGAAGTCCAGGTCGGCGAAGCCGTCGTCGAAGGAGAAACTCGTCGGCTCGTCGACGGCCGTGATCTGCCAGTATCCGGCGTGCTTGTCGCCTTCCGGGCCGGTCATGAAGTAGGTCATGCGGCCGCCGGGCGTGAGGTCGTGGTCAACCACGGTCGCTGGGTAGGTCGGCGGTCCCCACACCTTCTCCAGCTGGCGCGGGTCGGCGTAGACCTGCCAGATCCGCTCCACCGGCGCGGCGAAGTCGGCGGTGATGGTGAGGGTCAGGTTGTCGAGGTCCTGCTGGACGTCGGTCACGGGCATGGTTCAGTCCTCCTGGTCGGTGTCGGATGCGATGAGTTCGTCGATGCGCGCGATGCGGCCACGCCAGAGCTGCTCCAGCTCGGTAAGCATGGACGCCACCGACCGCACCGCTTCCACGTCGCCGCTGGCCAGCTGCTCGCGACCGCTGCGTCGCTTGGTGAGCAGACCGGCCTTCTCCAGCACAGCGACGTGCTTTTGCACCGCGGCGAAGCTCATGTCGTACTTCGCCGCGAGCCCGGAGACCGAGTGCTCCCCAGCCAGCACGTGGCGCATGATGTCGCGCCGGGTCCGGTCGGCGAGCGCGTGGAACAGGGCGTCCGCCCGGTCCTCGTTCTCCTCGGTCATCGAACAAACATACAATCAAACGGTTGCATGTTGTTAAGGCCGACTCCGGTGGGAACGGCCGGAGAGTTGCCCACGTAAGGCACCCACCAGGTCATCCCGGCGCGGCCGCGACGTCGGGAACGAGGTTCAGCGATGAGATCCCGGGATGGTGGATCTCCAGGTCTCGCCAGAACAGCCGACCGAGGGTGCGCGTTCGAGGAGGTACTCGGTCAGCATCTACCGGACGAGCTCGCATGCGATGCCGTAACGGTCCAGCATCTGCTCGGGACTGAGCTGGCCCTGGGTGGCGAAAGCCCGCAGGGTGCAGGATGCTTCGCGACCGAAGACCCCCATTGTGTGAAGGGCTGCGTAGAAGCCTGTGGGTGCCGAACTGGTCATCCATCAGGAGGCCAGGACCGACCGTCCCGACGGCACACGGAGCCGAACATGAACCTCCCCGAACGAGGCGACACCAGCATCTCCGCCGCGAAGACCGTCGAGGTGAGCGACGGCGTTTACGCGTACGTCCAGCCCGATGGAAGCTGGTCCTCAACAACACCGGCTTCCTGGTCGGCCGGCAGGGCGTCATCAGCATCGACACCTCGTCCACCGAGCGCCGGACGCGGGCCTACCTGGACGCGATTGCCGCCGTCACCAGCCAACCGGTCCGCACGCTGGTCAACACCCACCATCACGACGACCATACCTTCGGCAACTGCCTCTTGCCCGAGGCGATCCCAGACCAGGCAGGCGTTACGACCGCGGTGACGAGGTGATCGAGGCCTGCCTCGCGCTGTGGGACAGCTGGGCCGACCATGCGCTGCTCGTCGATCAGGAAGCCGGCGTCTTCGCCGACCCCACAGCCGTGCGTCAGCCCGACTACCGGGGGACGGTGGAGCGCTGCGCGCGGGCCCCTGAGCGTGCCCCGCGCCCACAGGGTCACCCGGTGCTGATGCAGGCCGGTGCCTCCGACCGCGGGCGAGAGTTCGCCGCCCGCTGGGGTGAAGTGATCTTCGCTCTGCAGTACTCACTGTCGGACATGCAGGCCTTCTACCGCGACATCAAGAGCCGAGCCGAGCGCCGGGGCCGCGACCCCGAGCTGATCAAGATCCTCTGCGGTGTCCAGGTAGTCGTTGCTGAGACGCGCGAGATCGCCGAGGCGAAGCAGCGCTACCTGGAGAGTCTGATCGATCCCACAGTCGGGCTACTCACTATGAGTTACCAACTCGGGATCGACCTGTCCCGCTTCCCGCTCGACACCCCGCTGGAGGCGATCGATGACGTGTCCGGTACCCGAGGCTCACTCGACGTGATTCTGCAAGGAACGCAGGCGGAAGGCCTGACCCTTCGGGAGGCAGCCCTCCGATACACCACTTCTGAACTCACACCGCCGCATTCGAACATGGTGGCCGCCGGTTTGACCCCATTGAAACGGCGGCGGAGGCTGGGCCAGCACAGCGGGAAGTCGTTCCGGTCGGGCAGCAGGTAGCGAACCCGGACCACGTCGGCGAACGTGGCGCCGGCCTCGGTGAGCGCGGCCTCGATGTTGCATAGACACTGCTCGGTCTGCTCGACCACGTCTTCGGAGATGGTCATGGTGCCGTAGTCGAAACCGCCGGTACCGGAAACGTACACCCAGCCATCCAGCACTACGGCCCGAGCGTACCCGATCTCCTTCTCATAAGAAGACCCACTCAGGATCACACGTCGCTCCACCACCCGCACCCTAACACCCGTCGCGATGATGCGGACCTCAGTCGGCACCCGACTCGATCGCCGCGCGATCGAGGGCGTCGGATTCCTCAGCTACTGCCTCTTCTTCGTCGCCGGCCGTAGCGATGACCGCAGCACCACCCGGGAGCAGCTCACCGATGAGCCCGTTCCACGCTGTGAGCTGACCGTAGGCGGCATATTGCTCGAGTTTGCTTCGTGAGTCGGCGATGTCGAGGTTGCGCATGGTCAGTTGGCCAATACGGTCGTCGGGACTGAACGCCGGGTCGTGGCTGCGTTCCATGGACAATTTCTCGGGGTGGTAGCTGAGTTGCGGGCCGCGCGTGTCGACGATGGAGTAATCCTGGCCGCAGCGCAACCGCACAGTGACACTGCCGGTGATCGGGAAGCCGATCCAGCGGTGCAGGCTTTCGCGGAGCATGAGCGCCTGCGGGTCGAACCACCGCCCTTCGTAGAGCAGCCGCCCGAGTCGGCGTCCTTCGACGTGGTACATCGCGATGGTGTCTTCGTTGTGGATGGCGTTGAGCAGCCGTTCATAGGCCACGTGCAGCAGCGCCATACCGGGCGCCTCGTAGACGCCGCGGCTCTTGGCCTCGATGATGCGGTTCTCGATCTGGTCCGACATCCCGAGTCCATGCCGACCGCCGATGAGGTTGGCTTCCCGCACCAGGTCGACTGCGGTGGAGAACTCGCGGCCGTTGATCGTTACGGGCCGTCCGTGCGCGAATTCCACGGTGACGTCCTCGGCCGGGATGTCGACTTCGGGGTTCCAGAATGCGGCACCCATGATCGGGGACACGATCTCGATGGAGGTGTCGAGATGCTCGAGGCGTTTGGCTTCGTGGGTGGCGCCCCAGATGTTCGCGTCGGTGGAGTAGGCCTTCTCGGCGGGGTCGCGGTAGGGCAGACCGCGCTGCGCCAGCCAGGCGGACATCTCGTGCCGGCCCCCGAGTTCCGCGACGAACGTCCGGTCGAGCCAGGGCTTGTAGATCCGCAGACCGGGGTTGGCGAGCAGGCCGTAGCGGTAGAACCGTTCGATGTCGTTGCCTTTGAAGGTGGACCCGTCGCCCCAGATGGAGACGTCGTCGGCACGCATCGCCCGCACCAGGAGGGTGCCGACCACGGCACGGCCGAGCGGGGTGGTGTTGAAGTAGGTCTGCCCGGCCGACCGGATGTGGAAGGCGCCGCACGCCAACGCGGCCAGGCCTTCCTCGACCAGAGCCGCGCAGCAGTCGATCAACCGCGCCTGCTCGGCGCCGTACGCGAGGCTGCGTTCGGGCACGGCGGCGAGGTTCGGTTCGTCGTACTGGCCGACGTCGGCGGTGTAGGCGTAGGGGATGGCGCCGCGTTCGCGCATCCACGCCACCGCGACGGAGGTGTCCAGCCCGCCGGAGAACGCGATACCGATTCTTTCGCCGACCGGTAGTTCACTCAGGACCTTCGACATTGGTATTCAGGGGCGCCGGTACCGCATGCCGGTTTCCCCATCCCCCTTTCAATCCCCACCCGGACGGGACTCACGCCCGCCGGCGTCGTCCAGCTTCCAGGAAGCACCATGCGTTCAGCCTATAAACGACCATCGGTTCGCACCGCAGCGGGGCCCGACGTGGCGCGCCTCCCACATTCCGGACAGGGGACCTTATAAGGCTCGGGCGAGGGTGGCCGTGGCGGCGGGTCAGCAGCCACGTGAGTTCTGCGGAAGCGCGCGGCAACCTCTATCGTGGCGACTGTGATCGAGAAGCTCCGGGGTCAGTTGAAGGACGTGCGCGAAGCCGATCATGTTGTGTCGCAGTGGATCGGGCGGCGGGCGCCCAGCACGCTCGACCTCGGTATGAGGAAGCTGAGCGGCGCGGCGAACCACAGCATGCTGTGGTTCGCCATAGCGATCGCGCTGGCCGCCAGGAAAGGCGCCACCCGCCGGGGCGCGCTGCGCGGCGTCCTGTCCATCGCCGCGACGAGCTTCACCGCCAATGCGGTGCTCAAGCCGTTGCTGCCCCGGCGCCGCCCGCCCGCCCAAGAGCTGAACGGCCGGCTGAAGTTTCCCGCCGCACCGACCTCGTCGTCGTTTCCCTCCGGGCACGCTGCATCCGCTGCGGCATTCACCACCGCCGTCACGTTGGAGTGCCCGAAGGCCGGGCTGGCCATCGCTCCGCTGGCCGCTGCCGTGGCGTACTCCCGCGTCCACATCGGCGTGCACTGGACCTCCGATGTGCTGGTGGGGGCAGCGGTCGGCTCCGGCATCGCGCTGGGCACCCGGCGCTGGTGGCCGGCGCGGACGACCGATGAGGCGCAGGCGCGGCCGCGCAACGACGCGCCGGTGCTACCAGAGGGCGCCGGCTTGGTGTTGGTGGCGAACCAGCGATCCGGCGATCCCGGTTACGACCCGGTCACCGAGATAACCGAGGCGCTCCCGGCCGCCACTGTGCTGAGAGCCGAGGAGGGAGTGGACCTCCACGAGCAGCTCGAGGCAGCCGTCGAGGCCGGGAATGCGGCCGGCAACGGCGCGGTGCGAGCCATCGGCGTCTCCGGTGGCGACGGGACGGTGGCGGTCGCCGCGGCCGCCGCAGGTCGGCACCGCCTGCCGCTGGTCGTGGTGCCGACCGGCACTCTCAACCACTTCGCCCGCGACGTCGGGGTTTACGACCTCCAGGAGGCCGTCGACGCCACTCAGGCCGGCGAGGCGGTGGCGGTCGACCTGGCAGAGGTGGAGATCCACAACGGAGACCGCGCACCACACAAGCGGTATTTCCTCAACACTGCGAGCCTGGGCGGTTACTCCGATCTGGTGCGGCTGAGGGAGAAATGGGAGCCCAAGTGGGGCAAGTGGCCGGCATTCGCGGCTGCGCTCGTCATGTCCTTGCGCCACGCCCAGCCGATGCGGGTGAAGCTGGACGGCAAGGAACAACAACTGTGGATCCTGTTCGTCGGCAACGGGCCCTACTACCCGCGCGGCATGGTGCCGGCCTGGCGACCGCAGTTGGACTCCGGCCTGCTCGACATCCGTTACCTGCGCGCCGACCGGCGATTGTCCCGAACCCGCGCCATCATCGCGCTCGTGCTGGGTGCGCTGTACCACTCCCGGACCTATGTACAGCGGGAGGCGCCGTCGCTGGATGTCGAGCTGATCGGGGGCCACGGCTTTCTGGCGACCGACGGCGAGGTGATGGACGAGGCCGGCCGGTTCACCTTCCGGATCGCGAAGAATCCGATCGCGGTGTACCGGCGTAACGAGGAGAACTGGACCGATCGCCCCCGCCCGCATCACCCCTGGTAGGCCGGTGCACCCAGGGCGCGAGATTCACTTGTTCTCACGCGCCTTCGTCATCTTTTTGGCATCCTCGCGAGCCAGCGTGAGGACATGTATCACCTCATCGACCTTTCCCGGATCCATGATCGCCTCCCACGTGAATGGTGGCGTAATGGAAACCCACACCTGCCCTCGTTGCGCAATCACAACCACCGTCGCGACCACCCCGCCACTACCTGACACAGTGACTTTACGGTGTACCGATTCACTGAATCCACCTCGTGCAACAGGCGGATCTTCCGGCCGAGGTCGAGCCGAAGTAGGATTGGCTACTGGATCAACAATGGGAGACACCAATGCTGCCCTTGATCCCATATTGTCACCCGACTCCTTGAGTCTGGATGGTCACTCGCGGGTTGATGCAGGCCAAGTCGGATTCATGCCATCCTCGCCAGTTTCACCCCCTCGGCAATCCCACTCCTCGGCGGTCGCCATAAGTGATCCCCCGATCACGACACAACGGTAGGCCGGAGTGCGCCCCGGAGGGACTGCCCGACAGTACGAGTATTCGCAGAACACGAATGTAAATGAGTGAACTACATCACAGTTTTTCCAAGACCGCAGGTGGGGTAAATCTGCGGTCAGTTGTTTAACGGGTTTGAATTTTCTCGCGCAGGGAGCGGATGCGACCATCGCAGGACAATATTCGATCTTGAACGGTTGCTGAACACCCGATGGCCGGCAGCCGTGGAACATTGCACGGCAGTCAGGGTAGCTATGACCTGCCCGGCGTAGCCACCCCGAGCGCTACCGCCGCGTCGAGCGTGTCGAGCAAGACCTCACCACCGGACACGCCGATCGGGGTTTATTGCCGAATCTGGGGTTGACGCTAGACAGCCGGATACTGTCCGAGACATGGATCCGGTGCGCAATCCGTTCGCCCCCGGCGCCGGTCAACGGCCACCCGAGCTGGCCGGGCGGGACCGTGAGCTGGGCGCCTTCGAAGTGGTGCTGGAAAGAGTGGCCCGCGGGCGACCGGAACGCTCCCTGGTGCTGACCGGCCTGCGCGGCGTGGGCAAGACGGTGCTGCTCGGCGAGCTGCGGTCGATGGCGATACGCCGGGGTTGGGGTGCCGGCAAGGTGGAAGCCAAACCGGACGGTGGGCTGCGCCGCCCGCTGTCGGCCGCGCTGCACCGGGCGGTGCGCGACCTGGCGCTGCGCCACCGGGCCCCGGACCGGGTCGAGGAGGTCCTCGGCATCCTCAAGGCGTTCGCGCTGCGAGCCACGCCCAAGGACGCCAAGCTGCGGGATCGCTGGCAACCGGGCATCGACGCGCCGGCCGTCGCGGGCCGGGCCGACTCAGGAGACATCGAGATCGACCTGGTGGAGCTGTTCACCGAGGTCGCCGAGCTGGCCGCCGACGTCGGCACCGGGGTGGCGCTGCTGA
>JBOHFF010000007.1:0-2495 GCA_050699515.1 Pseudonocardiaceae bacterium
CGCCTCCTGGTCCGGCGTCGTCTACCACCCCATCGCCCACGACCGCGCACTCCACGAAGACGAACTCATCACCTGCGAACTGTCCGTGCAAGCAGTCTGGGCCTACTGCGACCACCTCCGCCACCACGTCGAACAAGGACACGACCCCGTCGTACCAGCGGAGTTCGGATGGCGATTCCTACGCGGCATCCGCTCCCGACTCACCACCGAACGACCCCAAGAAACCACACAACACCGCAGCATGCGCGACGCCATCATGCACACCAGCGGCCTCCACCGCCACCTCACCCAAACCCTAGAAATCCTCCGAGACTGCGACAGGACGTGACGATGAGCGAACGCAAACCGGTGCTCGTGGTCGTCGATGTTCAGAACGGCTTTATCACCGAACACTCACAACCCGTAGTACCGG
The DNA here is from genome assembly GCA_050699515.1 of Pseudonocardiaceae bacterium. GTDB lineage: Bacteria > Actinomycetota > Actinomycetes > Mycobacteriales > Pseudonocardiaceae. Next base: position 413 of record JBOHFF010000007.1, read on the forward strand.
TCATCGCCGACCTCGTCCGCCGATGGCAGACCGCGGGCGGTGACGTGGTCTTCAGCCGGTATCTCAACTACACCGGAAGCCCGTTCGAACGGCTCATTGGCTGGACCAAAATGGCGAACGGGCCAGACACAGAAATCGTCGCCGAACTTGCACCCTACGTCCGCGCAGACACACCGGTTGTTGACAAGTACATTTACACACTATTCACACCCGAAGGAACCCGCCTCGTCGACGAACGCGGCTGGACCGACCTCTACGTATGTGGCATCGATACCGACATCTGTGTCCTCAAGACCGCCGTCGACGCCTTTGAACACAACCTCACTCCATGGATCCTCAAAGACGCATGCGCTAGCCATGCCGGACCCGAAGCTCACACCGCCGGACTATTCATCGCCGCAAGATTCATCGGATCCAAGCAAATAATCGACGTCGCAAGCCTCCCCCCGTCCATCATGCCGCTACCTGCGTGATACAAGGAAACGGGAATAGCCTGTCCACACGCCGTGGCTTGTGGCTCCTAAACCAGCGGGCCGTCGCAGGAGCATCAGGGTTCATGCCTCGGTTATGGTCTCTGGCTTCATCGAGCAGCCGCCAGGATCGCCTGCCCCACCTCAATGGCTTGCGGACGGGTGAGCACGGTGGCGGTGGTCATCGTGGCGTCCAGCGTGAGCACCACACGGCGCACCACCCTGCCCTCCACAAGGTCGGCCTCCTGCCATAACACGATGGTGCGGTTCCGGCCTTCAGGGTCGTGACCGGTGAGGGCAAAGCGGTGAGACTGCTCGGCGGTCATGGGTGCAAACCCCCCTCGATCTCTGCGTTGGGGTAGGCCGTGGAAGCGGGGGGATCGGCGAGTGCCTGGATCTCCCGGGCCCGTTGCAGAAGCGCCGCAACCAGCTCGTCGTTCGCGGCGTTGCGGCCGTTGTCGGCATTGTCCATGAATAGCTTCAGTAGCGCCTCACCTGGATTCAGTGGCCGATCCATTGGCCCAGTTGGCTCTGGTGACTTGTACCGGCGGCCACCCACGTGCCCTGCTCTGGCGCTCACCGTGGGCCCCGCAGGGCGCGACGTACGCTCTGGTGCTCCTGCGCCCGGTCGGCGATCTCTTCGAGGCGACTAGGGAACATGGCGCGCCGCCCCGCCAGCAGCACCACCTCAGCGAGCAGCTCCGCCAGCGCGTCACACTCCGGGGCCGGCTGACCACCGGGAGATTTCACGGGGGCATCACTCCACCGGTGGCCAGCCGGGGTCTTGCGGGCGATCACGTCGACCTCAGCGCGTGATCGGCGCGCACCACCGGCAGGAGCGGGCCTTCCGTGCCCGGATACGGGATCATGGTCTGGGCCGATGAACGGCGCCAGCAAGGACGGTCCGAGACAGCGCGGTGTCTAGCCATAGTGCTCCCAACAGAGTGGCGAGGTCGAGGTCACCGCGCCAGGGTTAGTGCTGGTCGCGGTGTGCCGATGAGCTAGCGTGGTTGATCGAGTACCGAGCGAGGAGGGAAGCGCCGGGGAACACTGCGGGAAAGCTGGACGAGATCACGATCGAGGGAGGGGATACGCACAGGTGTCTGCCCCTAATCGACTGCTTCGCTTCGCCCGGGAACGCACCCCGTCCCGTCGTGTTCCTGGCGCATACATGTCCCGCGAGGAAGTGGCCGAAGCCGTCGCGCTGTGGGCCACCGAGCACGACATCAAGCGCCGCGATGTCGCCTTCGACGCCAACCACCTCGGCAAGCTGGAACGCGGCACAGTCCAGTGTCCCCGGCAGGTCTATGTCAATGCACTGTGCGCCGTGCTCGACGCGACACCCGCGGAACTTGGCTTTGATGCGGTAGCCATAGCCACTCGCCCGCTGCGCGCTATGCCCGATTCTCATGGCGGGCAAGGCACAGGACGGGACCTTTCCGGAGACCCGGTTTCTGCGGGTGCGGTGTGTGTTGTGCGGAGTCACAAGTTCGTTCCGGTGTTCATCGGTGCGCAGGCAGCGGCGGTGTTGGTAGCCGGGGAGTCGTGGAGCGGGGTTGATGGTCAGTGGATGGAGTGCTCGCGACGAGCGATCGAGCATCCTGAGGGGTCCT
>JBOHFF010000008.1:0-5003 GCA_050699515.1 Pseudonocardiaceae bacterium
CGAGGCCGCACCCGAGCACCTCGCCGGCTACGTCCGCGGCCACTGTCCATAGAAAACAAGATCCACTGGGTGCGGGACGTGACCTGGCGAGAAGACGCCTCCCGAGTGAGGACCGCCTCCCGACCCCGAATTATGGTCACGCTACGTAACCTAGCACTCGGACTGATCCGCCAGACCGGCCATACCAAGATCGCCGCCACCCTCCGGAAAATCAAACACGACCCGCACCTGCTCCTAGCCATCCTCGGCCTGAACCCCACCCCTCAAACCAACTCATGACCAGCAAGAACGACTTTGCGGGTCACCCTGAACGGCTGGCGCGACCGCGTCGTTCACTGGTCCAACAACTCGACCGGCCGCGCGCAGGCCGCCTTTCTCGAACCGCACGACTGCGTGGTCTCCAAGCTCGTCGCCTACCGAGACAGGACCGCGCGTTCGCCCAGTCCCTGCTGCACGCACGACTCATCGATATCAACACGCTGCGCAGCCGTGTCGACACTCTCCCCGCCGAAGTGGACCCTCGCGTCACGCGCCAGTTACATTCCTGGCTCGACGCCCAGAAACAACGATAATCCCACCACGGCGACCGCCAGCTGGCTCCTTCACATCACAAATGGTGTCACGCAGGCCGCCTATGATCACTACAGGGATGTATTTCCCAGTTCAAACTGGAGCCGACGCGGGGACTCGAATCCCGAACCTACCGCTTACAAGACTCCTTCTCCGCGTTGACCATGGCGGCTACCAGCTACTTCACTGTCTACAGTGATCGTCAGGTGGCCGCAGCGGCATAGTTGGACGCGAGTTCGTGTCACAACACATGTCACCCGCCGCTAAGACTGCGCTCCTGGCATGGGGGCAAGCCAAGCACTTCGACAGTGGCCCGATCTATGGCGATCTGGCGCCTGAAAGTCCTCCGCAGCCGGACCAGGTGATCTGCCGAAGGGGTCAGTCGACCCACCGCGCGACGAGCACATGGACCTCCCGCTCCCGCTCCAGAATCAGATAAGTGACGGCGCCCTCGCCGTGAGCGCCGAACACCAGTTCCCGCATAGGACGTCCGGCTTGTCCTCGTTGTAAGCGCGGCCATTCCAGGGTGCCAGCTCAAGCACATCAAGCACCTCGGCATAGAACGGCACCGCCCCAGCCGGCAACGCGGCGACCTGGTCCAGTACTGCGCTATCGGTAACGATGCGGTACACCTATCGGCCAAGCCGCTTGCCAATCAGCGCCTTGACGTCCTCGATTGGCACGGCGTCAGGATTCTCCCCTAATGCGCAGGATCTCGGCAGCTTTGTCTAGCATCCGCCGGTGCGCTTGGGTCCAGGACCATGGTCAAATCCAGCGTCTCGGCCGCCGGGACCGGTCAGGCATCGAACGGATTGGCGGCCGCAGTTGCGAGGTTGGTCGGCTGGCGAGTTCGACTGTGTGCTGTCGCGGACCCCTACTGCGCGGGTGATCGGTGGTCAACCGGCGGGAGCCAGGCCCAGTGCGGCGCAGGCCGCATCCACGGCGGCCGCGCGCAGTTCGTCCTCTGGGACGTGCGGGAATTGGATGGTGCAGTCCTGCAGGCCGCCCAGTGCCACCACGGCGCGGGTGGCCTCGGCGAGCGTCGGTGACGGGCTGAACAGCAGCGCGGTCAGCCGCTCGCGCCAGGCGAGGACCGTGTCGACCAGACCGAGCTCGGCCAGCGTGGTCAGTTCGGTCAGCACCAGCATGACGTCGGCGCGGTGCCGGATGTTGAAGTCGAAGAACCCCTCCAGCAGCGCCCGCGGCTGCACCTCGGCCAGCCCCTCCTGGCTACGCACGAAGGCCTCGCCGTCGTCGATCAGCGGCTGCATGATGCTGCGTACTAGCTCCTCGCGGGAGGTGAAGTGGTAGTACAGCGCCGGCTTGGTGATCCCGAGCTGGCCGGCGATCTCCTGCAGGCTGGTCTTCTGCACACCCTTGCGGGCGAACAGTTCGCGCGCGGTGTCGAGGATGCGCTGCTTGGTGTCGGAGGGATGGGGCACGCCCCACAGGATAACTTACTTTCCGATCGGTAAGCCCATACGGTAAACTTACCGATCGGAAAGTAAGGAGGCTGCCATGCGGATCCTGATCTCCGGCGCCAGCATCGCCGGGCCCGTCCTGGCCTACTGGCTCACCCGATACGGTTTCGACGTCACGGTCGTCGAGCGCGCGCCGCAACTGCGCAAAACCGGCGGCCACTCGGTCGACCTCTTCCGGCCCGCCATGGACATCTCCGAGAAAATGCGGGTGCTGCCGCGCATTGAGCGGATGGTCACCGGCACGACCCGGATGACCGTGTACCGCCAGGGCGTCCAGCGACCCACCCGGGTGGACCTCACCAAGGTGTTCAGCGCCACCTCGGACCGGCACATCGAGATCATGCGCGACGACCTGAGCGAGATCTACTACGACGCCGCCCGGGACGACGTCGAGTACGTCTTCGGCGACTCGATCATCTCGATCTCCGCCGACGGCGACGTGACGTTCGAGCATGCCGCGCCACGCCGCTTCGACCTTGTCGTCGGCGCGGACGGCCTGCACTCCAACGTGCGTCGGCTCGTCTTCGGCAACGAGTCCCGGTTCAGCGCGTTCATCGGCGCCTATCTGGCGGTGCTGACCATGCCCAACTACCTACACCTGGACGGGGAGCACATCGGTCACATCGATGTCGGCCGCATGACGGGGCTCTACGGCGCCCGACACCTGGACGAAGCGCGCGGGGTGTTCCTGTTCCGCAGCGACCACCCGCTCGACTACCACCACCGGGACGTGCCGCGGCAGAAGCAACTGCTGCGGGACCGGTTCGCGGGGATGCATCCTGACGTGGACCGGTTGCTCGCCGAACTCGACCGCACGCCCGCGTTCTACTTCGACTCGATCACCCAGCTACGCATGGACACCTGGTCCCGCGGCCGCGTCACGCTCGTCGGCGACGCGGGGTACTGTCCCGGCCCCGCGGTCGGCGGCAGCACCAGCCTGGCGGTGCTCGGCGCCTATGTGCTGGCCGGCGAACTGGCCGCGGCAGGAGGCGACCACGAACGCGCATTCCCAGCCTACGAACGCCAGATGGCGCAGCTCGTGCGGCACAGCCGGACGTTCGCCCTCAACGTCGCCAAGACCCTCATCCCAAGCTCGCAACTGGGCGTCCGGGCCCTACTCGCCGGCGCGCGGCTGATCTCCGTACTGCCCGCCGGGGTCAGCCGCGCTGCCGCGAAGCTCAACGCGAAGGGCGTGCGCCTGCACGACTCGATGATCGTGCGAGACTATGCCACCCGCCAGCCAGCGCCAGGGACGACGAGCCCAAACTCGTAACCACACACCACCCCCCGGGGCGCGATCGCACCGGCCGAGTCCGCGGAGCACCCGGCTCAGCGTTCCCGACCGAGCAGGTGCGGCGCCCTGAGTGAGAGGACTCCTCAGCCGTTTTATCTCTGCATAGACGCCGATTGCCAAGCCGACCCGGCCCGCGGCGGCATGTCCGCGGCCGGTTGCCGGTGTACGCCGCTACCGTGTTGTTCGGAGGAGGTGTGCGTGGTCAGCATCGTGGAGGACGAGGTGTACCGGCTGCCGCTGTACACCCCGCCCCAAGCTGCTCAGATCGTCGATGTGCCGCCAGCCACCCTGCGGAACTGGGCACGCGGTTACGCGTACAAGACGCTCGGTGGTGTTGTCGAAGCCTTTCCCATGATCACGACGGCGCGCCCCGGCAGCTCGCGTGGCCCCTCGGTCCCGTTCCTTGGTCTGGCCGAGGCCTACGTACTCGCCGCATTTCGAGCCGTGGGCGTGCCCATGCAACGGATCCGGCCGGCCATCGAGTGGCTCGACCGGAACATCGGGCTGCCAGCCGCGTTGGCCAGCGAGCGGCTGATGACCGACGGCGCGGAGATACTATTTGACTTTTCCCGCAGATCTGACCCTGAAGATCCAGAAGCTGCGCGCGCAATCGATGACCTTGTCGTCGTGCGCAACCAGCAGCGGGTTTTCGTACCAATCGTGAGCCGGTACCTCCAGACGATCTCCTACCGCCAAGGCTATGTCGAGTTCATCCGGTTACCACAGTTCGACGCGGTTGAGGTCACTGTCGACCCGCGGATCAACTCTGGCAGGCCCACCATTGCCCGGCATGGCGTCCGGGTCGCGGACGTAGCATCGCGTGTCGCCGCTGGCGAACCTAGCGATCAGGTGGCCGCGGACTACGATCTGAGTACTGAAGAGGTCCAGTCTCTGGTCTTCAGCGGGAGCTGAGGATGCGGACCGCAGCCTTGGCTGACCTGCGGTTCTTCCTCGACAGAGGGCTTGGAGCCCACATCGTGCCCACCGCACTGCGTGCACGTGGCTGGGTACTCGCGACGATGGACGAGCGCTACGGCGCGGAGCAGCCAGCGAATCGAGGATGAGCAATGGATCTCCGAGGCGACGAACCGCGGAGAAGTGCTGCTGTGCAAGGACCGAGCAATTGCACGCGGGCCGGTGGAGGCGCGGGCAGTGTATATGCACGACGCCCGCGTATTCACGCTGGCCCGCGCCGACCTGTCGGGATCGGAGATGGTCACGCTTTTCTTGGCCGCCGAGCAGCGCCTGGTCCGGATGGTCGGCCGCGCCAAGGGACCCTACGTGGTCTCGATTTCCCCGAATGGACTCCAACGCCTCCGACTCGCCTATCCGGTGCCGTGAGATGCCTCGTATGCGGACGAGCCCGCCAACCTGAGTTGACCGTAAGCTCATAGGGCTCGTGGGCGATCGAGACACCGATGGCGTTGCCGGGGTCGGCATACTCACCACGCTCGATGACCGGCTCGTTCAGTTGCGTACGAGTCATTTCAAGGCATGCGTCACATTTAGCGTCAAACGGATAGAACCGGAGCCGACGCGGGGACTCGAACCCCGAACCTACCGCTTACAAGGCGCCCCATCCATGCCGACCAGGGCTGCTGCCAGCGACTTCACCGTCTACAGTGATCGTTCTGATGGCCACAGCGGCTCCGGTGGAC
>JBOHFF010000009.1:0-22054 GCA_050699515.1 Pseudonocardiaceae bacterium
CGGGGCGCCTTCAGTGCCCAGCACATCGGCCGGGTATCCCGCGCCTACCGCACACATCCCTACCACCACGCCGTCTACGGCCCCGAGGGCATCACGCAAGCCCTGCTCGGCCAGTGGCTGGGCCTGCACCAACCCCAGATCAGCCGGATCGAGGGTGGCGTGCCGATCCGCAACCTGGACACCTTGGTGTACTGGGCGCGGATACTGCGGATCCCGGTGGAACTGCTGTGGTTCACGCTCCCCGACGGCGAGGGTCAGCTCGCTACCGTGGAACCACCCGGTGCGCTGCCTGCCCCGTCCACCAGCGACGACCCTGAGCGGGACCCCGTGCTCGGCGCCCCCTGGAACCATCCAGGTACCGTCGAGGTGGCAGTGGTGCTGAGCGGGGGTGGTGGCCGGGTGAAGCGGCGAGTGTTCCTGTCTCTGACCGGCCCGGCCTTGACCGCTCCCGCGCACCAGTGGCTGGTGTACGAGCCAGGGCCGCTGGTGTCGGGGCTGGCGGGGCGCCGGGTGTCGGGGAAGCTGGCCGGTCGGCTCAGTGCCATGGTCGCCGAGCTGTGCCGGATGGATGACGTAGCCGGGGGCGGTGGCGTGTTCGCGATGGCTCAGCAGACGTTCGGGTGGGTCGCCGGAGTGCTCGACCGGGCGTCGTATGACGAGCCCACCGGCCGGGCGCTGCACGTGGTGCTCGCCGAGCTGGGACGGCTGTGCGGCTTTTGCGCCTATGACACCGGGCAGCACGGGCTGGCGCAGCGCTACGACATCGCCGCCCTGCGCGCCGCCCATACCGCCGATGACCGGCCATTCGGCGCGCACATCCTCGCGAGCATGACCTACCAGGCCGCCACCGGGGGGATGCCTGCCGAGGGGGTGACGCTGATCGAGACCGCGCTGACCGGCACCCGGGGGCGGGCAACACCGGCTCTGCTCGCCGAGCTGCACATCCGGCAGGCACTGGCCTTCGCCACCCTGCGGGACACCTCTGCCTGCCACACCGCGATCTCCCAGGCCCGCACCCAGGCCGAACAGCTCACACCCGATGACGACCCACCCTGGCTGTACTGGCTGGGTCCGGCGAATATCGCAATCGACGCGGGCCAGTGTCTGCTGCAACTCGGCCAGGCTGACCACGCGGTGGCCAGGCTCCATGAGGGTCTCGCCCAGCTCAGCGAGTCATTCGTCCGGGAGCGGCAGATCGATATCACCTACCTGGCCGACGCTCTGGCCCGGCCGGGCAAGCAGCGTGATCTTGACGCGGCGGCCGCGCTGGGCATGCAGTCGATCGAGTTGGCCGAGAGCCTGGACTCGACCCGGGGGGCTGGCCGTCTCCATGACCTCTACCAGCAGCTAAGGCCATACGCCAAGGTCCCGGCGGTGCACGAGTTCCTGGAACGGGCACGGGGCTATACCGAGAGATAGTCCGGGGTCGCTGGTCACGACCGGCCATCCCGCCGCTGCGCGCAGTACACCACGTGCGCAGCGGCGATATCGCGACCCGGATCACCGCCTTGCTCAACGAGCGTGCCGACCGCCCAGGCCTGGGCGGTGTCCAGGGGATCCACCACCGTGCGCGGCAGGCCAAGCAGGAGGCATCACGTGCTTGGTCAAGGAGCTCCACCGGCAGGCTCACCGACTCCAGCTCGCCGCTCATGCAAGAAGCGCGGCGGAGCCGCCACCCCATCACCGCCGCGAACCCGGGCTCACCTTCCAAAGATTCCGCCAAGCCCCGGGCGGCGGTCTGGTGGCTGGAGACCGCAATCTCCATCGGAGCTGGTAGCCGTTGCATCACATGATCACCAGCAGAATCAAGGCAGCAGGTCGCGCACTACGGCATCGGTGAGTAGACGACCGCGGCGGGAAAGCACCAGCCTGTCTGCTGGAATGGCGGTAAGCAGACCATCGTTAACCGCGCGGTTCGCGGCCGCCTGACCTGAACGGTTAAGCACATCCACAGGCAGCCCATCGGCTAGGCGTAAGCCAAGCATCACCTGCTCGGTATGGCGCTCCTCGAAGGTGAGCACCTCACGGGCTGCCGCTGGTGAGCAACCGGACGCGAGCACAGCGGCGTAACGCTCGGGATGTTTGACGTTCCACCACCGCACGCCACCCACGTGGGAGTGCGCGCCCGGACCGGCGCCCCACCAGTTCCCGCCGGTCCAGTAGCCGAGGTTGTGCCGGCATCGTGAAGCAACGGACCTAGCCCAGTTGGACACCTCATACCAGTGCAGACCGGCCTCGGAGAACGCAGAGTCGATCTGCTCGTAGCGCTCGGCGAGCACGTCGTCGTCCGGCGCGGGCAGCTCGCCGCGGTCCACCCGGCGGGCCAGCGCGGTACCGGGCTCGACGACCAGAGCGTAGGCCGAGACGTGGTCCACCCCGGCGTGCAGCACCGCGTCCAGCGAGGCGGTCAGGTCCTCGCGGGTCTCCCCCGGCGTGCCGTAGATCAGATCCAGGCTGACGTGCTCGATCCCGGCGGCGCGGGCCTGCGCCGCGGCGAGCACCGGTCGGCCCGGGGTGTGCACTCGGTCCAGCACGGCCAGCACGTGCGGCGCGGCGCTCTGCATCCCCAGCGAGACCCGGGTGTAGCCGGCCGCGGCGATCCCGGCGAAGAACTCCGGTGACGTCGACTCGGGGTTGGCCTCGGTGGTCACCTCGGCACCGACGGCCAGGCCGAGTGAGCCGCGGACGGCGTTGAGTACCGCGGCCAGGTCGGTCGGGCAGAGCAGCGACGGGGTGCCGCCACCGACGAACACCGTGTCCACCGGCACCGGCTCTTCGAGTACTCGGGCAGCCAGGTCGAGCTCGCGGCGCACCGCGTCCAACCAGGTGGACAGTGAGGAGGAGCCCTCCTCCCCCGGTGTGTAGGTGTTGAAGTCGCAGTAACCGCAGCGCGTGGCGCAGAACGGCACGTGTATGTACACCCCGAACGGCCGACCGGCCAGCCCACGCAGGGCAGCAGCGGGCAGCGCGCCGTCAGCGGGCGCGGGATCACCGAGAGGCAGGTTGGCCATGTGCGCATTGTCCCCAACCTCCGAACGTAGCTGGTCGGGACCACGCGATAGGACAAATGGCGGTGCGACCCCTGCTGACCGCGAGCCTGCCGTGAGGAACCACCTGTGACCGCGCTGCCCGAGCCACCTGCTTGCTTGCTGACCGTTGCGGAATACGCCCTGCTCGGTGAGTCCACCACCGGTTACACCGAGCTGCGGGAATGTCACCTGGTCACTTGGAATTTGTTCCCGCCGATCAGCCCGGAGTAGTGCGCCGACCCGATCTCGTCGTGGTCGACTACAAAGCAATCGACCGGGTGGACCACGACTGCTGGCTCCTGCGGGCCAGCGACGTTCTGATTGTCGTGGAGATCGTCTCACCCGGTTCGCAACGCCTCGACCATGTCGTCAAGCGGCACGAGTACGCCGACGCCGGTATCGGGCACTACTGGATCGTGGACCTCGACGAGCCGGTCACGCTGCTTGATTGCCACCTCGGCGGCCCGCTCGGCTTCATCGACGGTGGCAGTATCACCGGCACCTTCGCCACCACCGCGCCGTTCCCGATCCACCTGGAACTCGACCGACTGCTGCGGTGAGAACCCACACGCGTATCGCGACGGTATACGCGTCACTGCCTGGCGAGCGGAAACCGGACGGATCACCGCACCGCGCTCAAGCTCGGCGTGGCTCAGGCTATGACGAAGCGCGCCAGCCGCTGGCACCCGATGACCCGGTGGAGCTCGTCGCGGATCTCCAGATCGGGAAAGACCAGATCGAGGCGCGCGACCTCGGCGGCGACGGCCCGGGACACGACGAGCAGCACGTCAGGTTGCTGCACCGGAAGGCCGGCCACGGTGCCGTATCGCACCGTGGCGAGCGGCAGTGTCGTCCCAGACACGCTGAGCGACGCGTCCTCCACCACGTGCTGGTCCACTCGCGCGACCTGACCAGACGGCGCCAGGATAAAACGCCGGACTCCATCGATCACCACGAGATCGTGCGGCATGAGATTGACTAGACGAGTCATGCTCGTTGTCCCGCCGCTGTGGGGAAGGGCCCGATCGTCTGCCGCCGCGGCACGAGTTGAGCGAGGCCACCAAACGCCACAGGGTTCTCCTCCCGTTGCCGGCGCCGCCAGCGAGGCTCGACGGCCAGCAACGGATCACCCGCCTGCAGCTGGCCCAGATCTGGCGGCACACCGGCCAGTACCTGGCCGAGAAGCGGCTGCCGGCACCCGGGAAGTGCGGGTAGCTCGCCGCTCCCCGACCGGATGGCCGGCGCCCTGCAGGGCGCTGCGGAGAAAGGTGCGGGGCGGCACTGGTGGCGCCAGCTCCAACCATCCGACTACACCCAGAACCAGCTGCCCACCCCAGCCGCCGGGTTCACACGGCCACCGGGGTGGTAATGGCCGGAGTCGGTCTTTGACGCGCCACCAGCCGGGAAGCTACCCTTGAGGCACTCACCCGGTCCCCTCGCGGGGCCGGGTTTTCACTGCCGTCGATCCCGGGTTTGTTGCGAGGACGTCTCCAATAACCTGGCCCTATCGTTCATCCCGGACTCCGTGGGCGCTGCGGCAGCAGCCGCGCGGCTCACCGAGCTGCCTGCCTGGGATCGGGCACAGGTCATCAAGGCCAACCCCGACTAACCGCGGCTTCCGGTCAGGGAACACGCACTCCGCGAGAGCAAGCTCGTCTACATGGCGGTACCCAAGCTGGCCGACTGCCGTTTTTCCGGGCTTGATCCGGCCGAGCTCGGAGGCGACCCGGTTGCGCTGGCCGCCCACCGCGCGGCGGCCTCACGTGCACCGAAGACGGCTGTGGCCGACATTCGCCCAATCGACCTGATCATCTGCCGCTCAGTGGCGAGGGATTGGAACGACAACGGCTCAGTCCACGGCGAAGCGAGCCAGCCGCTGGCACCCGATGACCCGGTGCTGCTCGTCACGAATCTCCAGATCAGGAAAGACCAGATCGGACCGCGCCACTTCGGCCGCGACAGCACGGGACACCACGAGCAGCACACCAGGTTGTGGTGCCGGCAGAGTGGACACTGTCCCGTAGCGGATCGTCGCGAGTGACAGCATCGCCTCGGCAACGTCGAGCAGCCTCTCGTCCACCACATGCTGGTCAACGCGGGCGACCTGGCCAGAGGACGTCAGCACGAAGCGTCTGCCGTTCATGATCACCAGATCGTGCGGCATGAGGTTGACCAGGTGAGTCATACCCGCTGTCCCGCCGCGGCGAGGAAGACCCCGGTCGCCTGCCGCCGCGGTACGAGTTGCACGAAACCCGCCAGCACCTCGGGGTCACCGCGGAACTGCCATATCCGTTGATCGTCGGCCGCCCATGCCTTGAGCATCACCTGGTCCACCTCGACGGCGTCCTCGCGAAGCGCGGCACAGTGCGCCGGAACGGACACCCCCGGCTCGGTGAGCACCCCGGCGATCCACTGCTCCCCGTCGATTCGAACCCGCCCGTAGCACCCGGTGTCCCAGAACCAGAGGTGTGTCGCGCCGATCGGCATCGCCTCGGGTAGCGGCGCGCAGTGCATACCCTCCAGATCAGCCCAGGTGGCCGTGGCATGCGGCAACGACACCACGAGGTCCCGCCACTCCTCGCGACCACGGGGCCCACTGCCGTGCAGCGACATCCGTTCAGCCATCGGAACCTCCCGCGACGAGCGCTGCCAACGCGGACAGATCAGGGCGTACCCAGGCCTCGTCGTGGACCCGAACCGTGCCCAGCCCCCTGGTCGTAGCGGCACCGATACCGACGAGGCCGTCGTGCACGTCGGCGATGGACGCCCGCAGCAATGCGAGCTCGACGTCAAGGAGGGGACGCAGCGGCTCCACCCGGAGACGGAAGTTACCGTCGACAACCACCTGCTGCGTGTAGAGCAGACCCGGGCGGGCGCCGCCGGTGAACCGGTCGAGCGCCACGTGGCTGCGCACGTCGAGCTCGGCTGCGTCGATCGTCGCATCGGGAATGGCGACAGCGGCCCGAGCGCCACCCTGCTGCCGATCCGCGCCGCTGCGGGGAGACCACCCGAACAGAAGGCACGCCCGGCACGCACCACAACCGGCGTCGTCGCAGGCGGGCTGACCGAGTACCCGGCAGATGTACTCGACCCGCGAGCGCAGCACGCCCTTGAGACTGCTGCCCGGAACATGCGGAACGTTGTGTCGCTGTACCACCAGCGAGACGTCGCTCTCGTGGCCGGGCAGCTGGCCCGGAACACCAGTACCGACATGCAGCCCATCGACGATCTCAAACCTGACGTCGATCACCGCATCGGGCGAGGCCGGCGCCCGGAGCACCTCGGTGGGTTGCGGGTAGGTTCCGGGCCCCTCGATGGCGAGCCAGGCCAGCAGCCCGTCTGCGTCGGTGAGGTCGTAGGTGTGCCATCCGAGACCCGTGACCGCGCAGGCGCCGGAACCGACTGAGACACCCCGTCCGATACGCGGTCGCCAGTCCCGCATCGCATCGAGGAAGCTGTCCAGCGCCGCTCCCGCGCTGTCCCACCGCAGGTGGACATCGAACTCGGTGCCCGCAGGGAGCTGCTCGACGGTGAACAGTGCGTGCACCCGCGCCGCGCCACGGTGCCGGTCGATCGCGACGCGGGCGGTGGACTCGGCAGCCGGTAGGTCACCGGGCAGTCTCACGCCGAGCACCTGGACCGGCGAGGCCACCTTCTTCTCCGCACAGGGCTCGCTGCCGAACAGGCCATCGGGCAGCCCAGGCCGGTTCTCACAGTGCGCCCGCAGACTGCCGGCGACTGTGCTGCCCGGCAGCGCTACAGCGCCATCCGGGTCCTGTCGTAGCGGAAGATGGTTCGAGGGCTCGCTGGCGGGATCGGCCTGCCGGCGTTCTGGTCCGGCTACGCCTCCGGGGCTGAGCAACCGCAGCCGGATGGTGATCAAAGTCGGTGTCACGGGGTCACCACCCGAGGGTCGAGATGGTCGAGAACCTGCTCGTACTCGCCGGGGTAGCGGATGCGGAGCACGAGGCGCAGCGCGGCACCAGCATCCCCGAGCTTGTCCGGAAGCTGAAGCAGGAAGGGATCGTCCGCGGCACCACCGTCCAGCACTGCCCGACGGCCGCGGAGCCGGTCCACGAGTTGCGTGAGGACCCGCAGTTCACGTAGTGGCCGGACCGCGCCAGCGTAGTAACCCCAGGGCCGGGGTGGCTCGAGCGGCGGGCACAGCGCGCCGAAGCCCTCGCGCCGGCGCAGGCCCAGGCCGCGCACTCGCAGCGCGCCCAGCAGCTCCGGAGATGGCGGGCGGTCGCACTGCACCCGGTAAGTCGATCCCGCGGCGACGACGCGCTCGGTTGGCTTGGCCAAGCCTGCCGCAGCATGCCAGCCAGCTGCCTCGCCCCAGCGCATCCACCGGGCGACCGAGACCACCTTCACGCCGAAGGTGCTCTGGAGCTCCGCCGTGCTCGGGACATCGGCCGGCAGGCCTGCGTCGTCAACGAAGATCGCGGGGCTGGCCAGGCGAAGCACGACCGCCGATCCGTCGGTCTCCAGCTGCTCAGGCTCGGCGTCGGGGTCGACAGTGACGCGGGCGAGGCCGCCCGTGGTGCGCCCTCCCCCTAGCCACAGCCGCTGCACAGGCTTACCGCCGACCTCGAAAGCCCTGACCGCGCCCCCGCTGATCCAGCCGGTGAACACCTGCCGCCGATCTAGGGAATCCTTGCGATAGAGCTTCTCGTCCTCCGCGACACCGTCAGTGCTCAGTGCCGCCCGGGTGCGTTGCGACCGAGCGGGCATCTCGTGCGGTTCGCCCTTGGCAGCCACCAGATTTTGGCCGCAGTCCGGACACTCCGTATCCTGCGCGCCGAGGCTGCGATCCCACCACAGCCGCTGGCAGCCCTGTTCCGCCTGGTACTTGTGTACGAGCACGCTCACCGGCACCGGCAGGCTCCCGGCGCGGTGCAACGGCCCGAACACTCCGTCAGACTCGAAGGCCTCGATGAACGACTGCCGGTGCACGGTGCCGGGCTCGGGCGCGCCGAGAGCGCGGATCCAGGCGGCGGCGCACCCGCCGCGCAGCACGCTGCCCGGGATGTGATCGTGAGTGGGGTTGCGGTAGTCGGGCAGCGGGGCCGTTCCGGCGTGCACCGGTTGTTCCAGAGTCACGGTGACCTTCGCGGTGGCGCTCACGCCGGTCTCCAGGTGAGAACCTTCTCGACGGTGGCGCGGTCGAGGGTGACGTCCGGGCACATGATCGACACCCAGCCGAGCCCGCGTCGCCGGGCCGCCCCCAGTGACCGGGTGCCTCGCGCGGCGATCGCCAGGACGGCGGCGTGCAGCTCCATGTCGTCCACCAAGCCCATCCGGGTGATCACGAACTCGGCGCGGGCCGCCGTGGTCTCCTCGGCGAGCGCGAGCATGTCATGTTTCGCGGTGCCTGTGGCGAGGTCGATCTGGATTCGTGCGGTGATCTGGGGTTCCGCCCACTGCTTCCCGGCAGGGACAGCGTCGCCCCAGTGCCACCGGCACGGCCGTTTGGCGTCGCCGAAGACCTCTCCCACCAACGGCGCATGCTCGCCAAGAAGCTGCTTGGCGGTCGCGCGCATGACGCCCTTGAGCGATGTTGCGGGCAGCGGATCGCTCGTGTCTATCGTCGCATCCACCCCCTCGGCGGCCTGCCCCGTCGAGACGCGGAACGGGCTGAGGAAGTCGATGACGAAACGCACCTCGTCGACGCTCACCGCGGCCACCACCATGCGACCATCCCGATCGCCTGTTGCAACGGGATCGGCGGGTCGGTTCCGAGAAATGGTTCCACCACGGATCTCATTGGCTCGTCACCGCTGAGCACGCGATCGAGCTGGGAGCCGATGCCACGATCATCTCGCAACGCCCGGGCGAGCACCTGCCGCTGGGACTTGCTGACCTGAGCGAACCGGGTCAGCGCATCCCAGCTGCCGTGGAGACCGTCCAGTGTGATGCTGCGGCGGCGTGGGGCTCGGGCGCTGCCGTCATGGGTGATCGACTGCCAGCACAGCGCGGCGCTCCGGCCGAGGTGCTCCTTCTTGGCACTCTCCAGCAGATCATGCCCCAAATCGGCGACCACCGAGAACGGATCCTTTATCTGGTGGAAGACCACGCCCGCGGACGCGGAGGGGACCAGGCCGTTCGTGGCCAGCGACGACACTTTCTCGCCGAAGATGCTGAGGTATGTCCGGACGAATTCCCATGCGCTGTGCGCGGGGACGCTGACCAGCAGGTCATCACCGCCGACGAGATGCGGGATGATCCGCCAGGCAGCGGCATCAGTTGTATCGATCTTGTTAGCGGCACCGGTCAGCGCGGCCCAGGTGGCGTTGTCGATCGTGCGAGGCGCCTCCCGAAGGACCTGCGAGTCACCACCGGCACCGGCGGATTGGCGCAGTCCGGCGATCAGCTTTCCGATCGCGTTGCCATCGGCGAGGACGGTGGCCACGTGATTGCGCTCGCCCGGGATCGGTCCGAGGCTGGCGAGCTGCTCGAAGTTGGTCGGCAGCTCGCGGGACGGGCCGCTGCCGGGACGGTCGGCGAGGTGGCGCCGCAACCGCATCTCGGCGAGTGGCTTCCACCCCTCCTGGGTGCTGCGGCCGGCCGCCTCGTCACGGCGGTCACAGTCCAGGCACACCTCGCGGTTACGGGCATCCTCCCCAGCGCCGTCGATGATCACGGCGCTGGCGGGCCAGATATTGCACCAGTCACAGCGTTTCGCCGCTGGCCACTCCGCGCATACCGGGAGGTGGCGGGCCAGGCGCCGCTCGTCGGTGTCGCCAGCGACGGCGTCGGCGTAGTTCGACCCATCCCGGTAGGTGGCGACGATGACTGCGGCGGGGAGGGCCGATCGCAAGTGCCCAACGAGGCGGCCGGTGACCTCGGTGGTGAGCTCGGCGTCATCGAGACGGACCGAGATCACTCCATCGACCGCACCAGCTTCGTGGTGCTCCGTGGCCGGCAGATCCCCCAGGCACTGGGTGACGGCGTCCCCGTGGGTTGCCCGGGTGATCATCGTAGAGGCCCCACGACGACCCTTCAGATGCTGCGCGCGGACCAGGTAGCTCTGGATGTGCTGAACCGAGACGTCCACGTAGCGCGGCATCACAGCTCCTTGTCCAGCTCGACATCCACGGCCTCGCACACAATCTCCATGTGCTGGTCATCCTGGATGTCGGGGAGCACCCGAAATGGGTAGCCCTTACGCGGTTTTCCTTGCTTACCGCCGCTGAGGAACAGACCACTGGTCTGCTGCCAGAACGCGTAGCCCTCGTCGAACTCTTGCTTGCCCTCGTCGGTCTTGCGAGCTGACCATGGGGCGCCGGGCGGGTACCAGACCCGATCGGGCGGAACGTGGTCGAGGATCAACGCGGTCGCCAGCGCCGGCCATGTCCGCTGCACCTCAGCGGGCGCTGCGGCACGGAACGCGGCGATAGCCGCGCGCCGGATCTCGTCCGCATCGGTCGGGTCGGCGCTGGCGCCGTACCGGGTGGCTGATCGCCACAGCCAAGTCCGGTTCTGATCGATGCTGATCTCGCAACTGCCGTAGCCCAACGAGCGCCCGCCGCCCAGATGGACCACCAGGTTGTCACGATCGAGGACGGCGGCTGGCTGCAAAGCGGCGAGCAGGCTGCCGAGCTGCTCGAGATCTACATCGACCACCGTTATGGTCGCGACGAACTCAGTGTGGTGAGGGAAGGCCGCCGCCCGGGTGGTGAGCGCCAGATGATCTGTCAGATGGTGCGGCCGGGCCTTTCCCCGCAGGGGCGAAACACCCTCGACACCGCTGGTGTGCCAGTAGAACTTGCGGCCCCGGAGAGGTCGTGGCGGCTCTGGCTGGTCAGCCGCTGATCCCCACTCCCGCAATGGCGGCCGTCCCCCGTCGCCCTCCGCGGTATCGCGGCGCTCCAAGTAGAACTGACCTGCACCGGGGTGGGGAGCCCCCAGTGGGGGAAGGACCACCCGCAGCGATGTCGTCTTGTCGCTTCTGACGGCGTCGGAGAACCGTACGTGACCACGGTAGGACTGCTGATCAGCAGGACGGCGGCGGACGGGCCGGCCCTCTTTCTCGTCCTTTCGCTTGTCTTCCTCGCGGGTGTCAGCGGCGCCGAGGAGCCGGCAGCTCGGGCAGAGCTTCGTCGCTTCCGTGCACGCGAGAGCTCCAGCCGGCACCCGATGACCGGACCGATCCTTGATCGCATTCTCTCCGGCCGCGCGAGCGCCGGGATCTCGGGCGGTCGTCCCCCGGTGGCGCCAGATCTGGGCCAGCTGCAACTGCACCACGTCACTCCCTCTGCCGTTGAGCCGCAGCCATACCGGCTGGCCCACCCGCAGTCGAGTCGATGCGCGGTAACGCTGCCCTACCGTGATGCCTCCCTCATGCGGCCACGTCACCGGGGCCAAGTGCGTGTCCGCCTCTTGTGCCGAGCGCAGGTCATCGGTGTGCTGCACCGCTGCGAGAAAGTCCTGCCACGCTGCGTCGCCGAGGGTGGGCGAGGGATCGGCGCAGAGTCTCCGCACCGCCGCATGGTACGAACCGGACCGCGCGCCGCTGTCGCTGATGAACACGACCCACTCTCCCCCGGGGTCCTCCCAGGCAGCCGTGACACCTTTGTCACCCATGGTGAGGCCCAGTCGCGCGCCGGAGACCAGCCGGTCCGGGCCACCTAGCGTGCTGAGGATGCCATGGTGAATGCGTTCCTTTTGCGCCTTTCGCGGATCCGATGGCCGGGAGCACAGCTGGAAGCAGATCGGCCGTCCGTCATCATCGACCTCCGTCACCAGGGCGAGCCGCAACAGATGCGTGTCGGCAGCGATGTCGCGGTACACCGGGGAGAAGTTCTGGTCGAATACCCGCAGACAGCTACCGGTCAACGTCTCGTGCAGGGCGCGGACGGCTCCGTGCAGGGATGAACCGGGGATGATCTGCTGAGGCGTGCCGCCAGGTCCCGGCCGGTGCGGCAGCGTGGTCTCGTCCGCTCCACAGGTGCCGCGCACCAGCACCGGCGTGCGTGCCTTGATCGTGATCCCGATAGTTCCCGACCACAGCTGTGCGTCCCCGCCGTGCCCGTGCGGCGCCGAGCGCGCCGCGAGCTCCTCCGGGAACGACACGAAGGTGTACGGGTTGACGAATTGATCTGGTGCGGGCACCGCATTCCCTCGGGGTCGGTCAGGCGCAACGTCGTGCTGGCATGCGACGGGTGTGTCGATCCCAGGGTGGGTAACGTTTCACATCCGGACGGCGACACGGCCGGTGGAGTCCCACCCGACCGTGAGGGGTACAGCAGTGAGCGCGCCAGCTGCGTCTGACCCCTTTACCACGAGGTTGCGCAGGTGGGCCAGAGGTCAGCGGCGGGCTGCGGCCGACATCGGGGTTGCGGTCCTGGTGGCGGCGTCGGCCGCCATGGCGGGACTCGTGCTGGAAGATGCGTTGCCGGTCGGCGCGACTCCGGTGACGTTCCCCGGCCACCGGTGGGCCGTCATGATCCTCTTCCTGGTGGGGTTGATCGCGTCTGTCGGTTACCGGCACCGCGTGTACCAAGGCACCGGCACCCTGTACTCGCTGAGCTTCCTCGATGAGACGATGCTCGACTACCACGAGCAGGCACAGCGCGACGCGGAGCGCAGTCATATGGCAGTGCGGTTGCTCGGCCGCCGGGTCGACGTGCTGGGACGGGAACGAGACGGCGTGGTCGACGTGGTTCAGCCGCGCCAGGACCTGTCCCGCGCCCTGGAGAGCGCGATGAACCAGGACCGCGATGACACCGGGTACGCGGTCGCGCCGGTACTGTTGTGGCCGGCCGCGCTAGCCGTCGGTGCGTCACTGACCCGCACCGACCGGATGCGGTTCCTCGACTACGACAGGAAAACCACGTCCGAGTTCCGGCTGCGGGACAAGGCGCCCGAGCGGGTCACGATTCGGACGAAGCCAGACCACGTAGTCCCTAACCCGACCGGCGACCGGCGGGGAGTGCTGCTGTCCTTCACGCAGTCCGCCGCAGCGTTCGACATCGACCAGAGGTGCAAAGAGCTCGGATTGTCCGAGCTCGTGTTGGTCGGCCCGCAACCACCTGCTCAGGGCCGTCCGTTGACCGGCCCTGAGCTGGGCAGGCTGGCCGACGATCTCGCCGGACACCTTGCGGACATCAAGCGCACCACTGGCGACCGGGAGCTGGTGATAGTGGCGTTCCTGCCCAAGACGGTCGCGCTGCTGACCGGTTGGCACCTCTCCCGCCAGCAGGTGCGCTTCTTCGCTGGAACGCACCTCATGCATCACCTGCGGCCCGAAGACCGGTTCGTGGCCCTGCGCGTACACCCATCGCAGCCCACTACCTTCCCCGCGCCGTGGCCGGGGACGTGACCGCAATGCCCGCCGTCCTCGATCTTGAGCTCTCGGTTCCGACCGGCACCCCGGTGTACCCGGCGCGGCTGCACGGCGCCGCCTGCGCGATGCTGGAGCACCCCGGCGCCGCGCACACAACCCAGCACAAGCCGTTCTCGGTGGGTCCCCTGATCGAGACGAACACCGGCCGGACGCAGTGGCGGGTGGGCTGGCTGGGTTCCGCGGAACCGCCCGCGATCCCGGAGACCGTTGCGCTCGGCCCCGCCCGCTGCCCCGTCCGGCCTGCTCCCCCGCAGCGCAGGAGTTTCGCCGAGCTGCTCGCCGGTACACCCATGCGGCACGCGGCGCTTCAATTCATCAGCCCGACCTTCTTCGCCCGCAAAGGCCGGGACCTCCCCCTACCCGACCCGGTGCTGGTCATGCGCTCGCTGGCCACCCGCTGGGACGCCCACGCGCCACCCGAGCTGGCGCTGCCCGCCGGGGTTCTCACCGCGCTGCTGGACAGCGTCTATCTGGCGGATGCGGTCATCGAGACCCGCCGCGCGCAGGTGTCCCACACCATGTGGCAGACCGGTTTCGTCGGCACAGCCCAGCTGTCACTCACCAAGGCGGCCGATGCAGCCACCACCCAGGTGTTCACCGCCCTGACCCGGTTCGCCGAGTTCGCCGGCGTCGGCGCCCAGACCACCCACGGATTCGGCGCGGTCCGCCTCGCCGAACCGTCCCCTCGGTAACACCGATGGGCCTGACGTTCGCCCGGACCTTCACCCAGCAGGCGCTGCTCGACGCCTGGCAGGAGGTCCGGGACTCCGCGCTCGCCGACGGCAGGATCGATCCCGAGCTGGAACGCTTCGAGGCCGACGCCGCCCGCCGGGTCAGCCACCTCGCCCTCGCCCTGGCCGAGGGCGAGTGGCGCCCGCTGCCAGCGCACCAGCTGGAGATCTCCAAGCCCGGCGGCGGAACCCGCCGGCTCACCATCCCGCCCCTGGCCGACCGGGTGGTGGAACGCGCACTGCTGGTGACGCTGGACCGCGAGATCGACCCGTCGCTGCTGCCGTGGAGCTTCGCCTACCGACGTGGCCTGGGCACCCGGGATGCTCTGGCCGCGCTCACCGAGGCCCGCGACACCGGGGCGAGCTGGGTCGCCCGGGCCGACATCCGCGACTGCTTCGACCGCATTCCGCGCTGGGAGGTCATGCGGCTGGTCCGCGAGCGCATCGACGACGAGCGGATCGTGCATCTGATCGGGCTGATCCTGGACCGGCCGGTGGTCAACCGCCGGACCACTCCCGACGATCGGGGCCGTGGCCTGCACCAGGGCAGCGCGCTCGCCCCAGTGCTGAGCAACCTGTACCTGGACATCTTCGATCGCCGGATGCTCGCCGCCGGATACCGGGTCATCAGGTATTCAGACGATTTCGCCATCCCCGTCGAGAGCCGGCTGGAGGGCGAGCGTGCCCTGCGCACCGCCGGCACCGAGTTGGAGGACTTGCGCCTGGAGCTGAACACCGGCAAGTGTCACGTGGTGTCCTTCGACGACGGGGTGCGCTTTCTCGGCGAGACGGTGACCGCCTCGACGCTGAACTCCGCGGAGACGCTGTCACATCCGCTGGAGACGGTGGTCTATGTGGAACATCAGGGCGCCTACGTCCGCACCCGCGGGGATCGCCTGGTGGTGACCGACGGCGAGGAG
Source organism: Pseudonocardiaceae bacterium (assembly GCA_050699515.1). Lineage (GTDB taxonomy): Bacteria > Actinomycetota > Actinomycetes > Mycobacteriales > Pseudonocardiaceae. Next base: position 15,029 of record JBOHFF010000009.1, read on the forward strand.
TCCCTGCTGCGGCTGAGCCTGCGCCGGATCCGGCAGGTCGTCTGCTATGGCCGTGTGGGGCTGAGCACACCGTTCCTCCAGCACGCCGTGGAGCGCGGGATCGAGGTGGTGCTGCTCACCGAGCACGGCACCGACGGCGGCCGGCTCACACCGCTGTGCACCTCGGACCCGTCCGCGCGACGGGCCCAGTACCGCGCCGCCGACGACGCGGGCCAGTGCCGCACGCTGGCCACCTCGTTCGTCACCGGCAAGGTGAGCAATATGCGGGTGACGCTGCTGCGCAGCGCCCGCCGCCGCGACGACCTCGCCGCCGCCGACGCAGCCGACCGGCTGGAGCGCACGCTCGACAAGCTTGATCAAAATCCGCCCCTCGACGAGATCCTCGGATTGGAGGGCAGCGCCGCCCGGGACTACTTCCAGGCCGCGCGCAACCTGATCGATCCGGGATGGGGATTCGAGACACGACAACGGCGCCCACCACCCGACCCGGTGAACGCGATGCTCTCCTACGGCTACACCCTGCTGGTCCACGAGGCGATAGCGGCACTGGAGACCGCCGGGCTCGATCCCATGGTCGGCTTCCTGCACCAGCATCGCTGGGGCCGCCCCGCGCTGGCCCTGGACCTGATGGAGGAGTTCCGCCCCATCACCGTCGACGTCGTCGTCTGGCGCTGCGTCAGCACCCGGATCGTGCGCCCCGAGCAGTTCCACGCCGAGCCCGACCAGGGCAGCAGGATGGGCCAGGACGCCAAGCACGCGTTCCTCGCCGCCTACGAGCGGCGGATGCTGACCCTGACCACCCACCCCGGTGCCGGCCGGCGGGTCTCGTTCCGCGTCGCGCTATCGCTGCAGGCTAAGGCACTCGCCCGCACGTTGCTCGACCCGTCCCAGCCTTATCGCGCGTTGCGGTGGAAGTGAAGCGATCGTGATCGTTGTGGTGGCGTACGACATCGTCGACGACGGCCGCCGCGAGGACGTCGCTTCCCTGCTGTCTGGCTACGGTCCCCGGGTGCAGCTGTCGGTGTTCGAATGCCAGGTCGGCTCGCAGACGGACTTGCAGGCGCTGCGGGCGGACCTGCGGGCGCTGATCGACCCACTGGAGGACCAGGTGCGGATCTACCCAACCACCAGCGAAACCTTCTCCCAGCGCTACATCATCGGCGCCCGCACCGTCGAGGAACGCAGCGACTACTGGATCATCCGATGACACCCGTACAGGATCACCGCATCACCGCCCAAAACCCCTCGGTCCTCGCAAGGATCGTTTACGCAGCTCAGAACACCTCCAGCTACTCCCCCGGACGCTCCGCGATGATCACAGCGCCGCCCCTACACCGAGGTGCTCGCAAACCCCGCCATCCCCGCTGGTCAGACCCCGCAAGTTTGGACTACCCTCACTACACATAGCCCGCACCGGAGGGCATAGAAACTATAGCCACCATGACGCCTGCGAAGATCGAAATCGAGACTCACTACACATAGCCCGCACCGGAGGGCATAGAAACTGCCCTTAGTTGCCACACTCGCCATTCTTGCACTTTCCCTCACTACACATAGCCCGCACCGGAGGGCATAGAAACCGATAACAATACCGCTAATGACAGACAGGATACCGCTCACTACACATAGCCCGCACCGGAGGGCATAGAAACACGAACGTTCCCTTGCCAGCGATGATCTTGAACTCCCTCACTACACATAGCCCGCACCGGAGGGCATAGAAACTTAACCAGCGCGCACACCTCGTAGGCGGTGACCCGGACACTCACTACACATAGCCCGCACCGGAGGGCATAGAAACACTCCAGGAACTACCCACTCTGGGACGTCTGGTTGCTCCTCACTACACATAGCCCGCACCGGAGGGCATAGAAACCATACGTGGTGCCATCGAGCGCGAACTCACGAGTACTGACCTCACTACACATAGCCCGCACCGGAGGGCATAGAAACGCGCAAGGGTAGCTAACTCGAAAATCAAGTCGGGGACGGGCAGGCTCGGGTTCCCGGTGACCGCAGCGGGGCCGGGAGTCTGGTTGGGTTGGCTCTGGGGTGATCGGCCTGCGGTCAGGCGGCTGCTGTGGGTGTCAGGGTGACCTTTTTGCCGGTGAGGTGTTCGAGTTGGCGGACGAGATCGCGTTCCCGCCGACGCGTGTTGATCTTCGTCTGGTAGTAGTCCGCTCCCAGATCGTGATAGCGGGCGTCGGGATCGGCGAGCAGGTGCCAGATGATGGTCAGGACCGAGTTGCCGACCGCGACGATGGCCCGGCTCTTGCCGCGACGCCGGGATAGGCGCCGGTAACGCTCGCCGAGGAAGGTGTCGGTCCGCGAGGCCGAGGCGACGATCTCGCCGAGGGTGCCGGCCAGCCAGGGGTTGCCCCTGCCGGTGGACCCGCCACGTTTCTTACCGGCGGAGTTGTGGTCGATCGGGGCGAACTTGGCCCACGACACCAGGTGCGCCGGGCTGGGGAACCGGGTCACGTCCGCGCCGATCTCGGCGATGAGTTCCTGGGCGGCGGTGGTGCCGACGCCGGTGATCTCATCGAACCGCTCGACGTGGTGGGAGAAAGGGGCGATCACGTCTTCGATGCGGACGCCGACGGTGTCGACCTGTGCGCTCAGCGCGTCAACGTGGTCCAGCATCGCCCGCAGCAGGAATGCGTGGTGATCCTCGAAGTGACCGGTCAACGCCTCCTCCAACACAGCGGTCTTGGCACGCATGGTGCCCCGCGCCATCTGGGCCAGCACCTTGGGGCTGCGTTGGCCGGCGATCAATGCGGCGAGCATCTCCCGGCCCGACACCCCGAAGATGTCGCTGATCACGCTGGACAGTTTGATCTGGGCGTCTTCGAGCAGCTTCTCGCAGCGCTGCTTCTCCCGGGTCCGTTCCCGGATCAGCGACCGCCGATACCGGGTCAGGTCCCGCAGCTGCCGGATCGGCTTAGGGTGCACCAGGCTCGGTGAGCACATGCCCCGCTCGATCACCTTGGCCAGCCACACCGCGTCCAGCTTGTCGGTCTTGGGCCGGCCCGGCACATTCTTGACGTGCTTGGCGTTGAGCAGCCAGCAGGGGAACCCCTCGGCCTCCAGCAGGTAGTACACCGGCTTCCAGTAGTCGCTGGTGGCCTCCATCGCGACCAGCTCCACCCGCTCGCAACGCAACCAGTCCGCCAGCTCCAGCAACGAGCGTGACAACGTCGCGTACTCGCGGATCTCCTGGCGCCGCCGGCCCGGCTGGTCCTCGTGCGGAACTCTCACACAGGCCATCAAGGTGGCCTTGCCCAAATCCAGGGCGGCTACCCGCTCGACCAACTCGACCGGCTCATCGGTCGACTCCATGTCCTCACCCCACGCTCGTCTCGGGATCGATCAGGCGTGGCTGCCCGGGGAGCCAGCGGGGCAAGAACAGAGGCGAACTCTCGTGCTCGAGGCAACAATGCAGTGGCCCCTCACCACAGCTCCCAGCGTCAGACTATTCATCGGCCTCGGGCGAGAACCAAGCTACAACGACGTCACAGGCAGCCACAGGCCAGATTTTCAGCCCGGCATGGGCGCCCCGGCAAGGGGCACTTTGGACTATTCAGCAGGGGTTGCGGCCGGTGGTAGCCAGGCGCCGGTGGTGAACAGTTGCTCGAGGACGTCCAGGGTGGTCAGGGCCCATTTGGTGGCGGTTGAGAGGTAGGAGCGCACGACGGCGAAGTCGGCGAGGCCGGCCAGGGTGCGCCAGGCGCCTCCGGAGGTGCGTTGCTGGATTTTGACGGGTCTGACGTCGCGTTCGGCGAGATTGTTTGTCCAGGGCACGGCGAGGTCGGCCACGAACCGCAGGATCATGGTCTCGTGGTCGCGGAACCGGCGGGCCAGGCGGCGTGCGTCGCGGGCGTGGGGTCCGGCGCGGGTGGCGTTGGCCTGGATACCCAGCTGGGCCGCGCCGCGGTAGTGGTTACGGATCTGGGCCAGTGCGGCGTCATCGAGGGTGTCGTGGCCGGCGGCGCGGGCGGCGATGGTCTGCTGGTGGGCGTCGGTGAGGGTGTCGGCCATTGCCTGGGCCCACAGCTGCGCCTCGGGGTCGGCGGTGTGCACCGCACGAAGATCACGGAGCAAGTGGGCTCCGCACCAGGCGTGATGGGCGTCGAGGAGATGGGCGTAGCCGGCGTAGCCGTCCCGCACGATCGTGCCGCCATAGCCGGGCAGCACGTCCCCGGCGTCGATGTCGTCGCTGCTGCGTCCCCCGGTGTGCATCGCGGTCAGAAACTCGGTGCACGCCACGTGCACATAGCTCAACCCGCCCGCCGCCCGGCCTGGTGTCTCATCGACGTGCAGCACCCCCACACAGCGCAGCAGTTCCCGGACCCGGGGCAGGAAGGTCGCCTCCAGCAGCCGGGCGGCCCGGGCCCGCACCCCGGCCATGAACCCGGTGGAGACCCCCACCCCGAGCAGTGAACCCATCAGCATCGCCGCCCGGCCCACCGGCAGATAGTGCCCACACACCAGCTCCGCCGCCCGCGCCAACACCGAAGGCCCGTAACCCGCCCGAGTGCGTACGAACCCCGGCGCCCCCCCCACACTCGGCATCCCACACCCCGCACAGACCCGCTTGAGCAGCCGGTACTCGGTCACCCACGGCGGCGGCGGGGGGCGCACATCACGCACCTGGCGACGCTCCACCCCGGCCACCACAGCACCCGAGAGATCCTTCCCGCAGCCGCCGCAGCAGGCCGGGTCACAGGTGATCACCTCATCCGGGTCATCCACCAACGGCATCGTCGCCCCCGGCGACCCCGGCTGCTTACCCCGCTTACGCCCCGAGGACGTGCGCGCCGACCGCAGCGCCGGCTTGCGGTAGGGCGAGTCCGACGACGGCGGCTTATTCGACGTCGAAGAATCCTTACCCAGCCGCCGCTCCAACTCCGCGATCCGCTGCCCCTGGGCCGCGATCACCTCCTGCAGCTCCACGACCAGCGCGCGCAGCTCCTCCACTGAGGTGGGAAGGCCCGCAACCGGACCGCCGGACATGCCACCACATGATCAGCATCAGCCAGTAAAGATCAAGCCGACACTCCCCAGCCGTCCCAGAAACCTCAGCAGTCACTCCCGTCCCGAGGGTGCTGAATAGTTACGCGCAAGGGTGTACACCGAACTAGTTCAAGATTTTCTCACTACACATAGCCCGCACCGGAGGGCATAGAAACTCTGGACGGGCGTGGGAACCCCAAGTAACCACACTCGCTACACATAGCCCGCACCGGAGGGCATAGAAACTTACTCATCATCGCGCATAGCTGCAGCAAAGTCGTCCTCGCTACACATAGCCCGCACCGGAGGGCATAGAAACCCTGTCAGGACTAGAGTAAGATAAAGCCGGCTCGCTACACATAGCCCGCACCGGAGGTGTCCATTCACGGGTTGAGCTGTGATGTCATGCCGTTGAGATTGTGGGCAGCCACGGGTTGCCGGTGAGGGCGGCGTGGATGGCGTCGATGGGACGGATGCCGTGGTTGCGGGCGCTGACCAGATAGGAGCGGTCGCGGCAGTAGTCGGCGAGGGTGGTCAGCGTGTGCCAGTAACCCGAGACGGTTTGATGTCGTTTGGGGCTTTTGAGGGCTTGCTCGCTGGCGTTGTTGGTCCAGGGTACGGCGAGGTTTCGGGTGAAGGTCCAGACCTGGTCGGCCTTGTCGGCCAGGCGGGTGGCGAGGTTGTAGCCGGGGTGGTTGCCCTTGGCCCAGGGGCGGTGGCGGTTGGTGGTGATGCCCCAGGCGACGGCGTGGTCGTAGTGGTGGCGCAGGTCGGCGAGGAGTTGGGGGTCAAGGTGGTCGTGCCCCTCGGTGGTGGCCTCGGCGACCGCGGCGGCGGCGTTTCGGAGCACGGTGATGACCTCGCCGGCCCAGTTCTGGTGGGTGGGGTGCAGTTCCAGGACGCCCTTGGCGTGACGGATCAAATGGGCTGCGCATTGGCCGACCCCAGCGAGTTGGGTGTCGAACTGGTGCCAGCCGGCGTAGTCGTCTCTGACCAGGTAGCCGGAGTAGCCTTCCAGCACGCCCAGGCCCGCGATGTCGGTCTTGGAGCGTGACCCCATCGCCGCGTACCAGACCAGCCGCGCGTCGGGAGTGCGGACGGTGACCGCGTGCGGGGCCCCGGGTAGGGGTTGGCCGTGCTCATCGGTGTTCTTGTGGATCACGTTGGTCGGCGTCTCATCCGCGCAGAGAACGTCCTCGGCACGCAGCGCGGTTTTCATCGCCTCGTCGAACCCGCAGGCCTTCAGGCGTTGGGCGAAGCGCTCCTGGGCCCGGGCCACGAACCCGGCCGACACCGCAACGCCCAGCATCATGGCCATCAGCGTCGCGGTCCGCTCGATCGGGACGTTGCCCTCGCTGGCCAGCAGGATCGCCGCGGCGTTGATGGTGGGCCCGTAGGTCACGGTGCCGGCGGCCCCGAACGGGGGTGCTGCGGTGGTCGTCGTGCCGCAGCGACACTGCCGGCGTGGCAGCAGGTAGTGCACCTTCTCCAACGTGACAGCCAGGGTGTCCCACACCTGCGCCCAGCTCATCCCCGCATCCGCGGCATCCCCCAGATCCCCGCCACACCCACCACAGTTACCCGGCGGGGGCAGTGTCTGGGTCCGGTCCGGCGTCACCGCCGGCGCGAGCCCGGAGCCCTGGTGGCCCGGCTGCCCACCAGGCTTGCGATCCTTCGATCTCTCCCGAGAGGAGCGATCCGCCCGCCGCTTGGCCTTGGCCGCAATCGAGTCCTTCGACGGCGGTGTCGAGGAGTTCGTCGAGTTCATCCCCAGCCTCCGCCGCAACTCGGCGTTCTCCGTCTCCAACGTCTCCACCCGAGCTGCCAATCCCACCACCAGCGCGGCAAGCTCTTGATACGACGGCTGCGGCGGCTCGGGCGCGGACACAACCCAGATGATCGACGATCACAGACCCACCAACGAGCCCGACACGCCGACACCGATTACCCAACACTCCAACAAGATCAACTTTCTGGCGAAGGCCCAGCTCAATGCGACCCCTGAATGGACAC
>JBOHFF010000010.1:0-65521 GCA_050699515.1 Pseudonocardiaceae bacterium
GGCCCAGACCCAGCACGTACTTCCACGAAATCTTGTCCCGAACCGCGTCCGCGGCTTGGCGATCGGTCAGGTTCTCCACCATCTGAAACACCGTGACCAAAGCCAACCACCCCGGCCGGCCCCGCACCCCGAACACCGGCGCGAACTCCGCGTCGGGGAACACCTCCCCCAACCGATCCCGCACCGACACCGGCAAGGGCACCTCCCGCCGCCGATAGGCCGCCCACACCGCGGCCACAATCTCCGGCGCCGGCTCCGGCCACGACTGTGGCTGCACAGACATCAGACTTACACACCCCACGGCCGGGGACAGGCAGGACCGACCGGGCTATCGATCATGAGACCCGAACCGGCCAGAACAGCGACGACACGCCGGGCAAGATCACCACAAGCCACCCACGAATTAGCCAGCAGGGTCCTTGCGGGTGACGTAGCGCTCGATGAGGAACACCTGCTGGGCGTGGGGGAACATCGATCGGATCTGCTCGGGGCGTCGAGGACCTGGATGGTGCGTCGCTCGGTGCGCCCGTGTCCGGTCTCGGTGCTCTGGTGGCCGATCGGGACGCCGGCCCAGTCCAGGGCGTCGAGCTCAGCGAACAGCCGGGGCGTGTTGGTCTTGACGGTCATGACGTAGTGCGCGCCCAGCTCCTGGCAGATCAAGGTGGCGTGGGCGCGGACGGTGTGACCCGCGTCGACGGTGATCACCTGCCCGGACAGCCCGACATGGTCGTTGAGCTCGCGCAACAGCGGCGCGAACTGCGGCACCTCGTTGGACTTGGGGCCGATCAGACGCTCGGCGACCACCGCGCACCGGTCGTGGGTGGCCGCGGCCAGCAGGTAGGGCACGCCCCCGTCAGCGCCGACGGCGCCACGGAGGGCCTTGCCATCCACCGCGATCGCCGGTAGCCACCCGGGCGCACCGATCGGGAAGACCACCGGACCCAGCCGGGCCCGGCGGGCCAGCAACACCCCGGCGTGACCAGCCAGCGCCTGGGCACCCAGCTCGGTGAACACCCGGGTGATCGTGTCCGCGTGGGGCGGGGTCACGATCCCCCGGGCGTCGCGGCGACACCCCAGCGCGGCCAGCACCCCCGGGGCGGCCAGCACCCCCGGGGCGGCCGAGCCGACCCAGGCAGTGATGTCATCCACGCTCGTGCACCCGCACAGCACCGCGGCGGTACACATCGCCAAGATGCTCGCCAACCGGTGCCGGATACCCCGGGGGTCACGCGGGTCGGGCACCGAGCCGAAGCAGGCCAGCAGATCACCACCGCTGGCCGCGTGCAGGCTCACCGCATGGGCAACCAGCTCCTCGACCGCGACCCGCGCCGCTAGCGCCGGCATCGCCGGCATCGCCGGCATCGCCGGCATCGCCGGCATGCAACACTCGCTCGGCAACGGAGCCTCCAGGACAAGAGATCTTCGACAATCCCTGTCCTAGCGGGGCTCCGTTGCCGATCACCCCCACGACACGCCCCCACCCCACAACGTGATCATCCCGGGATGATCCCAGCCTCCCGCAATGCCATCACACACTGTCACCAACCGTGTCCACAACCGTGGTCACGGACGTGGCAACCACTGGACCCAGAACAGCAGCGACCTCAAGACCGGCCCGTCAGCCCACCCAACACACCACAGTCACATCGCACCACCCAAAGCCCACTGACCTGGGCAAACGACTTTGCGGGTCACCCTGGATACTCCATAGCGGCGGGGGGCGGGTTGCTGGTCGTGGCTTGGCCGGTGCTCGGCCCCGCATTCGAGGCGAGCAAGGTAGGAACGACTGCCGCGACCACGACGCCTATCGCACCGATCAGCGCCACCAGGACCGGCACAATCCACCCCACCCGAGGGGACCACCGTGGCTTATCTGGCACGGTGATCCTCCGGCTCACAGCATTGGCGTGACACCACCCTGAGCTCCCGCCATGATCGACAACTTGATGGCGAGACCCCCGCTCGGCGAGAACCAAACGTACCAGGCAGCTGAGACGGTCCTAGTCGGAGTTCCGCGCAGGTCATCGCCCGACTGAGCGCTAGCGATGCCGGCCACAGGGACGTGGCTCTCACCGCACGCAGCTACGCCGCTGGCCCGACTGATCTCCAGGACTCGGCCTATTACCGGCATGCTCGATAACCCGCGCACGCCGCAGCGCCTTAAAACGGAGGTGGTTCGTCGGGGTCTGGCGGTGTGAGTGGGGGTGGCGGGTCTGGCTGAGGTGGTGGCCTTTCCAGGATGGGTGTGTCGTCATCGGGGGCGGCGACCGGTGGGTAGTCGGGCTCATGGGGTCGGGGTCGAGGTTCGGGGAGGTCATGAATGATCGGTGGGGGCTGGGTGTGGTAGCGGCGACCCAGAGGGCTGACCCAGGTAAAATGACCAGCTGCGGGCTGGTGCAGCCGCCACCGGCCAGCGGTCTTGAGCTGGTGGTCATGTCTGCACAGTGGCCCGGAGTTCGAGTCGACCGTGGGGCCGCCGTAGGTATGGTCCACGGTGTGGTCGAGATCGGCGCTGCGGGCCGAGGCGCGACATCCGGGGTAGACACAGTACCGGTCCCGGATCTGGACATGGCGGCGCAGCGCTGCTCCGGCGAACCGAGCAGCCGGGTCCTGCGCGCCCGGTCCCCACACTCCGCCCTGGATGTGCTGGGTGTACTGAGCAGCGAGGTCGGTCACGATCCCGACCCAGTCACCGCAGGCGCCGGGGTCCGCGGCGAGCTCGGTGAGCAGCGCGACAGGCAGCTGCAGCTCGACGATCCCACCCCGGCACGGCAGCAACTCGCCAGCGAGCGCCGCGGTGTGAGGCCGGCGACGGGTAATACCACCCAGGAGCAGCTGCCCATCCGGGTCGGTGAGGGCAAAGCGCCACTGGGCGGCGCGCTGCGCGGTCACCATGGCGCGGCCGACCTCCGCGGAGACCGGACCCCACCCAGCTACCTCCCCGCAGTGCCGATCACGCCCGAGCAGGGTCGCCAACCCCACCCGTATCTCCACCCCGACCCGTCGGGCCAGCGGCCCCGGACCGGGCGCATTCGCAATATCCGGGGCGACATAGCTGGCAGGCACGGGGTCGGTAGGCACGGGGTCGGTAGGCGCACTGCCACCGGCATCGCTGGGCGGGTGCTGGCCACCGGTCGCTGGGCTGGTCGCGGAGTCGGGTTCGGTCGGGTGGTCGAGGTCAGGCGCACTCCCCGTGTCGCTCGTGTCGCGGATAGCACTGGTGAGCAGGTCGGTGATGATCTCCTCGCGGGTGTGGTGCTGCCAGCGGCCGTCGAGCAGGCCCAGGTAGATATCCGCGCGCAGGGGGCCGATCCGGCCCGGATGCCCCGCGCGTTTGGTGGCCCGGGCCAGTTCCTCGACATGGGCGCACGCACTGGCGGCCTGCTCCACGGGTAACCCGGTGCCGGTGACGGTCGCGGTGCCGTCAAGATCCAAGAAGCCAATCACGTTTCGTTCGCGCACGGCCGAGGCGTACCGCCGGGCGGCCCACTCCGGGTCGAGCCCGATGGCCAACTTCTTGATCCGCGCGGCGAGCTCCCCGGTGGTCAACCGCTCGGCGTGGGGCAGCAACCGGGTGCAGACCACCTCAGCCTGCTCGAGGGTCAGATCAGCGCACAGATCAGTGAACACCCATGCCTTGCTGCGGTCGATCCGACCGGCCTCCAACGCGGTGAACACCGCGGGCATCCGCAGCACCAGAGTCTCAGCGAAACCCAGCTCCCGATCAGCCGCCCGGCGGGTCCAGGCCAACGCGGCCCGGATCTCATCCGCGGCATACGGCGGTGACTCCACCAACCGGGCCACCTCATCACCACGGGCGTCCGGGTCGCACAACCCGACTTCGACCATCGTGGCCAGCACCCTGGCCTGCTCGTACGACAACTGCCGCACCCGGGCCCGTAACACCTCCACCACATCCGCACCGATCAGCGCATGAATGTCGATACCGGCCAGCAGCGCACCCAAGTCCGGACCCGGCGCTATCGCGGCCAGGCCCGGCGGAATCACCTGCTGCTCCATCACAACCCGAACGCTACCGACCAGGTCTGACAATCTCGGCCACCCGACCACGGCAGCCTGGGCTCAATCTCGCGACGAGGCCGGCGAGATCACCGCAACAGACAAGCACAACACCAGTCCGAGAAGGACCGGAGGTCACCGGTCGCACTGGATGGCATCCCCGCGGGTCGGGGCCAGCAGGCGGGCTAATTCGGTGCGTGACCGCACGCCGAGTTTACGGTGAATGCGGGTGAGATGGGCTTCCACCGTCTTGCGCGAGACGAACAGCGACGCCGCGACCTCGCTGTTGTTCCGTCCCTCCGCCACGGATTGCGCAACCTGGAGCTCCTGTGCGGTGAGACCAGTGAGATCGGCCGAGTTGGTCCGGGTACGGACGCCGGTCGCGGCCGGCTCGACCTCCGAGCGAGCGGCCCAGGGCCGCGCCCCGATGGACTCGAAGATCGCAAGCGCCGCCCAGCGGTGGGCGCGCCGCCACTGGGCGGCACAACCGGCGCAGCGTCTCTCCCTCACACAACAGGGTGCGTCGCGATCTCCTTCGGCCGCCCGTTCGGGTGCCCGATGATGTTGACCGACTCCCCGGTCGTGATCTTGCCCTGTGCACCGATCAGCCGGTTCCAGCCGAGGTCGTCACCCGCACGCCGGCCAGTCGGGCCCGACCGCAGGGCCACCACGTGGCGTCGAGGTGCTCATCGGTGAGGTAGAGCACACCGGGATCCAGATCGAAACGCAGCAGCGGCTTCGAGACGCCGTCACGGCCGAGCTCGCAGTCGAGCTCGCAGTCGAGCTCGCAGTCGAGCTCGGCCGACGCCTCGGCGGCGCCGGCCGCATCGGGCAGAACATGGTGGTTCGTCACAAGCAACCGGGGGCCGACGAGAAAGCCGGTGCCGAACCCGACAACCCGCCCGTTCTCCTGCAGCGAGATGCGCGCAACTGTCCGGGCGGCGCGCTCACCCCGGGGCAGGAAGTTGACGCCCCGCAACTCGTTGCTGAACCCGACGATCCGCTCCAGCATTCCCGTCCCAGTCACGGGCTCACCTTGCGGTAACGTCGCAGTCAGCGCCTCAACGAGGATCTCGCCACTGCTGAGCAACCGCCGCGCCCGGGCCTCGATCTGCTTGGGGTCGTCCACCACCTGGGTCCCGGCAGTCTCCTGCCGTCGCCGGATGTCCGCACGCTGATCAGCCGTGCCCCAATACCGCTCGGACGCCTTGTCCTGCTGCTGCCTCAGATCCATCCTGCGATGGTGACCGAACCGGGCCACGCTGAGCTTCGGGAGATCCCTACAGTCACGCCACAGCCTTTTTTTCTGTGGTCAATCCGGGCACGTGTTCTGGTATGGCAACCCGAGGATGTAGCGGGTCCACTCATCACGATTGAGACCGCGTCCGGTGATCGCGCAGGCGCGCTGGATGGCGTTATCTCGAAGCTGGTTCGGGCGGCTGAGATCCCACAGGATGACCGTCTGGTCGTAACTGCCAGTGACCAGGGTGCGCCCGTCGGGAGAGAACGCCACCGCATCCACGACGCTGGTGTGGCCGGTGAGGGGCGGCCCGAGTTGATTAGGTCGGCTCAAGTTGGTGAGGTCCCATAGGAGGACTGTCTGATCGGCACTGGCGGCGGCCAGGGTGCGCCCGTCCGGCGAGAACGCCAGCGAGCCGACCTCGGTGTCGTCGGTCAGCGGTGGGCCGCGGCGGGCTGGCCGGTCCAGATTGCTGAGGTCCCACAGGACGACCGTGTTGTTGTAGTTGGCGGTACCGAGGGTGCGCCCATCGGGCGAGAACGCCACCGAGAACACCGGCCCGGTGTTCTCAGCCAGGGGCGAACCACGCCGGGTGGGTCGGTCCGGATTGGTGACGTTCCACAGGATGACCGTGGCATCCTGACTGGCGGTGGCCAGGGTGCGCCCGTCGGGAGAGAACGCCACCGATTCCACTGCGCTGGTGTGGTCGGTCAAGGGCGGGCCACGGCGGGTCGCGCGGGCCGGGTCGGTGACATCCCACAGGATGACTGTGTTGTCGGCGTCACCGCTGGCGAGGATGCGCCCGTCAGGAGAGAACGCCACCGAGTCCACGATGTAGGTGTGGCCGGTCAGGGGAGGGCCACGGCGAGTGGGGCGAGCCGGGTCGGTGACATCCCACAGCAACACCGTCTCGTCAGCGCTGCCCGTGGCGAGGATGCGCCCATCAGGAGAGAACGCCACCGAGTCCACGGAACCGGTGTGGCCGGTCAGCGGCGGACCACGACGGATCGAGCGGGCCGGCTCGGCGAGATCCCACAAGAAGACCGCCTGATCAGCGCTACCGGTGGCCAGGGTGCGCCCATCAGGGGTGAACGCCACCGTGTTCACCGGCGCGGAGTGGCCGGCCAGGGGCAGGCCGTGACGGGTCGGGTGGACCGGGTCGGTGACGTTCCACAAGATGACCAGTTTGTCGCTACCGGTGGCGAGAAGGTGTCCGTCCGGGGAGAACGCCACCGAGTCCACGGAACTGGTGTGGCCGGCCAGCGGTGGACCGTGACGGGACGGGCGGGTCAGGTCGGTGATGTTCCACAAGATGATCGTGTTATCAAAGCCGGCAGTGGCCAAGGTGTGTCCGTCCGGGGAGAACGCCACCGAGTCCACGGGGCCGGCGTGGCCGGTCATCAGAGGCGGACCGTGGCGAGTCGGACGGGCCGGGTCGGTGACGTCGCACAGAATGACCGTGACGCCGTTACTAGCCGCCAGAGTTCGGCCATCTCGGGAGAACGCCACCGAGTCCATGGAGCCGGTGTCGCCGTTGATGGGCGGATCGCGACGGATAGGTCGAGCCGGGTCGGTGACATCCCACAGAATGACCGCGCCGTCCTTGCTGCCGGTCGCCAGGCTGCGCCCGTCAGGGGCGAACGCCAGCGGGTTGCCGTAGCCGGTGAGAGGTGCGCCGCGGGGGGTGGGCCGGGCCGGATCGGCGAGATCCCATAGGACCACCGTCTCGTCACTGCTGGCGGTGGCCAGCGTGCGCCCGTCGGGTGAGAACGCCACGGAGAACACCGCGCCCTGGAAGCCGGCCAAGGGTGGGCCGCGGTGAGTGGGTCGGATCGGGTCAGTGAGATCCCACAGGACGACCTTCCGGTCGATGCCCGCGGTGGCCAGCGTGCGCCCATCGGGGGAGAACGCCACTGAGCCCACCTGACCGGTATCGCCGATAAGGGTGCCGGCATAGCGGGTGGTGACAAGGGTGTTGATGAGGCTGGCGCGGGTCTCGTCGGTGCTGTTGATGCCCTGTGCGGCGATGCCGAGCAGCAGCGCGGTGCGCGGGTCGCTGCCGCGGACCGTCTCGGCTTGCGCGATGAGCTGACGGCCGGTGGCGATCCTCGCCTGTTGCCGTGCCTGGTCCCGCTGACCCACCGCGACTACCGCAGCCACCAGCGCAGCGACCAACAGCACCACCAATGCGCTGATGGCACCCCGCGCCAGCAGCATGGTGCGCCGGTGCTGGCGGATGTGCTCACCCACCAGGACGTCCTTGGGAACCTCGCGGACGGCCGCGGCGACGTCCGCCACACACTCCCGCAACCGCGGGTTGGACTGGGAGACCTGGTCCATGTCGTGCAGCCAGCGCAGATCCACCCACCGGGGCTCCTCGTCGAAGGCGCCGCGCAGCGCGGGGGGTAGCGCCGCGGTCGCTCCGTCACCGGGTCCGGCGTCGCCGTCCCAGGCGAACTCGCCTTCGGTGAGCACCACGAGCAGCCGCCGCGGTGACTTGTTCGCCCGCCACCAGGCAACCTCGCGATCGACCCACGGTGACCGCGCTGCCTCCGGCGAGGCCATCAGCACCAGCCACGTCGAGGAGGCCAACGCCTTCTCGATGGCGGACCACAGGCCCGGGTTGGCCGACAGGCTCGCCGTGTCCCGGAAGACCCGCATGGTTCTCGATCGGTACCAGGGTTTGGCGAACTGCTCCAACCCGGTCTGCAGCGCGCGGGCGAGAGCACCATCCAAGGTGTGGCTATAGGAGATGAACGCGTCGTATCCCGACGTCCTGTCCGCCACCTGCCCTCCCCGCTACAGGCGCATCTCGTGCCATTCGAGATCAGCCGGGCTGGAAAGGGTTATCGATCAGGTACAGCCACGTGCCGTCGGGCTGCTGACGCACGACATCGCGGAATTTCCCGCTCACGCTCGCAGAGTTGCCATCCGGGCCGGTCTCCTCCAGGGTCCAGTCGCCCAGGACGACAGCTACACCGCTCGCCTCCACGATCACAGTAGCGCTGGATGTGAGCGTCGGCTTCGTTGCCAGAAATTGGGCATATACCGTGCCGATGGCTTCCCTTCCCCTGGCCTGGCCGCCCTGGTCCTCGGGCAGCACGAACACCGCTTCGGACTCGTAGCAGGCGACGACTGCCTGCAGGTCTCCGGCGTTGATGTTCTCGCTCAGGAGCGACACCAACTCTGCGGGAGTGTTGGCACTCATCGTGACTTCCCTTCAGTCGCCCCGGCTGGACGGAGAAGCCTGAGCGTAGCCGAAGGACCGCTGAGCGCCACCGCGCGGCGAGGAGCTCGTGGATCTCCCGGCCGATGGCACCGGCCTGACCACCGGGTCCGCTGTCCCGGGTGGACGACCGACCGCGACGCACCCATGAATAATCGAGGACAGCGCCGGTGAATGGTTCGAAATGCCGAAGAAACCCACCACCACTTGTTCTCCGGGAAACCCTGACAACGCTAGTTCGGGCGCCTCCCGGACGGGCCCTTATTTTCAGGGGGCATCCCGACGACACCGACCAGGCGCAGCGCCACACTTGCACCCATGGACGATCTGACTGCGGCACGCCTTGCTCATCACCGGAGTAGCTCGAGCAGCGACGTACCCGGTATGGACCATCCCATGAGGGCAATCATCGTCGGTGCGGGCCCCGTAGCCTGCCTGGTCGCGATAGAGTTGCGGAAGAGATTCGCCCAGGTCGACGTCTACGAGAAGGGCGCCGACATACGGAAATCACCACGCAGCACGAACCACTCCTTCAATCTCACACTCACCCTCCGCGGATTGAGCTCGCTCGAGAGCAAAATACAAGAACTATTGTACGCGAACGGCATTAAAATGCCACAACGAGTAGTTCATCACGTTGACGACTCGCTATCATATCAACCCTACGGAACGAAAGTCGAACACCATTTACTGTCCATACCTCGGGATATTCTTCACAGGATTCTGCTAGACCAAGCAGAGAGTAGCGGGGCGCGATTCTTCTTCGATCATGAGTGCATCGGAGCCAACCCCAAAGCGGCGCGCGCGACTTTCATCGTGAACAATGACGTCGTCCGGGACGTCAAGGCGGACATCTTGATCGGTTGCGACGGGACAAATAGCACCGTGAGGCACGAGATGTCGAGGCACGGCGCCCGCATGCACGTCTCACAAGAGTACATCCCGCACGGTTACGTCGAACTGAGGATGCCGCCAACGCCAACTGGCGAGCATGCACTGCTGCACACCCTGCGGGACCACAGGGTGGCCGAGAGCTTCGACCACGGACTTCATGTCTGGCCGCGCGGCAATTTCATGTTGCTCGCACAGCCCAATATCGACAAGAGTTACACTGCCAGCCTGTTCATGCCCCTGACATCCGAGCACCCCAACCAGCCGAGCTTTCAGCACCTGCGCACGGCAAAAGACGTATCGACCTTCTTTCGTCAGTATTTCCCAGACGCCGCGAAGCGCCTGCCGCAGATGACCACCGACTTCCTTGCCGCCCCGCCCTCATCACTGAGAACCCTCAGATGTTTCCCGTATCACTACGGTCGATCCGTTCTCATCGGAGACTCGGCCCATACCATGGTGCCGTTCTATGGACAAGGGATCAACTGTAGCTTCGAGGACGTCCGGAACTTTTTCGACATTTTCGACTGTCACGTCAAGAGAAATCCTCTCGACGTCACTATCGATAAGACGCTGGAAGAATTCACGAGAACCCGAACGGGGCCCGGAGAAGCGATCATGGCGCTTTCTTTGTCCAACCTTCGCGAGCTTACGTCACGCACTGGCGAGAAATCCTACCATGTTCGCAGCAGACTTGAGAGGATGTTGCATCTGCACTATCCAGATAAATTCATGCCTCTTTATCACATGGTAGCTTTCACCAACATCCCCTACGACGAGTTGGTATACCGGCATGAGCAAGAAGGCTTGGTGATAGACAACCTGTGCAGCCGTTTCGACATCGAAACCGAGCCTGACAAGATTATTGAATCCTATTCGTCGCAGAGGAGGGTACTCGATGAATCCGCATACCGCCGATGACAGCTACTTCTTGGCGCCTTCAATACCACGTCGATCAAACCTGGGTCGATCAAACCTGGATCTCTCCCCCGCGCAACTAGAAAACCTACTGTCTGCGGTCGCTTCACGCATCTTCCAGTATCAGCGCGATCTCTCCGGAGGGAAATATCCAGCTTCTTACCTCCATGATTCGATCAACGTCCTGAACTATTCAGAGGGAAGGCGTATCGGCGCCCAACTGCGCGAAGATCAAATTCCCCGGGACGGCACGGACCTCGACACCCTTCTCAGCGAGGTTTTTGATCGTGCGATGATCAACGGTACCATGCATGCGCACCCCGGCTTCATGGCACACGTTCCGTCGGGAGGCCTGTTTCAGGCAGTGGTTGGCGAATTCATCGCGCGAACCCTGAACCGATTCGTCGGGATCTGGGCCGCTGCGCCAGGATTCACCGAGATCGAGTCCAATGTCATCAGGTGGTTCTGCGAGATATTAGGTTATGGAGATCACTCATTCGGCTACATGACGACCGGTGGCTCGATAGCGAACTTCATGGGGTTGCGATGCGCCCTGGAGCAACTCGACGAAGCCGCCCGCCCGCTTGCCACCATCTACGTTTCGAGCCAGGGGCATTTCTCCATCGAGAAGGCGGCGAAACTGGCCGGGATCTCCAGAGATCGAATTCGAGTTATCAGTACGCACTCCGACTACTCGCTGAACACGGCAGAACTGAGCGAACGCATTGAATCCGACAAGCGCTCGGGTCTTTCTCCGGTGTGTGTCGTCGCAACCGCGGGAACTACCACGACCGGCGCGATAGATAATCTTGAAAATATTGCGACCTACTGCGGAGCGCGAAATATATGGCTCCACGTCGACGCCTGCCTCGGTGGCTTTTTCAGACTCACCGCCAGAGGCAAAGAAATGTTGAACGGCATCGAAGAGGCGGGGTCCATCGCGGTCGACGCCCATAAATCGCTCTTCTTGCCTCATGGCACTTCGGCGTTGCTGGTGAAAGAAAAGGCGCGCTTGAGGGACGCGTTCGAAGTCCCTGGCGCCGCATACAATCCGGGACTCACGAACGAGGATGAACTCGTCGACTTCTGCAATTACGGTCCCGAGCTTTCACGCGAAATGCGTGGTTTCACAGCGTGGTTGCCCATCAAGATGCATGGGATCAAGGCGTTCGAGCAATGCCTTGATCAGAAGCTCGATCAGGCAGATCATCTAGCCGAGAGTCTGCTCGACATCAACGGGATGGAGATCGTCAGAAGAAGCTCACCACACCTTCCCGTGGTCGCGTTCAAGCTGCGCGGAGACAGCAGAGCGGCGGAGGATCGAATGAATGAGATACTCTGCGAGCTCATCTGCTCGCGCGGCAACGTCTACCTGGCTACGACGAAGCTCCCGCAGGAAGGACTCGTTCTCCGAGCTTGCATCCTGCACCATCAGACCGATATAGGGACCGTTGATCAGCTCATCGACGACACAAAATGGTCGATCGAGAGAATGAAAAGAGAAGCCGCGTAAGCCGAGAGACTTACACGGAACGTTGGCTTGACCACCCTCGTCGAGACCAGCGAGGTCTCAGATCCAGTATCCAGGCCGGCGCTGATGATCCCTGCAGCCGACGGCCCGCACAGCACGAGGTTGCCGCTACGACCATCCCGGCGTTACGTTCCGTGGGTCATCGGGAGGCACCACTAGACGAGTTCCTGCAGTTCACCTACGCTGCGCGGCGCGCTGACATCGCGTGACCGTGGAACCGGTCGTACTCGACACCGACGTTGCGTCACTCAGCCTGCAGGGCAAGCTCTCCCTGGATGTACTGCGCTTGCTCAGTGGCCGGATGCCCCTTATCACATTCGTCACGCTCGCCGAACTCATCACGCACAATAGGAGTCGACCTGACGCGACTCGCCACCATCTACCTCAAGATCGGCGAAATAGACCGCGGCGTCACCACCGGCTACCACGCCTCAACGCAGTACGAGCAGTTCCCGGCTCAGTACGCCTCACACACCCGAGTTAATCACCAAACGGCCACGTGCGCCGCAGGTCTACGCGAGTGCATTGCCGGGCCGGAAGCGACAGCGCTACATTGAGAGTCACGCCATCACCACCGCTGACCCCAACCCCGAGGGGTCTGCGGTGTCCCGTGGAGCGGAGGAGCAGATGGCCCGAGGCCGACTCACCGAGCCTAACCTCGGAGCGTCCGAAGACAAAGCGGGATCATGATCGGCGTGTACCGCCGACACCACGTCCATCGACGACGCCCACGAACCCAGCAAGATCCCGATACTAGGGCGCGTACAGGGCGTAGCCACTTTAGACGGCCGGACACGACCGGCCAACACCGGACACATCAAAGATCAGCCCCTGACCGTGTCACTACTGGTCAGGGGCCGTTCTCGCAGAGGTGGCGGGTCAAGGTCCGGGTGGGGTGCCGTGTCCTGCCTTGGGTCGCGCTAACCCACCACCTCGCTAGCGTCCCGGCGGATCGAGCGACGCGGGCTACGGGTCCGGCTCCTCGCGACGGCCCCGGCACGCCGCGTCGCTCAGGGTGATCACAGCATCAGGATGCACACCTCGCGGCGTGCCTACGCGGGGTCGATTCGGGTCTCAACCGGCGACCTGTCGGTGGTCAAACGGGTCAGTCGCCGCCGACACAACCCGTCCTACGCCGCCATCCTCGGCGGCGCGCACACCATGCCCGTAAGGTCGCCGACTCACCGACCGTAAGCATCAACCGAGGCAACCAGGTCCGACCGACCTGCCCCAGGTTAGTATGATCACCGGAGGTCACAACCATGGCGTTTGATCGAATCACCATCGACCACGAGAAGATGGGCGGGCTGCCGTGTATCCGTGACCTGCGCATCCCGGTCAGCACTATCCTGGGTCAGCTGGCAGCCGGGCGTGAGACAAGGCAGATCCTGGAGGATTTTCCTGACCTGGAGCCCGAAGACATCCTGGCTGCTCTGGAGTACGCCGCGGCAGCAGTTCAGGAGCGTGAGCTGCCCTTGGCAGCTCGGTGATGAAGTTCCTTCTCGACTCCAACCTCTCGCATCGTGTTGCGCAGTTGCTGCGTGATGCCGGCATCGACGCAGCTCACGTCCGTGATAAACGATCTGCAGCACGCCACCGACTCCGTGATCTTGGAGTTCGCCCGGCAGCACGCGTTCGTCCTCGTGTCCGAGGACACCGACTTTGGCGAGCTGCTGGCTCGGCAGTGCACGGTGGCACCGTCATTCGTGCTGTTGCGCACCCACGAACCCATGACCCCAGATGACCAGGCCGCTGTTCTGTCGGCGAACCTTCCCCGGCTGTACGACGACCTTGATCGGGGGGCCATCGTGGTGATCGAGCGGAGTCGGCTTCGAGTACGACGCCTGCCGCTGCTGCCCCCGATACCCGAACAACGAGAGCAGTAGCGCCGCAAGTGCGTCACGAACAGCCGCCAGGACTGGGTGCCCCCGCTATCGACTTGGATCCGAATCCGCTGGTAGCTCTCCAGCTGCATAGCGGGCACCGCCTCCGGTAAGACGGGCTTCCAGCTACACCCCGTTCCGCACCTCGACGTAGAAGAACACTTGAGGCGGGCAACGCGGCCCGCAGCTGCCGGAGACACATCCACAGGCGCTCCGGGTCGTAGAGATCTCATCGTAGCTGGCAGCCGACCCCGAGCGCGTCCGCGAGCTGCGAGCGCGAGGCGATTCCGAGCTTGCGGTACGTGTGCCCGAGGTGGGTCTCAACGGTCTTCTCGGCCACGAACAAGGCCTGGGCGATCGTCCGGTCGGTGCCGCCCTCGGCGGCCATCACCGCCACCCGACGCTCCGCGTGGGTGAGCGCCTCCGCACCGGTCGAGTGCAACCGCCGGGGCTGGGCGCCGCTGGCCACGAGCTCCTCCTCAACCTGGCGGGCCAGCGCGGAGGCGCCGCTGCGCACCGCACGGTCCAATGCTCCCCGCAGCGGCCCCCGCGTCTCCCTTCGACGGCCCGCACGGCGCAACGCAGCATCGAGCGCCGCGAGCGCTCGGGCCTCCTCCAGTGGCGACTCCCCGGTGGCAGCCACGGCGACCGCCTCCCGCATCAACTCCTCGCCACCGTCACCACCCGTCGCGAGGCCCGCGACGCGGAGGGACTCCGCGAGGGCGAATAGCGCGCCCCAGCAGCACAGCCTCGGCCGCCGTGTCAAGTGCCTCGGCGCGGTCCCCCCGGGCGAGGAGCGCGAGCACGAGCTCGGCGATCCACGGGCACAGCCACGGGTTTCGGGTGTCCCACGCGGCGAGCCCGCGACCGCAGGCGCGGAGATCGGCCACCGCCTCGTCGGGCCTGCCCTGCGCGAGGTGCAGGTGCCCCCGGGCGCTGAGCAGCCGCTGTTTGGGCCGTTGCGCGCCCCTCGCCGGATTGGTCTCCAGCCAGTCCCACCGCACCGCCGCCGACAACGCGCCGCTGATGATCGAGTGGATCTGCCGGATCGTCGAGGCAGCCATCGGCTTGCACACGTGCGGCGCGCACCTCGCCTTCGCGCAGTCGTGCTCGCCCTTGGCCCGGTGCTCGACGAACGGCTTCCCGGCACACCGGGACCGGCAGCGCCGCAAGTGCGCATAGAGGGTTTCCAGATGACGCGCCGAAAGCTTGGAGATCGCCATCGAGCCGAGGGCCGGGGTGATAATGCGCTCGATGTAGCCCAGGTACGTGTCCCGGGTGCTGTCCTCGTGCTCTGCCACCCGCAACCACTCATCGATCACGTGCCTCAGCGACACCTCTGACGAGGGCCGGCGCACCTTCTCCGCTTCGGCGATCAGGCGGTTCAACGTCCGGCGCGCCGTACGGTGGGCCGCCTCATCGGTACCGCGCACCGTCTCCCGCAGGTACACCGGTTTGCCCGTCACAGGGTCGGCCCCGGCGAAGACCCGCACGCGGAGCGAGTCGCCGCAGGTCTCGATGTTGCCGCGGACCCTCTCGTCGCCACGCCTGGCATGTGCTGCACCCATCCCCACAGGGGTACTCATGCCCCAATCCATGCCCAGAGATCATTTCTCTGGGGATGGCAACACTGCTTCTGCTGGTGTGGCGGGTCAAGGATTCGAACCTTGGAAGGCATCAGCCGACGGATTTACAGACCCGCCCCATGTGCCCCGTACAGGCCGCTGACCAGGGACAGCACGCCTACCCGTTTACGTTGGCCCAGTCTTTGACGTGCAATTGACGCAAGCGACCTGTTACCGCGCTCGGTCTCGATCAGGAGTGCACCCATGACCTCGTGCCGACCCCGGCAGGCAGGCCCCCCATCCAGTCGCGGGATGTCGGTCAAGATCGCTTCGAGCAACAACACCACGCCGTCGTGATCCACGCCCGCAGTGTCCACGCCGTAGGAAGTGGCAGGAGCACGGCCTGGTGTTCCCCGCAACGTGCGGGACCCCCAGAACGACGCCAACGTGCGACGCGACTTCCGGCGGGTCATCACGGCGGCCGGGCTGGTGGGCCAAGGAGTGGACCCCGCGAGCTACGGCACAGCTTCGTCTCGCTGCTGGCCGACGACGGCATGCCCCCCGGGCCGTCCCTTCCAACGTCCAGTACGGCGAGTTTGCAGGTTTGCGTACAAACACCTTGCACTGCGGCTGTCACGCCCTGTAGTCTCCAGTCTGAGAGTTTGAGGACAAACCTGGGTGCTCATGCGGTTGCACCGCATCACCCCTGAGAGCCAGGAGCGTCGAGATGGTCGACACCTCCCCCGCTGACCCTCCCCTCACCCCAGGGGAGGCGCTGGCCAGGCTGTTCATGGACAACGCCGCCAAGGGCAGCAACGCGGAAAACGACGCCTTCGTGGAAGAACTCCTGAGACGACGGCGGGCGATCCAGGCGCTCGCCAACCCCAGCGGGCGATGACGATCCACCGCCAGCACAGCGGCCTGCCGGAGACCACCCGGCGGTTCCTCGCTGGCCTGCCCCGGCACGGTGATCCGGTCGGTGCGGTGTGGTCTCGCCTCGGCGAGTTGGAACGCGCCGGAAACGACCCGACGCTGATCGACGCGCTACGCGCCGTGCTGCTGCCTCACCAACCGCCGCGGTACGGGCGGTGCCCGGCGTGTCCGAAACGGTGGGGCCGTCGCCGCCGGTGGCCTTGCATCGCATGGTGCCGGGTCCATCTGGCGCTGTTCAGTCCGTACGGGGAAACCGGGGACCTGCCACCGATGAGGACGGGATGAGCGCCGAGCAGTCCCACCGCTTCGCCCTCACCGGCCACGACCCCGAGGGCCGTAACCGCACGATCATCTTGTGGCAGGAGGCGGACCTGGTGGACGGCATCGTGCAGCGTCGGGTGGTGGTGACGTTGGACGCCACGATGAACACCGCGACGATCCTCACGCGTCTCGAAGCCGTCGAGGTGGCGCGGGCGCTGCTGGCGGCTGCCCAGTGACCGCCGATGCGGGTGATCTGCTCGCGTGGATCGTGCTCAGCCGCGTGCACGACGGTGGCGTGACCCGCCAAGCACGGCGACTACTTCGACCGCGACGTCCTCACCCCGGATTATCTGGCTGAGCCGTTCGCCCGGCTCACCGACACCGGGTCGCTGGCGTTGGCCGACCCCGATCTCACCGGGCGACAACAGGTCTCGATCACCGACGCCGGGCACGCCCGATATAGCCAGCTCCGCAGCGCGGCACGAGACCACTAGACCCCGGCCGGGCCGCCGGTCGAGAGGGAGCAGCCCCCGCAACGCTCCCGGCGGCCCGGCCGGTTCCACAAGGACAGTGTTGATCGACGGAGCTCGCCATTTTGGGCTGAGGTCAGGCTTGTCGGGGAAAATTGAGTTAAGGTCAAGCGGCAGCGCTGCCAGGCGTGTGGGGTGCGGGCCTCAGCCCGCTCCTAGGGGAACGTCTTTGATGGACGGTTCTACATGCACCGGTCTAACAGGCGCCACCGAACTGCCATCCCTGGTGATCGTGACTCCAGCCGCGCGGATCGCTTCGACTCGTTGCAGCGCAATCCTTCGCCCGTCGGCGCTTCGCCCGCGCCAGGTTTCGCTACGGCTTGTCTGCTGATCATGAATTCGGTATAGCCAGGTAAGCGAAGGGTCGTTGTACCCGGGCGCGCACTCGGACACAGCGCTAAACATCGTCACATCGTCATCTACCGGTACTGCGCCCCAACCTCCAAACGCTCTTACCAGGTGTGTTCGCAGCATCAAGCCTGCGCAATGGATCGGCCAGTTACCGCCGTGCTCGATCGCCCAGGTGTTGACCACCCCAGCCTCGATCATCCCGAACGGAAGCGCTGACTTGTAGGGCTTTCGCGTTCCATCGGGCATCAGATCATGAGCCTGTCCCACTACCCAGTGAATTGATGGGTCGTCGAAGCGTGGGATCAGCCGAGCTAACCCGCCGGGCAACAGTACGTCGTCGTGGTCAAGCACCTGGACGAGGTCACCTGTCGCTCTGGTCAACGCGAGGTTCCGCGTCGTTGCGATCCCGGCTTGTACCCGGTTGGCTGAGTAGGACACTCCGGGCAGCCCGGTCACGACGTCTGCTAACCGAGGATCGGTGCCGTCCTCCTGGACAAGCCACTCCAGTTCCCACTGATGGGGAAGCTCTTGGCTGAGCACGCTGTCGACCGTCTCGGCGAAGTACTGAGCTAACGGCGCGTAGGCGGCAGTGATGATCGAAATTCGACGTGTCAACCGTTCGTGTCCCATCGCGTGAGCCGAGTGTGGAAGGTCAGCTTCGTCCGATCTGCCGGGTATTGCGCGTCGCTGATCTCTACCACCCGGCCCGTAGTGTCAATCGAGATTCGACGAACCCACAGTAGCGGCACACCTTCGGGTAGAGCCCACATGCTCGCTTCGACCGTGGTTGGCATGGTGGCCGTGGCTTCATCGACGATCCCGTCTATCTCGATCCCGACCGTACTCAGAGCGTGCATAGTTCCGCCAGGCCACGCCGCATGAGTTGGATCGCTGATCATCGGGTTTGCGGTGATCAGCGACTCGGGGATCCAGGACACCGACCATGCGGCACGATCACCGGTCATCAGGTCCTTGTGCTCGAACTCCCGGCGCAGCACCAGGTCCTCACCGCCGATCCCGAACAGCTCGCTCAGCTCTAGCCCAGCGGGCTCGGCCTTGTAGTCGGCGGTGAAGTCGAACCCGTCGAGCGGGCCGTGGAGGTCGTCCTCGGCAAGGCCACGACGGCGCCGGATCTCCTCAGACTCACGAACGAGGTCCTTCTCCGCCTGGTGCCGCAACGATGTGCGCTCCACCTTGGGTGGTTCGGCTCGCACGACTGGAGCTCTCCCCCGCCCCCCCGTGATCAGCCCTTGCTGTTTGAGCAGAGCGACCGCAGTCCGCGCTGAGGTGATCGAGCACTTCCACCGCTGCGTGATCTCGTGCAGCGTCGGGAGCGAGTCGCCGGGGGCGAGCCGCCCGGTCTCGATCTCGATGCGCAGGTCGTCTGCTACTCGCAGGGCGATGGGGGCCAGCGCTGGTGTCCTCTGAGGTTCCATGCACCCCAGCTTACGCCAAGTTTGTCAGTTTGAGGGCAAACATCTTGCACTCTGCGCACACAGACGGTAACGTTCTGTTTGCGAGTTTGAGGGCAAACACTCAAACACTCAAACAAAACCGGAGGAGTGGTCGTTGAACGGCGACGAGGGTTCAGTGAGTTTCAGCCCGGACGGGCTGACTGAGCAGATGATCGATGTGCTGCTCCGGGAGGTGGATTGCGCCGCCGCGGTGGCGAAGCCGCGTCCGACGTCAGCGCTGATGGACGGGCAAGCGGCACAGCGCCGGTGTCGGCGGGAGGCCCGGCGTTGTGTGGCGGCAGTGGTGCGTGTGCTGCCAGCGCGGGGTGTCGCTGGTGGCCCGGGTGGGTGGGCGGCGTGATGGACGCTGCGGTCTTCGGAGCCCGGATTGATGTGTTCGACACCCGACCCGGCGGCCGATGCCGGCCAGCAACCCGCCGGGTCGGGGCTCCTGAATCACCAGCAAGAGCAATCGAGGAGGTCGGAATGGTACAGGTGCATACCTGTGTGAGTGTCCACTGTGACCAGTGCGGGCAGGCCCTGGGCAGCCCCGGGGTCGAAGCGCACTACCCCAGCGAATCCGCCGCGCTGGACGCGGCTGTCATCGAGGGCTGGCAGGTCGGCCCGGGTGGGCGGTTGTGGTGTTCAGCGTGCGGTGCGGTGTTGACCTGTGAGGACGAGGGCCACCAGTTCAGCGAGTGGCACTACCCGCAGGCAGAGCCGGAGTTGCTCGACGGTGGCGAGTATCGGTACTGCCGCCGGTGTTGCCTGCACGAGTCCCGCGCGCTGGTCGTGACCAGCACAGAGACGGCCGGAGAGGTGGCGTGATCTCGATGAACCCGCCACAGGTTGATGTGGTCCTGGTGGGGTTGGTGGTCCTGGCCGAGCTGGGGGTGATGGCTGCGTTTCGCAGCGGTGCCCGTGGTGCGTACAAGGTCGCCCGGCAGACCCAGGAGGTGACCCGGATGGGCGGCAACCTCGGTCGGGCGCTGGGTGCCACCGTGGTGATTGTCGGGGTGCAGTGGGCGGTGGTGGCCTGCACCGCCGACCCCCGCGCGTGGGGCGTGGCACTGGGCGTGCCAGCGCTGTTCGCGGGCAGCGTGATCGCCCGCATGTTCTCCGTCACCGAAATCGTGCACAGCAGCAGGGGGACCAGGCGATGACCACCCATGGGCCGCAGTACGACAACTTGATTCCGTTCCCGGGGACGACTGGCCCGCAGCCGCCCGAAGTCGGCGCGGGGTTGGAATCAGCGTCACCGGTGCTGGAGGGAGAGCTCGTTAGTGAGCAGGAGTACGCCCGGCGGGCGATGCCGGTGGTGTTGCCGCCGTGGTTGCGCTCGACTGATACCGCGCTGGCCACGCTGCGGTGGGCCGTCGAGTACGCCGGGCGGCATGTGGCGTTCCATGCGTGGCGTGCCCCGGCCTACGGGCTGGCGCTGTCCTGGTGGACCCTGCGCGGCGCCGGGCGGGCACTGGCCGCCGGGGTGGATTGGGTGAGCGTGCGTGGTGAGTACCGGCCGTTGATCACCGCGGCTCGGGAGGCGAAGCGGTGGGAGCTGGTCCGGGATCTGATCAGCGAGCGTCGCGCGCTGGCCCGGGTGCGGATGACGACCACGGCGTGGTTGGCCGTGTCCGGGGGCTCTGCCGGGGCCGCCGGGTTCGTCGTGGTGGGGCCGGTGTTCGGGTGGTGGGCCGCGACCGGGGCCGGGCTGGGTGCGTTGTGGGTCGGCCGCCCTCGTACCGCTCCGGTGTTGCCGCCGGGCCCGGTGCTGCCGGTGCAGCTGGATCTCTCGGCGGACATGCTCACCGACGCCCTGCGCGCGGCCGGGCTGGTCAAGGCCGACGCCACCCCACAACTGGTCACCCCACCCTTGCGCGACGGCAACGGGTGGGCGGTCACCCTGGACCTGCCCCGCGGGGGCGGCAAGACCGCCGCGGATGTGATCGCCAAAAGCGACACCGTCGCCGCCGAACTCGGCGTCGATGAGATCCAGGTCATCATGACGAGGGTCCGCGCCGTCGCCGGGGGCCACGCCGGACGACTGTCGGTCTGGGTCGCCGACGACGACCCGTACCTCGGGGAGCCGAACCCCTCACCGCTGACCAGCATGGAGCACTTCTCCGTCTGGGAGCCGATCCCGTTTGGTCGGGATGCCCGGGGGCGACGGATCGTGCTGTTGTTGATGTGGCAGTCGATGTTCTTCGGCGGGCTGCCTAGGCGGGGCAAGACCTTCGCCCAACGCCTCCCCTCCGCCGCCGGAGTGCTCGACGCCCACGTGCGCCACTACGTCGCCGACGGCAAGGGCGGCGCGGACTGGCGCCCGATGCGCGGCGTCGCGCACCGCCTGGTGATCGGCGCCGAGGACGAGGCCATCGCCGCCTTCCTGGCCATGCTCGATGAGCTCATCGAGGAGATGGGCCGCCGGTTCGCGGTGCTGGGCACGCTGCCGACCTCGGTATGCCCGGAGGGCAAGCTCACCCCGGAGATCAGCCGCCGCTACCAGATGCCGGTCATCTTCATCACCATCGACGAACTCCAGGAATACCTCTCCGCAATGCCCGGGCCGGTCAAGGAGGAGACCGTGGAAAAACTCGCCCGGCTCGCTCGGCGGGCCCCGGCGGCCGGGTTCATCCTCAACGCCGCGTCCCAGCGCCCCGACGCCGACAGTGTGCCCGCGAAGCTGCGGGAGATCATCAGCTACCGGTACTGCACCCAGGTGGTGGACCGCACGTCCTCGGACATGGTCCTCGGTAAGGGCAAGGCCGCCCAGGGTGCGGATGCCTCGATCCTGTCTGAGGATCACAAGGGGGTGGGGGTGCTGGTCACCGGGCCGGGGTCGTTCGAGATTGTCCGCTGCGACTACGTGGACCTCCCGACCTTCGCCCAAGTCTGCGCGCATGGGCGGGCCCTGCGAGTGGTGGCGGGGACGCTGAGCGGGGACGCCGCCAGTGACCCGGTGGCGGCCGCCGAAGCCGCCGGGGTTCAGATCCCGACCGTGCTGGCGGATGTGCTCTATGCCATGCACGGGGTGGAGCGGATGCACACCACCACCCTGCTGGCCCGGCTGGTCAACATGGACGAAGAGGCCTACGGCGACTACACCCCCGAGCGCCTGGCCGAACAACTCGAACGCGCCGGAGTGCAACGCTCCGGGCGACAGGTCAAAGTCGACGGGGTCAACCTGGCCGGCTACCGCCGCGCCGACCTCGAAGCCGCCGTCCCCACCGGCGCCACCCCGCCCCCGCCCCCCCCCCCCCCCCCCCCGCCGTCGCCGCCCTCGCCGGCGCCCGCGCCGTCGCCGAAGGCGGATACGGAGGGTGACGGGTAGAGGGGGAGGGGTCTACCCCCGGGGCTAGTGGACCCCCCGCTACCTGCACCCGCTGTCGCACCGGCGGGTAGCGGGGGGCCGCTACCCCGGTAGACCCCCCGGGTAGCGGGCCCCGACCAGCACGGTAACGGGGGGTAGACCCCTCACCGCCTAGTCAGCCCGCACCCCGTTTCCCCGCTCATTCACCCCGCATTTCCCGGCGTCACCTCCGACGCCCGGGCCGATCCCGCGCACCCATCATCGACTACTCACGGTAATCAAATTGATGAGGGAGATCACCGACGGTGGACGCCACCTGCACCAACCTCCGCGCCTGGGCGCTGCACTTCGCTGCCCGGGGCTGGCACGTATTCCCGATCACCCCCGGCGCCAAGAAACCCCCCGTCATCGACCAGTGGGAAACCCGCGCCAGCACCGACCCCGACCAGATCACCCACTGGTGGCGCCGCATCCCCTTCTCGATCGGGATCGCGACCGGCCCGTCTGGGCTGGTCGTGGTCGACCTCGATACCCGCAAATCCGGCGAGGGCGTACCCGCCCCGCTGTCCCGGCTCGGGATCGACTCGGGCGCGGCCGTGCTCCGGGCGCTGGCCCGCCTGCACCGCACCACCCTCACCCCGACCTATGCCGTGTCCACCCCTTCCGGTGGTTGGCACTTGTACTACACCGCCCCGGCCAGTACGCAGTTACGCAACACCCAAGCCCGGCTCGGGTGGAAGATCGACACCCGCGCCCACGGCGGATACGTCATCGCCCCCAGCTGCCCCGTGCCACCCAGCGGATACCAACTCGTAGACGACCGGGACCCTGCCGACCTGCCCAGCTGGTTACACCAGGAACTCACACCCACACCACGTCCGGCATCCTCAGCGCCCGCCATAGCAGCCGCCACCAACCCCAGCGGATACGCGCTGGCCGCGCTGCGAGGCGAATGCCAGCGGGTCCGCACCGCACCGCGAGGGCAGCACAACGCCCTACTCTGCCGCGCCGCCTACGCCCTGGGCCAACTCATCGGCGCCCACCTGCTCACCGAAACCACCGCCCGGGCCGAACTCACCACCGCCGCCGACGCCCTGATCAGTGCCGACTGCCACTGCACACCCCACGAGATCACCCGCGTCATCACCGCCGGACTCACCGCAGGCGCCCGCAACCCCCGCCGCACCACCCCCCATACCAGCCACCAAGGAGCAGCATGACACCCGACATCCGCGCCACGCTCACCACGATCGACAACGCCATCGGTGACGGCGACGGGGGATGTCGTCGCTGCGGGCGGACCCTCGGTTCCTCACCCTCGCCGGACTTCTGCTCCGAGGACTGCCAGCGTGCCTGGCACGGGCACCACGGCGCGCCACCCCCACCCGCGGGCGGCGCCACCCCAGCCGAGTCGATCCCCCAGACCACACCAGCCCGGCCGTTGGGCTGGCTGGGCCAGCCACCACCCGGGGTGATCTCCCGAGCCGGTCACCAGGTGCTCGATGACGTCACCGCGTTCGTAGCCCGGTTCTCGGTGTTCCCCTCCGAGCACTGCGCCCCCACCCTCGCACTGTGGTACGCCCACACCCACGCCATCGACCAGTTCTACGTCACCCCCCGCCTCATGCTCGACTCCGCCGAACCCGGCTCCGGGAAAACCCGGGTCCTGGAAGTCGCTCAATACCTCGTGCGGGCACCCGAAATGACCATATCCGCGACCCCAGCCGCACTATTCCGCCTGGTATCCATGGGACCGATCACGATCCTGTTCGATGAAGTCGACGCCATCTTCAAACCCAAAAACGGCGGTAACCACGAAGACCTCCGAGGACTGCTCAACGCCGGATACAAACGATCCGCCACCATCGCCCGCTGCGTCGGCGACGCCAAAAAAATGAAGGTCGAACGGTTCCCCGTCTACGCGCCTGCCGCCCTTGCCGGGATCGCCGGGGCTATGCCCGCCACTATCACTACTCGGGCCGTCACTATCCATATGCGCCGACGCCGCCCTGATGAACCCGTCGAACAATTCCGGGAAAGACAAGTCGCCCGGGAAGCACAACCTCTAAGAGAACAACTCGCCGCGTGGGTCAACTCCATAGCGACCCGGCTTGGCGACGCGCAACCCGACATGCCCGAGGGCGTCACCGACCGATCCGCCGAAATCTGGGAACCACTCCTAGCCATCGCCGACACCGCAGGCGGCCACTGGCCCCACACCGCCCGCAACGCCTGCCGACACTTCGTCCTCGACACCGGACCACAGATCACCTCACGCGGGGTACGACTACTCGCCGACCTCCGGGAAATCTTCACCCGCGCTGGCACGGACAGGATGCGCACCACCGACATCCTCCCCGCCATATGCGACCTCGAAGAATCACCCTGGGGTGACCTCGACGGCAAACCCCTCGACGCCCGCCGACTAGCCCGACTCCTCGACCGCTTCGGAGTCAAAACCGGCCCGTTCAAGGTCAACGGCGAGACCATGAAGGGCTACCAAACCACCGGAGAACACGGGCTGGCCGACGCATGGGGCCGCTACCTCCCCGAGCACCCCGGTCCCATCGGTTACTCCGGTTACTGCGGTTACACCGCAGGTCAGGCGGTTACCGATACCGACCCGGTAACCGACCCATCGGTTACCCCACCGCCACCGGTAACCGATGCAGAGGTTACCCCCGATCCATCGGTTACCCCTCTGACCAGGCAAGTAACCGCAGTAACCGCAGTAACCGCACCCACCAGCCCCACAACGGGAGGACTGCGCCCGTGACCACCCCGCCCACTCCCCCACGTACCAGCCGAACCACCCGGACCCGACTCACCATCGCCGACGTCTGCGCCGACCTCGACGTCTCCCGCTCCACCTTCTACGAATGGCGCGCCAAAGGACGCGCCCCCCGCTGCATCAAACTCCCCAACGGCGACATCCGCATCAACCGCGCGGAATACGACCGCTGGCTTACCACGCTGGAGGAAGCCGCGTAATGGAGACCACCTACGCCGTAAGTATCTGGAAGATAACTGAGTACGAAGGCAAGAGGCGAAAGACCCACAACGTCCGGTGGAAGGTCGGCAAGCAAGAATTTAGGGTACCGTTCAAGACGTACGCACTGGCCGACAGCTTCCGATCGGAACTTGTCACAGCAGCCAAGAAAGGCGAACCGTTCGATACCGCAACAGGACGACCGGGCTCGGCACGCCGGGCCGACACCAATACTGATTGGTTCACTTTTGCTGGTGAGTATGTTGCGATCAAATGGCCGGACGCGTCGCCCGAGCACCGACGAGGCATCGCCGAGGCATTGACGAACATCACGGCAGCAATGCTGGCGAGCGGACGAAACAAGCCGGATGACAGGGTTCTCCGAAGGGCCTGCAAGGCAGCGTTTAACCTGAACCTCCGGGAGTCGGCGCCCGACGACGAGACGACCGTCGCTCTCCGGTGGCTTGAACGGAACACGTCACCAGTCAGCGATCTGGCTAGCCCGGACATCCTACGTGCAGTGATCAAGGCCATCTCCTCCACTCTTGACGGCCGACCAGCTGCGAGCAGCACCACCCGCCGCAAGCGCATGACATTGCGGAATGCACTCGATTTCGCCGTAGAAAGAAGGCTCCTGACGGTAAACCCACTCAACGAGGTCAAGCCATCGACCAAGACCAAGGCGTCCGGACTGCGGCAGATCGACCGCCGGTCGGTGGTCAATCCGGTACAGGCACGCTCGCTCCTTGTGGCAGTTGCGGACTTGCCTCCGAGCGGTCCCAGGCTGGTCGCCTTCTTCGGCAGCATGTACTACGCCGCGTTGCGTCCCGAAGAGGCGGCGGCCTTGAGCAAGCACCATCTGTCGCTACCGGATGAGGGTTGGGGCGAACTACACCTTGAGCGGGCTAGGCCGGAGGTTGCACCGGAGTGGACAGACAGCAACAGCCGAGGCGAAGAGCGCGGCCTAAAACACCGCGACCCCAGCGAAGGACGAACAGTGCCATGCCCACCAGAGCTGACCTCACTGCTCCACGCACACGTCGAGACATACGGCGCGGCTCCCGACGGCAGGCTGTTCCGCGGTGTTCGGAATGACGGACGCATCGGCAGCACGGTCTACGGCCGAACGTGGGCCAATGCGCGGGCCGCTACGTTCACTCCCGAGGTGCTGGCGTCGCCGCTGGCCAAGCGACCTTATGATCTCCGGCACGCCGCGGTCTCGACGTGGCTCAAAGCGGGTGTGGAGGCGACGAGAGTCGCCGAGTGGGCCGGACACAGCGTGGCAGTCCTGATGCACGCCTACGCCAAGTTCATCGACGGGGGTGAGCGCTCAGCCCGCGCTCGCGTCGAGGATGCCCTACGCGGCTAGCCAAACTTTGCCGCGTATTTGACGCAAGCAGCCGGTTTCGACCGACGTCCACCGTACACAGCCGGACACAGCAAGATCGCTCATGTGACCTGTTCAGCCAGGTCACATGGCTCCAACCAGGGTGTGGCGGGTCAAGGATTCGAACCTTGGAAGGCATCAGCCGACGGATTTACAGTCCGCTCCCATTGGCCGCTCGGGCAACCCGCCTAGGCCGGGTGTCCCGGCCGGTGGTCACGATACACAGCCCGTGACATCGGGTGCGATCCGACCCGGCAGGTAAGGTCGGCACCGGCACGCTCGGGAGGAGGACACGGTGGCGGATCCGTCGTTCGATGTGGTCAGCAAGGTGGACCGGCAGGAGGTGGACAACGCGCTCAACCAGGCAGTCAAGGAGCTCTCGACCCGGTTCGACTTCCGGGGCACCGGGGCGAAGGTGAGCTGGGCCGGTGAGGAGGCGATGACGATCGAGGCGGACACCGAGGAGCGCTGTCGCGCTGCCGTCGACGTGGTCAAGAGCAAGCTGATCAAGCGGGGCATCTCGCTGAAGGCCTTCGAGGTGGACGAGCCGGCCCTCTCAGGCAAGACCTACCGCACCACCGGGCGCATCCTGCAAGGCATCAACCAGGACAAGGCCAAGGAGATCGCCAAGGCAGTCCGGGACGAGAAGCTCAAGGGTGTGCAGGCCCAGATCCAGGGCGATCAGTTACGCGTCTCCGGCAAGAAGAAGGACGATCTGCAGGCCGTCATCGCCCTGCTGAAGGGCCGCGATTTCGGCGTCGCCCTGCAGTTCACCAACTATCGGTGACTCCTACTGATTGTAGATGCTGTCACCGGCCTGTCGTAAGACATTCTTGCGCGCTGCGCCGAGGCCACCATCAATCGAGTGAAGGCATCCGTTGATCGAGGTCGTACTAGAGGATCAATCTCCCAACGCAGACGCGATCGAAACCACACTGTTGTAGATGCCCACTACCGGCGTGTTAATCTCCTTCGCGGACTTGTTGATCGACGCAACCGTGTCGTCGACCGACTTCAGACTCTCGTCGATACTCGCCGCTGAATCTGCAATACTTCCAATCGTCGGATTCAGGTTCGCGGCCGCCTCGCGAATCTGAATCGCATTATCAACGACATCGTTGAGGATCGGGAGGGTGTTGAGTTTCTGGGCGGTCGGTGTCAAGGCACTGTTGATGACGCCGACGCGACTTTCGATCCGGTTAGCGGTAGCCAGGATACCGGTCAGAAAGATGACCGCAGTCAGCGCCCAGAGGATGACGATGACAAGCATGATCCCTGGAAGAGCTGGGGACGTCAGACGTCGCATCGGTCACCTCCGATGGGTGGCACCTGAACTCGAAGCAGCAGGCCAAGGTTAACCCTGTTGGTGTCGTCCTGAATACCCGTAGGAGGTCGTTACCCCTCGACTGTCCGACTCTTCGTGTCGGATCTTAATGTCCGATTTTTTGGTGGTTACGCTCGACTCACGGCGTGCTTGCGGTTCTCCTGACCGCTGTCGCCTACGCTTCTCTCTGGCCCAACGCAGACGACCGGACACGCGAGCCTGGTGGGCCGGCGCTGCCAGCTCCGGCCGACACGGTGCAGGCTAAGGGCAGATCGTCATGACGTCCACACTGCTCAGGAGGGGTGAACAGTGGTCTACCGGCAGTTCACCGATTATCGGTGAAGGGGATCGTACTGGCCGGCGGCGCCGGCACCCGGCTTCATCCGATCACCCAGGCGGTCTGCAAGCAGCTGCTGCCGGTGTACGACAAGCCGATGGTGTACTACCCGCTCTCGGTGCTCATGCTGGCCGGGATCCGGGACATCCTGATCATCTCCACACCGGCCGACCTGCCGCTGTTCCGTCGCCTGCTCGATGACGGAACAGCGCTCGGGTTGCGGCTGAGCTACGCGGAGCAGGCCCAGCCCAACGGCCTGGCTGAAGCCTTCCTCATCGGCGCGGACTTCATCGCCGATGAGGACGTCGCGCTGGTGCTGGGCGACAACATCTTCTACGGTCCGGGCTTCTCGCGCACGCTCCAGCAGTGTGCTACCAGCCTGGATGGCTGCGTGTTGTTCGGTTATCCGGTCAAGGACCCGCAGCGCTACGGGGTCGGCGAGGTGGACGCCACCGGCAGGTTGATCTCCATCGAGGAGAAGCCTCCGGTACCCCGCTCGAACAAAGCGATCACCGGCCTGTACCTCTACGACAGTGATGTCGTGAAAATAGCCCGCTCGCTGACCCCCTCAGCCCGTGGCGAGCTCGAGATCACCGACCTCAATATGCACTACGTCCGCCAAGGCCGGGCAACGCTGATCGACCTGGGTCGCGGGTTCGCCTGGCTGGACACCGGAACCCATGAGTCGCTGCTGGAGGCCGGCCAGTACGTGCAGGTACTGGAGCACCGCCAAGGCGTGCGGATAGCCTGCCTGGAGGAGATCGCGCTACGGATGGGCTTCATCGACGCCGACGCCTGCTACGCGTTGGGACAGTCCCTGGCAAGCTCTGGCTACGGCCAGTACGTCATGGACATCGCCAAGTCCCCACCGTGACCCGGCACCCGGTTAGGACAACTGGCGTCGAGCCATGCCCTCCAGGCGTTGCACCCGCTCAGCGATGGGCGGGTGGGTGGAAAACCACCGCGCCGCGCCCTCGCCCAGCCGGAACGGGTTGGCGATCATCAGGTGGGACTGCGAGGCCAACGCGGGCTCGGGGCGAAGGGGCGCCGCCTGGGTGCCGTACTCCAGCTTGCGCAGCGCGCTGGCCAGTGCCAGCGGGTCGCCGGTGAGGCTCGCGCCGGAGGCGTCGGCCTGGTACTCCCGCGATCGGCTCACCGCCATCTGCACGATGCCGGCCGCGATCGGGCCGAGCAGGGCTATGAGCAGTAACGCGAGCGGGTTCGGGCGATCGTCGTCGCCACCGCCGAACAGCCCCGCGAACATCGCCAGGTTCGCCAGCGCCGTCACCATCCCGGCCAGTGCGCCGGCGACGGAGGAGATGAGGATGTCCCGGTTGTACACGTGGGAGAGCTCATGTCCCAGCACTCCGCGTAGCTCGCGCTCGTTGAGCAGCTCCAGAATGCCGACAGTGCAGCACACCGCGGCATGACGCGGGTTGCGACCGGTGGCGAACGCGTTCGGGGCCGGCGTCGGGCTGACGTAAAGCCGCGGCATCGGCTGGCGGGCCTCGGTGGCCAGCTCCCGCACGATCCGGTACATCATGGGTTGCTCGGGCTCGGACACGGGCTGGGCGCGCATCGCTCGCAACGCCATTTTGTCGGAGTTGAAGTAGGCGTAGCCGTTCATTCCCAGCGCGAACACCAATGCGATGAGCACTCCGGTACGGCCGAAAGGCACCCCGACCAGCACCACCAACGTGGACAACCCGCCGAGCAGCAGCGCGGTCTTCAGCCCGTTGAAGTGGTTGTGCACTGTGGTCAGCCTCCCGTTGTATTCGGGTTCTGACCAGAGCAACGTGCCTAGCGGGCACTGGGTTCCGCAGGAGCACCGCGAGGCGACACACCGTGCAGGCTAACGCGACACGCTGGAGATCTCCCGCAGCACGCCAAGGTGGGTCAGCAGTGGAGTTCCAGGGTGCAGCATCTGGGGCCGCCGCCGGCTCGGCGGAGCTCGGAGACATCGACGAAGATCGGCTCGAATCCTCGGGCGGCCAGGGTACGACCGAGATCGATCGCCTCTGACGCGAGCACCACCGAGTGGCCATCGGATACGCCGTTGAGTCCCAGGCACGCTGCGTCCGCCGTGCTCGCGATCACGGCGTCCGGGAACAGCCAGGCTAGGACCCGCCGGGAGCCGGCTGAGAACGCCGCCGGGTAGTAAGCGATCTGCGGCGTGGGCGGCGAGTCGTCGAGTACCAGCAGGCAGGTGTCGAGGTGGTAGTAGTAGGGGTCGACCAGCTGCAGCGAGACCACCGGAACCCCGAGCACCTCCTGCGCCTCGCGGTGCGCGGCCGGCTCGGTACGGAACCCGGTACCGGCCAGCAGCAGCGTGCCGGTCCACATCAGGTCGCCGGCGCCCTCGTTGATCGTGCTGGACATCACCACCTCGGGCCTGCCGTGCCCGGCGAACCAGCGCCGGTAGTGCTCCGCCTCGGCGGCTCGCTCCGCGTTGCGGAACCGCGCGCCCAGCACTGCGCCGTCGATCACAATGCCGGCGTTGGCCGCGAACACCATGTCCGGCAGGCCCGGTTCGGGATCGATCAGCTCCACGGTGTGCCCGAGCGCGCGGTGGGTGTCGACGAGGGCCCGCCACTGGGCCATCGCCTGCGCAGTGTCCACCGGCTGTTCGGGGTTCATCCAGGGGTTGATCCGGTAGCTCACCGTGAAGTACCGCGGCGGGCACATCAGGTAACGGCGCGTGGTCACGGTCCGCCGCGGAGTCACCGATCTCAGAGCTGAAGACATGATCAGATGCTATGTCGGCGGATATCGGCGTTCAATGTGGTTTTGTTGCTGTCTTATCAACAAAATATTACGTATGGACTCACTCGACCGTCAGATCATTGCGCAGCTGGTGGCCGACGCCCGCTCCAGCTACACGGAGATCGGCGTCGTCGTCGGGCTCTCCGCGCCGGCCGTCAAGCGGCGCGTGGACAAGCTGCTCGAGACCGGCGTGCTGCGGGGCTTCACCGCGGTGGTCGATCCCGGAGCGCTGGGGTGGGGCACCGAGGCCTTCGTGGAGGTGCACTGCCGGGGGAACGTGGCGCCCTCCCGGCTCCGGGACGGCCTGCTCTCGCTCCCCGAGGTGGTGGCCGCCTACACGGTCTCGGGTGCCGCGGACGCCATCGTGCACCTGCGCGCCGGCGGCATCGCACACCTGGAGTCCGCGCTGGAACGGTTGCGGACCGTGGACTTCGTGGACCGCACGGTCTCCGCCGTGGTGCTGTCCACACTCGTGAGTGGCATCAGGGGCCATGACATTCGCCGAGCCTGACCCCTGCTACACACTCACGAGCATGACTGTGCATTCTGAACGACGGGGTCGCGTCGTGGTATTGACAGTGTCCGATCCGGCTCGTCGCAACGCGCTGAGCGTCGAATTGTCCGGCCGGCTGGCCCAGGCCGTCGAGGCGTGCGACCACGACGAGTCGGTGCACGCCATAGTGATCACCGGTGCGCCACCGGCGTTCTGTGCCGGAGCCGACCTCGACGCGCTCACCGCTGCCGGCCGGTCGGGCTCCGAGTCTGACCTGCTCGGCATCTATGCCGGCTTCCTCGCGGTCGCCAACTCCGCGCTGCCCACGATCGCGGCCGTCAACGGGCCCGCGGTAGGTGCCGGGCTCAACCTGGCGCTGGCCTGCGACCTGCGCCTGGTTGGCCCGAACGCGGTGTTCGACGCGCGTTTCCTGCGGCTGGGCATCCATCCCGGCGGTGGCATGACCTGGTTGGCGCAGCGCACCGTGGGCCGGCAGACCGCCGCGGCGATGGCCCTGTTCGGTGAGCCCCTGGACGCTGCGGAGGCGGTACGCACCGGGCTGGCCTACCGGCTGGTCGGCGCGGACGGTGACCCGCGCTCCCCCGCCGCACACGAGGCGGTGGTCACCGCTGCGGTAGATCTTGCCAGCCGGGCTGCCGCCGCTCCCCGCGACCTCGTGATCGCCACCAAGGCTGCGCTCGAGACCACCGCAAGAATGCCTCAGCATGCTGAGGCAGTCACCTACGAGACAGCCCCCCAACTCGCCTCGCTCCGCGCGCTCAGTGCCACCCGGTAGCTGCGTTCTGGGGACAGACTGCACTTATCGAGCCCGGAAATTACTGCAGTCTGTCCCCAGAACGCGGGAACGAGCGGGGTCAGGTGGTGCGGGCGGCGAGGAAGTCGGTGACCGAGGACAACGCGTCGCGGGCGGGGCCAGCCGGCAGCACGGCGAGTTCGGAGCGGGCCGCGTCGGTGTAACTGCGCAGGGTGCGTACGGCACGGTCCAGACCGGGGGAATCGCGCAGCCGCCACAGCGCCTCCGCGATGAGCGCATCGTCGGTGAGCGGACCGGCCAGCAGAGCGCGCAGCCGCTCGACGCCGGGGTCCGACTCGGCCAGCGCGTAGAGCATCGGCAGGGTGCGCACGCCCTCCCGCAGATCCGTCCCCGGTGTCTTGCCGGACTGGGCGGCCGGCGAGGCGATGTCGATGATGTCGTCGGAGATCTGGAACGCGATGCCGATCGTCGCGCCGAAGCGGCACAGGGCCTCGATCCGCTCGGGCGAGGCGCCGGAGAACATCGCGCCGTAGCGACCCGCGGTGGCGATCAGCGAACCGGTCTTCTCCGTCACCACCGCCAGGTAGTGCGCCACCGGGTCGACGTCGGCGGCCGGCCCGAGGGTCTCCCGCATCTGACCGGTGACCAGCTCGGCGAAGGTGCGCGCGATGATCCGCACCGCCTCCGGTCCCAGGTCGGCGACCAGCCGGGAGGCGTGCGCGAACAGGAAGTCGCCGGTGAGGATCGCGACGGTGTTGTCCCAGCGGGCGTTGGCGCTGACTGCGCCCCGGCGCAGGGTGGCCTCGTCCATCACATCGTCGTGGTAAAGCGTGGCCAGGTGGATGAGCTCCACGACCGCGGCGGCGCACACCACGTCCTGCGTCCGGTCCTGGTCGGGACCGAACTGGCCGGCGAGCAGCGTGAACAGCGGCCGGAACCGCTTGCCCCCGGCATCGACCAGGTGCAGCGAGGCCTCGGTGAGGAAGCGGAACTCGCTCTGCACCTCCCGGTGCAGCAACTCTTCCACCTGGGACAGGCCCTGCTCCAACACAGCGCGCAACGCCGGGTCGGCCAGCTCCACACCGGCGAGCTGCTCAGATGTCGATCTGCTCATCACCGAGTCAGGAGGCGAACGCGCCGAGCGCGGCCCAGTCCAGGGCGAAGGTGGGCAACACCCCGAGCAGCAGGGTCACCACCACGCCGAGTGTGATCGCAGCGGCGGTGAACGCGCCGGGCACGCTCACCGTCGGACCGTCGGTCGCGGGCTCGCTGAAATACATCAGCACCACCACCCGCAGGTAGAAGAAGGCGGCCACTGCGCTGGCCACCAACGCCACCACCACCAGCGGCGCCATCCCGTCCGCCAAGGCGGCGCTGAAGACCGCGAACTTGCCGGTGAAGCCACTGGTCAACGGTATACCTGCGAGCGCGAAGAGCAGGAAGGCGAACACCGCGGCGGTCAACGGGGATCGCTTGGACAGCCCGGCCCACTGGGACAGGTGGGTGGCCTCGCCATCAGCGTCGCGCACCAGGGTGACCACCCCGAACGCGGCCAGTGTGGTGAACCCGTAGGCGAGCAGGTAGAACATGGTGCCCGACAGACCCTCAGCGGTCAGCGCGATCGCCCCGACCAGCAGGAAACCGGCGTGCGCCACCGACGAGTAGGCGATCATGCGCTTGATGTCGGTCTGGGTCAGGCCCAGCACCGCACCGATCATCATCGAGACGATCGCCACCCCCCACAGCAGGGCGCGCCACTCCCAGCGAGTGCCCTCGAAGGCCACCGTCAGCACCCGCAGGATGGCACCGAAAGCGGCCACCTTGGTGCAGGACGCCATGAACGCCGTCACCGGCGTGGCAGCGCCCTGGTAGACGTCCGGGGTCCAGGCGTGGAACGGCCCGACCGAGCCCTTGAACAGCAGACCGATCACCAGCAGCGCCAGCCCGCCGAACAGCAGCGTGTCCGACCGGTCGGTGCCCACCGACGCCTCGGCGATCCGGGACAGCTGCACCGACCCGGCGTAGCCGTACAGCAGCGCCACCCCGTACAGGAAAAAAGCCGAGGAAAACGCTCCCAGGAGGAAGTACTTGACGGCCGCTTCCTGGGACAGCAACCGGCGGCGCCGGGCCATCCCGCACATCAGATACAGCGGCAGGGACAGCACCTCCAGCGCGATGAACATGGTGAGCAGGTCGTTGGCCGCGATGAAGACCATCATCCCGCCCAGGGAGAACAGGAACAGCGGGAAGACTTCGGTCTGCATCACGGTCGCGGTGGAGGTACCGGCTGCCTGCGCCCGGTCGGCCGCGGTACCCGGGCGCAGCGCGGCGTCGGCGGTGAACGCTCCCCCGGGCTCGACCGTGCGATCCGCGATGAGCAGGATCGCCCCCAGCCCCAGCGCCAGCAGGGTGCCCCACAAGAACAGCGCAGGGCCGTCGACGGCGACCGTCGCAGCCAGGGTCACCACGCCCGCCGCGCCGTGGGAGTGCAGGTGCATGCCCAGCGCGGCACCCGCCGCGACCAACGTGACCAGCGTCAGGGCGACTTGGGCCGACCAGCGCGCCGAGCGGGCCACGAACGCCTCCACCAGCACCGAGACACAGGCCGCGCCGAGCACCACCAGGATCGGGGCGATCGCCCCGTAGTCGATCGCGGGCGCCTGAAGGCGCGGAGCCTGCCCGGGAAACACTCCCAGCAACTCACCGCCGAGCACCTCAGTTGCCTCCCTGCCGCAGGACCGGGTCGGACAGGCCGACCTCGGTGAGCGTGGCCCCGACCGACGGGTTGATCACATCGAGCACCGGTTGCGGGTAGAACCCGAGCAGCAGGATCAGCGCCACCAGCGGCACCAGCACCGCGATCTCGCGGATCGACAAGTCGGGGAACCGGGCGCGGAGCCGCTGCGCGGAGACCTCCGGTGCCCTCGCGCTGCCCGGTCCGTCCAGGGCACCCACGACGGCTGCGCCGCGCAGCGGGCCCTGCATGACCCGCTGGTAGACCCACAGCACGTACAGCGCGGCCAGGATGATCCCCGCGGTGGCGATGACCGTGAACACCGGCGCTCGCGGGTAGGAGCCGATCAGCACCAGGAACTCCGAGACGAACGAGTTGGTGCCGGGCAGGGCCAGCGAGGACAGCCCGGCAAGGAGCATCATCCCAGCCAGCACCGGGGCCAGCTTCGCCACCCCGCCGTAGTCGGTGATCAACCGGGAGCCACCGCGTGCGATCAGCATGCCGATCACGATGAACAGCATCCCGGTGGAGATGCCGTGGTTGACCATGTACAGCACCGCGCCGGCTTGGGCCTGAGTGGAGAAGGCGAACACGCCCAGCGCAATGAAGCCGAAGTGCGCCACCGAGGTGTAGGCCACGAACCGTTTCAGGTCGGACTGCCCGACGGCCAGCAGCGCGGCGTAGATGATCCCGGCGATGGCCAGCACCAGCACCAGCGGCGCCAGCACCCGGGAGGCATCCGGGAACAGCGGCAGGCAGTAGCGCAGGAAACCGTAGATGCCGACCTTGTCCATCACCCCGACCAGCAGCACACCCGCACCCACCGGGGCCTCCGCGCCGGCATCGGGTAGCCAGGTGTGCAACGGCACCAACGGCGCCTTGATGGCGAAGGCCACGAAGAACCCGAGGAAAAGCCAGATCTGGGTGCTCTGCGGGATGCTGCCGGCGATGCGCACCAACGACGCCCAGTCGAAGGTGCCCTGGCCCAGCTCCCGCGAGCTCACCACGAACACGCCGATCACGCTGGCCAGCATGACCAGCCCACCGAGCAGCGAGTACAGGAAGAACTTCACCGCCGCGTACTGCCGTCTCGGCCCGCCGAAGCGGCCGATCAAAAAGTACATCGGCACCAGCATGACCTCGAAGAACAGGTAGAACAGGAACACGTCGGTGGCGGCGAAGACCCCGATGAGCATCGACTCCAGCGCCAGCAGCAGCGCGTAGAACCCCGACGCGCTGCGGCCCTCGGGCAGCTTCTCCGCCCAGGACGACCCCATCACGATCGGCACCAGCACCGCGACCAGCGCGATCATCACCAGCGCGATGCCATCCACACCGAGCGCGAAGCGGGTGCCGAACGCCGGGATCCATGGCACGGACAGCGCCAGCTGCAGCCGCTCACCGCCCGGCTGGTACTCCGACCAGGCCACGATCGCGAGCACCACCTCGACCAGCGCGAAGACCATCGCGGCACCCTTGGCCAGCACCGGCGCCGAACGCATCACCGCGACCACCGCGCTGCCGATCAGCGGCAGCAACAACAACAGAAGCAGTACTGCACTGCCACTCGACACTGCGCTGCTCATACGTAACTCACCGCCAGCAGCAGGGCGATCAGCACGATCCCGCCGCCGAGCATGCCCAGCGCGTAGCTGCGCACGAAACCGGTCTGCAACCGGCGCAGCCGTCCCGAGGTGCCGCCCAGCAGCGCCGCAGTGCCGTTGACGATCCCGTCGATGCCCTTGTTGTCCACGAACACCAGCGCCCTGGTCAGCCAGGTGCCGGGCCGCGCGATGAGCACCTCGTTGATCGCGTTGGCGTACAGGTCGGCTCGGGCGGCGGCCACCGGCAGCGAGACCGGCTCGGGCTTGACGACCGGCACCGGGTTACGACCGACGATCAGCCAGGCCGCCAGCGCTCCCGCTCCGGAGACCAGCACGGCGAGCACCGCGACCGCTGCGACCGGGATCGGGGCCTCGGCGTGCACCAGCGCGCCCACCGAGGGTTCCAGCCAGTGCGCCAGCCGCTCGTCGGCGACCAGGAAGTACCCGACGACCAGCGAGCCGATCCCCAACGGGACCATCGGCAGCCACATCACCGGTGGGGATTCATGCGGGTGGTACTCCTTGCCCTCGGCGCTGCGCAGGTTGCGCCAGCGTTCCTCGCCGAAGAACGTCATGAGCATCAGGCGGGTCATGTAGAAGGCCGTCAATGCCGCGGCGAGTAGCGCGAGGCCGCCGAAGACCAAGCCCGCCGAACCGCCCGCACCGAAGGCCGCCTCGATGATCGCATCCTTGGAGTAGTAGCCGGACAGGAACGGGAACCCGATCAGCGCCAGGTAGCCGCAGCTGAAGATGACGAAAGTGATCGGCAGGTGTTTGGCCAGCCCGCCCATCCGGCGCATGTCGACCTCGTCGTGCATCGCGTGCATCACCGAGCCCGCGCCGAGGAACAGCCCGGCTTTGAAGAAGCCGTGGGTGAGCAGGTGCGCGATGGCCAGCGCGTAGCCGGCCGGACCCAGCCCGACTGCGAGGATCATGTAGCCGATCTGGCTGACCGTGGAGTAGGCCAGCACCTTCTTGATGTCGTCGTAGGCACAGCCGATGATCGACCCGATCAGCAGGGTGATCACCCCGACCGTCGCGACGGCCAGCCGGCCGCCGGCGCTGAGGTCATACAGCGGGTTGCAGCGGGCGATCAGGTCCACCCCGGCGGTCACCATCGTCGCGGCGTGGATGAGCGCGGAGACCGGGGTGGGGCCCTCCATCGCGTCAGGCAACCAGGCTTGCAGCGGGAACTGGCCGGACTTGCCGCAGGCCCCGAGTAGCAGCAACAACGTGATCGCCAGCAGGGTCGGCTCG
Organism: Pseudonocardiaceae bacterium; assembly: GCA_050699515.1. GTDB lineage: Bacteria > Actinomycetota > Actinomycetes > Mycobacteriales > Pseudonocardiaceae. The sequence goes on from JBOHFF010000010.1 coordinate 37,777, forward strand.
CCGATCTCCCCGGCGCGGGCGAACACCTCGGAGAACTGCACGGTGCCCAGCGAATTCCAGATCAAAAAGATCGCGATGGCCAGGCCCACGTCGCCGACCCGGTTCATCAGGAACGCCTTCTTGGCCGCCGTCGCGGCGCTCGGGCGGTCCTGGTACCAGCCGATCAACAGGTAGGAGGCCAGGCCCACGCCTTCCCACCCGAGGTAGAGGGTAACGAAGTTGTCGGCCAGCACCAGGATGAGCATCGCGGCGACGAACAGGTTGAAGTACCCGAAGAACCGGCGCCGGCCGGGGTCATGCGCCATGTAACCGATCGCATAGAGGTGGATCAGCCCGCCGACGCCGGTGATGAGCAGCACGAAGGTCAGCGACAGCGGGTCGAGTCGCAGGCCGTAGCTCACCTCCAGGGAGTTGATCGCGAACCAGGTACCGATGCCCAGCTCCCGGGTCCGCTCGGCGGCGTCGAGCCCTAGCCACTGGGAGAACAGCACCACGCCGTAACCGAAGGCGGTGAGCACCGTCGCGCAGCCCAGTAGGTGACCCCAGGCGTTGGTGCGCCGCCCCCCGGCCAGCAGGACCAGCGCGCCGAAGGCCGGCAATGCGACGAGCAACCAGGCATAGAGCGCGGTGCCCTCAGCAGGCAAAACCTCGGCCATGCCGGGCACTCCGTTCCGTCGGTACGAGCGAGCCGGTCGGTTAGCACTCCAGCGCACCGACGTAGCACCGCCGACTACGCCGTCACGTGCCCACAGTTTAGGGTGACGGCTCCGGCCACCCAGCATCACCTCATCGTGGCGGGTCGTCACCTCAGCCGTGATCGTCTCAGCGCCACCCTTGAGTCCTGCTACACTCGCGTCGCGGCGACCTGACGGGCCATCCGGGCGATCTCCTTGGCGTCGTTGCCGGGTCGGGCCTCCAGCGCGGCGGCCAGCGGCACAAGCCGTTCTTGCCGCACAGTGACGGACTGCAGGGTGCTCGCCGCGTCGATGGCCTGCCGGGCCAGCACCAGCCCGCGAGGCTCTCCGGCTCGCACATGCACCTCGGCGAGCATGAGCTCGGCGTGCTTGCGGCCCACACAGTGGCTTTCACCGTAGGTACGCACCGCCGACGCGGCAAACCGCTCCGCGGCGTCGAACCGGCGCAGATCGGTCAGGATTGCCGCAGTCCCCAGGTCCATCTCTCCACGCTCGAACGCATCCCGGGCCGCCGCCCCCTCGCGTGCCTCGGCGAGACAGCGCTTGGCCTGGTCGGGTGCGCCCAGCAGGGCATAGGCGGTCGCGGACTCCCGCTTGAGCCACGCGGCGAGCGTCGGGACCCGGGGGTCGCCGTCCCGCAGGGTCGCCGGCTTGGACTTACCCGGCTGAAACCCCTCCAGCTGGAAGCCACCGAGCTGGAAGCACTTGAGCGCGTCGTTGGGATGCCCGCTGCGCACCAGCGTCGACCCGGCGTGGAAGGCCGCGTTGGCGATTCCGAAACCGTCCCCAACCTTGTCCGCCACCTGCAGCGCGCGGGTGAGACAACCCGTCGCGTCCACTCCGGAGTCATAACAAGACCAGCCCGCCTCGGTATACAACTCCGCCAACGCCGCACCCAGCCGTGCCTTGACTGCATCAGAGGCGGGCACCGCCAGCCACCGCGCGTAATATCGCGCAGCGGCGACGAATAACTCAGCCTGCCCACCGAACTGGCGGACCACCCCGCGCAACCGCTCGGTGATCGCCACGACCGCATGCACATGCGTCATGCCCAGCCGTGCCGGCAGCGGCTGGCTGGTCGGCAGGGCCAGTTCGGTCAGCTCACCCAGCCCCTGCACGAGCTGGCCCAGCGCCGCCATCGAGGTGGCGGCGATGAGAGCGCGACGACGCACGTCCGCACCCTCCCCTGTCGGTGGTTCAGCGGCGGTGACCTCACCACAGTAGGTGCCCTCAGAGCCCCACCAGGACAGGCCCAGCAACTCCCGGGGAATGCCGAAACCCTCCGCGATGCGCACCAGCACCTGATGGCTCTCCACCCGGCGGTGGCCCGCGGCGATCTCACTGACCTCCGACTGGGACTGCCCGGTACACGCCGCGATCTGGCGCTGGCTGACTCCAGCCTCATCCCCCAAGACCCGGTAGAGGCCACCGACATCCAGCGCGGCCAGGACCCGATGCACATCGGCACGCTCAAACAGCGCGGGATCGACCAGCGGAGCCTCGCCTGCTCGCCCACGTATCTCATCGGAGCGCTCGTCGCTCATGGCTGGTCACCGCTTCCCCTCGGTGCTGTGGCTAGCCGCACACTAGCGACCCCCTCACTAGAGTGAAGATCGGCTCGATCAGGCACTGAGGCGATGAGAAACCCCAGTTCCTGGCCGGGTAGGGGACCCTAATCTTTGGGTGTAACTCTTGAGACGAGTAGAGACACCTGTGACTGCGCCATCGAGCATGCCTTCAGTCGGCTCGACGGGCCGGTTGGCCCGGCGCGGCGATGTGCCATCCCAGTTCGTACCGTGACCGTGTCGTAGCCGGCCGCTCTGCCAGCACCCTTCTCCCGAACTCGACAGGGCTTTCGATCAAGCACTGACAGCCCTGCTGCGGGATTTTTTCCCCGCTCATCTCACCGGGGTTGAACTGGGCAAATATCTGGGAACGCGGGCGGAATTTCCGCCGGATCCGGCCGTGTGGTGCCTGTCTGGTCGTAGTACTGGATTAGGTTCGCAGCGGATCGGGTGTGGTAAACGAGTGGTGGGGTGGTGGGCGGTGACCAAGAAAGCGGGGACCTCAGCGAAGGCACAACGTGATCAGTTGCGGGAGCAGATGCGTGGCTATGGCTGCACAGTTACCCAGATCGCGGTCGAGATGGGCCGCCGGTTCGGCTTGCGTCCTCGGGTGGCGTGGCGGCACGCTCTGGGGTGGCCTCAGTGGAAGCTGGCCCAGGAGTACAACACGCTTCATCCTGGGGCAAGACTGTCGGATCACCGGGTCAGCGAGTACGAGACGTGGCCGCATGGCGGATGTCCGCCCAGTCTGCGTTATCTCGCCCAGTTGGCCGCCACGTTCCGGCACGGGTGCACCCCGGCTCAGCTTGTCGACGCCGATGATCTGGAACAGCTGATCCCGGCCGAGCGCTGCCTACTCACCTCCGGTGATCCAAGCACAGCGATCAGAACCGGGGCGGCGGGATTGGGCAGGGAGGTCAACGGGCCTGCAGCTGGTCCGTCTAGCGGTGAGCTGCTGGGCCCGGGGGATCCCGCAATGTGGGTAGCGGCAACGGGGTTCAGGCTCCCCGGCGATCTCGGTTCGCTCCTGGTGGCCTGCCTGGGGTTGCTGAGGGCAGGTGATGGTGAGGTGTTGGCCACGCGTGGGGAGCATGAGGATGCCTACCATCGGCTTGTTCAGTTCCTTACGGGTTGGGCGCACACCATGAATCGTCGCGAGATGCTGCGGACTCTCGGTTGGGCGGCCTCGGCCGCGGCGGTCGGTCATGTCCTGGAGCCGGATGAGCAGGCGCGTGTCGCGTCGGCGCTAGGTGACTCGGGGCGGGTGGACGCACTCACTATCGACCATTTCGAGGCGGTGCTGTGGCGTTGTGAACGGCAGGATGATGCGCTGGGCCCACGTGGTGTGCTCGATACGGTGCTGACCCAACGGAATCTTCTTGGTTCGCTGCTGCCGGACTGTCCGGGCATGCTTCGGCCGCGGCTGCTCTCAGTGCTCAGCGACGCCTCGCGGCAAGCTGGTTGGCTCTCCTTCGATTTGAACGACGTCCACCGCGCAGGGTATTTTTACGAGAATTCCAGAGCACTGGCACACGAGGCCGAAAATATTGAACTCAGTGCGATCATCCTGTGCGGAATGAGCCATTCGGCGGTGTGGCAGAAGAAAGCAAGAATTGGTATGGATCATGCCGTCGCGGCGCGGGAGTGGGCAAACCGTAGTGCTGACATGGGGTTGCGCGCCTACTGTGCCGACATCGCCGCGAAGGCGTATTCCGCAGCGGGACAAAAAGAGGCATGCTTGATGGCACTCGACACGGCGGAGGCCATGCTCGCCGGAACCGGTGATCAGCAGTCGGGTCTTGTTTATTTCTACGGCGAAGGGGCGCATACCTTAAATTGCGGCCAGTGCCACCTCACACTGCGAGATCCTGGACGGGCGCTCGACTATGCCCACCGATCGCTGGCGAGTCTGGACCCGTCATTCACCCGGCTCGTGGCGTTTACCTCGGTGAATCTCGGGCGAGCGTATGCCCAGTCCGGTGAGGTGGAGGAGGCGGCCCGCCTGCTGGGTGATGCTGGTGAGATCGCGGCACGGAATAGCTCCGCCCGGCTGATCAAGATTCTTCGGAAGAGCCGCGCCGAGCTTGCGCCCTGGCAGGATTCCAGCGCCGTCCGTGTGCTCGACGACCGCTTGACTTCCTACCGTGTGACGTGACGGGTTATACGCCATTGTCGATCTACCCGTTCAAGATCGGGCGAAACGTCAATCCATCATCTAGTGAAGGATCATACATGATACGGGTCGCGGTGCCGAATAAGGGATCGTTGAACGGTCCCGCCACGCAACTGTTGAGCGCAGCCGGGTACGGGGTGCACCGTGAGCATAAGGCTTTGTTCGCCACTGATGCAGTGAATGATGTACAGTTTGTGTTCCTGCGGCCCACCGATATCGCACGCACGGTCGGAACAGGCGTGCTGGATGTGGGCATCACCGGTCAGGATCTGCTTGCGGCGGCGGGCACTACTGAGGCGACTATCGAGTTGTTACGGTTGGATTTCGGAGTGTCTCAGTTCTTTTTCGCGGCGCCGCACGGGGTAGCGGCCTCGATTGCTGATCTGGATGGCAAGCGTGTGGCCACTTCGTTTCCCGTATTGGTGAGTCAGGCTGCGGCCCAGGCGGGCATCCACGTTGAGCTCGTGGAGCTGGATGGTGCGGTGGAGACCGCGGTCGAGCTGGGGTTGGCCGATGCCATCGCCGACGTGGTGGAGACCGGTGCCTCGCTGGACGCGGCGGGCTTGCACACCATCGGCGATGCGATCATGCGCTCGGAGGCGGTGCTGGTGCGCGGTGCGCGGCGCAGCCTGACACCGGCCAGCGAGCATGCTGTGGAGGTGCTGATCCAGCGGCTGCGGGGAGTCCTGATCGCCCGACAGTACGTGATGATGGACTACAACTGCCCCACCTCGGTGCTGCCGATCGCCCGAGAGATCACACCGGGCATGGAAGCTCCCACGATCGCCCCACTAGATGAGGAGGGCTGGGTCGCGGTGCGCGCGATGGTACTGCGCACCAGGGCTCAGGCTGTGATGGACCGCCTGTGGGCTGCTGGAGCGCGGGCGATTCTGGTGACACCGCTGGAAGCCTGCCGCCTGTAGGTCGTGGGGTCATCGAATGTGCTCACCAGCGGCAGCGCTCGCGGCGAACAACGCCTCGAATCCGGACGAGTGCAGGTAGCGCATGTAAACGGGATTACGCGCCAGCTCGGCTCGCGTGCTGCCGAGGTAGGTGGAGTCCAAATACATCAGGCGCCGCAACAGCAGCGCATGGATCGGCCGACAGGTGAGATCCAGAGGTTGACCAGTGACGGAGAGTTGGACGAGCTTGTGAGTGCTGATCAGCCGGTTGGTGTCGATCAGGGTGAGATCCCCGGTGCGGGTATCGATGACCAGATTCGCCCAGTGCGGATCGATGATGTCGGGCAGCATCGATGCCGGGCCGCCGATATTGGGGTGCGGACGGGTGTCAGCCAACAGTCCGCGGGTGATGTGGAGGAACTGCCTGATCTGATCACGTGTGCTCGGGGACAGCCGCGCGGGGTCGATCCGGTGCAGCGCCAGCTCGGGCCGGTGTGGAATGTAATCCTTGACCAGCAGCGAGTCCTGCAACGACGCGTCGGGGCAAGGCGTGAGCAGGCGTTGCCGCGGTATCAACCTCGGCATGGTGGCATAGACCGCGCACAGATAAGCGTACTCGCGGTGCAGCTTGTCCACGGTGAGCTCGGGGCACTCCGGCTTGAACACCTGCACCACGAAGGGGCTCCCGGGCCGGTGGAATACCTCCGAGTGCACACCCTGCCCGATCCTGACCACAGCCCGACTTGTCGCTGGCTTGCTCATGATCAGCTCGTGAGGGTGCGGTGGGCGCGGATCGCGGCCTGATAACCGCGGACCATCCCCTCGAGCCCGAACCGGCTCGCGCTGGCCCGTCCGGCGAGGGCCAGGCGGGTGTGCAGCGCTTGATCACAGAGCAACGTCTCGATCGCGGTGGCCAAAGCGGGTGGGTCACTCGCGGGTATGAGCAGTCCGGACTGTCCGTGCGTGAGGTATTCCAACGGCGCCCCGTGGGCCGTGCTGATCACCGGCACGCCAGCTAGCATTGCCTCGATGTTGGTGTACCCGAATGGCTCGGGCCGACGCGAGGGATGGACCGCCACGTGTGCCTGGCCATAGCAAGCGGCCAGCTCAGCATCGGTAAGCTCATCAAGCAGGAACACCGTGCGCGTCAAGCCCAGGGCGGTGATGGTCTGCGCCAGGTGCTGCTCATAGCCCGGATCCCGAGTGTCCACCAGACCTGCGCCATTGAACACCACGAAGAAGTCCCGACGGCCCCCTGCTGCCAGCAGCGCGGCCGCGTGCAGAACGTCAAGGTGCCCCTTCCAGGCCACCCGCCGTGCCGAGGTGAACAGCATCCGCCCTTCAGTCGGCAGCCCGTGACGCACTCGAACCCGTTCGAACACACCCTCGGCACGAGCGTGTTCAACGCGACGACGGAAACCGCGGACGTCGATCCCGTTACATACGGTGCGCACGCGCTCCGGCGCGATCCCGGCGTCATCGATGAGATACTGGCGCACAGCATCCGATACCGCGATGAGCGTGATCATCGTCGTGCCCTGCGCCAGCCTCCGCCGCACGTAATCCATGCGATACCACATATCACCGATGTCGTGAACGACCCCTGTGATATGCACCGGAGCGAGGTCGCCAAGAAGCTCGAACTCGTCGGCTTTGAGAATGCTCACCAGCGGGTTGATGTTCTGCGCGAGCAGGTGCGAGGTTCCCACTCGCCGAATGGCGCTGGCGTATTGACGGGCCAACGAGCGGTACACCGGGTTATCCGGGTCATCGATCGTTGATTCATAGTAGTGCCGCACCCGATGCGGACACTTCATTCCACCCACCCGTAGCAGATCGGGAAAACCCGTCTGAATACCGTGCACCAACACGGTATTCCCCTCCGGAGTCCGCACGAGATCGCTAGCATTGCCCTGGGCACCAGTATGGGTGACCGCCAGTCGCATACTCGGATACGCGCGAGCAAGTCCGGCCAGCAGCTGATGGGTATGAGTCACCACACCCGTTTGCCGACAACGCTTGAGCTCCCCGGTGCGCAATACAGTCCCACGTAGGTCATAAGTACAGATATGCAGGCTGTCGGGAAACCACTCCCCGCAGGCCTTCGGATTGGGCTCGATGCAATGATCGACAGTCATGCGGCAGTCCTCCGATCACGCTATACCGGGCACTCACGTCCGCCCTACCTGCACTGTCAGGAAAAGTCAGTCGTGGGCCGTCGGCGTTGTCCGCACACGAGAGTGACGCGGATCATCGGAGCGGGTCTGACGGTGTGGACGGGAACTTTCTCCCGCCCACTCTGTATCCGCTGAACTGGCCAAACAGGCAGCAGGTTGGGAACAACATCCAGCTGATCAGGCTGTTGCGCGCCGCCTGCCTGCTCCACCCATCAGGTGCCGATGAGCGAGCCGGCCTGGTCCATCGCCGCTGCGGCCTGCTCAGGTGTACGACGCCCGAGGCCACACGCCGCCCCGAGATCGACCGGTCGGCCAACCTGATCCTCGACCATCGCCAGTACCCGCCGCTGCTCGTCGAGGCCCTGACCCTCATGCAGGAGGCCGGCGACGAACCGGGTCGTCTCCGGTAGCGCAAGCGTGCGCAGCGACCGGTAGAACGCCGGGTCGAGGCAGGGCGGTTGCTCGCCGGCCGCGAACGGCGCGTGCACATACTCCAGCGACCGGCCGACCGGCCAGCGCTTCGCCACCGCGTTCGCCAGCAGTACCAGCGGCCAAGTGTCACGTAGCCGCGCCATCGCTTTGTGGTTGAGGTCGCCGAGACACAGATGCACACCGAACCGCGTGCCGTCGGGGGATCGCTCGGCGAGCCTGGCGATGCCGCCGGCGAGCAATCCGGCCGCGGCACGACGTACCGGTGGCGGCGCGCTTGCCATGAAGATCAGCTCTGCGGGTATCTCGATCTGGAACAGCACCTCACCGGCGGTCAGGGCAGCGATCTGGCCGATCTCGCGTACGGTCGCCTCGGTGAAGGCCCGCCGGTGCCGGAAAGCGCCCAGTGGCCCCAGGGTGAACAGCGCCATGTCGAGGTCACCGGGAATGCCCACCTGAAAGACGAGATGGGGGTGGCCGAGCTCGACGCGGAGCCGCTGAAAGATCGGCTGGTTCTTCGCGACATCCGCGACGTGACCGAAATCCAGCGAGTCACCGCGCAACGTATGACCCTTGCGGACGCGGAATCGCACTATACGGTTGTAATCGGACCAATCTCCCTCGGTGGCCACCTGCAGGTCCGGATGGGAGCGGAAACTCTCGATGATGTGATTGATCCAGTTTCGACGCTCGCCGGTCTCGCCGTCGGGCACCGAGCGCAGGTGCGGACCGAAACGGGTGAGTGCCTCCCGCATCGCCGTGCCTGCATCGTCAGCCGGGATGCTGCCCACCAGATGCAGGGACCGTGTGGTCATGGAAAAGGCACCTCACCCTTCACCGGTTGCTTCGACAGGTATTCGGTCAGCGCCACGAGCAGCGCCGGTAAACCGGTGAACCGGACCCGCATCGCGAGGTAACCATCGGGACGGACGAGGCAGAACACGTCACCATCCGCCGCCGCGTGGCCAAGCGCAGCCGGCGGAGTCCTCTTGACAGGAGCGAGTGCCGGCACCTCGACCCGTAGCCAGGTACCGAATCTCCGGGTGAGCTCACCGACGAGCCTTTCGAGGGCTGCACTACCCACGTTCGAGGTCGACACCAGCAGCGTGTGCCGCTCATGTCGCAGCAGTTCGTGCAGGCGAAGGCCGGGATCGAGGCGGGTGTCGGGGACCCGGTCACCCGCGGCCAAGCCAGCGAGCGGGGGAAAGCCGGGCGGTGGCTTGGCCACGTCCCGGTAGTGGTAGGCGAGTCCCGAGATCTTGCTGATCGCCTGCCGGGTGAAGCTGGGCTCCCGACTCAAGGCAATGCGATCCTCGATGGACACACCGTGCGCCAGGATGATCGCGTGCAGTGCGTTGGTGCCCTCGATGACCTGCTGGGCGATCGGTCTTCGCTCCGGCTCATAGGTGTCGAGTAGCGACTCACCTGCCTGACCAGCGCAGACCAGCGCGAGCTTCCAACCGAGGTTGAAGGCGTCCTGGATGCACACGTTCATCCCCTGGCCGCCCGCCGGTGAATGGCAGTGCGCCGCGTCCCCTGCCAAGAGCACGCTCCCGTGCCGGTAGCGCGGCGTCACCCGCTTCCAGATGCGGAAGACACTCGCCCACTCGGGCTCGCCCAGACTCACGGATCCGCAGAAGTGTTCGTCCAGCACGTCCTGGAAGGCCGAGCGAGCGGTCTCCGCCGACGGGGTGGCCTGCACGTCGCTGATCAGCACGCGGTAGTTCGCGCCAGGCAGCTTGGTGACCAGCAGCAGCCGAGCCGTCGAGATGAAGTAGTGGATACGGTCATCCTCCAGCGGGAAGCCCCGCAAGGGGACGTCTATCATGCGCATCTGCATGCCGGTGTATTCGTCTCCCTCATAGGGGATGCCCAGTTGCGCGCGGACCGTGCTCTGCACGCCGTCAGCGCCGACGAGCCACCTCGTACGGACGGTTTCCTCGCGACCGGAGGGCCGGTGGACGAGCAGAGCGGTCAGCCGGCCATCCGGCGCCTGGCTGAGGGATCTGAGCTCGGTGTCCCATTCCACTGGCGTGGCGAGCGCGGTGAGCTGATCGCGCAGCACCTGCTCGGTGACATTCTGGCTGATGACCAGCGTGAACGGATAGCGGCTGGGTAGCCGCGAGAAGTCCAGGCGGGCGGGCTGCGTGGTGCCCTTGAAGTGATAGTCCATCGACACAGCACGCAAGCCGCGTTCGAGGAAGCTCTCAGCGATTCCGACCATCTCGAACAGCTCGAGCGTGCGGGCATGCAGCGTGAAAGAGCGGGAGGCCGTGACCGGCCCCGCCAGCCGATCGACGACGCGGCAGGCCACCCCACGCCGCCGCAGCTCAATCCCCAGGGTGACACCCGTCGGGCCGGCACCGACGATGAGCACGGGAACCTCTGCTACCTGGGTCCTCACCACTGAATCTCTCCTGACCTTGCCGAGTTCACCGAGGAACACATCATCCCCGGGTCCTCATCATGGGAGTCGCCGTCTCACTGATCAGGAGATCGACCACATCCTCTAAGCGTCCGGTTTCGAGAAAGACCCGTCGTTGTCGCTCAGCCGAGGTTCCAACACATTTGATACGCTCAACGAGCTGGGTTATCTCGTTCCAGTCCCCGGCTTCCTCCAACGGAGTGCGCACATAGTCAAGCAGTCGGTCGACGAGCGAATGGGCCGGCACCAACCTGGCCGATATGGGATCCACGAGGCTGTCGGTGAGGCCGAACCGGGCGGAGCGCCATTTTCCTGCACTGAGCAGCTCGGGGCGCAGATCAGGAGAAGGATCTCCGCGCCCGAGTTCATCCAGGCAGTTCTGCGTCAGCGCGCGAGCCAGCCCCGCCTGCACGATGATCTCGTCGATGGTGGCGCACGAATCAGCGACGCGGAACTCGACCGTTTGATAGTTGGTACCGGGACGGATGTCCCAGTAGACCTGGCCTGTGCTGGGCGCGATCCCGGTATCGATGAACAACTGCACGCCCTTCTGGTAGTGGTCGAACGACTGGAACGTAGGCGGTATCCCTGCCATGGGCCAGCGTTCCCAGATCATGGTCCGATAACTGGCGTAGCCGGTGTCTTCGCCCATCCAGAAAGGGGAACTGGAAGATAATGCGCTCAGAACGGGAAGCCAGGGACGAGCCCGGTTCATCACCTGAATGGCCGTGTCGCGATCCTCGACTCCGATGTGAACGTGGCATGCGCAAATGACATGCTCGTGGGCCATCTGCGCGTAGGCCTTGGCCATGTACTCGTACCGCGGTTTCGGGATGAAGCCCTGGGACCGCCAGTCGGCCAGCGGGAAACAACCGGCCGCAGCGATACTGCCGCCCGTTTTCTCGGCTGCTCGAATCAGGCCACCACGGAGATCGCAGATTTCAGCACGCACCTGATCCAGGCCTTGGCAGATTCCTGTTCGACTCTCGATCATGCACGGCCGCAATTCGTCGCTGTAGCCTGAATCCTCGTGACCGGCCCGCAGGACATGAGCTGAATCGAGAAGCAACCGCGTGTCGATCAACAGGCTGCGGGCCTGAGGATCAACCGCAAAGAACTCCTCCTCGACACCGACTGTCAATGGTCGACGCACTGTAGCGACCGCCCTTCTTTTTTACGGCACTAACAATGGTGCCAAAGAGACTCATCAGGGAGGGCAAGTACTCGGATTAGGACCGGCCACGCGACCGAACAGGCGTCGACCGTGGCCAAAATACTCACCTCCATGCCCGCTGGGCCGAAGAACACGTGTGGCCTTCGAGGCTGACCAGCTTCATGGCGGCCTGGCTCCAGGCAATTCGAACGCTTCCCATCCAGTACATTCCCCGACTCACCGCCACATTGATGACTTTGAGGCTCGCGACGACCGCGCAGACAGGACGGATAACGGCAACTCCTGCATTACGGCGATATTACGCAACCACGAAGTATCCCATGAGTGCTACGGAAAAAGCAACGGCTGTGCCCTCCCCGTCAGTACTTGAGGAGGTTGGCGTCGTCGACTGAGGCGGAGCGGCGGGTCTTGAAGATGGCCATGATGATGGCCAGGCCGACCACTACCTCGGCGGCCGCAACCACCATCACGAAGAACGCCATGATCTGCCCGTCCAGGGTGCCGTTGATCCTGGAAAAGGTGATCAGAGTCAGGTTCACCGCGTTGAGCATCAGCTCGATGCACATGAACACCACGACCGCATTGCGGCGCACCAGCACCCCGACGGCGCCGATCGTGAACAGCAGCGCCGAGAGCAGCAGGTAGTACGTCGGGCTCATCGCCATCACTGCCTCTCCTCATCGGCTGCGGTAAGGCGAGCCGGCCCACGCAGGGCACGGGCCTCTGGCGATGCGCCGGCGTTGGCGACGCTGCGCACACCCTCGTCCAGACGGTCACGGGAAGTGGACTCGAGCAGCTCGGAACGCGAGTCGGGAGCGGGGGAGCCATCCGGCAGCAGGGCCGGGGTGGCCACCGAGTTGGTGGTGGCGAACACGCCGGGACCGGGCAGTGGGGAGGGCCGGGAACCACGGATGCGGGCCTCGACTCGCTCACGCTGGGTCAGCCTGCCCTGTTTGGCGCGCTCAGTGAAGGTCAGCACCATCGCCCCGACCGCGGCGCTGATCAACAGTGCCGAGGTGAGCTCGAAGGGAAACAGGTAGTCGGTGAACAGCAAGCGGCCGAGGTTGGCGACATTGCCCCCACCGACGGTGTTCGCAGCGACCAGACCGGCTGAGGTGACTCCGGTGAAGGCCCGGCCCAGCATTGCCACCAGCAGAAAGGACAGCCCGATCCCGCCCAGCGCGGCGGCGACCCGCTGACCGCGGAGTACCTCGACCACCGAGTCGACGCTTTCCTTGCCCACCAGCATCAGCACGAACAGGAACAACATCATGATCGCGCCGGTGTAGACGATGATCTGCACGAAACCCAGGAACGGCGCCTGCTGGACCATGTACAGCGCGCCCAGGCACAGCATGGCCTGCGCCAGCCACAACGCCGAGTGCACCGCGTTACGGGCGAAGACCATCCCCAACCCACCAGCCAGCGCGAGCGGACCCAGGATCCAGAACGCGATGGCCTCCCCGAGCCCGATGGTGTCAACCGGTGCTGGGCCGGGCTGCGCGAGCAGGACACCCAGTGCGCTCACGGCGCTTCCTCGCCCACCGCGCCGGAGCGGCGTTCCAGGGTCGGACCCTGCACGTAGTAGTCCTGCTCGCTCTCGCCCAGCCGCATCGGGTGCGGGGGTAGCTCCATCCCGGCCAGTAGCGGCGCGAGCAGGTCCTCCTTGGTGTAGATGAGATCCTGACGGTTGTCGTCGGCCACCTCGTACTCGTTGGTCATGGTCAACGAGCGGGTCGGGCAGGCCTCGATGCACAGGCCGCAGCCGATGCACCGCAGGTAGTTGATCTGGTAGATCGCCCCGTAACGCTCCCCGGGCGAGTACCGGGCCTCCTCGGTGTTGTCCCCGCCCTCGACGTAGATGGCATCGGCCGGGCAGGCCCAGGCGCACAGCTCGCACCCCACGCACTTCTCCAGCCCGTCGGGATGCCGGTTGAGCTGGTGGCGGCCGTGGAAGCGCGGCGCGGGGATCTTCTTGACCTCCGGGTACTCCTCGGTCACCACTTTGCGGAACATCGTGGAGAAGGTAACCCCGAAACCTTTGACCGGATCAAGAAGTCCCATGGTCGTCCTCCTTCCTGCTCGAGGGCGTGCCATCAGCACCCACGCCGGCCGCCGTCATCGCGGCGCGGCGGAGCGGCGGTGGCGGCACTACTAGATCCAGCGGGGGCAGCGGGTAGTCCGAGCCCGCGGTGGGTACCTCGCCGGGGTCCAAAGCTGATCCGCTCCGGGCCGGCTTGCTCGACCCGTTCTGGGGCAGCAGGAAGGCGACGACCAGCAGCATGACCAGCACGACCCCACCCACCACGAGGATCTCCCGCGGAGTGACCTCGGCGCCACGCAGCGCTCGAGCCCCGGAGACCAGCACGATCCACACCAGGCTGGCCGGCACCAGCAGTTTCCACCCGATCGTCATGAACTGGTCGTAGCGAAGGCGGGGCAGCGTGCCGCGCAGCCAGACGAACACGAACAGGAACACCAGCAGCTTGCCGATGAACCACAGCGCGCCCCACCAACCCTGATCCAGCGGCCCGCCGGCCAATGGCCACGGGGCGTGCCAGCCGCCCAGGAACAGCGTGGTCGCCATCGCCGAGACGGTGACCATGTTGACATACTCGGCGAGGAAGAACAGCGCGAACTTCAACGACGAGTACTCGGTGTGGAACCCACCAACCAGCTCCGACTCCGCCTCGGGCAGGTCGAAGGGCGCCCGGTTGGTCTCACCCACCATCGCCACGCAGAACACCACGAAGCTGGGGAACAGCAGGAACACGAACCACCACTGCTGGGACTGAGCAGCCACGATGTCGGCGGTGGACAGCGAGCCGGCGTAGAGGATCACCGCGACGATCGACATCCCCAGCGCGATCTCATAGGAGATCACCTGGGCTGCTGAGCGCAGCGAGCCCAGCAGCGGGTAAGGCGAGCCGGAGGCCCAGCCGGACAGCACGATCCCGTAGACCCCCAGCGACGAGCAGGCCAGCACCACCAGCACCCCGACGGGCAGATCGGCGACCTGCAGCGCGGTCCGGTACCCGAAGATCGATACCTCGCCGCCGATCGGGATCACCGCGAACGCCGTGAACGCTGTCACCGTCGAGATCACCGGAGCCATCACGTACACCCAGCGGTCGGCCAGCACCGGCGTGATGTCCTCCTTCAACGCCAGCTTGAGCCCGTCGGCCAGGGATTGCAGCAGCCCGAAGGGCCCGACCCGGTTAGGACCTGGCCGGTGCTGCATGCGGCCGACCACCCGGCGCTCGAACCAGATCATGAACAGCGTCATGACCATGAGGAACACGAAGATCACGACAACCTTGACGATAGTCAGCCACAACGGGTCATCGGCGAGCAGTTCCGCAGTGGGTGTCATGGCCTGCCTCCCCGTGTCGTCGTGGCAGCCGTGCCGCCGTTTGCGCTGCGCACGCTGACCTCGGCGCCATGCCCGACACCGAGGCTGCGCCGGACGGTAGCGGGCCCGGAATTACCCGGCACCCACACCACCCCGTCCGGCACATCGGCAGCGGCGACCGGCAAGGTCACCGAGCCCCGCTGAGTCGACACCGTCACGGTGCCACCGAGGCATACCCCGAGCTGCTCGGCAGTGGTCTGGGACAGCAGTGCGACGGCAGGCCGTGCGGTGCCGGCCAGGTGCGGCTCGCCGTCCTGCATCGACCCGTTGTCCAGCAACCGCCGCCAGGTGGCCAGCAGCACCTTTCCCTCACCGGCCGCCGGCGCTGCGGGCGGCCGCGAAACCGGCTTGCCGGCGTGGCGGCTGGTGATTCCGTTGATGTCCCGGTCGATGTCACCGTAGGTCCCCAGCGCGGTGAGACCCGCCCAGGCGGCCGCGGGAGTCTGAGTGAACAGGTCGACGTCCATCTCGATCGCGAGGCTGTCCAGCACACGACAGTCCGGCAGCGCCGCGCCGGCCCGGCCCGGCCCGGAGCTGATCGTGGTGGCGAATTCCCGGCGCCGGCCCTCCCAGTCGAGGTAGCTGCCGGCCTTCTCGATCGCGGACGCGACCGGGAGCACGACATGGGCGGCCCGGGTCACCGCGGAGGGTCGCATCTCCAGGCTCACCACGAATTCAGTCCGGTTCAGCGCCTGCTCGGCCTGCTGCGGGTCCGGCAGATCTGACGGGTCCACCCCGCCGATGAGCAACCCGCCCAGTTGCCCGGCCGCCGCCGCGGCGAGGATCCCGCCGAGATCGCGCCCCGGGCGGCTCGGCAGCGTCACCCCCCAAGCCCGTTCCACCTCGGCGCGAGCGGTCGCGTCGGTGACCGGCCGCCCACCGGGCAGCAGGGTCGGCACCGCACCGGCCTCCAGGGCACCCCGCTCACCGGCACGGCGCGGGATCCAGGCCAGCTGGGCACCGGTGTCCGCGGCCAACCGGGCCACCGCGGAGCACAGCCCGGGCACCTCGGCAGCGCGCTCGCCGACCAGCAACACCGAGCCCGATGCGCTCAACGCCTCCCGCGCCGGGCCCTTCAGGGTGTCCAGCGCCTCGGGCTCGCCACCGGGTAGCACCCGCAGCAGCGTGCCGAAGGTGCGGCGCACCGCAGGCGTGGTGAACTGGCCCAGGTGCCACACCGGCATCCGCCGGTCACGGGCGGCCCGGCGCAACCGCAGGAACACGATCGGCGATTCCTCTTCGGGCTCGAAGGCCACGCAGAGCACCGCGGGGGCCGCGCTGAGGTCGTCGTAGGTCACCCCACCGGTATCCGGGGTGACGCCCACCACCTGGCTGGCCAGGAACTCCAGCTCCTCAGCGGAGTGCGGCCGGGCCCGGAAGTCGATGTCGTTGGTGCCCAGCGCGACGCGGGCGAACTTCGCGTAACCGAACGAGTCCTCGATGGTGAGCCGGCCACCGGTGAGAACCCCGACGCCACCGGAGTCCTTGGCGCTGCGCAACCCCTGGGCAGCGGCCTGCAGCGCCTCGGTCCACGACGCCGGCCTGGGTTCCGCACCGTCGGAGTCCCGGATCAGCGGCTGGGTGATCCGATCGGCCGCGCTGGCGTAGGCGAAGGCGAAACGGCCCTTGTCGCAGTTCCACTCCTCGTTGACGGCCGGGTCCAGCCCGGCCAGCCGGCGCA
This sequence comes from Pseudonocardiaceae bacterium, assembly GCA_050699515.1. Lineage (GTDB taxonomy): Bacteria > Actinomycetota > Actinomycetes > Mycobacteriales > Pseudonocardiaceae. The sequence continues at coordinate 54,410 of JBOHFF010000010.1, forward strand.
GCACGACGCCGCGCCGCGAGTCGGTGCGCAGCGCGCAGCCGCTCGCGCAGTGCTCGCAGGCCCCACGGGTGGAGACCAGGTCGAACGGGCGGGACCGGAACCGGTAGGCGGCGCTGGTCAGCGCGCCGACCGGGCAGATCTGGATGGTGTTGCCGGAGAAATAGGACTGGAAGGGTTTGTCGGCGGCCACCCCGACCTGCTGACCGGCGCCCCGCTCGAGCATGTCGATGAACTCGTCCCCGGCGATCTGCTCGGAGAAACGGGTGCAGCGGGCACAGAGCACGCAGCGCTCCCGGTCCAGCAGCACCTCTGTGGAGATCGGGATCGGTTTGGCGAAGGTGCGTTTGGTCTCGGTGAACCGGGAGTCCGCCCGGCCGCCCGACAGCGCCTGGTTCTGTAGCGGGCACTCGCCGCCCTTGTCGCAGATCGGGCAGTCCAGCGGGTGGTTGATCAGCAGCAGCTCCATCACACCCTGCTGGGCCTTGTCGGCGACCGGCGAGGTGTGCTGGGTCTTGACGATCATCCCGTCTGCGACCGTAAGGCTGCAGCTGGCCTGCGGCTTGGGCATCGGGCGCCCACCCATCTCCACCTCGACCAGGCACTGCCGGCACGCGGCGACCGGGTCGAGCAGGGGGTGATCGCAGAACCGCGGCACGATGATGCCCAGCCGCTCGCAGGTGCGGATCACCAACTCGCCCTTGGGTGCATCCACTTCGCGGCCGTCGATGGTCAACCGGACGTGCCCCTCAGGAACGGCACGGTCGGCGCCTTTGTCGGCCTGCGTTGCCAGCGTCATCGCCGCGACTCCACTAACGTGATCGTTTGGCGTCCGGGGCCGGGTTGCTGGGCGCACAGGTCCAGGAACTCCTGCCGGAAATACTTGATGCCGCTCATGATCGGGCTGGCGGCACCGTCCCCGAGCGCGCAGAACGAGCGGCCCAGGATGTTGTCACACACGTCGAGCATGGTCTCCACATCAGCCGGAGTGCCCTCCTTGCGCACCATCCGCTGCAGGATCTGGGTCAGCCAGTAGGTGCCTTCCCGGCACGGGGTGCACTTACCGCAGGACTCGTGCTTGTAGAACTCGGTCCACTTCATCACCGCCCACGGCACGCTCACCGTCTGGTTGAACACCATGACTGCGGTAGTGCCCAGAATCGTGCCGGCCGCCACGGCACCCTCGAAGTCCAATGGGACGTCCATGTGCTCTGCGGTGAGCATCGGGGTGGAGGACCCGCCAGGCGTCCAGAACTTCAGCGTGCCGCCGGTCACCCCGCCGGCCATCTCCAGCAGCTCACGCAGCGTGATACCCAGCCCGGCCTCGTACTGCCCCGGCTTGCGAACATGGCCGGAGATCGAGTAGAGCTTGGGGCCGGGCGAGCGCTCGGTACCCATGGACCGGAACCACTCCGAGCCACCGTTGACGATGTAGGGCACGGTGGCGATGGTCTCGACGTTGTTCACCACAGTGGGTGCAGCGTAGAGCCCGGAGGTGGCCGGGAACGGCGGCTTGAGCCGGGGCTGGCCACGGCGGCCCTCCAGCGAGTCGAGCAGTGCGGTCTCCTCACCGCAGATGTAGGCGCCAGCGCCGGCGTGGATGACGATGTCGAGGTCGAATCCCGAGCCGAGGATGTTCTTACCCAGATACCCGGCCTGGTAAGCCTCTCGCACCGCCTGGTGTAAGCGGCGGTGGCAGTGCACCATCTCGCCGCGGACGTAGATGTAGCACTCGTGCGCGCGGATCGCGTAGCTGGTGATGACGCAGCCCTCGATCAACGAGTGCGGGTCAGCCATCATCAGCGGAACGTCCTTGCAGGTGCCCGGCTCGCCCTCGTCCGCGTTGATCACCAGGTACTTGGGCTTGGCCGCCGCCCCGGTGGCCGCCTCGCCCGGTTTGGCCTGCGGGATGAAGCTCCATTTCAGGCCGGTGGGAAAGCCCGCGCCGCCGCGGCCCCGGAGGCCCGAGTCTTTGAGTAGCTGGACGAGCTGGGCGGGCTGGGCGGTCAGCGCGGTGCGCAGCGCGGTGTAGCCCTCCAGCTCGGTGTAGGTGTCGAGGGTCCAGGACTTGGGCGAGAGCCACCGCCGGGTCAGCACCGGGGTGAGCGTCCGCTCGGTCACAGCTCTCCTCCTACAGACGTGATCACTTCTTGGCGGCAACGGTCGGCAACGGTGGGGTTTCCTCCGGCATCGCCGGCGCCTGCCAGCCTTTCTCCTCCGCGAGCCGGTTGCCGGCCAGCGTCTCGGGTGCCGCCGAGGGCGCGTCCACCGCCTCGCGCAGCTGCTTCGGCTCGCCGAGGAAACCGGCCAGCTCCAGCTCGACGGTCCGCCACTCGGTCAACGGCGCACCACGGGTCGGCGCCGGCCGCTCTCCACGTCGCAGCGCCTCCACCAGAGCAACGGCCGACTCGGGGGTCTGGTTGTCGTAGAACTCGTAGTTCACCTGCAGCACCGGGGCCAGGTCGCAGGCTGCCAGGCATTCGGCGTGCTCCAAGGTGATGGAGCCCTTCGACCCCGGCTCACCGGCGGTCTCCTCGTGACCGACCCCTAACTGCTTACGCAGCCGCGCGTAGATCTCGTCACCGCCCAGCACCGCGCACAGCGTGTTGGTGCACACGCTGACCAGGTGCTCCCCACCGGGTTTGCGCTTGTACATCGTGTAGAACGTGACCACCGCGCTCACTTCGGCGGTGGTGATCCCCAGCTGCTGGGCGCAGAACGCGATCCCGGCCTGGCTGACGTAGCCCTGCACGCTCTGCACCAGGTGCAGCAGGGGCAACAGCGCCGAACGGGACTGCGGGTAGCGCGCGATGATCTCCTGCGCTCGCTGGTGGGTCTGTTCATCGAAGACGCTGTCCTTATCGGTGCTGTCCACCGCCGCGCTCATCGGTCCACGCCTCCCATCACCGGGTCGATCGAGGCCACCGCGGCGATGACGTCGGCCACCAGACCGCCCTCGCTCATCGCCGGCATGGACTGCAGGTTGACGAAGCTGGGGTCACGGACGTGCACTCGCATCGGCCGGGTGCCGCCGTCAGAGACCAGGTGGTAACCCAGCTCACCGCGCGGTGACTCCACCGCGACGTAGACCTGCCCCGCTGGCACCGCGAACCCCTCGGTGACCAGCTTGAAATGGTGGATCAGCGACTCCATCGACTGTCCCATGATCTTGCGCACGTACTCCAGCGAGTTGCCCATCCCGTCGCCACCGATCGACAGCTTGGCCGGCCACGCGATCTTGGCATCCGCCACCATCACCGGGCCGGGCTCCAGCTTGTCCAGGCACTGCGCCACGATCTTGAGTGACTGGCGCATCTCCTCCACGCGCAGCAGGAACCGGGCGTAGCAGTCGGCATCGGTGGAGGTGGGGACCTCGAAGTCGTACTCCTCGTAGCCGCAGTAGGGCTCCACCTTGCGCAGGTCCCACTCCAGGCCGGCGGAGCGCAGGATCGGGCCGGTGACACCCAGCTGCATACAACCATCCAGCGGGAGGTAGCCCACATTCTGCAGCCGCTGCTTCCAGATCGGCTGCCCGGTGAGCAACCTGTCGATGTCCGGCAGCCGGGAGGCCATCAGCTTCAGGAAGTCCCTGATCTTGATGTCGTAGTCGTCGGGCAGGTCCTGCGCGACGCCACCGGGCCGGATGAATGCATGGTTCATCCGCAGACCGGTGAGGAACTCCAGCAGGTGCAGGACCTCCTCCCGCTCGCGGAACCCGACGGTCATCCCGGTGAGCGCGCCGAGCTCCATCCCGCCGGTGGCGATCGCCACCAGGTGCGAGCCGACCCGGTTGAGCTCCATGAGCAGCACCCGGATCACCTGCGCGCGCCGCGGCACGGTGATGCCCAGCAGTTTCTCGGTCGCCAGGCAGTACCCCGCTTCGTTGAACAGCGGCGAGAGGTAGTCCATCCGGGTGACGAAGGTGACGCCCTGGGTCCAGGTCCGGTACTCGCAGTTCTTCTCGATCCCGGTGTGCAGGTAGCCGATCACCGATCGGGCCTGGGTGACGACCTCCCCTTCCAGCTCCAGGACCAGCCGCAGCACGCCGTGCGTGGAGGGGTGCTGCGGGCCCATGTTGATGACGATGCGCTCGTCGTGTTTGAAGTCCTCGAGCATGCTGTCCCAGTCACCACCGGTGACGGTGTACACCCGCCCCTCGGTGGTCTCCCGGGTCGTCGCGGCGTAAGGATCCGGCTCAGCCATCAGGAATACGCCCTCCGCTGATCGGGCGGGGGTATCTCAGCACCCTTGTACTCCACCGGGATCCCGCCGAGCGGGTAGTCCTTGCGTTGCGGATGCCCGTCCCAGTCGTCGGGCATGAGGATGCGGGTCAGCGCCGGGTGGCCGTCGAAGATGATGCCGAACATGTCCCAGGTCTCCCGCTCGTGCCAGTCCGCGGTCGGGTAGACCTCCACCACGCTGGGCACGTGGGCGTCATCGACGTCGAGGGCGACCTCCAGCCGGATCCGGCGGCGGTAGGTCATCGAGGTGAGGTGATACACCGCGTGCAACCGCTGGGCGACCTCGGTGCCGTAGTCCACCCCGGATACCGAGCTGCACAGCTCGAAGCGCAGTGCCGGGTCGTCCCGCAGGGCGCGGCACATCGCCAGCAGGTGCTCCCGGCGCACGTAGTAGGTGATCTCGCCGCGATCCACGGTGACTTGCTGGATGGCCTCGGCGGGCACCCCGCGCTCGCGCATCGTGGCCAGCAACTCGTCGGTGAGCTCGTCGAAGACCCCGCCATAGGGCCGTTGCGCCGGGGCGGGGACGTATTCGGGCAGCGCCAAGCCACCGTAGCCGGAGGTGTCTCCCGAGCCACTGACTCCGAACATGCCCTGCCGGGCCCGGCCGGCGACCACCCCGCCGCGAGCCTCGTGTTCGGCGTGCTCGGCCGGTGTCAGCTCAGCGGAGCTGGGCTGACCTGACGCGAGGTTCTTGTCGTTGTTGCCGGCCGTCGTCACAGTGATCACTGCTTCCGCTTGGGGGCGTAGCGCACCGAGGAGGCCACCAGCTCGGTGCGCTGGCCGGCCTTCTCCGCGGCCCGCTTCGGCCCCAACGGCTCGTCCATGATCTTGGCGTGCAGCTTGAGGATCGCGTCGATGAGCATCTCCGGACGGGGCGGGCAACCGGGCAGGTACATGTCCACCGGGACGATGTGATCCACCCCCTGCACGATCGCGTAGTTGTTGAACATGCCCCCGGTGGAGGCGCACACGCCCATCGCGAGCACCCAGCGCGGCTCGGGCATCTGGTCATAGATCTGGCGCAGCACCGGGGCCATCTTGTTGCTCACCCGGCCCGCCACGATCATCAGATCGGCCTGCCGGGGTGAGGCCCGGAACACCTCCATACCGAAACGGGCCAAGTCGTAGCGGGGGGCACCGGTGGTCATCATCTCGATCGCACAGCAGGCCAGCCCGAACGTCGCCGGCCACAGCGACGACTTGCGCGTCCAGTTGACCACCTTCTCCACGCTGGTCAGCAGGATCCCACTGGGCAGCTTCTCTTCCAGACCCATGATCAGTTCCAGTCCAGCCCGCCGCGGCGCCACACATACGCGTAGGCGAAGCCGAGCGTGAGGATGAACAGCGCGATCTCCACCAGCCCGAACAAGCCCAACGAGTCCGCGGCGACCGCGAACGGGTAGAGGAAAACCATCTCGATGTCGAACAGGATGAACAGCATGGCGGTGAGGTAGTACGCCACCGGCATCCGCCCGGCGCCCGCGACCGGCTGCGGGGAGGGCTCGATGCCGCACTCGTAGGCGTCGAGCTTGGCCCTGTTGTACCGGCGCGGCCCGATATAAGGGGCCGCAACGACGGAGAAGACCGCGAAACCCCCCGCCAGAAGAAGCATCAACACCAAGGGAACGTAGGGCTGCAACACTGCCGTCCCGTCCTTCCCGTCTCGTGAGCGTCCCGCATGTACCCGGTGTCCTCATCTACACCTGATGTCACATCCACCGGTGTCTCATCCACCCTATGGTGCGGGCCGGTCACGCGCTGCCTTGAGGCTAACCTATCAATCGGCCCCGATCAGGCATTATCGCTGATCGGGGAGATGTGTCGCCTCATACGCTGGGCGCGACCCGGGCCATCGCTGTGATCACCCGATCCATCGTGTCACCGTCCCGGCTGTCGTAGAGGTTGGCCAGTAGCTTGAGCATGAAGCGCATCAACGTCTTGCGCGGCAGCGCGTGACGCGTCCCCGCTCGCATCACGGCAGGATGGCCGATCAACCGGCTGAACAGGTTCCCCAACCGGAAATAACCCCCCAACTCCTCCCGCAGCGCCGTAGGGTAACGCTGCAACGCGCGCTCCCGGGCCGGGCCCTGCGATCGGGCCAGGGCCTGGGCCGCGCACTCCGCGGCCAACCGGGCGGACTGCATCGCATACGCGATGCCCTCGCCGTTGAACGGGTTGACCATGCCGCCGGCATCCCCGACCAGCAGCAACCCGTCGCGATAGTGCGGGGTGCGGTTGAAACTCATCGGCAGGGCCGCGCCGGCGATCTTGCCGACGGCGTTGCCCTCGCGGAAACCCCACTCCTGCGGCGTGCCGTCCAGCCAGGAGCGCAGCAGCGCCCGGTAGTCGGTCTTGCCGTAGGCCGAGGACGTCGAGAGGATGCCCAGACCCACATTGGACGTGCCGTCCCCCATGCCGAAGATCCAGCCGTACCCGGGTAGCAGCCGGGGCTCCTGCTTGACGGAGTGGTCCCAGATCTCCACATGGCTTTCCAGGAAGTCGTCGTGGGTGCGCGGGGTGGTGTAGTAGCGGCGCACCCCGACCCCCATCGGCCGGTCCTCGCGCTTGTCCATCCCCAGACTCAGCGCGAGCCGCGCGCTGACCCCGTCGCAGGCCAGCGTGAGCGGGGCGCGGTATTCCACCGGCTGCTTATCCGGACCTTGCCGGCCTCGCACCCCGATGATGCGCCCGGTGCGCGCCTCGGTGATTGCCTCAGTGACCGTGTTGCGCTCGTGCAGCCGGACCCCGGCCTGCTCGGCGTGGCGTGCGAGCAGCTCATCGAAGTCCATCCGCGGGCGGACCACCCCATAGGGTGGGAAGCTGGCCAAGTCGGGCCACGGCAGCTCGATCGTCGCGCTCCCGCCGACCACCCTCAGGCCTTTATTGTGCAGCCAACCGGCCTCGATGCTGGTGTCGATGCCCAGGTCGATCAGCTGCTTGACGCCCCGGGGGGTCAGCCCGTCCCCGCACACCTTCTCGCGGGGAAAGGTGGACTTCTCCAGCAGCAACACGTCCAGCCCGGCTCTGGCCAGATACACGGCGGCCGTCGAGCCCGCGGGTCCCGCCCCCACCACGATCACATCCGCATCGTTGTCGCTGGATCCGACCCGCCTGGCCATCCCGCTCCCTCACCGCTGGGGTTGCCGCGCTACCCGTCCGATCGAGTGTACGGGTCAGCAGGCTGCTGCCGACTTCCCGTGGCGTGGCGTGCTGGATGTGACAGGCAGGGGTGGTTACGGTCTGTGGTCGTGTCGCAGATCGCCGATGTCGATTTTGTGTGGTGTCCGAGGCCGGTTCCGGTGGGGGTGCCTGTAGTTCAGGTGTATGGCTGGTTGGTGGATGACGCGGGTCGGGTGTTGGTGCAGGACACCGGGGACCAATTCAACTTGCCGGGTGGCTCACCGGAACCGATCGACGCTGATCTGGCGGCCACGGTGGTTCGGGAGGCGATGGAGGATCCCAGGTCACGGTCGCCGATGTGGTGTATTTCGGGTATGAGCTGGTGCAGCGGGCGGGCCGACCGCAGGCGTTGGTGCGGACGGTGGGCAGGATCGGCGAGTTCCATCCGCGCCATCCGGATCCTGACAGTGGTCGGTTGTTTCGGCGGTTGATGACCTCGTTTGCCCAAGCCCCTGGTTTGTTGATGTGGGGGCAGTCTGGCCTGGCGCAGGCCCAGTCGGCGGCGTTGATCGCGGAGCAGCGGTGGGGTGTTCCGGCGGAGTCGCCCGTACTGCCCGCATCCTATGTGGATTGACGGCCAGCGGGTCGTTCCATCCACGGCGCGACGTTGCCCAGGAATGCGCTGACGGTACGGGGGTAGTCATAGTGGCTGGAGGCGAACCGCCTCGCTTGCTCCCGAATCCGCCGCCGTTCGCCGGGAGTGAGGACCAGTGCGCGCCGCAAGACGGCGGACAGGCTGGCAGGATCCTCGGGCGGGGTGGTGAATCCAGTGATCCCGTCGATGATTTGCTCGGCCAGTCCGCCTGCGGTCGTGGCGATGACCGGGGTGGCTCCTGCCGCGTAGGCTTCGATGAGGATTCGGCCGAACGGCTCGGCTCGGGAGGGCACCACGACACCGTGCAGCGCTGGGTGTGCGAGCAGGCGGCGGATGTCGGGGTGGAATCGGGTCAGCAGCGTGGCATTCAGCCGGAGTGTAGTGATCTTTTCGGTGAGGTGCTGTTGGTAGGTGCACCGTTCGGGGTTGTCGGTGACGGCGGCCAGCACCAGATGCGGCACGGGCACATCTGATCGGTGCAGGAGGGCCAGTGCGTCGAGGAGGTCGTCGAAGCCCTTGTAGGGCTGGGCGCGGCCCATGGCCAGCAGGAATCCGTTCAGTGCCGGGGTTGGCAGCATTGCGTTGTCGGGTGCGGTGAGCTGCCAGTCGGCCGGGCTCAGGCCGTTGGGCAGGTCAACTAGGGAGTCGCTGGGAACCTGGTAGGTGAGGTTCAGGTGGGCGCGCATGTAGTCGGAGATCGCAGCGATTCGCCCACCGTGCTCGGTGGCGATGCGTAGGCCGTGGGACTCCCAGGCGATCCGTCGTAGGTCGGTCGGTGAGTGGATGCGGGCGGTGGAGTGCGGCACCAGGACCAGGTTCGGCACCGCATCCGGTGGTAAGAGCGGCGCGAGTCCCAGGAATGGGGCGTCGAGCGCCAGGATCAGCACGGGGTCGGCGTTCGGGAGTACGCACTGGGTGAGGATGTCGGCGGTGTGGCGGACGAGATGCCGGAAGCAGTTCAGGCCGCCGAACCGGACCTGGCCTGCTGTGCCGTTATCCACCGGATGCACTGCCGCATCGACGCGCGCGAGCAGCGTCGCGGTTTCGGCATGCCAGGTCGGGTTGTATTCGGGGCTGGTGGGGTGAACGTGGACCGGGAGCACGACCAGCCGTGTCCCGTTGGGGAGGAGATGGGCGAGGATCGTCAGAAGTGCACGGTTGGAGTGACCGGCTCCGGTGCCGCAGCCGTAGAACCCGTCGTGCAAGGTCATCACCACCGTGGGCCGCTGCGATTTACTCATGCGTGATCGGCCAGATCGCGGAGGAAGCGGACGGTGCGCTCAACTGTGTAGTCGCGCAGCAAGTGCCAGCTGGCCGCGCGCAGGCGGGCGGCCAGATCGGGGTGCTCGGAGGCCAGGGTGGTAGCGGGGTCGGTGTAGAACGCAGCGAGGCGGACCAGGCCGGGCCGGCTGCTCCACGGGTGATGGGGTGTGAGGCGGTCGGCGCGGCGACGGAGGCTGACCGCCGGGTCGAGCTGGAACACCACGTAGGTGCTGGCGAGGGCGAGGTTCCCCCGGTCGAGGTGGTCGGACACCCAACGGGCGCGGCTGGTGAGCAGCTCACCGTCGTGACTGCTGTAGGCATAGGCCAGCGCGGAGAGCCAGTCTCGATCGCAGAACACCGGGCCATGACGGCGGGCAACCTGGATCTGGTGGTGTTTGCGTAACCAGTTGGTTTGGTGTCCGGCATCGTCATCGACAGCCGGGTGTGCGTTGATCGGGATGACGTTGCCTGCCGGGGCGGTGTATTCACCGATCACGGTGTGGTTCTCGGTGGCCAGGGCGGTGGCGGCGGTGGTCTTGCCTGCGCCAGGCATGCCTTCCAGCACCAGCACTGGGTACCGGCCAGCGGTGTCAGAACAGGGCGGGCTGAACATCGCCGTCATCGCGGTGTGCGTAGTCGCATGCACGCAGATCGAGACCAGTGGGTGTAGCGGTAGTGGGGTGCAGGAGCCATCCGGCCAGCAGCCGGGTATCTGCGAGTATCGGCCCGTCAGGGGTGTCGAGTAGGAGATCGCGCCCGATAGCGCAGCGCACGATCCCGCTGAGCACCGCGCCGCTGGCCACAGCGATGATCTCCTGGCAGGTATCGGGAAAGGCGTCCAACCCGAACAGCTCAACCAGGTCGATCACGGCGCATGCTTCGCGGCTCAGTCCCGCAGGCCACGACACGGTCTCACTGATCTCCTGGTAAGCAGTGCGCAGGTCGTCTTGGCGTTGGGTCTGGTCCGGGAGTTTCCACCAGATGCCGAGTTTGACGCGCTGCTGGAGTCGCTCGGGAGCCAGGCCACTGGCCGATATACGGTGCTCGCTCGCGCGCACGGCGGGCAGGCGACCGCGGGCGAGCCAGGTGAAGGCCAGTGCGCCTTGTTCGGCGAGTCGGTCGGTGCCGCGTTCGGTGGCGGTTAGCCCGACTTTCGTCAGGCCCGGTCCGAACCAGGCGAGATACAGCGCGTACTCACGTCCATCGTCGACGGTGATGTTGCGCGCGAACATCCGGCCGGGATCAGTTGCCGCGCACGGATCGCATAGGGCTTGGTTGCCTGCTGGGGGGATCCGGTGCACGAACGGGCATGGTTGGCGCCGATGCTGCTGCGCCAACCAGACCCCGATGCAGCAGCGGGATTCACCAAGTTGATAGCCCACTGCGGTTCCCGGCATGACCGGGTGAGTGCGTTCGGTACCGCTGGGATCAACCAGCCCGATGCCGGGAGTCCGATTGCTCCAGTAGAGCCCGGTAGCGCGCCAGGCGCTGTGCTGCTCGGTCACGCTCATACCTTTCATAGAGTCGGCTGAACGTCTCGGTGCCCGCCAGATGATCCAGGTCGGCGAAGGCGTCGCCAGGGCTGTCGGGCATGGGTGTTTTTCACTGTGGGTAATCACAGACAGCCGCGCGGGGCCCGGCACCCCTGTAGGACGGAAGCAACCCGTCGATCATTCCAGTCACCCAGATTACAAAGTTGACAGTGCCCTGGCGATCCGCCAACGCTGAGCGCCTGTCGATCCGTAAGCTACGGATTGTGGGTGACATCAGGGTTGGCGAGTGGACGCAGCTGAGTGAGATGGACGGGCCAGCGGGGTTCTTGAAGGTCCGTGG
>JBOHFF010000011.1:0-4813 GCA_050699515.1 Pseudonocardiaceae bacterium
CACCGGCCGCCGCGCCGCCCTGGTGCTGACTGGGCGGCGCGTCGTTCAGTCCTCCCGCCGCTGCTCCTGTGTGGCCGGGTGGCGCGTTCGCCTGGGTACACCTTTACCGTTGGCAGTGGAACACCCACCAGGGTCCATTGCCGGAGGTGTCGCGGATGGCCGAATCGATCATCGGCGAGCGCATCCGCGAGCTGCGTCGAGGTACTTTCACACAGCATGATCTTGCGGCAGCAGCCGACGTGAGCGTCGATGTGATCCGCAAGTTGGAGCAGGGCCGCCGGCACACGGCCTCCATCGCCTCGCTGGCGCGTATCGCCCGTGTTCTCGGTGTTGATCTTGCCAGCCTGCTGGGTCCCTTGCGACCCATATGCACGACCGGTGAGGACCAAGGCCAGGTGGGGGCTATTCGTGATGTGCTGACCGGCATTGATGACCTGTTGGGCGAGCTGGATGACGTCGATGTGCCCGACCTCGCCGAGTTGGAGCGGGCCGTCATTTACGCTTGGGGAAGCTTCTATGCCGGGCGGTACGGGCCGCTGGCCGCCCTGCTGCCCCGGCTGTTAGTCGACGCCCAGGCCGCCGTCCACGCCGCGTCATCGGCCGACTCAGCCCGCGTGGCTGACTTTGCGGCCCAGGTGCATCAGCTCACCGCGGGCACGTTGGTGAGGTTCGATGCGGCCGATCTGGGTCATGTCGCCGCGCGGGAGGCGGTGCGTCTGGCGGCGCTGGCACTGGACCCGCTACGTGTCGCCTCTGCCCGGTACATATTCGGACACGTGTTGATCCGCCAGGGCCGCTTCATCGACGCTGAACGTGTCTCGGTGGCCACCGCTGAGCAGGTGCAACCCAGCGGACAGGCCAGCACCGAGCAGCTTTCGGTGTACGGGGGGTTGCTGCTGCGCGGGGCCACCGCCGCTGCTCGGCAGCGCCGGACCGGTGCTGCGGCTGATTTGCTGGCTGAGGCCACCGCTGTCGCGCAGCGCACCGGTGTGGATCGAGTAGATGTCGATGTGATCTTCGGTCCGTCCAATCTCGTTATGCAGTCCGCGGACTGCGCGGTGGTCGCCGAGGACTACGTGGCCGCCGTGGACGTCGCTCGGCGAATGCCGCGCGAGTCGGCGCTGCCGTTGATGTCCCGGTCACGCCACCTGGTTGATGTGGCGCACGCCCACCTGCGCTTGGGGCATACACAAGCGGCGGAGTCAGTGCTGCTCACCCTGGAGCGGACGGCGCCGGACTGGACTGCGCATCATCGCCTGCCGCGGCTGCTCGTTGACGAGCTGTTGACCCTGAATCGCCCGTCGGCACGACTGCGCGAGCTGGCGCATCGGTTGAACATCGCTCGGGCGACGCGACCGTCATAGGCCGCGGCTAGCATCGGATGGCGCCCTGTCGGTAGGACAGCGTGCACCACCGCAAGAGGTGGCTGTGTTCAACAGTGATCTTGTGACTTCTGATCATCTGGAGCCGAGGTCCGGGAGCACACCAACCGAGATGTTCCGGGCGGTCTTCCCCGGCCGCACCCCCGACGGTGACCCCAACACTGTGATTGTCACGCGGCAGGGCCAGGGCCGAGAGAGCCGCGTGTGGCTGACCTTCGTCGGTGCGTTGAGGACTACGGTCGCAATGACCGATCAGGAGGCCGAGCAGCTTGCGCACCTCCTCGGTGCGGCGACGAAGCGTAAGGGGCCTGACGATGGCGAGTGATGAGCCGTGGTTCGCGGCGCGCCCGGGTGCCCAGCGCCAAGGGAAGGTCATCAAGTTTCCTCTGATGTATGTCGGCTGCGAGAGCCTCACGGACGTGGAGGGTCGCCGTGACGGCCAGGCGCACGTCGTCGGTGTCAGCTCAGAGGGGCGGTCCGGCCTACGACTGGATCGCTCCACTGGGGGCCTCGTGTCCGGCGACAAGATTTGGGTCATGATCTGGTGATTGAGGCTCCCGTGCTCAGGAGTGTGCCGGTCGTTACCGAGCATGGTCAGGTGCCCTGACCGGCGAAGGCGGCAGCGTGATGCCCGGGCGCGGCGACCGGAGTGACCGGAGTGACCGGAGTGACCGGAGGCTCACCCTAGGATCCACCGCCATGCGTCGAGTTGCGTTCGCGGGGACGCTCACCGGGATCATCGTCCTGACCGCTGCCTGCGGGTCTGCTACACCTGCGCTCCCACGTGTCTCTCCACCAACGGCAGCGCCCAACGCTGGCGCTGAGGCCGTCTACCTCGCGCAGCTTGAGCGGATCGACCTGGGGCTTGTGGTGAGCACCGAACGCGCCATCAGGCGGGCGAAGAACATCTGTCTGGACATCGAGCAGGGCAAGGATGAGGCCACTGTGGTGAACAACGCTGTCCAGCGGCTCAGCGGTGGGAACGCGACGATCGACAAGGCGCAGGCCGCACAGGTCGTCGAGTTGGCAAGGACGCACATCTGCTCGCCGTGACCGACGGCGGACTGACCGTTGATCGCTGACCGGCAGGCGGGGGAGCATCGGGGCCATGGCAGGTGAGGGCGGCAGCGTCGACGATCGCACGGTGGCCGAGGTGGCGGTCTTGCTACGGTCGCTGCTGGCCGCGATCACCTCCGGGCAGCTGAGGTGTCCGCCCTCCAGCCGGCACCGCTGGAGGGCATGGTGGTCGCGCTGGAGGCGTTGAGCACGTGTCCGCAAACGAGGAGATCGAGGCGCTCCCGTGACCCTGGTGGGTTACGCCCAGGTGAGTACCAGCGACCAGGACTGCACGATGCAGACCGATGCGCTCACCGCTGCGAGCTGCATCAAGGTGTTTCCGGAGACGGCGTCCGGGGTCGCTGACGGAGGGGTTCGACACCACGACCACCGCCGGAAAGATTCTGTTCCACGTGCTCGGGTCGCTGGCCGAGTTTGAGCGGGACTTGATCCGCGAGCGCACGAACGCTGGGCTCGCCGCTGCGCGCGCCGGACCGGGGGACGGCGTCCGAAGCTCACCGAGCGACAGCTTGCCACCGCGCGACAGATGAACACCAACGGAGGGACGATTACCGCGATCGCGGAGGTGCTGGGCGTGGCCCGCTCGATGGTGTACCGCGCCCTTGGCTCCCGTGTCGAGGTATGGCGGCATGATCGAGTCCTTGACGGATGCCCGCAGCATGAGCCGCTATTCAGCAGGCCGGGACGTCGGCCGGGCGAACCCGTGCATCGAACCCTTCCCTTACATAAAACGCGCCGTCCCTTGGCTCGCCCCAGTCAAGGGTATAGCCACCCACCTTGTGAATGGCAGACCGCGCGTACACAAGTGCCAGTTCGAGCGCGGAACTGTCCGTCTTAGCGTCGACACCCATAGAGATCACAATGTCGCCAGTGGCAAGCTCGGCGGTAATATCGGGGTCGATGGCTCCGGGTTCCTCCAGTAGAGCATCCATTAAGCGGAGAAATTGGGGTTCAAGGTCTTCGGTCTTGGATTGCACTTGACAACCCACCTCAACCAGGTACCTGGTTGAGGTCATCGACCCTCCCTCCAACAGGTTGCCCTCTTCAATTGCCCCTTCAAATTCTTTATATAGTTAGGGTCCGAAGGGCTGATGTGCACCGTCTTCATATGCTTCTTGGGGTACGGACAGTAACAGACCCAGTACCGACGGCGCTCAACTCGCCAACCCTGCCTCCTCAACTCTTCTAGCAGCTTCTCGATCTCACCCGTCACGCTGCTCACAGCAGTGCGAACCTCCTCCTCACTGTCAGCTATACATCGCTCGCAGCTGAGAGGACGGTATCTATAGTGCCTCATGCCGCTCGATGGAGGGGGGGCTTGACTCGACCGGGGATAAATTACATCCTTGCAATTAGACGCTTGTGACAATCAGTAACGATAGATGCGAAGCGTTACCTTGGAACTGTCGAGGATTCGATCCTGGGGCATGTTGATGTGGTGGCTGGCAAAGGGCGCAAGCCCAAGCTGTCCGAGCGGCAGGTGGCGATGGCCTCGGCAGATGCACGCCAGCGTCGCCGAGGCGCCTGGGGTGATCTGGCCGACGATCTATCGTGTCCTCGTCGCCACTTAGGGGCGTCGCTGGGCGTAGTATTTCTCCACCCGGTGAAATCGGGCGACACCCGCAGAGGCTGGCGTGGCGGCAGGCCGTAACTGGTACGAGGTCCACCTGCTGGTGCTCACCGCATTGTGCGCCGTCGCCGGTTGGGTCACCGGCAGCGAGGGCCAGACCTTGATCACCACGTTTCCGGCGTGGGCCCGCTACGTTTGGCACGGCGGTCTGTTGGTGTCGTGCTGGTGGCCCTGATGGGCATCGTGAGGTACAACCTGGTTGGCCTCCTGGTGGAGCGGGCGGCGCTGTTCGCCCTCGCGGGGCTCTGCGGCGCCTACGGCTTTGTGTTCCTTGGCGTCGCCGGACGATCCCATCCCGCTCACGCCGTGTACGTCGTGGTCCTCGTGTTGGCCTACGCCGCCGGGACATCGACAACATCCGCTACGGCCTGCGGTTGCTGGGGGCACCCACGGAGGCACAGTGAGCGTCGTCCTGACGATCGTGTAGGTCATCGGGGCGCTGCTGGCGCTGGTTGGTGGGTGCGGCGGGGATCGTGGCGTTCGCGAGAAGCTTGACGCGCAGATTCAGGATGATGAGGCCGCCGGCCGTGTGGCTCGCAACATCGAGGTTGCCGTCAAGGTCGCTGAACGCCGCGCCAGGCTGTTGGGGATCGACGCACCGGAGAGGGTGGAGGCCACGGTCACGGAAGTCACCCGGGAGGATATCGCGCTCGCCGAGTTGGTGCGGGAGGCTCAGGCTGCGGCTGCTGGGGCCGAGCAACAGCTACGCGAGGGGGCCACTCCA
>JBOHFF010000012.1:0-11036 GCA_050699515.1 Pseudonocardiaceae bacterium
ACTCGTAGACGTGGACGCGGTACTGCAGCGGACGAGGCGGGAGGCCGACGGCCGCCGGGGTGGAAAGATAGAGCACTCCGCCCGGCGCCAGCGCGGCGGCGGTGTTCCGCAGGCTCTGCACGCCGAGTTCGAACGGCAGATGTTCCAGCGCCGAGGTGTAGAGGGCGATGTCGAACGAGGGCAGAGCTGGCCAGGGCTGGGCCACGTCGCACTCCACCAGGTCCACTGGGAAGGGGGCGCCGTACGTCGCGCGCAGGGCGTCGATCCGCTCGCGGGCCTCATCGAGATTGTCAGCGCTGATGTCCAGTCCGACGTATCCCTCGATCGTCGGGGCGTAGCGGTAGAGCAGCGGCAGCGCCAGCCTGCGGCCACAGCACACATCCAGCACGCGCGAGTTCGGCGCGCACTGCTCAGCGACGATCAAGTGCTGCAGGAGGTTCATCAGGCCCGACAGCTTGGCTTCACCGCGGCCCAGTGCTTGGTAGAAGTCGTCCATCTGGTTCGTGCTGTAGGGCCCCACCATCGGGGTTCCCGGCGCCGCCTAGACCAAGTCCGCACACACCTCGGCGTCTAACCGAAGCGATCAAGGAAGGAGGTGATCACCACGACACGACTTTGACGATGACCCTGGGGGTGGTGTGATGGCGCGATTTGCCGGTGCCGGGTGGATGTGGGGGGTACGTTCACCGATGTCGTGGTGCACACTGCTGGTCACCGGTCGCGGGCGGTGAAGGTCCCGACCACGCCGGATGACCAGGCGGTGGGGGTGCGGCGGGGTGTCGCGCAGGCGTTGCCGGCGGGGGCGGTGTTGCGGTTGCTGCCGCATGGTACTACGGCCGCGACCAACGCGGTTCTGGAGCGCACGACGCATCAGCACAGCCTGCCCGAGTCCGTGCCCGTTTACGCAACAGTGCCGCGGGGGGTCTGTTGCGTCGTTGGAGGGCAAGATCAGGCAAGCTTGGTGGATGCGTCGTCGCTCTCGTCGAGTGCCATGGGCTCCCAGTAAACTGCTAGCTGCTTGCCTAGGATCTCACCTTGTCCGTACTGGGCAACTTGCGATATCTGGCAAGTCACTACGTTTAGTATGGTGCCATGACCGAACTCGAGCTCAGCGAACACGACTTGCTGGAGCAGGGGATCACGCAGCTCAGGGATCTACTCGGCGAAGGTTGGCGGCTCCGGCTGCAGCAGAACGAGACGGAACCAGTTGATCGCAGGATCGATGCGCTTCTGCGTATAGGGCAACCTGGCGGTCGGCAAGTCTTGATGATCGTCGAGGCGAAGTCCCACCTGACCCCATCAGATGCGACCAAAGCGGTCGGTCCGCGGCTCGAGCTCGCTCGCCGGCGGCAGGGTGGCGATACGGCAGCGCTCGTAATCTCGCCATGGCTAAGCCCACAGACCCGCAGGGTGCTCGAGGAAGAAGGTCTTGGTTACCTCGATCTGACCGGCAACGTCTCGATCAGTATCGACGATCCAGTGGTGCCGGATCAGGACCGACGGCGATCAGCGCGATCCCAGGCCTCCGAGCCGCGGGCGGCGGGGGTTGTCGGGGCCACGAGCTGGTCGCCTCGTCCGCGAGCTCGTCGACTTCCGTGAGCCTCGGCGGGCAAGTGAGCTGGCCAAAGCGACCGGGATCAGCGAAAGTTACATCTCACGCCTTCTCGAGTCACTCAGTGAGGAGGCGCTGATCCGGCGCAGCAAGCACGTGGTCACCAAGATCGACTGGGAGGGGCTGCTGCGATCTCGGGCCAAGACGTATCAGCTGATGAAGGCCAACCACGTCTGGCCGACGATCATAAGGATGGGACTCGACCGGACGCTCAGCGCTCTCCGAGACAACAAGATCCGTCACCAGGTCCTCGCCACAGGGTCCTTCGCCGCGCAGGGTTTCGCGCCGACCGCCGTGGGAGGCGCACTGATGCTCTACGTCCCGCCGGGGTCCCGCGTGGTGGAGGAGGTTGCACAAGATCTCGGGTTGCTGAGAGTCGATCATTCAAGTGTCGACGTCTTCCTGCTGCAGCCCACGAGTCACGGAGCGATGGAGCGGCCGCATCCTCAGCGCGTAGATGGCGTTCCCATTGTCGGGCTCAGCCAGCTGGTACTGGACTGCCTGAGCGGACCCGGGCGTCTGCCCGCTGAAGGCGAACCACTCCTCGAGTGGATGACCGACCACGAGGACGAGTGGCGCGGACCGAGCCCGATGACACCAGGACGGAACTGTGTCGCAGATTCCTGAGGGTGTCAGAGACCGCCAGGCCCTCAATGTCGTTGCGCGCCGGGTGCTGCTCGACGCACTCGTGGCGCTTCGTGATCAAGACGATGCGATCACGATCGTCGGAGCGCAGGCGATCTACTTACGCAGCGTTGACCTCGACCTATCGGTGGCGTCATATACAAGCGATGCGGATCTCGGCCTTGATCCCAAGCACCTCGCCGACGAGCCCCGGCTGCAGCAGGCGATGACAAACGCGGGATCTGTGCGCGCCAGCGCCGATCTTGCTGGCTCCTGGTCGCGGGATGAACGCGTCGGTGACCGCGTCGCCAAGATCCCGGTCGATCTTCTCGTACCCGAGAGTCTGTCGGAGGGCGGGCGCCGAAGCGTGCAGATCCCTCCACACGACAAGATGTCCGCCCGCCGAGTGCCCGGCCTCGAGGCCGCCGTGGTCGCTCAACGACAAGGACGCCGGCGACGTCGTCCGTCTAATGATGATTGACGAGGGCCCGCCCGAGGTTGCCAAGCGCTTCCACAAGCTACTGGTCGACGACCGCACCAGTGAGGTCGTCAAGACCGGCCTGGGCTATCTCGACGACCTGTTCGGCGCGCGAGCAACAGTTGGCACCGAGATGGCCGTCGCGGCGCTCACCGGTGGTCTCGACGAGCGAACGATCCGCGCACTGGCGCCGGGTTACGTTGCAGCCTTATTGCAGGCACTGAACTGATGTCCAACCTGAGCTCACCACTGCCACCGGCGACGCCGGTGGTGTCCGGTTCGTCGGCGCACTACGGCAGGCACTGAGGTATACGGTCGCGTCCAGCAACATCACGCGTATCCCTGTACCTGACTCGACCACCTAGACTCACGCTCAGGGCACCCGGTCCCCGACATGTCTCTGTATCGGGGGGTTGCCGTGGGGTGGGGGTGGTGTGATGGCGGGATTTGCCGGTGCCGGGGTGGATGTGGGGGGTACGTTCACCGATGTCGTGGTGCACACCGCTGGTCACCGGTCGCGGGCGGTGAAAGTCCCGACCACGCCGGATGACCAGGCGGTGGGGGTGCGGCGGGGTGTCGCGCAGGCGTTGCCGGCTGGGGCGGTGTTGCGGCTGCTGCCGCATGGCACTACGACCGCGACCAACGCTGTTCTGGAGCGCACGCTGGCGCGGACCGTGCTGGTGACAACCGATGGGTTCGCCGATGTGCTGGTGATCGGCCGGCAGGACCGGCCCGCGCTCTACGACCTGGCGGTGACCAAGCCCGATCCGCTCGTGCCGCGCGAGCGGGTGGTGACCGTCCTGGAACGGACCGGCCCCGACGGTGAGCCGGTCATCGCCCTGACCGAAGAGGAGATCGAGAAGGTGGTGCGCGCGGTCGCGCGCCTGGAGCCGGAGTCAGTGGCGGTGAGCCTGTTGTTCAGCTACGCCGGGGACGCCCACGAGCGGCGGCTGTGCGACGCGCTGAGCCGGCTGAACGTGCCGATCACCCGATCCAGCGTGCTGCTGCCGGAGTTCCGCGAGTACGAGCGGGCCTCGACGTGCGTGCTCAACGCCGCCGTCGAGCCGGTGATGCGCCGCTACCTGTCCAACCTCAGCGCCCAGCTCCCCGACCCGACGATCACCGTGATGACCTCGGGCGGGGGCACCGCCGGCGTCGGTTTCGTGACCGCAGCCCCGGTGCACACGCTGCTGTCCGGGCCCGCCGCGGGGGTCGTCGCCGCGGGTGCGGTGGCGCGCGCCGCCGGTTTCGAGAACGCGATCGCGTTCGATATGGGCGGTACCTCCACCGACGTGTGCCTGATCAGGGATGGTCAGCCAGCGGTGTCGACGTCCGCGCAGATCGCCGGGTTGCCGTTTCGCACGCCGGCGGTCGGGATCCACACCGTGGGCGCGGGCGGCGGGTCGATCGCCTGGGTCGATGCCGGCGGGGCGCTGCGGGTGGGTCCGCGGTCGGCGGGTGCCTGCCCCGGGCCAGCCTGTTACGGCCTGGGTGGCGCCGAGCCGACGGTGACCGACGCGCACTGCGTGCTGGGCCACCTCGACCCGGATCGGGAGCTCGGTGGTGGCCTGCGCCTGGACGTCGACGCCGCCGCGGGCGCGCTCGGTGCGCTACCGGAGTCGGCCGGTGGGGCGGCGGGGATCCTCGCGGTGGTGCGGGCCACGATGGCCCGCGCGCTGCGCAAGGTCAGCACCGAACGCGGCGTCGACCCGGTGGGGTTGGCGCTGGTGGCCTACGGCGGCGCCGGCCCGCTGCACGCCACCGCGCTGGCCCGTGAGCTGGGCTGCCACGCGGTGGTGATCCCGCCCGCCCCGGGAGTGCTCAGCGCGCTGGGTCTGCTGCTCGCGCCGGCCCGCTATGAGGCCTCCCGCACGGTGATGGCGCCCGCCGCCGACGATCTCAGCGATGCCTGGCAGGCGCTGGAGACCCAGGCCCGCGCGGAGCTGGAGTCCCAGGGCGTGGCCGGCGAGATCACCCTGTCCCGGATCGCCGATGCCCGCTACGCCGGCCAGTCCCACGAGCTGCGGATCACCGTCGAGCCCGGCGCGGATGTGGCGCAGCTGCTGCACTCCGCCCACCAGCAGGCCTATGGGTACGCCATGCCTGACGAGCGGGTACTGGTCGTCACGCTGCGGGTGGTGGCGGCCGGTGCCCCGATCCTGACGCAGCCACCCGGCGATTGGGATCAAGGTGAGCCCGCCGGGGAGCGGTCCCGTGAGATCGGCGACACCGTCACGGCACGAGTGATCTCCCGAGCGGGACTGGCGGCAGGCGACGAAGTCAGCGGCCCAGCGTTGATCGAGCAGCCGGACACCACCACCCTACTGGCCGGTGACGACGTCGCGGTGGTCGACGACGCGGGCAACCTGGTGGTGTACCTGCGCACCGGAGCCGCTTGACCTCAAGCGTAGAAGTCAGGTGTTGCGCATCCGCTCCCGGACTGTTAGCCCAGCTCAAGGCAGAAGGGTGCGGCGGGGAAAAATTCCCGTCCGGCCGGGGTTCGCCAGTGCTTCGACGTGACCGTGACCCCACCACCCGCCATTGGGTGTGGCTCGACGATCGTGGTAGTCAGGGCGCATGGCTGAGCTATCCGGGGTGGAGCTGGAGGTGTTCCGGCATGCGCTGGCCGGGGTCGCCGAGGAGATGGGGGTGGCGCTACGGCGCGCGGCGTACTCCCCGAACATCAAGGAACGGGCGGACTGCTCGGCGGCGGTGTTCGACCCCGACGGGGAACTGGTCGCCCAAGCTGAGCACATCCCGGTGCACCTGGGCGCCATGCCGGCCAGCGTCCGCGCGGTGCTGGACACCTACGGGCCGCTGCGACCCGGCCAGCAGGTCTGCGTCAACGACCCCTACCTGGGCGGGACCCACCTGCCGGATCTCACGATCGTCGCCGCGGTCGGTTCGGCCGATGGGCTACTCGGTTATGTGGCCAACCGGGCGCACCACGCCGACGTCGGCGGCGCCGCACCGGGGTCCATGCCGGCCAGCGCCACCGAGATCGCGATGGAGGGGGTGCGGATCCCGCCCATCCTCATCGCTGACGCCGGTGGTGAGCGCGCGGACGTGGTGGCCCTGATCGCCGCGAACTCCCGGACCCCGGGCGAGCGCCGGGGGGACCTGCGGGCCCAGTTCGCGGCCAACCACGTCGGCGCCCGGCGGCTGCGTGAGCTCGCCGAGGCGATGGGGCCGGCGCGGCTGCGTGAGGTGATGGCGGGGGTGTGCGACTACTCCGACCGGCGGGTCCGGGCCGCGGTGCGGCAGATCCCGGACGGGTGTTATCGCCATGCCGACGTCCTGGAGGTCGGCTCGGGGGTGCGGATCTGTGCCGCCGTGACCGTCGCCGGGGACGAGGTCACGGTCGACTTCGCCGGCACCGACCCGCAGATCCCGGTGAACCTCAATGCGGTGTTCGCGGTGACGTTGTCTTCAGCGATGTTCGTGTTCCGGATGCTGACCGACCCCGACGCGCCGCCCAACGCCGGCTGCTACCGCTCGCTGCGGGTGCTCGCCCCCGAGGGCTCCGTGGTGCACGCGCGCTTCCCCGCGCCGACCGCGGCCGGCAACGTCGAGACCAGCCAGCGGATCGTCGACGTCCTGCTCGGCTGCTTCGCCCAGGCGATCCCGCAGCACGTTCCGGCGGCCAGCCAGGGCACGATGAACAACCTGCTCATCGGCACCGGTGGCGACCAGGCGTTCAGCTATTACGAGACCCTCGGCGGGGGCGAGGGCGGCACCCCCGGTCGTCCCGGCATGTCCGGGGTGCACACCGGGATGACCAACACCCAGAACACCCCCGCCGAGGCCGTCGAGCTGGACTACCCGTTGCGGGTCTGGCGCTACGAACTGCGCCCGTCCTCTGGCGGGGTCGGTACGCATCCCGGCGGTGACGGCCTGATTCGCGAGGTCGAGGTGCTGGCCGACTGCACCCTGACAGTGCAGTCCGAGCGCCGCGAACACCCCCCGTGGGGACTGGCCGGCGGGGGTGCCGGGGCGGTGGGCCGCAACATCCTGCGCCGCGCCGACGGAACCGAGACGTCATTACCCAGCAAGGGCACCTGGCAACTCCACCGCGGCGACCGGATCCGCATCGAGACCCCCGGTGGTGGCGGCTGGGGCCGCGCATTCGACAGACCGGACGATGACAAAGTGTGGATGTATCAGATCTGATATGATCAAGGTGTGGTCGACGATCCGGCTGGAGTGCACAACCCCACCCTGATGCGGGTGTTGCGCTCTGCCGCGCGTCTGCAGGAGCTGGTGCCCGACGCGGTACTCGTCGGTGGCTCGGCAGCCGCCCTCTACGCGGGTCACCGCGATTCCTATGATCATGATCACGTGCTGGCGGACCTCGCCGATCGCTTCGACGCGGTCCTCGACGCAGTCGAGTCGCAGCAAGGCTGGGTGACCAACCGCGTCACGCCCGGAAAGATTATTCTTGGGGAGTTGGGTGGAATCGAGACCGGGATCCGGCAACTGATTCGGCGAACCCCGTTGGAGACCGTACGGATTACGCTCCCTTCGGGTGAATCCGTCACCGCACCGACCCCTGAGGAAACCTTGCGGGTCAAGGCGTTCCTCATTCTTCGTCGCAACCAGACCCGTGACTACCTCGACGTCGCAGCGTTGGCGGACCGGATGGGGGTCGATCATGCGGCCGGGACGCTGTCGAACCTCGACGACTACTACGCCGACCAGCACGGAGCCGGGGACGGGGTGGCATCCCAGCTGGTCCGTCAGCTCGCCGAGCCGGCTCCCAAGGATCGCTCGACCACGAGGAACCTCCATCAGTACAAGAACATCACCACGCGTTGGCAGGAATGGGACGAGGTCGCTTCGGTGTGCCGCAGACTGGCGACCACGATGGTGGGAGGTCGGCGATGAGCCTGGTATTCCGCAATGTCGAGGTCTCGCCGGAGGATCCGGTCGAGGTCTGGCCCACCGAAGCGGTCCTGACTGCGCTGGAGCGGGGTGGCCTAGGGCACTGGCGGCGGCTGGCAGCGGCGATCGAGCAGGACCCGTGGGGGCCGGTCGCCCGGAGCGTGGAGGAGGCGCTGGAGGTGTCCCGGCCTTACGGCGTCGGGGTAGTGATGGTCGAGGTGCTCGCCGCCGCTCGCAAGCGGGCCGAGCGCGCCGAGCGCGCCGCGGTGGCCGCCGAGATCACCCGGTTGCAGGCGGCTTCCGGAATGGCCAGGGCGGAGTTCGCCGCGGCGATCGGCACCTCGACATCGCGGCTGTCCACCTACTTGAGCGGCAAGGTCACGCCCTCCGCGGCGCTGCTGGTACGGATGCGGCGGGTCGCCACTCGCGGCGGGTGAGGCGTCGAAGACCGCGCCGCTGACACGACGAGACGTTTGTCTGGAGCTACCAGTGCACCGCGCCGTGGAACAGAGCCACGAGACTGCTGTCGCGTCCCGCCACCGGTGGCGCCGGATCGGGTACTGGTGGGTGGCCGGGGGACTGCTTGTCGCCACCGGCTCGATACTGGGCACCGGCTGGCTACCCCTCGGGGAAATGACTCCGTGGGCGCAGCTTGTGGCGTTCCGACCTCAGTTGGGTGCCGGGCTGCTCGTCCTGGCTGCCGTTCTCAGCCTGCTTGTTCGCGCGCTCAGACCGCTCTGCCTCGTCGTGGCGGTGCTCGCCGCGGTGTCGACGGGGACCTTGATCGGGCGGGCCCGCGGTGCCCTCATGCCTGCTCCTGATCCGGCAGTGACCGTGCTCAGCAGCAACGTGCAGGGCGACGACGCGTCGGTCGACGACATCGTCGAATTGGCGGTGGCCGGGTGGGTTGATGCCATCGTGCTCCCCGAAGCCTCCCGGCACTTCGCCGCCAGCGTCGTTGACGGTGCCCGGCGGCGGGGCCTGGATCTGGTCAGCAAGACCGATGAGCCGCTCGAGGAGCCCGGCAACCCGGTCAGCTCAGCGCGCGTCGCCACTGGACCGTTTCCCACCTCGTTGCTGGTAAAAGCGGATCGGAGACCGACGTTCGCCGTCGCGCTTCGCGGTGCGCTGCTAGGCTCACTGAGCGCCACGATCACCGTGGAGGGCCGCCAGTTCACTCTCGTCGCCGTTCACCCGGCGCCGCCGATTCCCAGTCAGGTTCCCCAGTGGCGGGCCGAGCTGGATCAGATGGCCAAGTGGTGCACCACACCGGCGATCATCGCCGGTGATTTCAACGCGACCCTCGATCACCCCCCGTTCAAGCGGCTGATGAGTTCCGGATGCGTCGACGCCGCTGCGCTGACCGGCAACGCCCTGACCGGCACCTGGCCCTCGTCATGGCCGCGGCTACTCGCGGCTCCCATCGACCACGTCCTCCTGGCGGGCCCACGACGAACTGTCAGCTCCTTCGGGGTGCACGACATCACCGGCTCGGACCATCGGGCCGTGCTGGCTACTGTCGCACCATGACCTGTTCAGCCGCGGTCGAGACCCCCGGCGGTGGCGGCTGGGAACCATCCACCAGGATGCCGCAGTGACCAAATACGAGATCTACCAGGCCCGAGCCGACGCGCAGCGCGCCTCATCGCTCGCCGCCACGAGCTCACCGTTCATGATCGAGGTTCGCTTCCTCGGTGGGCTCAGTGCCACCCAGCAGGCGGCGTTCACCGCGGCGGCCGACCGTTGGACCACGATGATCGTCGGGGACCTCCCCACCGCGACGGCGGACGGCGAGGACATCGACGACGTCCTGATCCTCGCCCAGGGCTCCGCGATCGACGGCCCGGGCCGGATCCTCGGGCAAGCGGGTCCGACTCACCTGCGCCCGGCGTCGGCTGGTGCCGCGGCCTTCATCCCCGCCAAGGGCATCATGTCGTTCGACACCGCCGATCTGGAGCAGTTGGAAGCCGACGGCACGTTGAACGACGTCATCACCCACGAGATGGGCCACGTGCTCGGTATCGGCACAATCTGGAAGCTCAAGGGATTCCTCAGTGGCGAAGGCACGTCGAATCCCACGTTCTCCGGTGCCGGCGCTGTCACCGAATATCAGACGTTGCGTGGCGACAACAGCCGCCGGCGAGTGCCGGTCGAGAACACCGGTGGGCCCGGCACCCGCGAGGGCCATTGGCGGGAAAGTGTTTTCCGCAACGAACTGATGTCGGGTTTCATCGCCGGGCGGGGTAACCCGCTGAGCCGGATGACGGTGGCCAGCCTGAGTGATCTCGGCTACCAGGTGGATCTCGACGCGGCCGAGCCGTACCGGTTGCCGGACCTGCTCGCACTCGCTGAAGCGGGCGTGCTTTTGGCGCATGTCACGGCGATCGATTCCGGCGTCGTGTTACCCGTCATCCCGCAGATACTGCCCGACGACAGCGTCTGAGGATCCGCGTCCGATGAATAATCAGAACGGCGGAATGGCGGCGCTCGGGTCAGATTCGGGTGGTGGGTCCGGTGCCCGTACCCCACCTCCGCTGTGCGAGTGGGTCAGGTCTGCAGGTGTTGCCAGGCGAGGGTTCGTTCGCCGAGTTCGGTGATCGCGGCGAGCAGGCCGAGTCGGGCGGCGCGGCGTTCGGGGTGGTCGTCCATGATCTGGTCGAAGAATTCGGCGACAGCATGGGTGTAGTGGTTGCATGGTCTGGGGCTAGCCAGGTCGAACGCCTGGCCGCCGAACAGGGCGATCGCCTCGGCGACCTCCGCCAAGCGGGCATAGCGGCCCAGCGGCACCAGGCGAACCAACGCCGGTAACGCCTCGCCGTCGGTGGTGGTGCTGGTCGACTCGGCCAGCGGACCTAGCGCGAACGCCCGCACCGACAGCCGCGACCCGTATTCCAGGGCCAGGGTGCGGACCACGGACTCGACCCCGGCGCTCGCGGCCTCGTACCCGACGTGGTAGCGGTGTGCCCGGTGCGCGCCCACCGAGGTCACGACGACCGCGTCCGTCGATGTCGGTGATGCGCCAAGCGCCAGCCCCCGATGCCAGGACGCTGCCGCGGTCGGTCTGCCACACTTCGCGCTAGCGCATCCGGCGCGGGCGAGCTGGCGCGGTAGAGGGGCGCGACGGCCAGCGTAGCGCGGAGATCGTCGACAGATCTCGCTCGGCGGCTCATCGGGGCGAGGGTGTGCCTGGGGCGGTTCGAGGGCACGGTGGCCGGTAGTCCGCGTCGTCGGAGACATGGATCCGCCACAGTTCCGGTGTGAGCGCGTCTCCGGTGCTGGCGCAGATCCGCTCGATGGCGCGCTTGGCATGCCTAAGTGGTCGGCGCCGGAAGTCCGTCGGGTGCCGTGAACGAGACGTCAGCGACGTTTTTCGCGCCGGGCAGGTCGGTGGTGTCTCGTTCACGGCGCACACCGTCACTGCGCAGCTGACCTGCCGTCAAC
>JBOHFF010000013.1:0-10787 GCA_050699515.1 Pseudonocardiaceae bacterium
CGGGCTGGTGACGCACTCGACGGGGCGTACCGCGCTGGTGGTGCTGGCGTGTGTGGCGTTCTTGATCGCCGTGATTCTGACTCTCGCCGGGACCACTGGGGTACCGGGAGCTGCGTGACCGCCGCGCTCGATTCGCCGCTCTGGGCTGCCGCGTTCGATCTGAGGCGGTATCTCGTTGGTTTCGATGCGGATGCCCTGGTGCGGTCTGCGGACTATCGCCGCGCCGTGTCGCGGGTGGACCCGCTGGTGTTCGCCTTGATCTTCCTGCCGCACCACTTGCGGGGTGATGAGACCGGTGGCCGGATCACGTTCTCCGAGTTCCATCTCGACCTGATCGAGCAGGCTAAACGCTGGATCGTGCCCGACGAGCTGCCCTCGCAGCACCGGGACGCCTACGTTGCGCCCCGGGCTAGCGGCAAGAGCACCTGGCTGTTCTTCGTGCTGCCCTTGCGGGCCGCAGCGCACGGTTGGCGCAAATTCATCGCCGCGTTCGCCGACTCCGCGGCGCAGGCGGAGATGCATCTTGCGTCGTTCAAGCGAGCGGTCGCAGGTTCGACCCCTGCTGCACCCACCAGTGACGTGGGGATCGATCTCAATGTGCCCGTCGGGCAGCTTGCGCACCACAAGGTTGGTGGAGCCCCGGGCAATCCCGGCGCACGAGCCCGACTCGTTCGGCTGTTCAGCGGCTGGTGCGCTGTGCCGCCAGCTCTCGAAGTTTCTCGACTTCGGGTAGGCCGTGGTACGCGCTGACTGCGGCGACCAGCTCGTCGGCACGCCATGCATTCGAAGGCACGAGCTCGTTCGATGCCAGCACGAGCACGCCGTAGTGGGCGGCCTCGTCAGGCCGTCCCAGTCTCGCCAGGACGAGTCCGAGATCAAGGTGTGCGGTTGCCACGCGGCGCCGCTGGTCGCTCACGTCGGCGCGTGCCGCGGCATGGCGGGCGAAATCCTCTGCCGCCGGGTCTCCCAGCCACGCAAGAGCTGTGCCGGTATATAGCTCCAACTTGTCGCCGTCGAATTGATAATGGTGGTCAGGCGGGCGCTCCTGTGACTGGCGCTGCGCCGCCGCCGAGCAGCGGCGCAGCGCCGCCCGCACTTCGGGGCCATCACCGAGACGGGCCGACGCGCGCGCGGTCTGCATAGCCAGTTGGGCGGCGGCAGAACTGCCCGCGGGCGCGATCGCCTCTCCCGCCGCGGCCAGCGTCGCTGCTCGTTGCCAGTCCTGGTCGATCAGCGCGACCCATGTGCCAACTTCACCGGCCCAGGCACCGAACTCGGGATGGTCGGTCTCTTGCCCCAGCGATCCGGCGACGTCTCGGGCGGCCGTGGCCGCGCCGCGCTGGCCGAGGTCGACGTGCAGCGTCGCTGCGAGTAGCGCGGCCCATCCTCCGGCGACGAGCAGCCGTCGGCGTTGGGTGAGCGTCGCGCGGCCCTCCAGTAGCCGGCTGATGTGGCGGGCGCTGGTGCGTACGTCGCGCAGCAGGTCACTGGGCGACGTGCGGGTGTACGAGCGGGCCAACTCATCCACGCGGGAGTCGAGCAGGTCGAGCGTCGCTCGCGACACGTCGCTCGCCGCGGCTCTGGCGGCCAGCTCCAGCAGCTCCGGGGACTGACCATTGCTTCCTCGTAGGCGCAGCACACGGTCTGCGGCTTCCCAGATGGCCAGCAGCTCCCCGCCGGCATCCAGCGCGGTATCGAGGGCCCTGGCGACGGTCTCGGTCGGCCAACGGCGCCCATGTTCGACGTGCCACAGGTAGCCTCGGTGAACATGCGCGCGATCGGCTACATCGGCCAGCGACAGTCCGGCCTCCGCGCGTCTGCTTGCGAGTTCGGCCGCGAACTCCGCCCGCTCGACCATCGAGCCCTCCTGTCGCCTCTTGGGCCGCCCCCTCCACAGGCGACACCGATAGCCTCGCATCTGTTCCATTCGGGTGCGACGGTGATCCGATGATCAGCGATACGCCGCGCAGTGGAAGTACGCCCACCGAGGTCTTCCGCGCGGTGTTTCCGGGCCGTACCCCCGATGGCGATCCGAATACGCTCATCGTGACTCGCCAAGGCCAGGGTCAGGCCGCTCGCGTGTGGTTGACGTTTGTCGGCGCGTTGCGGACTACGGTCGCGCTCACCGATCCGGAGGCTGAGCAGGCCGCGAAGTTGCTCGGTGCGGCGTCGAAGCGAAAAACTCTCCTGGCGAGTGATCTGCGGCGTGGACGACCGCGCGATGGCCAAGGTGATGGAAGGCCGCTCTAGGATCCACCGCCATGTACCGAGTTGCGTTCGCGGGTGCATTCACCGGAATCATCATCCTGACCGCTGGCTGTGGGTCTGCTACACCGGCGCCGCCTGGTGTCCCTCCACGAGCGACAGCGCCCAATCTTGATGCCCAGGCCGCCTACCTCGCACAGCTGGAGCGGATCGACCCGCGGTCGGGGGTGCTGCCGGTGTTCGGGCGTTCGCACAGATGGGTCCAGAACGCAGGAAGATCACCGCGGAGGCGTTCCGGGCCGGGGCCGACAGCGCCGAGGTGCTCAGCCGCTCCGCGGCGTCTCTCAACTTGCCGTACATGGACCAGATCCGGTTCCTCAGCAAGGAAGCCGCCGCTGCCAGGGTCGAGATCAAGTCGCTGCTGCCGTTGCGTGGCGAGTTGGCCGACCCTCGGGACGAGATCGCTTCACCTCAGTCGCCTGCAAGCGGGTGGAATGACAAGCCCTAGGGTGAGCTGTCCCGAGGTGGCAGCCCAGTGTCCAGGGAACCCGGATCAGTGCCGCAGGGTATGCGGTCAGGGCTTGGCGGTCCCGGGCATGGGAGGTGGGTGGTAGAAGGTGCACGATTACCCTAGCCCCCAATGCCACTTAGCTAAGGATGACAGAGTGGCTCATGATCACCGTTTTGGTGTCGAAAGTGACAAAATGTGTCGAATTCGGCACCAAAAAGGTGATCATGAACGGTTCGGCGGCCCTAACTTAGTGACATTGACCCTAGCCCCGCCCCCAGCCTTGGAGGGTGTACGAGAGGAGTGGCCGGGAAGTGGTGACGTCTGTACACGATATCCTTGATGAGTTGTACGCATCGTCAACGGATGAGCGGGATAAGGGTGACAAGTTTGAGCGGCTTATGGCTGCGTATCTGCGGACAGATGTCACGTGGTCTGATCGGTTCAGCGATGTGTGGCTGTGGAGCGATTGGTCGGGGCGGCATGGTAAGCCTGACACGGGCATTGATCTCGTTGCCAGGGAGCGTGAGGGCGGTGGGCTGACCGCTATTCAGTGCAAGTTTTACCATCCGACTCACACGCTGCAAAAAAGTGACATTGATTCGTTCTTTACCGCCTCCGGTAAGGAGTCTTTCAGTGGGCGCATGATTGTGTCGACCACTGACAAGTGGAGTCGTCACGCTGAAGACGCTCTGGTAGGTCAGCACGTGCCAGTGACCCGGTTGCGGGTGCAGGACCTTGATGAGTCGAGTATTGACTGGTCGCAGTTCAGTCTTCGCGTCCCGGAGGTGATGCAGCGCAAGGATAAAAAGGTCCTGCGACCCCATCAGAGCCTTGCCTTGGGCAGGGTCCGCGAGGGATTTCAAGCGCGTGCCCGGGGAAAGCTGATTATGGCGTGTGGCACGGGCAAGACGTTGACGTCGCTACGCATCGTTGAGGACCTGGTTCCTGCCGGTGGCAGTGTGTTGTTTTTGGTCCCGTCTATCTCGTTGCTGTCTCAGACGTTGAAGGAGTGGACCGCTGAAGCCGAGGTGTCTCTGCGTCCGTTTGCGGTGTGCTCGGATACCAAAGTGGGCAAGCGCACCGACAGCGAGGACATCGCGCCGTATGATCTTGTCTTTCCGGCCACGACCGACGCCGCCAAACTCTACGGCTGTATCACCGGCGGTGAAGCGGCGGAGAAGATCACGGTCATCTTCTCCACTTATCAGTCCATCCTGGTGGTGGCCGAGGCCCAGCAGCGGGGCCTGCCGGGGTTTGATCTGATCATCTGTGACGAGGCCCATCGCACGACGGGTGTCACGCTGGGAGGTGAGCCCGGGGAATCAAATTTTGTCCGGGTTCACGACCAGAGCTTTATCAAGGGCGCCAAGCGCCTGTATATGACCGCGACGCCACGTATCTATGACGACAGCAGCAAGTCGCAGGCCAGTGAGGGTTCTGTGGTGCTTGCGTCTATGGACGATGAGACCTTCTACGGGCCAGAGTTTCACCGCCTGGGCTTCGGCGAGGCGGTCAGCAAGGGCCTGCTCACAGACTACAAGGTTCTGGTTCTCGCGGTTGACGAGCAGGCTGTGAGTGCTACCTTCCAAGCCCAGCTCGCCGACGAGCACAGCGAGCTGAGAATCGATGATGCTGCGAAGATCGTGGGCTGTTGGAATGGTCTGGCTAAGCGCGGAGAGGTCGAATCGGGCTTCGGTGACGACACCCGGCCCATGTCGCGGGCGGTGGCGTTTTCTCGGTCTATCAAGGATTCGGAGAAGTTCGCCGAGTTGTTCACCACCATCGTCGACCAGTACGTGGATTCCCACGACCTGACCAATGGTGACGAGGACGACGCTGCGACCACGCCCGAGCACTTGTTGCGCTGCGAAGCCCGGCACGTGGATGGGACGTTTAATGTGCTGCGCCGTAATGAGATGCTCGACTGGCTTAAAGCACCCAGCGGTCCCGACACGTGCCGCATCCTGTCCAATGCACGGTGCTTGTCGGAAGGGGTGGACGTTCCTGCCCTGGACGCGGTGATCTTCCTCAACCCCCGCAACTCTGTCGTCGATGTGGTGCAGTCTGTGGGCCGAGTGATGCGCAGGGCACCGGGTAAACGGTACGGGTATGTGATTCTGCCGATTGGCATCCCGGCTGAGTTGTCGCCGGAGCAGGCATTGGCCGACAATCAGAAGTACAAGGTCGTCTGGCAGGTGCTGCAAGCACTGCGCGCTCACGACGAGCGTTTCAATGCGATGGTCAACCAGATCGAGCTGAATAAAGCCAAGACCGACAAACTCCAGGTCATCGGTGTCGGCGGCTTCGACGACGAACCGGACTCAACTACGCGGGGCGTGCAGGGGACACTAGATTTTCCTGGTATCGGGGAATGGCGTGATGCCCTCTACGTCAAGATCGTGCAGAAAGTCGGCGACCGGCGCTACTGGGAAGACTGGGCCAAGGATGTCTCTATCATCGCCGAGCGCCACACCACCCGTATCAAGGCGCTGCTCGCCGATCCTTCCCTTCATGTCGAAGGCACCTTTAATGAGTTTCTGCGGGGACTTCGCGCCAACCTCAACGATGGCATCACCCGCGAGGACGCCATCGACATGCTGTCCCAGCACCTGATCACCAAACCAGTCTTTGATGCACTGTTTGAGGGATACTCCTTTGCCGAGCACAACCCTGTCTCTCAGGTCATGCAGGGAATGCTTGATGCGCTCGATGAGCAAAACCTTGACCGGGAGACCGAGACTCTGGAGAAGTTCTACGACAGCGTACGGGTGCGTGCTGAAGGGATTGACAACGTCGAAGGCAAACAGAAGATCATCACCGAGTTGTATGAAAAGTTTTTCAAAATTGCCTTCCCTCGCGCCGCTGAATCCTTGGGTATCGTCTACACCCCGGTAGAGATCGTCGATTTCATTATCCGTAGCGTCGAGTCCGTTTTGAGCGCAGAGTTCGGTGTTTCACTCAGCGACAACGGTGTTCATATTTTGGACCCGTTCACTGGGACTGGGACGTTCATCACTCGGCTACTCCAAAGTGGTCTCATCCGGCCTGAGGACCTGCTGCACAAATATACAAATGAGTTGCACGCCAACGAGATTCTCTTGCTCGCGTATTACATCGCCGCGATCAACATCGAAGCCACCTACCACGGCACCACGGGCACCGATTATGTCCCCTTCAATGGCATCGTCCTTACTGACACGTTCCAGATGACTGAAGACGACGACACTATGGACGAGGTGATTTTCCCGCAAAACAACGATCGGGTAGCTCATCAAAAGGACCTGGAAATCAGAGTCATCATCGGCAACCCGCCCTACTCTGCCGGGCAGACCAGCCAAAACGATGCTAACCAAAACCAGAAGTACCCCACTTTGGACAGCTCCATCGCCCGCACCTACGCCGCGCGTTCCACGGCCATAAACAAGAACTCGCTGTATGACTCCTATATCCGGGCTATCCGCTGGGCCTCAAACCGCATCACCGCCTCCGCCCACGGCGGGGTAATCTGCTACGTGAGTAACGGCGGATACATCGACTCCAACACCGCCGATGGTCTCCGCAAAACCCTCGCCGAGGAATTCCACTCGATCTACTGCTTCAACCTCCGCGGCAACACGCGTACTTCTGGCGAACAGGCGCGAAGGGAGGGAGGTCAGATATTTGGTTCGGGCTCGCGGGCAACGGTAGCCATTCTATTGCTCGTTAGAAAGCCAGAACCATTTGCAAACTCCAAGATTTTTTACTGTGAAATCGACGATTACGTCACTCGCGGGAAGAAACTCCAAATCGTCGCGGACAGCGCGCTGGACACCATCGAGTGGCAGCAAATCATCCCGAACGCAGCCGGCGACTGGATCAACCAACGCAACACAGCATTCGGCGCTTTCACCCCGATCGGGGTGAAGACCAGTGCCGGTGAAAAGAAGCCGCTCACAGTGTTCGGCGTGTACTCGGCTGGTCTGCAGAGCAACCGGGATGCGTGGGTCTACAACTACTCGCACCACGAGCTGCGAGCCAATGTGAAACGAATGATCGGCTTCTACGACACTCAGGTCGATGACTTCAAGGACATGTGCCGACGTGAGTCCATCAGCGACGCGAAAGCCCACGTAGACGATTTCATCGATCTTGATCCCTCCAAGATTAGCTGGTCGCGTAGCCTAAAAGGTTTTCTCGCCAAGAGGAACCGAGTGGATTTTCGCTCCGAGGGGCTGGTTGTGGGCACGTATAGGCCATTCTCAAAGCAACATCTCTACTTCGACCGGCATCTCAACCATGAGCGTTCGCAGATGCCGAAGATTTTTCCGACTCCGGAGCACCACAACTTCGGGTTCTACTACGTCGGCGCTGGATCGGCGGTACCCTTCTCTGTCCTAATGATCGATTCTCTTCCCGATTTGCACGTCACAGGTGCGGGCAGTGGGGGCCAGTTTTTCCCCCGCTACACTTACGAACAATCCACAGACGAGCTAGACCTTTTCAACGATGGCACTGCCGATGCCTACAGACGCTTGGACAACATCACGGACGAGATTCTTATTGACTACCGCGACACCTATGGTCCGCCAATCGGCAAGGACGATATCTTTTACTACGTCTACGCACTACTTCATTCTCTCGACTACCGGATAGAGTTCGCCGCTGACTTGAGGAAGATGCTTCCTCGTATACCCAAGGTGCCAACCGTGCAGGATTTTGCTGCGTTTGCAGAAGCCGGTCAAAAGCTCGCCGACTTACATCTTGGCTACGAGAGTGTCGAGCTTTACCCGCTTGCTGAAATCACCAAGCATGGTGCTGGAGCGACTGGAGGGGATTTTTACCGGGTACAGAAGATGACTTTCGGCAAGACTGGCAGGGTACCGGACAGGTCCACAATCATCTACAACAGCAACATCACCCTCACCGGTATCCCCTCCGAGGCGTACGACTACACACTAGGTTCACGATCCGCCATCGAATGGATCATGGAGCGCTACCAAGTTAAAACAGACAAAGCAAGCGGCATCGTCAACGACCCCAACGACTGGGCAACCGAAACCAGCGACCCCCGCTACATCCTCGACCTACTCAAACGCACCGTCACCGTCAGTGTGGAAACCATGAAAATCCTCAAAGATCTTCCAAGCCTGAAGCTCACCAGCCCAGCTCTGAACAACGAAACATACTTTCCTAAAAGACCATGACCCGGTTGAGATCATCAAGACGGTCGGTGCGGTTCGAATAACGGCGAGCAAGCTCCACCGGGACCCCATGCTCGGGGACGTGGTTCAGGGCGAGGTTTCCGGGCCGAAGACCGTCTCGAGTTGAGCGTCGAGCGCGGCTTCGGCGGCTTCGGGTGCCAGGAAGCCTCCGAGTACGTGCGCGGCGAGACCGTCCGTGAGTGCCATCAGGGTCGCGGCGGCGACCTCGGGGTCGGACGTCACCTTGCCCGCAGCCACTACTTGGCCGGTGATGAACTCACGCAATTGCCCCATCCCGATGCGCAACCGCTGCCCGAGCCCGCCATGGCGCAACCCGCCGGCTAGTAGCGCATACAGTGAGTGGCCCTCCTCGCGCCGGGCTTCGTCGAGTGGCAGCAGTTGGACGAGAAACGCACGTACCGCAGCCCTGGGCGGGGGTGGGTCCGGGAGCCTCGCCAGCTCTGCGGCGAACCGGGCACCCGCCCGTTCCTCCATGGTGTCGAGAGCGAACAGCAGCATCTGCTCCTTGGTACGGAAATAGTGCTGCACCATGCCCATCGACACCCCTGCCTCGGCCGCGACCTGCCGCAGGCTCACGCCCTCGAAGCCCTCGCGCGCCACCACTCGCCACAGCGCGTCTGCGATGGCGCGGCGGCGCGCGGTGTGATCGACCTGTTTGGGCACCGACAGAGGATACGACGGCAATGCATGTGCATTGCGAAAGCTTCGCTCCACAATTACAATGCGGTTGCATTGCAAAGACAAAAGTCGATCAAGGAGACGTGATGACTGCGCCGACTCGTCCCCTGCCGGGCTATCCCTTCCCGGCTGCTTCGAGCATGGACCCGCCGGACGAGCTGGCCGAGCTGCGCGCCAGCGAACCGGTCAGCCGGATCCAGTTCGACGGCGGACCCGCATGGTTGCTCACCCGCCACGCGGATGTACGCGCTGTCCTCGTCGACCCGAGGTTCGCCCCCTACATCCCCGGCGTGCCGATGCAGGTGGACGAGGCCAACAACACGGGCATGCTGTTCCTCATGCACGGCGCGCCGCACGCACGGCTGCGGCGGGTGCTGGCCCGCGCCTTGAGCGCCCGGCGGGTCGCCGCCCTGCGTCCTGCCGTGCAGCAGCTCGCCGATGCTGCACTCGCCGGGCTCACCGCGTACGGTCCGCCATCGGACCTGATGCGTGGCTTCGCCGGCCCGCTCGCCGCGGGAACGCTCAGCGAGCTACTCGGTGTCGCACTGAGTGAGCGGCCAGGGTTCGAAGAAATGGTCACCGACGTCAATGCCCTGTTCACCGCTCAGGACGCCGCCGACGCGGCCGAGCGAGGGCAGGAGCTCGCGGCGTTTCTCGCCCGGCTGGTCGCAGAGCGTCGCGCCGAACCTGGCCTCGACCTGCTCAGTGAGCTCATTACGGCCACCGATCAGCATGGCACGGCGCTCACGGACCCCGAGGTACACGGGCTGACATTCAGCCTGCTGGGCGCTGGCCTCGTCCCGCCGGCGCAGGCGCTCGCTCTCGGCGCCCTGCGGCTGTTGCTCAACCCGGCCGCCGCTGCCGCGCTGCGTCGGGAACCCGGAGGGCTCCCCGCCGCGGTGGACGAGTTGTTGCGGCTCGACCCAGCGGGTGCCGGCAGCACCGACAGGGCACTACGGGCGGTCGCTGCCGCCGAGATCGCCGGGGTCCGCATCAGCGTCGGCGAGGTCGTCGTGCTCCCACTCGGCGCGGCCAACCGAGACCCCGCCGAGTTTCCCGAACCCGACACACTGCGACTCAACCGCGCCACCAACCGGCATGTGTCCTTCGCTCCCGGACTGCATCACTGCCTCGGCGCCGCCTTGGCCCGGCTGCAACTCGAAACAGGTCTCGGCACGTTGCTGACCGGCTTGCCGGCACTCGCCCTCGCAACCGAGATCCACACCCTCGACTGGCAACACGGCATGCTCGGCGCCCGAAATCTTGCGACCCTGCCAGTCACCTGGTGACGCCTCAGCCCATCGATACTCGATGTGAAAACGCCCAAAGTTTGAGCGCCTGGCGTCAGCGGTCCGGCGTTGCGAGGATCTTGAAGAGCATGGTGTTGACGTCGGTGAGGGACTGGAGGTCGATTCGTCGTCGGCGTTCAGCCAGCCGTGTCTTCCGCATGCTGGCGATCAAACCGGGTGCCGCCCAGCCGTCGTCGAGGTCCACGCCGAATCCGGCGTCGGGCTCGGTGTCGAATACCGGTACCACGACGACGGTCGGTTCGGTCGCAATCTCGTTGTAGACGGTCGAGGAGATCACGAGCACGCTGACACCGGAGTCGATGGTCCAGACCTCACCGCGCCGCGGGGAGTGGCTCAACGCTGCGCCAGCTCGTCGAGGTTGCGATCGGCCCACGCCTGCGCGAACGCGACGACCTCGGGATGCGCCGCCATCCACCGGCCGTGGGCCGCGCAGCGCCGCCGCATGTCCTCGACGTCGAGAAGACCCTCGATCCAGGAGTTCATGGACTGCTGGTCGGCCTCCGCATAGCGTTTGACCGCCTCGTACGCGGCATCGGACAGCCGCAGAGTGACCGTCCGTGCCATGACCGGATACTAGCAGTAGTTGCTGTCATTCCTTGCTAGCAGGAGAGGATCTGACGGCTGCGTGGCGCAGCGACGTGGAGGTGATCCGGCCGTGAGCCCGCGCGGCGAAGGGGAGCAGGTCGCGTGGCTCGCAACATCGAGGTTGCCGTCAAGGTCGCTGAACGCCGCGCCAGGCTGTTGGGGATCGACGTACCGGAGAGGGTGGAGGCCACGGTCACGGAAGTCACCCGGGAGGATATCGCGCTCGCCGAGTTGGTGCGGGAGGCTCAGGCTGCGGCTGCTGGGGCCGAGCAACAGCTACGCGAGGGGGCCACTCCA
>JBOHFF010000014.1:0-18967 GCA_050699515.1 Pseudonocardiaceae bacterium
ACGCCTCAACCTCACGATCATCGACACTGCTGTCCTGGCTCACAGATGGTTCCCTTCCCGGCCGAGTGGTGATCACAACGGCCGATCTTGGTCCATCCGTGGCTTACACGGTTGTAATGACACGCCCGGTTGAACGCCGCGGTGCGGGCCTTGACCGCGCCCGAGCGCGCGACCCGCAGCGCCCGGATCGCCTCTACCGCCCCGGTCCGGGCCTTCGGCCTGCGCGGTGGCCCGCCCCGACGCCACCGCGCAGGCCGCGCTGATCGCATCCAGGGTGTCGTCCTTGCCGGCCCGCCGCCGCCCGGCTCGATCCGGGCGATCCACCTCCACCACCGCCACCCCGGCCTCGCTCAGGCAGTGGGCCAGGCCCGCGCCGTAACTCCCCGTTCCCTCCACGCCCACGGCCACCAGCGCCCCGAAGGCCACCAACCAGCACCGCAGCGCCTGATACCCCGCTGCGCTCGCCGCGAAACTGCTGCTACCCAGCACCCGGCCCAGCTGATCCACCGCCGCGGCCACATGCACCCGCCCATGGGTATCCACCCCACCAAAGACCGCCAATACCGGCGCCTCCGCCAGCAACACCGTGACATCCGCCCTGGTTTTCGTCATCCCGGACCCCGCCGCTTTCTGCTCGACCGAACCGAACGGCACCACCGGCTGGCCAGGCGGACAGGACAGTGACGAGCCTGGGCAAACAGGCTCCTATAAAGTCACACCCCGCCGGCCGGTCGGCACCACAACACCCACGTCATCCCGGGTGGCCGACAGATCAACAGCCAGGCACCACGGCCAGTCGAGTTCAGAGTCACACCACCCAGGATGACGCAGTGCACATCATCAACCACGCACAGCAATCATCACTGTCGAGTTCACGGCGCCCGGCAACGGCACACCCGCGAACCATCGCCCTGGAGTCGACTCAACCCGCACAGTTGACTTGAGATTGACCGCCCTGCCGCCTAAGCCCTCTAATCCGGTGCGGGTTCGCCCCAGCCCGACGAGGCATGCCGTGGATGGTTTGGGTATGCGGGCTCCGGTCGGCGGGATTTAGACCGTGACCGGCGTGCCGGTCCGGTGTATGAAACCGCTCGTAGCGGTTTGGTTGGCCAACAGGCCCACGTCCGACCGGAGCCCATGACGACGGTAGCGCGCAGTGTGGCTGATGTCCTGGCCGATCATGTGGTGTTCGAGGTGGAGTGCATCGATCGCCCTTC
Source organism: Pseudonocardiaceae bacterium (assembly GCA_050699515.1). Lineage (GTDB taxonomy): Bacteria > Actinomycetota > Actinomycetes > Mycobacteriales > Pseudonocardiaceae. Next base: position 1,218 of record JBOHFF010000014.1, read on the forward strand.
TGCCTCCGCCGACGGCATCCCGGATGATCTCGAACGCCTTATATAGCTCATTCTCCGTCAGCTTGTCGGCGTCCCCGACCAGCGTTAGTAGCTCGGCAACATCGGTATTGGCCGAGGCAACATCCAGGTAGCTCACCCCAACCGCTTCCGGTTCGGCCACAACGCCGTTGACCGCGACCCTGGCGTTGGGCGCGCCGAGGCGCCCTTCAGCGGTGCTCGCAACGACGACGGTGGCCGTGTCGCGGATGCACATCTCATCGCCCACGTCAATCATGGGGTGCCCGGAGCCAGTGAAATAGGCCGTCGAGCGCGGTGGCTTCGAGGAAGAACCCTTCGTCGGCTTTCACCACCTTGGGATCTCCGTGCGAAAACAGCCCGGCGAGGCATTCAAGATCAAACTCGTGGCCATCGAGCTAGCCCCGAAGGTTGACCAAGATCGGGCCGTCTCCAGGCCGTGAGACGTCGGGTAGCGGCAAGAACTGATGAGATGTATTTCAGCTGCTCACCCGCTGTTTTCTCGGTAGACCACCAGGTCCGCCCTGACCAGATGAGAGATCACGGTCATCTTCTCCACCTATCAGTCACTCCCGGTTGGTCGCCAGCGGCACAGGAGAAGAGCCTGCCCGAGTTCGATCTTCTGTCTTAGGGCAGTTGTGGCGCATCGAGACGCCAACGACGCCGTGGGACCGGCCGGCCGCGGGGAGCGCTGCACGGGGGGATAGGGCTCAACCCGCGGCCAGCCGGCCCCCGACTCGATCAGAGCCTCAAGGAGCAGGGATCGCTCCCGGACTGACGACCTGCGCAGGCCGAACTGTGAAGGCCGCCCGCCAATCCTCCTGCTCCCGGTCATTGATCCGTAACCGCCACTCATAGCGGCCTGGTGTCAGAGGCAAACCAGGCCCAACGTTGATTGCGAGCGAATGATCGATGGTCGAACCCTGCACGAGCCCCGGGGGACGGCCGACCTCCAACCCGACTTCCACCACAAGTGGTTGAGATCCGAAAGGCGTCGGAACCTCCACTGCGTTGAGACCATCGGCGGTGAGCAGGCGCAGCACCAAGCGATGCTGGATGTTCGCCTCATCCCACCCGACGCGAAGTACGATGACCACCGCGTGGTTGGGAGTCGGCGTACCTGTGACGCTCCAGCCGAGCCCAAGAGCGTTCACCTTGCCTGAGCTGTCGCTTTGAGCAAAGTCAGCGAGCAGTACATGCGCCTCCACGAGGCGCTAGCTTGCCACTCGCTCCGCGTACCGATCCTGCCGGATGGGCTGGACCTGGATCGGGCTCTGCTGGATCTCCCCGGCGTCCGCGCTTGTTGCAACGCCGATCGTCACCGGAAGGCCCTGCGCGAACGTGACGACGTCTCGCGCAGGGGACAGCACGGTGGTAACGCGAGCTGGTGGCGAGACGAGCTCGACGGGCTCAGCCTCCGCCATCATCGCGTCGAAGGTCGCCTCGTCCGTCTCGAACTCGGCGAACTCGTTGCTGTCGGGCATGCTCACATCATCCTCAAAACAGTACGCAGGCGCCAGATGCCTTCAGGTACGTTGAGGGGTTTCAGGATCACCTTGAGCCGCACGTTGTCGGAGGTGCGGCACACGACGAGCAGCCTTCGGCCGTGTTCGGGATGGTTATGCCAGCCTGCATCGTCATACGCGTCAGGGATACATGCTTCCCGGATCTGGTCACCGGTTACGAAGCGCCGAGTTCGGATCTTGTACTCCATCTCGTCGCTGATCTGGATCTCAGCGATCCAGAACTGCTTTGGCACGTGCCGGAACGCTACTCGGGGCTAAACCAGACCTGTCTGCAGGTTCGTGGCCTGGCGACCGGGGCTACTGGGCGACGCAGGCTCGCAATGAACATCCTTGGAACGGTTCGTGCTGCGGTGGATGTTGTGGGGGAATCGGCTGGCCGCCGGGAGCGAAAGCAGGTCATATGCTCAACCGACAGCCGGCCGGGCTTAGGGGGCGGTGCCGATCGTGGCGTGGTGCTCGGCGCTCAGGTGCTCGACGCTCAGGTGCTCGACGCCATCGGAGTGCGCTGCGGGCCGGGTGGTCGCAGTGCCATGGTGGTCGCAGATCCGGCACCTCCAGACCACGGTGTCCACCGACGCCATCGCGTCAATGCTGATCACCTCGGTCGCGGGCAGACAGACAGTCACGGTCATGGTGGCGGGTCCCTCCCCTCAGCGTCGGTGAACCTCGGTGCGCAGGACGGCCAGGAGGGCGGTTGCACGTAGCGGCGGCGTGGGAGCAAATCCACGATGGACAAGGCGGGGACGCGCGACCGGAAGGCGAGGGTTGGTGCCCAGGGCCACCGGTGGCCTGCATGAGGACCTCGACCTCCAGGGGTGCCGGTGTGCCGTCCACGCGAACTATGATCACGCACCGATCACCGGGCCCGAGATCGCCCATCCTGCCAACAGAATCGAAGTCCCTGCCCCGGCAGCTGACATCAAGAATATGATCACCGGTCACGTCTACGCGAGTGACGGCACTCGCCTAACGTTCACCAACGATGATGATCACATCGACGTCGTGCCGGGCGCGCGGCTTCACCGCGAACCACGGTGCCTCGTCCTTGGCCATCAGGTCCCCTTACTCTTCGTCGCCGCACCGAGCAACTTCGCGACTTGCTCAGCCTCCGGATCGGTCAGCGCCACGGTAGTTCGCAGCGCGCCGACGAACGTCAACCAAACACGGGCGGCCTGGCCCTGTCCTTGGCGGGTCACGATCAGGGTATTGGCTTCGCCGTCGGGGGTGCGGCCGGGGAAAACCGCCCGGAACATCTCGGTTGGTGTGCTCCCGGACCTCGGCTCCAGATGATCAGAAGTCACAAGATCACTGTTGAGCACGGCCACCTCCCCGCGGTGGTGCACCCTGCCCTACCGACAGGGCTGCATCTGATGCTAGCCGCGGCCTATGACGGTCGTGTCGCCCGAGCGATGTTCAACCGATGCGCCAGCTCGCGCAATCGCACCGACGGGCGACCCCTGCCCATCAGTTCGCCCACGAGCGCCTGAGGCAGCCGCTGGTGAGCAGTCCACTCTGGCGCCGCCTGCTCCATGGCGAGCAGCACCGACTCCGCCACGCCTGCGCGGCCCATCCGCAACTGCGCGTGCGCGACGTCGGCGAGATGCCGGGAGCGCGTCGACAAGGGTAGCGCCGCCCCACGCGGCATGGTCCGGGCCATCTTCGCCGCCGCCGAGTAGTCCTCGGCAACCACTAAACAGTCCACGGCCCCCATCACCATGTGGCCAGGTCCGAATACGACATCGTAGTCGGTGCGGTCCGCGCCGGTACGCCGCGCCGCAGTGGTGGCCTCGGCCAACAAGTCTGTGGCCGCCCCAGCGCGACGTTGCCGGGCGGCGGCGGTCGCGCCTCGTAAAACTAATCCGCCGAAAATTGATAACTGCGCCGGGGCGACCTCACCTTTGGGCTCTATTCGCTCGGCAGCGGCCACGCAGATCCGCTCGGCGTCAATAAATCGGCCTTGCCGCATCAGCACATGGCCAAGCGAGCAGTGCACAGCCGCGATCCGCAGCGGGTCCGACGCCAACGCGGCCAGCCGCAGCGACTCCCGGGCCGCCAGATACGCCAGATCAAACGCACCGAAGTGCAGCAGCGCACTGGCCGCGATCCTGTGCACCTGCGCGGCGAGGTCAGCCGCGCGAGCCGCGTCAGCCAGGTTAGCTCCGTGCGTGGCGGCCGCCGCCTCAGTCAGCAAACGAGGCAGCATCGCCGCCAGCAGACCGTAGCGACCCGCCCAGTACAACCCGAAGGCGTACGTCACGCCGCGGCTGAACTCGGTTAAATCCGGCGCGGCGTCCAGCTCACCGAGCAGATCGTCCACACTGGTCAGCGCGTCGCGAATGGCGACCACCCGGTCTTGATCACCGCCCGCGGACAAGACCGGGCACGAAGGTTCTAGCAATGCGGCCAGATCAACCCCGAGCGCGGCGGCGATGCGGGCCAAAGTGGCGATCGAGGCGGTGTGCCGGCGACCCTGCTCCAGCTTGCGGATCACGTCGACGGACACGTCGGCTGCTGCGGCAAGGTCGTGCTGTGTGAAAGTACCTCGACGCAGCTCGCGGATGCGCTCGCCGATGGTCAACTCGGTCACGGCTTGCACCTCCGGCAATGTGGGACCCTGGGAACTTTTCCACGCCAACGGTAGAGGCGAGCGCTGACGAACGCGCCACCGGACGCCGCCGAGCGAGATGCCCGTGCCGCACCAGCGGTGGGCCGCCACCACAGCGATACACACGCTGACCCAGACACGACAACGGCGCCCGGTCAGGACCAAGGCGCCGCATCGTGACCGCCGCCGAGCACGGGGCGTCGCCATTAAAAGCGCCCGCCATCGGCGGCGGTGGGAGCCGCGCCGGGTGTCTGGCGCCCCCGACTGGTTTGGATTGAAGGGGCAGGCCCCGGCAGAGTTCGGCCGGATCCGGGAAGGGTCAGAAGCGCCATCAAGCGATACGGCGAGCACGCCGACCTGCTCCAACGGTTGCATATGCAGCGAGTCAATCGCACGGCCAAGACGCATGGACATCAGTCAATGGGGGCGGCTGGACCGGCCCGGGCTTGGGCGGTGGCGACTCCGAGGCGGCCCAGCCAGCCGGGTGGTTGGGCCGACACCTCCACCAGGACGTCCCAGTCACGCAGGCGACACGATGCCAGCCGCACCCGCATGCGGTCGGTGACCCGGCGGGCCTGTCCGCACGCATACTGCTCACCGGCGACCGCCTGCGCGGCGCCCGCCAGCGCGGCCAGATCCGCCGCCGACTCGGCGTGATGGCGGGCGACCATCGCCGCGCCCAGGTGCATCCCGAACACGGCCACGCTGAGCAGCACGGCGATCGCCCCCGCCGACCACACCGTGGCCGCGCCCCGGTCGTCAGGATCTACCGTCATGGCCCGGTCCCCAGTTCCATGTCGGAAGCTACCGGTTCCATGACCGCGACGGCCTCGGCCGCGACCTCGATTCCGGGCAACAGCCCAGCCACCGGATTCGCTGACACCCGCGCGGTGACCTCGTCGCCGCGCACGGTCACCGCCACCATCGCCGCACGCGGGGCGATCCGGTGGGCGAGTTCCTCGGCCCGGTGCTGTTCACCGCGGGCGGTGAGCCGGGCCGCCTCACGGGCGGCGTCGACGCAGCGCAACTGCGCCGCCACCGCGGAGACCGCGGCCAACACCAGGGCCAGCACGACGACCAGTGAGCACAGCGCCAGCGCCGCCTCCACCGTGACCGCGCCCCGATCGTCGGGCCGGCCGCGCAGCGGCATCAGAATTTCACCGATAACGCCTGCTCCACCAGGTCGGTGAGCGCGCCCGTCACGGCACCCCCGGTCACGACCTTGTAGAGGACCGCAGCGAACGCAGCGGCGGCGATCGTGCCGATCGCGTACTCGGCGGTGCTCATTCCGGCCTCGCCGTGTACCGCAGCGGCCAGTCGAGCCAGCGCCGGCCGCCACCACCGAATGATCTTGTTCTCGGTTTCCATGATATGGACTCCTCTCCTGGGGTAAATCACCACTGCTGCATGAGCCCGGCGGCCAGTCCGATCAGCACCGGGACGACACCGATCGCGAGGAAGGCGGGCAGGAAGCACAGTCCGAGCGGAGCGGCGATGAGCACCCCGGCGCGTTGCGCTCGCGCTTCGCAGCGCTCCCGGGCGCTCGCCCGCACCTCGGCGGCCAGCCGGGTGAGTGACTCGGCGAGCGCGGTGCCGCTGCGGCCGCTGCGCCGGGCGGCTCTGGCCAACCGCGCGGTGGCGGGGCACTCCAGGGTGGGCTGCCAGGCCTGCGTGGGGTCTGCGCCCAGCGCGAGCAGTTCCGCGGTGCGGCGCAGCGCCGGCCCGGCCGGCGCACCGAGTCCCTCGCAAACCGCTCGCACCGCTGCCGCCACCGGCATGCCGGCCCGCAAGCAGGCCGCGAGCAACTCCCACGCGCCGGCCAACTCCAACGGCTGCTCACCGGCTTTCGCCCCCGAGGCACGCCAGCGGGCTGGGGCGGGGTCTGGTGCCGGGCCGACGTCGGGGGCTTGCGGCAACCGTGATCGGGGCCCGGCCGGACCGGGCACCATCAGCAGTGCCGCCGCCATCAGCAGGCTCGCTATCGCCTGGGCGATCATGCCGGCACCGCCCCGGACACCAGCCGGGCACTCCACAGCACGCCGGCGCAGGCCAGCCCAGTTCCGATCACCAGCAGCAGTTGACCCACCGGCGTCCCGGACAGCACCCGCCAGGGAGCAGCGCCCACCGCGTGACCCAACCCGAGCCCCAGCAGGGGCAGCCCAGCCAGCACCGCAGCGGTCGCCCGGGGGCCGGCCAGCCGGGCCTGCACCTCAGCGGCGAAGCGCACCCGGTGCTCGGTGTCGCAACGCACCGCGTCGAGGAGATCCGCCAGCGGGATCCCGTAGCGGTCGGCGAGCGTCCACGCCTGGGCGAGCCGGTCCAGCCAGGGGCGCAGGTGCGCCGAACCCACGCTGCGCAGCACGAGCGGCACGTCACCGCCGAGGCGGGCTGCCGCGGCGACGCCGGCCAGCGCCAGGGCCACGTCGGGGGACCCGTCGGTGTGAGTGTCGGCGGCAGCCTGCACCGCACCGGCGGGATGGGCCCCGGCCCGCAACTCGGTCACCAGCACCCCGAGGGCATCGGACAGGCCGGTCGCCGCCGCGGCGGCGACCCGGTGGCCGCGACCGGCCGACCAGCGTGTGGTCGCGGTGCCGGCCACCATGGCCGCGGCCAGCCCGCCGCCGAGACCGGCCAGCAGCAGCCCGGCTCCGGCGGCGAACGCAACCAGCAGCAGCCCGCACCGCCGCCTGGCCCAGCAGCTCTGCACACTGAAACGCCGGACACCGGCCAGCGGGGCTCGCGCCGCCGACCGGCGCAGCTCAGTGAGCCGCAGCCCACCCGCACCGGCCGGCCAGCACAGCACCCCAGCCGCCAGCACCACCACCGCGACGCTCAGCACGTCACACCCCCGCTGTGCCCATCGAGCAGGCCGCGTAGACGCTGCCGGCCTGGTCCCCAGGACCCGTCCTGCCACGCCGGCAGCACCCGAACCAGGTCACCGTCGCGCTCCAGCACCCCCACCGCAGCGAGGCCGCGGACCCCCTCGCGGCGCACCACGTGCAACACCACCTGCACCGCCGCGGCCAGTTGGCTGTGCAGCGCGTGGCGCGGCATGCCACCCAGCGCCGCCAACGCCTCCAGCCGGGCCGGTACCTCGGCCGGGGAGTTCGCGTGCAGCGTTCCGGCACCACCTCGATGCCCGGTGTTGAGCGCGGCGAGCAGCTCGCAGACCTCCGCCCCACGGACCTCGCCGACCACCAGGCGGTCCGGACGCATCCGCAGCGCCTGGCGCACCAGCGCTCGCAAACTCACCTCGCCGGCGCCTTCGACGTTGGGCGCTCGGGTGGTCAACCGGACCACGTGCGGGTGCCCAGGTGCCAGCTCGGGGGCTTCCTCCACGCACACGATCCGCTCGCCGGCGGACACACAGCCCAGCAGCGCATTCAACAGAGTGGTCTTTCCACTACCCGTGCCTCCGACGACGAGGAAGGCCAACCGGGCGGCGACGATGGCGCGCAGCAGCGCGCCCGTCTCAGCGGACACGCTTCCCGCCTCCTGCAGCGCGTCCAGGGTGTGGCTGGCCGGTCGCAACACGCGCAGCGATATACAGGTGCAGCCGGTGGCGATCGGCGGCAGCACCGCGTGCAACCGGACCCCACCGGGCAGCGGGGCGTCCACGAAGGGCGAGGCGTCGTCCAGCCGGCGCCCGGCGGTCAGCGCTAGCCGCTGGGCCAGCCTGCGCACCGCGTCGGGATCCGCGAAGCGCACCTCGGTGCGGCGCAGCTGGCCACCCCGCTCCACCCACACCTGGTCGGGCGCGCTGACCAGCACGTCAGTGATGTCCGGGTCGGCCAGCAATGGTTCCAGCGGGCCGACCCCGACAAGCTCCTGTTGCAGCTCACGCAGTGCCGCGAGGACCTGGAGATCGCCCAGCACGCCATCGGACTCGGCCCGCACCGCGGCCGCCACCGCGCCCGGCGAGACCGTCACCCCCGCGGTGACCAGCCGGTGCCGAACCCGGTCGACCAGCGCGGTCTGCGGGCTTGCCGAGTCCCCGGCGGGGCTCACGCCGCACCACTCGAGGATCGGCCGGAGCTGTCGAGCACCGCCAGGACCTGACGTGCAGCACTCGACAGCGGTCCCCGGGACCGGCCTGGTACCGAGCCACGTTCGAGGGCGCCGCCCAGCCCGGGCTGCGATCGCATGGCGGCGAGCACGGGAAGGTCGAGGGCCCGGCTGACGTCGCCGGGGGTGATCCCACCCGGGGCAGGTCCGCGCACCACCAGGTGCAGCGCAACCCCGTGCCGGCGCACCCGGGTGACCACCGTCGCAGCTGCCGCGCACGCCCGGACCTCGGCCGGCACGACCAGCACCGCCAGGTCAGCCAGCTCCAACGCGGCGGTACCCGGCTCGCACGGGTACCGGGGCACATCGCAGACCACCGTGTCCCCGGCGCGGCGGGCGGCACCGCAGACCGCGCGCACCGCGACCGCGTCCGGGCCAGCACCCTCCCGGTCATCCTGTGCTGGTTCACGGTGGGGTCGCTCGGAGTCGGGCCGGTCGTAGGACAACACGGTGAGCCCGCCCCGGCCACCCAGGCGCGGGGCGGGCAGCGCCGCATGCAGTGCCGCGGCCGGCACCCGACCATTGCCCAGGCGCAGCCCCGACCAGCGCAGCCCGTCGATCCGCTCAGCGCCTAAGGCAAGGTCCAGGCCACCGCCCAGCGCGTCGCAGTCGACGAGCATCGCATGCCGTCCCGACTCCGCCACCGCCACCGCCACCGCGGTCGCGAAGACCGACGCCCCGGCGCCACCACGCCCGCCGAGCACCGCCAGGACCCGTCCCGGGTCAGCCGGTGAGTCCACGGCATCGGCCAAGGCGCCGACCAGCCAGGCCTCGCCCTCCGGTAAGACCACGACCTGCTGAGCACCCACGACGACCGCGCACCGCCACACCTGCGGGTCAGCGCCGGCGCACACCAGCACCACCGCATCTCTACGGGGCAGACCGGTAGCGGCGCAGACATTCGCCGCCTCGACGTCCAGCAGGACCAGCGGGGCGCTGGTCCACAGCTGGCGAGCCGTGTCCAGGTCGGTGATCCGGTGGGGATCGCACCCCGCGGCCGCCGCGAGACGGGTGACCTCATCGGCCAAGCCCCCCGGCGCCATCATCATCACCGGTCGCCGGGCGATCGCGTGCCCACCGGGTGCGCTCACCGTTGCCCCCACTGTTGCCGGCCCCGCGCTGCCCGGGGCACCGGAGTGCCACGATGCGCTGGACGCACCGGCGGCGCGACCGATCAATGATCGACATGTGGACAGTGGGGGTCGCTGTGGACAACTCGGGGATCCCGGATACGGGACGACCCCCGCCAGGAGGAAGACGGGGGCCGCCGGAGTGTCAGCCCCGGGGGGTCGGGCTGAGACCCTTCCGGCTTCACCAACCGGATGGCTCAGCATACCCCCCGGCCCCACCCGCAGGGTCAGCGACGACCAGGTGCCGTCCCGGAGCGGGCCTCATATGCTGCCAGTTGTGAGCTCTCCTGGCCCAGGCTCCTCGGGCGTCGCGGCATTCTTCGACCTGGACAAGACGATCATCGCCAAATCCAGCGCATTCGTGTTCTCCCGGGCGTTCTTCCAGGAAGGTCTGATCAACCGGCGGGCGGTGCTCAAAAGTGCGTACGCCCAGTTCATGTATCTGCTGGCCGGCGCCGACACCGAGCAGATGGACCGGATGCGGGCACACATCACCACCCAGTGCACCGGTTGGGACATCGCCCAGGTGACAGCCATCGTCGAGGAGACCTTGCACGACGTGGTCGATCCGCTGGTCTATGCGGAGGCGACCGATCTGATCGCCGCGCACCGCCAGCGCGGCGAGGACATCGTGGTGGTGTCGGCCTCCGGGGCGGAGGTCGTGCAGCCCATCGCGAAGATGATCGGTGCGACGCACTCGATGGCCACCCGGATGGTGACCCAGGACGGCCGCTACACCGGCGATGTGGAGTTCTACTGCGCCGGGGAGAACAAGGCACTGGCCGCCCGGCAGCTGGCCGAGGAGCAGGGCTACGAGCTGGGACGCTGCCACGCCTATACCGACTCCATCTCAGATCTGCCGCTGCTGGAGGCGGTCGGCCACCCGACGGCGGTGAACCCGGACCGGGCGCTGCGCCGGGAGGCGCTGCAGCGAGGATGGCCGGTGCTCGCCTTCTCCAACCCGGTGTCGTTGCGCACCCGGATCCCGGCACCCTCCGGTGCACAGATCGCTGCGGCCGTCGGCTTGGGAGCGGTGGCAGCGGCCGGAGTGGCCTGGTACGGACTGCGGCGACGGCAACGGTAGCGCCCTCGTGCGTTCCATCGACTCAACGGGTCTTGACATACTTCTAATGGGGTACATCTGATGGCTATTCTCGCCCAGAGTAACCAGACTGGTGTGCCTGATCGGGCCTCTTGCTGTGTCCGGGGTCACGGAGTAGACATGACGTCACGGACCTCTGGAAGGCCAGGGGCGGTGCGACAGAGAAGTACCGTCCACCCCGACCGGGGCTCCGTGCACGGGCGCCGGGCACCCCACGCGCAGCACGCCGCGGGAGGCTTGTCGTCAAGGGTTTGCGTGCCGTGTTCTCTGGGAGCACGGGCGCCGAGACCCAGTTGTGTACGACACGAGTTGCACGCTTGGTAACCCGGTAGTCCGTGCGGACGGCGGCGCTACTGGAAGCTCGCGATGAGCGTTCCAGGAGCGCCGCCGTCACTATTGTCAGCTATCCGTGGCCGCTTTGGCGATCGAGACGGCTTCCTGCGCCCCGGCACTCAACGCCACGCAGCAGTGCACGATCCACTCGCCGACCGCCTCCGAACCGCCGCGTGCGAAACCAGCGGCCGCGGCTCGGTATGCCCGTTCGTAGCGCAGATGGGCAACCTCCGGCACGATCAACCCCTTGGGGTCCAAACCGGTGGACACCATGGTGAGCCGGGACGCAGCCCGCGCGATGACACCGTTGGCGTGCGCGAACGGCGCGAGCGCCAGCAGCTCACCGTGCACGACCGCGACCAGCACCGGCGCCGCGACCCGGCTACTCCCAGTGACCAGCTGGGCCAGCCCGTCGAGTCGAGCGGTGACCTCACGCGATGGGTCCGGCCGACCCAGCGCAGGCTCGGGCGCCAGGCCTGCCGCCGCGAGCACGTGCAACCGGGCCAGGACCTGCAACGGAGCCCGCTGCCAGCTACTCAGCAGCCCACCCAACGCCGCTGCCACCCGTAACGCGCCGGCCAGCACCGGATCGTGCACCGCCCCGTCGCTGGGCAGTGCGGCGCTCCCACCATCCAGCGCGGCCGACGCTCGGGCCGCCCGTACGGACGCCTCGGCCGCGGTGGCCGCCCAGCCGCGCCGGTTGGCCGGATGGCGGTGCACTGCGGCCACCGCCTCACGAGCACGCAACACGGCTTGCCTCACTCCGGGCAAATCCATCAGCGCACCCAACGGGTCTGCCGGCACCCTGCCGACTGTAAACCCAGCGACTCTTCAACCCTGCCACTCAGAGGCGACGGTGCATGATGTGTAGTCCGACGTAGCCGTGCGCGGGATGGTGAAAGGCCTCGGGCACGGTGACCAGCACCTCGAAACCCAGCGAGCGCCACAAGGCGACCGCTGCAGTGTTGGTCTCGACCACGGCGTTGAACTGCATCGCGCGGTATCCTTCGAGGCGCGCCCAGGCCAGGACGTGCTCGCCGAGGGCTCGTCCCAGGCCGCGCCCGGCGTGTCGAGGGTCGACCATGAAGCTGGCGGTGGCCACGTGCGCGGCGGGACCGCCGTGGTTGGGATGCATCTTCGCCGTGGCCAGGATCGTCTGATCGTCATCGACGGCGACGACCGTGCGACCAGGAGGCTCCAGGAGCCAGATCTCACGGGCCCGATCCTCAGTGAGATCGCGGTCGTAGCTGTACGTCTCACCGGCGGCCACGATGCGCTGGAGGAATGGCCAGATCCCGGCCCAGTCCTCCGGACTCGCGTCTCTGATCAGCCAGCGCTCAGCAACACGACCATGATGCAGTAGATGGACACTCCGAGACGATGACTGCTCAGTTCGCACTGCCCGCCGCGCTCACCTTCGGCGTCGCAGACTTCGCGGGCGGCCTGGCGACCCGGCGCAGCTCCTGCGCCCTGACGGTCATCGCCACCGTGCAGCTCAGCGGGATAGCAGTGCTGCTGCCCGCCTTGACGCTGCTGCCCGGCCAGCTCTCGATGGCTTCGGTCGGCCTCGGCGCGCTCGCCGGCCTCGCGGGCTCCGTCGGCCTGCTGCTGTACTACCGGGGACTCGCGCTGGGACCAATGGGCCTGGTCGCTCCCCTGTCCACGCTCGCCGGTGCCGGACTACCGCTGCTGGTCGGGTTCGCGGCCGGAGAACCCGCCGGACCGGTGACCATCGGTGGAGTCGCGGTGGCCCTGCTGGCGATCGCACTGGCCACCACAGGGGCCACCCAGGATCGGACGGTGATCGGCGGGCCGGCGCTCGCGATCGCGTCGGGCGTCTGCTTCGGCCTGTTCTACATCGTGCTGGACATGACACCACCGGAGTCCGGGCTGTGGCCGCTGCTGGCCGCCAAGATCGCATCCGTGGTGGTCTTCAGCGCGCTGGTGCAAGCCCGCGGCACCTCGGGCAGCGCGCTGCGGGTCCACCGCGGGCTGATCGTGCTCAGTGGAACGGCGGACATGGTGGCCAACATCCTGTTCCTGCTCGCGACCCGCGATGGTGCCCTGAGCATCAGCGTCGTGCTCGTCTCGCTCTACCCCGTGGTGGTCGTGGTCCTCGCCCGAGTCGTGCTGCGCGAACGACTCACCCTGTTGCAGGCAGCCAGCGTGATCCTCGCACTGACCTCCGGCGCCCTACTGTCCAGTTGACCGTTCATTGTGGAACCGCTCATTTCGGGGGGTTGCCGCCAACGGCGATGCGGTTGGCGATGACGCTGCCGTCGGAGCCGGTCGGGCCGGACACGACGATGCTCTGGCCTGGCTTCAGATCAGCCACCGACCCCTGGCTGCGCAAGATGACGGGTACGGCGCCAGCGGCGGTCACGGTGAGCTTCCGGCCGTCGCGGGTGGTCAACGTGATCGTCGTGCCGTTGACCGAGTCGATGGTGCCCGCAGCACCTCGGCCGCGGTGGCCGGGACCGCCGTGGTGGCCCGAGCCGAAATCACCGAAATCACCGAAACCACCGGGACCGTCGGGGCCGGCCTCGCCGAGGGGCGGGTCGAACGAGACGTCGGCGGCGCGGTCCACCGCTCGGGTCGAGCCCTGATGAGCAACCAGGTATCCACCGGCGCCGCCGGCGAGCAGCAGCACCACGGCACCGGCGATCAGCGGGATCGCACGACGACGCATCCCCGCGCCCCGGGGAGCGCGACCCGGCGGGTCCGTGCGCTGCGGTGAGTCGGTGGGCTCAGGCGACGGCTCGGCGGCCGGCGCGGTCGGATCATCGGGCGGCGGCGTCTGGTTCATCAGTTGTTCTCCCTCGATCGATACTGGATGGCCGGTTCCCACCGTCGTCGGTCAACTTGGGAGTGGGCTGCCAGGTAGCTGGGAGTTGGCTGGGAATGGATCGGGGTCGCCGGTCAGCCGGCGACTCCCAGGTCATTCACAGGCAATGTCCAGGATCGTGGAAGGCTCGTCACCCAGACTGAGGTCGCAGGAGGTGATGAGCGGTGGCCACAGCCGGCCCCGAGGCGCGGCTGCTCGTCGTCGACGACGAGCCCAACATCGTCGAGCTGCTCTCGGCGAGCCTGCGCTTCGTCGGCTTCGAGGTGAGCTCTGCCACCGACGGCGTCGAGGCGATCCGGCAGGCCCGACGGAACCGCCCCGACCTGCTGGTCCTCGATGTGATGATGCCCGGGTTGGACGGCTTCGACGTGATCCGCCTGCTGCGCGCCGAGGGTCTACGGATGCCGGTGCTGTTCCTCACCGCGCGCGACGCCACCGCCGACCGGGTGACCGGCCTGACGCTGGGCGGGGACGACTACGTCACCAAGCCGTTCAGCCTGGAAGAGGTGATCGCCCGGATCAGGGCGATCCTGCGGCGGGCCGGATCCGGGCCGGCGGCGGCGCCCGCGCAGCTGCGCTTCGCCGACATCGAGCTCGACGATGACACCCACGAGGTGCGCAAGGCCGGCGAGCTGGTGGAGCTTTCACCCACCGAGTTCAAGCTGCTGCGCTACTTCATGCGCCACCCGGGCCTGGTGCTGTCCAAGACCCAGATCCTCGAACACGTGTGGCACTACGACTTCAACGGCGACACCGGTGTGATCGAATCCTACGTCTCCTACCTGCGGCGCAAGCTCGACACCGGCGAGCCACGGCTGCTGCACACCGTTCGCGGCGTCGGCTACGTGCTGCGGGTGCCCCGGACATGACCGCAGCCGGCCCAACCACCGTCCGGCGGGTATGGGCCGGAACGCCGCTGTGGCTGCGCCTGGTCGTCGCGGTGCTGGCACTGGTCGCGCTCGCGCTGGGCGCTGCGGGGGTGGCGACGGTCACCGCGCTGCACGGCTACCTGCTCAACCAGGTGGACAACCAGCTCCGGGTGGCCAGTGAGCCGCTCCTGCACGGCCCGCGTTACCGCCCTGGTCCCGGGCCGCCGGCGGAGGTGCGCGGACCCGGCCGGTTCCGGCAGCCCAGCGCGTTCTACCTGGCCGTCACCGATGAGAGCGGCACCGTGGCCGAGGTGCTGGAGTCCCCCCTGCTGGCCGGCCAGCCGAGCCTGCCGCAGTGGACCCCGCGGCAGGCTGCGGCCCGGTACGGGCGGGCCATCACCGTAGCGGCGGCCGGCGGCCGTGGGCAGTGGCGGCTGCTCTACACCCCGCTGCCGGACGGCTCCGGCAGCGCGCTGGTCGCGATCAGCCTGGCGAGCGTGGACGCCACCCTGGCCCGACTGACGTTCCTCGAGCTGGTGATCGGCGGGGTGGTGCTGGTGCTGCTCGCTGGCGTGGGCTACCTCGCGGTGCGCAGCAGCCTTCGACCGTTGGCCGAGGTGAGGGACACCGCGGAGGCTATCGCGGCGGGTGATCTGACCCGGCGGGTGCCCGAGCACCCGCCGCGCACCGAGGTCGGGCAGCTCTCCGGCGCACTCAACGGGATGCTGGCGCAGATCGAGTCGGCATTCCGCACCCAGCAGGCCTCCGAGGCCGCCGCTCGCAGCTCCGAGGAACGGATGCGGCGCTTCGTCGCCGATGCAAGCCACGAGTTGCGCACCCCGCTGACCTCGATCCGCGGGTTCGCCGAGCTCTACCGGCAGGGCGCGGCCGATGACGTGCCCCAGTTGATGAGCCGGATCGAGTCCGAGGCGGCCCGGATGGGGCTGCTGGTGGAGGATCTGCTGCTGCTCGCCCGGCTCGATGCCCAGCGGGAGCTGGTCCGGGCACCGGTCGACCTCGTCACGCTGGCCGCCGACGCGGTGCACGACGCGCGCGCGCTGGCCCCGGATCGGCTAATCGCCCTGGAGGTGGCCCCTGGTGAACAGGCGCCGATCGTGCTGGGCGACGAGTCCCGGCTACGGCAGGTGCTGGGCAACCTGATGACCAACGCGCTCACCCACACCCCGACCGGCACGCCCGTCACGATCAGGCTGGCCACCGAACCCGGCTGGGCCGTGCTCTCGGTCGCCGACCGGGGCCCTGGCCTGAACCCGCAGGACGCCCAGCGGGTGTTCGAGCGCTTCTACCGGGCCGACTCCTCCCGCAGCCGCGCCCGCGGCGGCGGGACCGGCCTGGGCCTGTCCATCGTGGCCGCGCTCACCGCAGCCCACGGCGGAGTCGCCGAGCTGGACACCGCACCCGGCGCCGGCGCGGTATTCCGGATCCGGCTCCCACTGGCCACCTGAGGCCTCCACTGATCACTGCGCCCCGAGGACAGCTGCGCAACGACGGTACGCGCCGTGAACTCGACGAAAACCGACGTCTGCAGCGCCGAAAACGTCGGTGACGTCTAGTTCACGGCGCCGACAGACTTCCGGCCCGCTCCAGCTCAGTGAGCGTGTCCCACACCGACTCGACCAGTACCCGGGGCAGGGAGTGCTGGGCCAACCAGTCCAGGGTCCGGGTGGAGAGGTGCAGCGTGGCGTCTGCCCGGGGCATCGGCGTGGTGGTCGCCGGATCGACACCACCCTGGGTCGGCATCAGCCACCGTCCGGTGCGGTGTCGAGCACCCGGACCAGGTGGGGACGCAGGCTGATCACCTGATGGTCCGGGAAACGCACGTAAAGCGACTCAAGGCCCCGGCCGACGACCTGGCCGTGCTGGTGCAGCCGGGAAGGCAGAGCCGTGGGCTCGGTACTGTCTACGACCTGCTCCACCTTGCAGAACAGGACGATGGGGGTGTTATCGATATCGCACCATGGGTCCCGGACCGGTCGCGGTACCGCAGCGGACATGGGCTTACCTCTCGTGGGTGGGGTGGTCAGGTGGTCGCCGGGAGCAAGTCGGCCGCTTGATCTCAACCAGCGACCAGCCGGCGACCATGGGAGCCGGACGGCACAGCGGCACTCAGGAGACTCTCGCCACCGTGACTGTTCATCGCGCTATCCAGTCGAGCGGCCCGTACCCCGGCTCGATCGGGTACGGGCAGCCGGATCGTCATCGGACGCTGCTGAGCACGGGGAACCCGCAAGCCCGCAGGCGCCGGATAACCGAAAGTGGGGGCGTCGGGGTGCTCGGGGTGGACCAGTTCCAGCAATGCCGATAGCGCGTGCTGCGGTGGGCCCTCGTAGGCCCACACCACCACCTCTGGGGCGAAGAGATCCATCCGGTGGCCCTGTCTCGGTGCCCGCGCGGTGATGACCCGATCGAAATCCCGGATCATCAGGAGATCCACGTAGTCATGCCATTCGTAACCGGCCACCAACGCGTTCGGTGCCGCTTTCGGGCCACAGCAATACAGTGTGAAACCATCGTCCATCACGTCCACCAGCAGCTTTTCCACCCCGGCGGGCAACTCGTCTCCGATAGCTGACCCACGTGGCCTCATCAGCTGCCACCTCCCGCACCGTCACGGCCATCCACCGGCGAGCGACGGAGCAGGGGATGCAGGTGCGCACCGGGCACACGGACAGGCAGACCGGCGTGCGTGCAGCTCGGCTTATTACCAACCGGAGTCCTGGTGGGGAACTGCGGATCGGGCACCGACGGGGCTGCCCCACGCGGCACAGCGCTTGTCGCATGACCACCTAGCCGGTGGTGAACTGGCACGGTACTGCCCTTTCTGGTTCGTCTTGTCCGGGTCCACATCCAGCACGGCAACTGTCCATAGGGAACCGCGGCCCCGGGTCTGGTCGATGAGACAAAGCCATGGGTCAGCGGGTGGGGTATCCGGTGAGATCGGCACGCACCTGCTCCTCGCTAGGCTGGTGATCGGTTCGCGATCGAGTGGTCACCGAGGACAGGGAGCAGCAGGCGCGTGGCACGCCCACCAGAACACCTCGTCGAGCAGCAACGGGCACTCGGCCGCTACCTCACCGCGCTGCGGGACGCGGCCGGTCTTTTCCAGGCCGACATCGCGCGGGCCGTGCCGTGTCATCGCACGACGGTGACCCACGCCGAAGCCGGCTCCCAGCTCCCAGCAAGTGACTTCTGGGAGACAGCGGATCGACTCCTCGGCGCGAACGGCGCACTGATCGCCC
>JBOHFF010000015.1:0-41026 GCA_050699515.1 Pseudonocardiaceae bacterium
GAACCACCACACCTTGATCCACACCCGGAACGTGCCACGGACCCCGGCAAAGATCAGCACACCACGCCGTGACAGACCAGGCAATCCCAACACAACAACATGATCAAATTAAGCTAAGTGGCATTGGGTCCAGACTCGGCGTAGCAGTGGCTACAGGTGAGCTGGCATCGCCCAGTGATCTCCAGCCAGACAAACCGCAGATCCCACATCTCGGACCCTATTGATCAGCTATCGCTCAGCAACCTATCCCCATGTCAACACAGATCAGGGCCCACGGGCGGTCCTCGACGCGGGTCATGACGAGCGTGGCGCGTCGCGTGCCACGGAGCTTGAACCGCCGGTGCAGGTCCTCGACATCGCCGGCCAGACCGCGGCGGCGGATGTCGACCGAGCCGATGTCAAGCGCGCGCAGCCGGGAGGGCAGGACCTTCTGGTCGAAGGGGCCCGAGTCGAGCACCCGCAACGTGCGCGCGAACGGGGTCCGGATCAGTTCGTCGCTGGACAGGAACGCGATCCGGGGATCGATCTTCCATGCGCCGAGGCTGCGGGCCAGGTCCTCGACGAGGCCCGCTCGGGTGACGGCCGGGTTCGGATCGAGCAGGAACTCCCCGGGCGCCCGGTGTGCCACCTGCTCACCCGGCAGGGGTAGCAGCACGTCGCCCTCCGGCAGGATCGTGGCCCGGCTGGTGCCGGCCGCCAAGGCCGGTGACCACAGCGCTGCCTCCTTCAGGTCGCGCCGGTCGGCGATGAACTCCACCTCCCAGCCGGCGGGGATCTCCTCGTGGGCGATTCCCGGGGCCGCTTTGATCCCGACCGCCTCGATCCGGTCCACCATGCTGGTCGACCACGACAGCGGCGGCTCGCTGTCCCCGGCACGCATCCGGTGGCCCCCCGCCCGGCGAGTGGGGTCGATGAAGACGGCATCGACCCCGCTCAGGTTCACATCACGGACATCAGCGAGTACGGCAGTGACCGCGTCAGCCACCCCGTAGACGTCGGCGTTCAGCATCGCCATCCGCAGGTGCAGCGGATCCCGATCGACCGCGACGACCTCCCGCCCCACAGCCAGGGTGATGAGATCCCCGCCGATGCCGCAACACAGATCAGCCACCCGTGAAGCACCATCGAAGCGCGTCGCCCGGTGCCGAGCGATGCCCTCGGCCGTGGCCTGCTCCAGACCGGTACGAGTGAGGTACATCCACCTCGCCCTGGTGAACTTCGACCGGGCGCGCCGGCGTAGCTCATGCTGACCCAGTGCCGCAGTGACCAGCTCAGCCGGGTAATCCCGCCGCATTAAAGCAGCGACCCGCAACTCGGTTTCCGCCCTGGGGTCCAGCCGCGCCACTCGATCGAGCAGTTCCTGGCCAATCGGGGAAACCAACACCTCCAACTGCGACAGGGGCTGGTCGATGACGCTCATGCCAGCCTCCACCGGTGGTCCGCCGCAACACGATACCGGCTGACCGCCAAGAGCCCATGGCCCGGCAGCTGACTGAGCTCCGGAGCCAGCGGGTTCCGGAAGGGCTGAGCTCCGGGGTGGCTGGGTACGGTGGGTGGGTGGAGCGTATATCGGGCGGTAAGGTGCGGGATCTGTATTCGATTGATGGCGATATCCTGCTCGTCGCGTCGAATCGGGTCTCGGTGTACGATGTGGTGCTGCCCACACCCATTCCGGACAAGGGCGCGCTGCTCACGAAATTGTCGGTGTGGTGGTTTCACCAGCTCCGGAATGTGATACCCAATCACCTGATCTCCGACATCGACGTGCCGCTCGAATTCGAGCACAGGGCGATCCGCTGCATCCCGCTGCTGATGATCCCGGTGGAATGCATCGCGCGCGGCTACCTCACTGGCCTGGGATTGCGGGAGTACGAGCAGACCGGCACCGTGTCAGGGGTCGAGCTACCTGCCGGTTTGGTCCCCGGCAGCCGGTTACCGGAACCGATCTTCACACCGACCACCAAGTTCTCCGACACCGGGCACGACGAGTTCATCACCTTCGATGACGTGGCCAGGGAAGTCGGCGAAGACACCGCGAAAAAACTCCGTGACGTGACATTGGAGCTCTACACGACGGCGTCGGAGCAAGCCCGGGACAGCGGTGTCATCGTCGCGGACACGAAATTCGAGTTCGGCTGGGATCCCGCCGGGCAGCTGACGCTCGGAGACGAGGCGCTCACGCCGGACTCATCGCGTTTCTGGCTGGCCGAGAGATGGCGACCCGGCCAGGACAACTACGCCTTGGACAAGCAGTTCCTCCGGGCCTGGGCGGCCGGCACCGGATGGGACCGCGAGCCGCCCGGACCGGTCATCCCCCCGGCGATCGTCGCGGAGACTCGGCGGCGCTACGTCGAGGCGTACGAGCGCATCACGAGTGTCAGCTGGCCGTCGTAAGGTCTGCGGTATGACCCGGACCGCGCAGCTGACCATCCCCGCCCACCTCAAACCCGCCGACGGCCGGTTCGGCTGCGGGCCCTCCAAGGTCCGTCCCGAGCAACTCGCCGCGCTCGCTGGCACCGGAGCGTCGGTGATGGGAACCTCGCACCGCCAGGCGCCGGTGCGCTCACTGGTCGGCCGGATCCGGGCCGGGCTGCACGAGCTGTTCGCCTTGCCCGAGGGTTATGAGGTGATGCTCGGCAACGGTGGCACCACCGCGTTCTGGGACGCCGCCGCCCTGGGCCTGATCCGGGAACGCTCGCTGCACCTGAGCTACGGCGAGTTCTCCGCGAAGTTCGCCACGGTCACCGCGCGTGCCCCGTTCCTGGCCGATCCGGTGGTGATCTCCGCTCCACCGGGGGGCGCTCCGCAGCCGGTCGCCGACCGCTCCTGTGACCTGATCGGGTGGGCGCACAACGAGACGTCCACCGGGGTGATGGTGCCGGTCCGCCGGCCGGCCGGTTCGCAGGGCGCGCTGGTGGCGATCGACGCGACCAGTGGCGCGGGTGGCCTCCCGGTGCACGCCGGCGAGTTCGACGTGTACTACTTCGCGCCGCAGAAGTGCTTCGCCTCCGACGGCGGGCTGTGGATCGCGCTGCTCAGCCCGGCCGCGCTGGAGCGGGTCGGGGAGATCAGCTCGTCGACCCGGTGGGTGCCGGAGTTCCTGTCGCTGAGCACGGCGCTGGACAACAGCCGCAAGGACCAGACCTACAACACCCCGGCGGTCGCGACGTTGCTGCTGCTGGCCGACCAGATCGAGTGGATGCTGGCCGGCGGCGGCCTGGAGTGGTGTGTCAAACGCACCACCGACTCCTCGGCGCGGCTGTACTCCTGGGCGCAGGCCGCACCGTACGCGAGGCCGTTCGTCACCGATCCCGCCCAGCGCTCGCTGGTGGTCGGGACGGTGGATTTCGCTGAGAACGTCGACGCCGGTGAGGTCGCCGCCGTGCTGCGAGCCAACGGCATCGTGGACACCGAGCCCTACCGTAAGCTCGGCCGCAATCAGCTGCGGGTCGGGATGTTCCCCGCCGTCGACCCCGAGGACGTCTCCGCACTCACCAGATGTATCGACTGGGTGGTCGAGCAGTTGAGCGGGTAAGGCTGGCCGGCGGCGCGCCTCCCCCGGCGTGGCTGCCCACCGGCCTATGGTGAGGGGTCATCGAGGGTGGAGGTCCTGGGATGCGCGCGCTGCGGGTGGTCGGTCTGGGGGCTGACGACCGCACGATCATCCTGGAGACGTCGGCGGCGCAGCCCGGCGCGCAGCGGGAGCAGTTCACCCTTACGGTAGACGACAGCCTGCACGCAGCGGTGCGGGGTGAGCTCCCGCGCGTCGCCCAGATCGAGCTGGAGAACGAGATGCGACCCCGCGAGATCCAGGCGCGGATCAGAGCCGGCGCGTCCGTCGAGCAACTGGCCGCCGCCGGCGTGCCCAGAGAGCGGATCGAGCGGTTCGCCTATCCCGTGCTGCTGGAGCGATCCCGCCAGGCGCAGCTGGCCCGGCAGGCGCATCCGGTGCGCTCCGACGGGCCCGATGTGCACACCCTTGACGCGGTCGTCGCCGAGACGTTCCGCAGCCGGGGTCACGACCTCGGTGCGGTGGCCTGGGACGCCTGGCGCGGGGAGGACGGCAAGTGGATCGTCCAGCTGCGCTGGCGCGCTGGGCGATCGGAGAACCGGGCGCACTGGACGTTGCATCCCGGCGCCCACGGCGGCACCGTCACCGCGCTCGACGACCACGCGACCGATCTGATCGACCCGCGACCAACCGCACCCCTACGCACCGTGCCCCCCACACCCGACGCCCCCGCCGACGACGCCCCCCCGCCCCCCCGCGCGCCGGAACGCAACCGCAAAACCCGCGCCCCCATCCCCTCCTGGGAAGACGTCCTCCTCGGCGTCCGCTCCCCCCGCGCCTGACCCCCCTTCCCGCGTTCTGGATGCAGACTGCGCCAGATCGGGCCTGCTTTACAGCAGTCTGCATCCAGAACGCGGGAAGGGGGGTCAGCGGCGGGCGAGGGCGGCGCGGACGGTCGCGACCATGCGTGCGGGGTCGGCTAGCAGGGGGGCGGTGACGAACACGACCTCCCAGCCGGCGGCTTGGACCCGGTTCAGGCGGTCCCGGTCGCGGTTGAGCGCCCACAGCTCGCCCTCGCGCCACGATCCGTCGTACTCCACGGCCACCTGTTGCTCGGGGAAGGCCAGGTCGGCGCGGGCCAGCCGGCCCCGGGAGTCCTCGATCCAATATTGCGGCACGGGGCGAAGGCCGTCGAGCACGAGCCACACCCGCATCCGGGACTCTGGGGGCGACTCAGCTCGCGGGTCGGCGAGTTCCTCGGCCCGGCGGGCGCGGACAATGCCGCGGTCACGCCGCTGAGAAAGCATCCGACGTAGCTCCACACGGTCCACCAGCCCGGCGCGCAAGACAGTGTCAAGATCCCCGACCGCGTCGGGGAGGGTTCGATCCAGCAGCAGATCCAGGCCCATCCGCAGCGGCGTCGCAAGCCCGATCTGTCCCCAGGGTTGCGCCTCACCCTCCCGGAGTTCGGTACGACGGATGTCCAGACCGGTCCGCCGGAAGACGCGGACAGCCTCCGGGACCACCACCTCAATGGGATCCCTGGCACGCGCCAAACGGACGCCACGCAACGTCGCCGCCGACCGGCCAGTGATCACCGACTCGGGATGCAGGGCAAGCGCGGCTGCCTCGCAGCGCAGCTCATGGGTATCCGAGAAACCGGCGGGCACGTAAACATCCTGAAACAGCCGCCGGACCGCTGAGCTGCGCAGTTGCGCCCGTGTCAGCACACCCACTCCCACCGCTTCTGACCCCCGAAACGGCCCACCCAGATCAACCGCCCGAATACTCCTCCCCATGCCCCCCAACCTGCCCCATCCCTCCCAATCCGTCGAATCCCCTATCCACAACCTATCCACAGCCCGCGTTCTGGATGCAGACTGTCGTTTTCCGGGCGCCTGAAACCGCAGTCTGCATCCAGAAGGCGGTTAGCCGCCCAGGAGGGACAGGAGCAGGGCGAGCCAGGTGAGCGTGATGCCGGCGGCAGCACCGTAGGCTAGCCAGCGCCAGATGGGCGTTGCGCGGGCCAGCCAGATCGACGGGGCCAGGCCGGCAGCTACCAGCAGATTCACCAGCACGACCAGCCCGCGGCCGGTGGGCGCCAGCGCCTGAGACAGGCTGAGCAACCCGATTCCGACGATCACCGCGACCATTGCGCTGACGATCAGGCCGGTCGCCCACGGCGTCGGCTCACCGGGCGGCGCAGGCACGTGGACGACCTTAAACGCGGCGCGCGCCGGCGAAGGCGATGGCCGCGGCGGTGGCGACGTTGAGCGAATCCACCCCGGGCGCCACCGGGATCCGCACGGCCAGATCCGCCGCGCCCAGGGCCTCAGCGGATAGCCCCGGACCCTCAGCGCCCAGCAGCCACGCCACCCGGCCGTGGTCCACCTCGGCGTCCGCCAGCGGCACGGCACCCACCGCCGGGGTCAGCGCGGCGACCCGGAAACCTGCCGATCGCACCAGCTCGAGGTCCTCGATCCAGCGGCTCAGCGGCGCGAACGGCACCCGCAGCACGTGCCCCATGGACACCCGCACGCTGCGCCGGTACAGCGGGTCAGCGCAGCCGGGGCCGAGCAGTACCGCATCCACGCCCAGGGCGGCCGCGTTGCGGAACAACCCGCCCAGGTTCTCGTGATCGTTGATCCCCTCCAGGACCGCGAGGTGGTGTGCTCGCGCGAGCAGTTCCGGTACTGAGGGCACCGGCGCCCGGTCCGCGGTCGCCAGCACGCCCCGGTTGAGATGGAAGCCGACTACCTGCGTCATCAGCTGCGCCGACCCGGCATAGCAGGGCACGCCGGCGACGTCGGCGGCGAGCTGAGAGATCTTGGCGGGCACGCCGAATACGGCCCGCGGTGGGTACGGCGAGTCCAGCAATCGGCGCACGACCACCACCCCCTCGGCGATCACCAGACCACGCCCGCCGGGACGATCCGGTCGGCGGTCGGCGAGCGTGAGGTCACGGAAATCGCCTAGCCGCGGGTCGTCCACGTCGCGTACCTCGACGATCTCACTCACCGTGTCAGTCTCCCAAGGGCGGACCTGCGGTGACCAGGCCCACCAATTCGGCGGCTGGTCACCGCGCCCTCGCTATGTCACGGTGAGTCCGCGCCGGGGGAAGCGGAGGTCGTCGGATGGACGAGGTCGCGATCGACGCGGGCTACACCACGCAGGACCTACAGCGATACCGGCAGAAGACCCAGCGTTGCCTGGACGCGGTGGCCCTGATGCTCGCCGGGGAGCAGTTCTCTCCCGGTCCCGAACGTATGGGGCTGGAACTCGAGCTCAACCTCGTCGACGAGAACCTCGATCCCGCGATGGCCAACCAGATAGTGCTGGAGCACATCGACGACCCCGCCTTCCAGACCGAGCTCGGCCAGCACAACATCGAGATCAATGTCGCGCCCCGGCTGCTGGCCGCTGACGAGGCTCTGGGGCTGGAAGGTGAGCTGCGGGCCAATCTGAACACCGCCAACGACGCGGCCCACTCCGCGGGGGTGGGCCTGGTGATGATCGGCATCCTGCCGACGTTGCGACCGGACCACTTCGACGAGCGCTGGATGTCGCCGAAATCCCGCTACACCCTGCTCAACAGGCAAATCCTGGCCACCCGGTCGGAGAATCTCGAGCTCGACATCGAGGGAGTGCCGCTGTCCGGCGGCAAACCGGAACGGTTGTCACGCGCCGTCGACTCGATCCTTCCGACATCTGGCTGCACCTCGGCGCAGCTGCATCTCCAGGTCGGTCCCGGCGAGTTCGCCGCGCACTGGAACGCCGCTCAAGCGCTGGCCGGGGTACAGGTGGCGGTGGGGGCGAACTCACCGTTCCTGCTCGGCCGGGCGCTATGGCACGAGACCCGCATCCCGCTGTTCGAGCAGGCCACCGACACCCGCTCACCCGAACTCTGCAACCAGGGGGTCCGCCCGCGGGTGTGGTTCGGCGAGCGGTGGATCAGCTCGATCTTCGACCTGTTCGAGGAGAACGTGCGCTACTTCTCGCCGCTACTGCCGGAGATCCAGGACGAGGACCCGCTGGCGGTGCTCGCGGCGGGCGCCGCGCCGTCACTGTCCGAGCTACGGCTGCACAACAGCACGATCTGGCGCTGGAACCGGCCGATCTATGACGTGGCGGACGGGGTGCCGCACCTGCGCATCGAGAACCGGGTGCTGCCCGCCGGGCCGACCGTCATCGACGTGCTGGCCAACGCGGCGTTTTTCTTCGGCGCGATGCGCGGGCTGGCCGAGGTCGAGACACCGGTCTGGACCCAGATGTCCTTCCACGCCGCGCAGGACAATCTGTGGTCCGGAGCCCGGCTGGGCATGGACGCTGAGCTCTACTGGCCCCACATCGGCCAGGTCCGGCCCGATGAGCTGGTGTTGCGCAAGCTCTTACCGCTGGCCCACGACGGGCTGCGCAGCTGCGGGATGTCCGACGCCGCGCGGGAACGCTACCTGACGGTGATCGAGCAGCGGTGCGCGGCGCGGCGCACCGGGGCCGGATGGCAGCGCGCCGCCGTGCAGGCACTGACCGACCGGGGAGCGGACCGCACCGCCGCATTGACCGGGATGCTGCGCAGCTACCTGGAGCACATGCACTCCAACCTGCCGGTGCATGCCTGGCCACTGGCCTGAGGTGGAGCAGCCGTCGGGCCCGACCGAGAGCCCTGAGCCGGGCCCGACGCGTTCCACTGTTGCCAGGACTCCCACCACGAAGCCGGCTAATTTAAGTTAGGCTAACCTACTTTAACTGTCAAGCGCCCGCATACCCCCACCGCATCGAGCGGGCTCAACGGGGTTTTTCGGTGTTCGCTCAGCCCGCGCAATGCAACCGGGGCGCGGTAGCGTGGGCTGTGCCGCCTGCACTGCCCCGCAACCTGGCCGATCCGCGCCCTGCGGTCGGCGTCGGCACCGTTGCCTGGTTCGTTGCGGCGATCACGCTGCTGATCTCCGGTGGACCGACGACGTGGATGTGGGCATGCCTGACCGGGGGGCTACTCGGCTTCGTCGGTTTCGCGATGATCCGCTGGCAGGGCCGCGCCGCCCAGCGCGGTGCTCGCGGCGCCCCCCAGGATCTACCCTGAGCGTCACCCCCTCACAGCTGGCTGAGCCACCCATCGCGACCGTGCATGCTGACCTGCTCCAGCAGGGCCGGATGTGGTGACGTTCAGCGTGGCGGTGTCCCTTGCCAGCGCCGGTATGACCGCAGGAGCCTGGGTCCGTCAAGGAGGTGGGATGACGACGCCACAGCCCGTCGGCCAGCTGATCTTCGATGAGGAGATCGCCGAGCAACTCGATGCCCGCTACCGCACCCGGGATATCGTCCGCCGCCGCGACCTGGTTTATCAGGCGCTGGGCGTGCAGCCCGGTGACCGGATCCTCGACGCCGGCTGCGGGCCCGGGTTTTTCGTGGCCGAGCTGGCCGAGCTGGTGAGCACCGCGGGATCAGTGGTCGGAGTGGATCGCAGCCCGCAGATGCTCGCCCTCGCTACCCGCCGGTGCTCGGGTTACCGCAACGTGATCCTGCACGAGGCGGAGGTGACGTCGCTGCCGGTGCTGGACGCCAGCGTCGATCGTGCGCTGTCGGTGCAGGTCATGGAATACATCCCGGACACGATGGCGGCACTGGCCGAGCTGTATCGCGCGGTGCGCCCCGGTGGTCTGGTGCTGATCTGGGACATCGACTGGAGCACGGTGTCCTGGCACAGCTCCGACGGCGCTCGGATGGCGCAAGTGCTGCAGGCATGGGATGAGCATCTCGCCCATCCCGCGCTGCCCCGGACGCTGGCCGGCCAGCTCCGCGCGGTCGGCTTCGATCAGGTCGAGATGGCGGCCCACAGCTTCGCGAGCACCCAGCGCGACCCGGAAAACTTCGCCGCATTGGTCATCCAGTTCATCGCGCAATTCGTGGTCGGGCGCTGCGGACTCACCAACGACGATGTCGCCGCCTGGCTCGCGGATCAACATCAGCTCGATGAGCGGGGCGAGTTCTTCTTCTCCTGCATCCAGTGCTGCTTCACCGCCCGGCGGCCCAGCACCAGTGATCCCCAGCATCGCTAGAGCATCGGTGCGGCTTTATCGTCTTATGACGCATCCGTGACGCATTTCTGCACGGGAGGAATCACTGTTGACGGGCAATGCCGCGGGTTATCAGCATTCCGCTACGCTGGATCTTTCTCTGGAGGAGGAGTGTTACCGCCGTGATAGGGAAACGCCGCGTGTTAGCGGAGCGCCGCAAAGTTGTCGGTTATTCGCAGGAACGGCTCGCGTTGGCGCTCGGAGTCGAGCGTTCCACGGTGATGCGCTGGGAAGCAGGTGAGACCACGCCACAGCCGTGGTGCCGGCCGCGGTTAGCCAAGGCCCTGGACGTGTCGCTGGACGAGCTGGACGTCATGCTCGCCGAGGGACAACCGGAGGGTAGAAGCGGCCAGCTGCGTGATACGGGTACACCTGACGAGCTGCCCATCGATCCTGAGCACGATCCTGTGCTGACGACACCCTGGAGCCATCGAGGTACCGTCGAGGTGGCAGTCCTGCTGGGAGGCGGTGGAGGGATGAAACGCCGAAACTTCGTGTTCCTGAGTGGCATGGCCTTGACCGCTCCAGCGCATCAGTGGCTGATCCAGGATCCGGGGCCGCTGGTGTCCGGGTTGTCCGGGCGCCGGGTATCGGCTGAGCTGGCCGATCGGCTCCCACCCATGATCACCGAGCTGCGGACGATGGACGATGTCGCCGGTGGCGGCACGGTGCTCTCCCTGGCACAGCACGAGTTCGGCTGGGTCGCCGGCCTGCTGGATCAGGCCTCCTACGATGAGCCCACCGGCCGCAAACTCCACGTCGCCCTCGCCGAGCTGGGACAGCTCGCTGGCTGGGCCGCCCATGACGCGGGGCACCAAGCGCTGGCGCAGCGCTACTACCTCGCCGGTTTGCGGGTCGCGCACACCGCTGATGACCGGCCCCTGGGGGCGCACATTCTGGGCTGCATGGCACTCCAGGCTGTGGATGACGGGCGGCCCGCGGAAGCCGTCACGCTCATCCAGACCGCGTTCGCCGGGATACGAGGCAGGGAGGCGCCGCGCCTGCTCTGCGAACTCCACATTCGGGAGGCACGCGCTTTCGGGACCATGCAGGACGCCTCTGCGTGCACTACAGCGGTCTCGAAAGCTCGCAGCCACGTCGAGCCGCAGGACAACGACCCACCCTGGCTGTACTGGGTAAGCCCAGCGGATATCACCGCGAGCGCCGGCAGCTGCCTGCTACGTCTAGGAGACTCTGAGCGAGCAGTAGCTCTTTTCGAGGAAGGCATGGGCTTATTTGACGAGTCCTTCGTCCGTGACCGACAGCACTTCTCGATCCGCTTGGCCCAAGCGTTGGCTCATCCAGGCCAGCAGCGTGATCTCGATGCCGCCGCCAGCCGAGGCATCGAGGCGATCACCATGGCCGAAAACCTGGATTCCAGCCTCAGTACCGGTCTTCTTCGCGACCTCTGTGACCAGATGACGCCGCACGCCACGGTGCCATCAGTCGGAGACTTCCTGGAACGAGCGCGAGGCTTGGTGACCGTATAGCCGAGGTCCCCGGGCGGGCCGGGTCGGTCGGTGGCACGCCCGATAGACAGCAGCATGCTGAGCTGCTGGGCAGTCAACTCACCGCCGGGAGCACATCTGGTCGTGGCACTGTGGTGCGGTTGCGGGTGCCTCTACCGCAAGATCACTGGTTCTTCGGTCTCACTCAGTGGGGCTGGAATTGTCGGCTCCGGTTGCGCTGGGTTGCCGTGCGGTGTCGGCTTCCCGTTGGCGGGCGGCTTCATCCTGCCCCAGTGCGCGCAGGTCGCGCGCGAGATTGCTCGCCGAGCCCAGGGTGTCGGGATGATCGGAACCCAACACCCGCCGGCACCGCCCCAGGAGGTCCTCATCCAGCTCCCGAGCCTGCTGGTAGCGGGCGAAGCCGCGCCAGGCCTCGGCGAGATTGTTGGCCATCCGGAGAGTGTGGTAATCCTCGGGGCCCAGGCGAGCGAGCCAGGCCTGGTGTAACTGCTGGGCGAGCTGGTGAGCGGTGCGGGTGTCACCGCGGCGCAGCAGGTACCAGATGGCGGTGCAGGCATGGCTGCGCAGGGCGCCGTGGTCATCGCCAGCGAGGTCGACCGCGCGGAGGTGAGGCAGCAGCTCCGCCCACCCCGGCCAGGACACCGGATCACCCGGATCCCCCGGGTCCATCCCGCTCAGCACCGCCGCCACCACCGTGACCTGATCAGCGCACTGCCCAGCCGGCACGGTATCGCGCACGATGGCCTGGGTCAGCCGATGCACCTGCACCCGATCCTCAGCAATCCTGGCCAACCCATAACGTCCCACCCGGCCCAGACACCGCCGAAACGCCAACGTGCTGGTGACCGCCGTGGCCAGCGGCTCAGGCAACGCTCCCGCCGGGGCGGCCGTGAACAGTCGGACCGGGATCGGTTCCGCGGCAAGGAACGCACACACCGTCAGCAGCTGCCCAGCCGCCGGGTCCTCCCGGGTCAACCGGTCCAGCGAGACCCGCACCGCCGCGGCCAGCGGCACCGGGTACGACCCCGGCTTGCCCTCACCCAACACCTCCGTCGAATCGCTGAGCAGCTGCAGGTACTCATTAGCCGACATCCCGGTCTCCGCGATCAATCCCGCCGCCTGCGCCACCGCCAACGGCAAATCCCCCACCGCCACCGCCAACCGATCAGCATCAGCCACGGCCAACGTCGGCACCTGCGCCCGCAACAACGCCACCGACTCGGCGCGGGCAAACACATCCACCCCACCCGAGCCGCGATCTCCGGCCAATGCGGATCCCGCGAAGTCACGAACACATGCCCCGGACCCGCCGGCACCCACGGCCGCACCGCCTCCGGCGAGACGGCGTTATCCAGCACCACCAACCACCGGCCCCGCGCCCGCAACCGGGCAAATAGCGCCCGCACCGCCGGCCCGAGCTGCGTGCCCGGCTCGGCCACACCCCACTCGACCGCGAATCGCGCGAACTGCGCACCGATCAGATCCGCCTGCTCGGCCTCCACCCACCACACCGCGTCATAATCATTGGCGAACCGCCACACATACTCCGCCGCCAGCTGCGTCTTGCCCACACCTCCCATCCCGTGCAACGCCTGCACCACCGACCGACCCGCCGAGGACAAACCCTGCCGCAACCCCACCACCATCGCGTCCCGGCCGGTGAACGCCACGTTCCGGGAGGGCACCCCACCCCATACTCCCGGCAACCGAGGCCCACCATCACCAGCGTGCCCACCGGTGTCTCCCGCCGCTATTCCCGGGTAAGGCGGCTCCCGGTCTGGCCGGACCGGGCCTTGCACAGCGCGCCGCAGCTCCGCAACCGCGTCACCGGCCGATAACCCGAATAAGGCGGGCGCCACGATGGGACCCAGAATCTCTGGAACGGTGACGTCCTCGATGCGCACCGGCTCGAAGTACGCCGCAGAGAACAATGCCACCATGGTCTTACACGACCGCGATGCCTCACTCATCCGAACAACGAAATTCTCCCCAGCTCTCCAATCCCAATAATCCAACTCCACCGACAACCCCACCCGCTCCAACTGCCACGCCACCCACTCCGCCCACGCCCGATCACGACCCGCGTGACTGACGAACACATCCGCAGCCACCCGCTCACCTCCGCCCGGCCAGCAGGGCGGCGCGCACGGGGTCGGTGGCGTGCACGGTGCCGTCCCGCGTGACCCAGAAGGGCACCGGGTGCTCGGCGCCACAGTGGCGGACTCGCAGCTGCTGGTGCAGCCGCAGGGTCCCGTCCGGGACGGTCAGGCCGGCGGCGGCGCACACCGCCACCACCTCCACCAGCTCCGTCCAGCGGATGGTCCGGCCTGCGTCGGCGTCGAGCAGCTCGGGCGTCACCTGCTCGGAGGCCAGTGGCAGATCCAGCAGATCAGCCAGGGCGGCCGGGTCGCCACCGGAGACCAGTTCGCCGGCCGGCAGCACCGCGGCCAGCCAGGGCGCGTCGAGCACCAGCGCGGCCTCGGCGTCGACCACCTCGCCGGTCACCGCCCGGACCCGGGCCGGCGGGTCCACCTCGGCGGGGTCGAGGTCCGCACCAGCCAGCGCGGCGTGCGCAGCGTGCACCACCGCTGGAGTGACCACGCGGGCCGGGTCGGCCAGCCGGGCCAGCAGGTCAGCGGCATCGGCGGGCCCATCCACACGCAGCCCGGTGCGCACCCCGGCCGCGGCCAGCAGTGCCTCGTCGAGCTCGTCCACCGGCACCACGTCGTAGAGCCCGTCCAGCGCACCGGCTCCGGCGAGGCGCCAGTGCGGCGGTGGGTGGCCACCAATCCGGGCGTGCCGGGCCAGCCACCAGCCGGTGTAGCCGTCTGGCTGGCGCAGCGCGGCGAGCCCGGCGGGATCGGCGGCGATCCGGCGCAGCGCCGCCGGCCAGCAGCGATCGTCGACCAGGTCCAGGTCCCGGACGGCCAGCAGCTGCTCGGGTGCCTCACCCAGCTGCGCCCACCACTGCTCTTCACCATCGAGGTCATGATCCGGACCGTCCGGGTGGGGGTCGTCGAGCACCGCGAAGGAGTCCAGCACCCCGACCGCGGCCAGCGCCGCGGCGGACTGCGTAGCAGCGAAAGCCGAATCCAGCACGCCCAGCGGCGCGTCCGCGGCGAGCAGCTCCCGCAAGGTCCCCTCGGGCAGCACCAGCTCATCGGCGCGCCGCAGCGTCCCGGTGTCCTCCGGTAGCGCCAGCGCCCCCAGCCAGGGCCGAGCGGCGACCGGGTCGGCGAGCCGCCCGGCCAGCGACAGCACCGCTGCGACGAGTCCGGTGACGTCCAGGCCGTCCTCGGCGTCATCGACGCTGCTCTCGATGGCGGGACGCAGCGCGTCGAGCAGCTCCGCCGAGCCCACCGGGCGGGCCCCGAGCCGCTCCAGCAGCGGGTGCACGGCATCCGGGTGCACCAAGCGCAACTCGGTGGGCGCGTGACCATCGACCTCGCCCAGCAGCACGCTCCGCGGGCCGGTGACGGTGCGCCCGTCGGCCAACGGGACGGGTAGCGCCCCGAGCTCCTCCCGGGCCGCCGGGTCGGCGTCGAGCAACGGGGCCAGCGCCGCATAACAGCGCCGCCACCACGACGGTGGCCGGATCAGCCCGGCGAGCAGCTCGGCGATGTCCGAGGGCCGCAGCCGGGCCACCCCGAGCGCGGTGAGCGCGGCGGTGTGCGCGGGTGCGGCCAGCTCGGCGTCGAGCAGCTGCGGTATCACCTCGCCCAGTAGCTCGGCGAGCTCGGGGAGCGGCACGTCGAGCACCAGAGCGTCGACCGGCCGGACCTCGCCACCGCAGGCGGCGGGCAGCCAGCGGGTCTGGCGCAGCGCTTCCAGCACCGCGTCTCGCAGCGCGGCGTCGAGCTCACCGGCCGGGAATCCGGGAGCGGGCACCAGGGCGGTGCGCTGATCCGGCGCCAGCGTGCCGGCGAGCTCCGGGTATGCCTGCGCGGCGGCGTCCAGTACCAGCTGGGCGGCCGCTCCGGGGTGGACGTGGCGCCGGGCGGCGTCGACGGGCACCGTGGCGATCAGCCGCGCGGGTAGGGTGAGCCGCTCCACGGTGGGGGTGGGAGCGTGTAGTACATCCCCCCGCAACAGCAATGGCTCGCCGCCAGGGCCGACGGGCAGCGCCCAGCACAGGGTCCAGTCCGCGCGCGCCTCGGGTCCGAGCCCGGCCAGCGCGGCGGCCGGCAACGTCCCGGCCCGGCGCACCACCCGCCAGCGGCGCAGCTGCGCACCGTCGTGCACCAGCACCGGGTCCTCCCCCGCCCGGCGCAGCACCCGATCACCGATGTCGATGCGGTGCAACCACGGCAGCGCCAGCAGCAGGTCACCGGCCTGCCCACCGCACGCGGCGAGCAGCGCCTGCGGGTCGACACCGGCACGCAGCGGCAGCGCGACCTCGGTGTCGAACCCGGCTGGGGGGTCATCGCCGGCTGGCCAGACCAGCCGCAGCACCGGGGGACGGCCACCGCGGCGGGCCAGCTCGGAGCTCAGCTCTGGGTCGGCGGCCACCGCGGCAGCGGTCCGCTCGGCGGAGAACTGCACCCCGCCGCAGCGCGACACCACCCGCGGCGCGTCGCTGACGCCGAGCACCGCCGCGAAGCCCACCCCGAACCGCCCGACGCTCTCGCCGGCCCGCTTGGCCGAGGCGCGCAACGCGGCCAGCGCGGCCACCCCGGCGGCGTCGAGAGGCGCCCCGGTGTTCGCGGCGCGCAGTTCGCCCCCGTCGACGCGGATCCGCAGGTGACCTGGCACCTCGGCGCGTTGCGCGGCGTCCGCGGCGTTCTGCGCCAGCTCGACGAGCAACCGGTCGGCGTAGCCGAGCAGCGCAAGGTCGGACTCGGCGTTGGCGTCCTCCCGGAACCGCGTGGGGGATCCCCGCCAGGCAGCCAGCACCGCCTCGCGAAGCGCCGCCGTGCCGAACGGATCGGGATGCCCGGCTGGATCCGGCGAGCGGCCTCGGCTCGACCCGGCGACTCCCGTTACTCCGCCGGTGGCCAGGGCAGCAACTCCAGCTCGGCGTCGTCGTAGACCAGCTCGGCCACCGGCACGTTCGGGCTGGTGTCCACCTGGATCTCCGAATGCGCGCCGCAGCCGAACTCGGCGTGCACCACGTGCCCGTCAGCCGGGGCCAGATCGTTACCGCAGACGCCGAGAGCAGCGGCCAGCACGCCACCCAACGGAAGGTAGAAACCGCAGCTGACACACTGGTCAGGGGCGCTGCGGGCCATATCGGATTCGGGGCCGTGGTCGCCGTCACGCCAGCGCTGCAGCAACTCTAGGCGGGCCTCGCGGCTGAGCACCCGCGGCCTGCCGAGCCCGAGCTCCGGGCTGAGCGCGTACACCGGCGGGTCGTCGTCGACGAGATAACCGGGCACCAGACGTGGATCATCCGGGTCTGTCGGGAGCAGATCCCCGACACCGAGATCACCAGCCCGCAGCCGTTGCGTCCACGGCAGCCAGGACGGCGCGACCAGCGCGTCCGGGCCGGGCAGCAGCACCACCTCACTCACGGTGACCGGGGTCCCCGGGCCCGCCGAGGCCACCGTGACCGCCCAGCACCACCCGCGGTAGCCCGGGAGGTCGGCCTCGAACAGGTGAGTGACCGCGCCACCGTCTTCGGCCTGCGTCCCCACGTGCGCACCGATCGGATGCTCGCCAGCCTCGAGTTGCGCCGCCTGCCGGGCCGGCTCGACGGCCTCATGGAGACCGGAGCCTGGCGCGGTAAGGTCGGCAATCACGTCTCCTATTGTGCCGCACCGTCGGTGCCCGCCGACAATCCGGCCGGTGCTCGGCGCTGTCCTGACGATCGCGATGGCCATCCTGGTCGCGTGCGGCACGCGGCCCTCGGCCGCGGAGCAGCTGCAGGTGCAGGTTCTGGCTACCTTGGCGCACGACCCGACGATGTACACCGAGGGTCTGGAGATCCACGACGGAGTGCTCTACGAGGGCAGCGGGCTGGTCGCGCAGTCCCGGATCCGGGCCAGCGCGCTCTCCAGCGGCGCCACCCTGCGGGAGGCGATGTTGCCGCCCCCGCTGTTCGGGGAGGGACTCACTGTCGCCGGAGACCGGTTGTGGCAGCTGACCTGGACCAGCGAGGTCGCCATCGAGCGCGACCCGGCCACCCTGGCGCAGCGCCGCCAGGTGAGCTACCAGGGCGAGGGGTGGGGGCTGTGCTACGACGGGCGCCGGCTGGTGATGAGCAACGGGTCGGACCGGTTGACCTTCCGGGACCCGGTGACCTTCGCACCGTTGGGCCAGGTGGAGGTCCGCCTCGACGGTCAGCCGGCACGCCGGCTCAACGAACTGGAATGCGCCGGTGGCGTCGTCTGGGCCAACGTCTTCCAGACCGACCGTATCCTGCGGATCAACCCCGGCACCGGCACGGTGACCGGCGTGGTCGATGCGTCGGGTCTGCTCAACCCGCCGCCGCAGGCTGACGGGGACGTGCTCAACGGTATCGCCGCGATCCCGGGTACCGACGAGTTCCTGATCACCGGCAAGCACTGGCCGGCACTGTTCCGGGTGCGTCTCGTCCCGGCAAGCGCTGTGATCAAGTAGACAGCGGGCTCCGGTGTGACGCCCAGAGCGGGCCGGTGGTGCAGGATAGGAGACGTGAAGCGGCCTGCGTCCCCCTTCGACGCCGAGCACCCCGGCTCCCGGCCGCGGCGTCGGGCGGGTCGCCGCCGCTGGGTGCCGGCCGATGGACACATCGGCTTCGGTCAGGCTGGCAGCGGCGAGCGGCGGTTTCCGACGGATTCCGCAGCTCAGCAGCCGTGGAGCCGACCGGACACCCACCGTGGCGAACCTGCCGATCCGCCACCGATGGACGATCCACCGACGGTTCCGATCCGCCCGAGATCCGCATCGGGCGGCGCGCCGCCGCCCCGCAAGATCACCGTGACGCGGGTGGCCGCCTGGCGGAGCCGGCAACTGGTCGGCGGCGGGGTGCGGCGCTTCCACCAAGCCACCACCGCCGACGGCGCGGGACGCTCCGGGCTGTCCTCGCTGACCTACGCGGCGATGATGGACTACGCGGCCAACGCCGCCATCGCCGTCG
This sequence comes from Pseudonocardiaceae bacterium, assembly GCA_050699515.1. Taxonomy (GTDB): domain Bacteria; phylum Actinomycetota; class Actinomycetes; order Mycobacteriales; family Pseudonocardiaceae. Next base: position 18,112 of record JBOHFF010000015.1, read on the forward strand.
CACTGGCCAACACGTTGTTCTTCGCGGCCGCCACCGCGCAGAGCCGGGCCAATGTGGCGCTCTACCTGCTGATCACAGTGGCACCGTTCGCGGTGGTCGCCCCGGTCGTCGGCCCGCTGCTGGACCGGCTGCAGCACGGCCGGCGGATCGCGATGGCGCTCTCCTTTGCCGGGCGCGGCTTTTTGCTGATCGTGATGGCGGCGCATGTCGACGACTGGTTGCTCTACCCGGCGGCGCTGGGCTTCATGGTGCTGGCCAAGTCCTACGGCGTACTGCAGGCAGCGGTGATCCCCCGGGTGCTCCCACCGGAGATCACCTTGGTGAAGACCAACTCCCGGCTCACCGCGTTCGGCCTGGTCGCCGCGGGGGTGTCCGGGGCGATCGCCGCCGGGATCGCGGCGCTGACCGGGTCGCCGGGAGGGCTGCTGTTCACCGCGGCGGTCTGCCTGGCCGGGGTCTTTCTGTGCCTGCGCATCCCCTCCTGGGTGGAGGTCACCGAGGGCGAGGTGCCGGCCTCGCTGCGGGCCGAGACCTCCGAGTCACGCGGCACCGCGCGGCGCCGCCAGCCGATCGGCCGTCAGGTGGTCGTCGCGCTGTGGGGTACCGGGACGGCCCGGATACTCACCGGGTTCCTCACCCTGTTCGTGGCATTTGCGGTGAAGGCTCAGACCGAGGGCTCACCGGGACGCCAGGTGGTACTGCTGGGCATCGTCGGTGTGGCGGCCGGGGCCGGCTGCTTTTTGGGCAACGCGGTCGGCGCCCGGATGCACTTCGGTCGGCCCGATCAGGCCATCCTCGGCTGCGTGGCCGCCGGGCTCACCATGGCTGTGCTCGCCGCGCTGGTACAGGGCATCGCTATCGCCGCGGTCACCGCTCTGGTCGCAGCGACGGGCAGCGCGATGGCGAAGGTCTGCCTGGACGCGGTGATCCAGCGCGACGTGCCGGAGGAGTCCCGGGCCTCCGCGTTCGGCCGGTCCGAGACCGTGCTGCAAACAGCCTGGGTGATGGGCGGCGCGCTCGGCGTGCTCCTGCCACCCACCTACTGGGTCGGCTTCGCCACCGTCTCGGTTTTCCTGGCGCTGGGCTTGACCCAAACCGCCCTGACCCGCCGCGGCTCATCCCTGATCCCCGGGCTCGCCACCCCTTAAGCCGCGCTGATGCCAGACGGCGACTGTAGGATGAGCGATCCCCGGCTACCCCGACCCGCGATATGCAGACCTGCATAAACCAGACGCCAGCACGGCAGGGGTCCGGTAGCGGTGTGGCTCGGCGGGTGACCACCATTCCGCCGCGCGGCAGGTCTGGGGAAGGGGAGTATTCTCTCGGCAAGGACGTGACAATGGCGGCCGAGCCGCCGAACGAGACGCTGAGCCAGCTCTTAGCCGGTCTGTCCTGGAGTGGCGAGCGCCTGCTCCGGAAGATTTTTTGATCTCCTCGGCCGAGGAGATGGAGGTACCGTGGACCCTGGCAGGCACTCTGGCCATCGTCCACGACTGGCCGCTCGGAGGGTTGATCGGCAGGGCAGTGGCGGAGCGAACCTTATCTACGTCAACGCCCAGTTCCAAGCCGTTGCCCAACTTCTCCAGACGGCCGGTCACGGTGGGCAGGTCACCCGGCGCCTATTGGTCGTCTTGGCCGAGCTCGGGCAGCTGACCGGGTGGATGGCGGCCGATGCCGGACGTGACGGGCTGGCCCAGCGCTACTACGGTGGAGATGGCCCGGCATAGTCCCAATCATTGTCCAGGCCCTGGTCACCAGTCGGCTCTCCCACGCTCTGCGCTCGTCGAGAATGCCGAACGCTTCCGCGCGGCGTATAGCCGAAAGATCAATCGTCGCATCCTCTTTCGACCATCCCAACCCGCAAGCCGGCCGACCAGCCCAACAACGAACTGACCGGAATCTACGGTGATTTGACAGAGCGACAGGCGCGAAAACCTCCTACGCGGACGCCAGCTTCCTCGGCTCGTACCTCCGTGACCAGGTGATCACCACGAATCCCTTCGAACACCTCGATTGTGACGGCGTCGGGCGTGTCATACGCCTCTGCATCGACGAGGCGCGCACTCGACGCCCGGACATCCCGATCAGCCTCTGTGGTGAGCACGCCGGCGACCCCGCGTCCGTGGAATACCTCGTGTCCCTGGGAGTGGACTCCCTGTCGTGCTCGCCGCGCCAGGTACCGCTGGTCCGTTTCAGCGCCGGTCGCGCCGCGCTCATGCGATCGACGATCTTGCCGGGCTGACCGGCCTGCTATGCTCCGCCGCCATCCTGTTACGCTGCGCCGCCATGGCGAGTGACATGAGCTTGCGGGGCAAGCTGGTCCGAGACCGGATTCCGGAGATCATCCTGCGGGAAGGGCTCGTCCCCATTGTCGAGACAGCATCGCCGCAGGACTACGACCGGTAGCTATTCAGCTGGGGTGAGGGCTGGTGGTAGCCAGGGGCCGGTGGTGAAGAGTTGGCGGAGGGCGTGGGGTTTGTCGATGCCCCATTTGGTGGCGGTGTCGAGGTAGGAGTGCACGATCGCGAAGTCGGTGAGTCCTTGGAGGGTGCGCCAGGCGCCGCCGGAGGTGCGTTGTTGCACCTTGACTGGTCGGACTGCGCGTTCTGCGCAGTTGTTCGTGAACGGTACCGTGAGGTCGACCGCGAAGCGTAGGATCATGTCTTCGTAGCGGGTGAAGCGTGGGATCAGTGTGCGGGCCTGGGTGGCGAGGGCACCGTGGTGGGTGTGGTTGTCGGTCGTGCCTTTGGCGAGTGCGCCCAGGTAGTGGTTCCGGATCTGGGCTTGGGCAACCGCGTCGAGTTGGTCGGCGCCGGCGGCGCGGGCGTGGTGGGCGGCCTGGTTGGCGTCCAGGAGAGTGTCGGCCATCGCTTGGGCCCACAGTTGCCCGAGGGGGTCGGCGTCACTGAGGGCGCGCAAGTCTCGGAGTAAGTGGGCTGCGCACCAGGCGTGTACCGCGGGGAGATGAGCGTAACCGGCGTAGCCGTCGCGCATGAGGGTGCCGGTGAATTCCGGGAGCACCTCACCGGCGTCGATGTCGTCACTGGAGCGGCCCCCGACGTGCATCAACGTCAGATACTCGGTGCACGCCACGTGCACATAGGCCAATGCCCCGGCGGCGCGTCCGGTGGTCTCGTCGGCGTGTAACACCCCGGCTGTGGGTAACAGGGCTCGCAGGTACGGCAGGAAACCGGTTTCCAGCAGGCGCGCGCCGCGTCCCCGGACACCGGCCAGGAACCCGGTCGAAACCCGGACCCCGGCCAGGGCCTCCAACACGCTGGCGGCCCGCCCGATCGGAAGGTAATGCCCGCAGGTCAGCAACGCCGCCAGCGCGGTGGTCTCCGGGCCGATCCGGACCGGGCTTCCCGGCCGCAACGCCCATGCCACCACGGGATCGGGAGCGACCCCAGTCCCGGTGGACGCCGGGCCGGACTCGGTCACGGATTCGGTCACGGATTCGGTGTCGGGCTGGGTCGCGGCGGGTTCGGGGGCATCGGCGGCGTGCGGGGCATCGGCGGCGGGACCCGTCACGTCACTGCCGGGGTCCACCGGGCGGGGCACATCGGTGGCGGCAGGGTCATGGACATGCCCACACCCACCACAACGCCGCGACACCAGCTGATACTCGGTGACCTTCGGTGGTGGCGGCGGCGCGACATCCACCACCTGGCGACGGACCCGCGGCCTCAGCGGCACCGTCCAACGACCGCTCACACCGGACACAGCGACCCGGGGCCACCTCGAACGTCTCATCCGGATCCTCGACCAAACTCCGCGACGCCGACGCACCACCGGGTTGCCTTCCCGGCTTGCGACCCGACCGGCCCCGGGACGAACGCTTCTTCGCAGGCTGCTTATCCCACGGCGCATCCGACGACGGTGGACGCGAGGACGTCGAGGAATCCCGACCCAAACGGCGCTCCAGCTCACCAATCCGATCCGCCTGCTCAGCGATCACCCGCCGCTGCTGCGCCACCACCGACTCCAGCTCACGGACACGCGCGAGCAACCGCTCGACCAACGCCTCCAACGACCCGGAATCCGACACACCAAGATCATCCCAGGCTACCGCCTCAGCACCCGTAGCGACACACCACGATCATCAACCAGCTGAACAGCTACGAGCCGAGGTGCTTCTGTTTGACCTGGGGGCAGCATGTCGGCACGGAACCATTCACCCTGCTTGCCTTTCCTGATCATCTGCTGCCCGATGCGGCCTACCAGGAGTACGCGGTCGGCCGGAAGTTGTTGCCAAGCTCACGTGGATACCGCGCGGTGTGCTCGTCTCAACAGGCCCAAATCAGGCCTCCGGCCTTCACGCGCGGACATGACAGACATCCCAGGAGCTTGAATGTCAAGCTGCGGCCTTCTCGACGCGTTGCGGCTATGCGGTTGCTTCGTCGTAGCAAGTACGGGTCTTCAGGCAGCCGTGGAGGATGCCCACGAGTCGGTTGGCGAGTTGGCGCAGTGCGGTGTTGTGTTCGGCGCCGCGGGCTTTGAGCTGGTCGTAGTAGGCGCGGGCGCCGGGGGAGGCGTTGAGCGCGCTGAAGGCTTGGGTCATGAGGGCGTCGATGAGCCGGTCGTTGTGCACAAACCGGGCGAGTACGACTTTCTTCTTGCCGGAGGCGCGGGTGATCGGGCTGGTGGCGGCGTAGTTCTTGCGGGATTTCGCGTCGGTGTAGCGGTCGGGGTCGTCCCCGAACTCGGCGAGCACCCGGGCACCGAGGATGGGTCCCAGGCCGGGCTGGGACAGGATGATCTCAGCGTCCGGGTGCCGGCCAAAATGCGCATCGACCTGCCCCTGCAGGATCTTGACCTGCTCGTTGAGGGTCCTGAGCACCGCCACCGCGGCGCGGGTCGTGGCCGCGTAGGCCGCGGTGATGACCTCGGGCTGGCCCAGATGCTCGGCGCGCAGCACGGCCTGGATCCGGGCGGCCTTCTCCGCGACATTGCGGCGCCGGGCCCGGGTGAGCGCGGCGCTGATCTGAGTGATCGTCAGCTTCGCCGCCGAGGCCGGGTCCGGTGCCTTGGCCAAAAGCTCCAGGGCATCGGCGGCATCGAGGTCCTCGAAGGCCTCCAGCGCGCCCGGGTAGTAGTCCCGCAGCGCGTGGCGCAGTCGCTGGGTGTGGCGGGTGCGTTCCCAGATCAACGTCTTGTGCGCCCGGGTCACCACCTTCACCGCCTTCACCGCCGCGGTGTCCGCGGCCACCGGGCGCAGCTGGTGGGAGTCGGTGCGCACCATGTCGGCCAGCGTGTGCGCATCAGCGGCGTCGCTCTTGGCGCCGGACACGCTGCGCCGTTCCCGGTAGCGGGCCACCTGCAGCGGGTTGATCCCCTACACCACGTACCCGGCCGCGACCAACGCCACCACCCACGGACCCCGGTCAGTCTCGATCCCGATCGCTACCTCGGTCTCGTCGGCATCCTCACCGAGCGCCTCACCGATCATCGCGTGCAACCGGGCCATCCCCGCCACCCCCTCGGGCAGCCGGGCCTTCGCCAACCGCCCTCCCCCGGCGTCCATCAACTCCACATCGTGATGCGCCTCAGCCCAGTCATCCCCCACGAACAGCAAACCCATCTCCCTCCTCATCCTCGATCACCCATCACAGCCAGCGGGAGAACCATCAGCGACCTAATGAACCAGTGCTCACGCCACACCACAGCGGGCACAACATCCCATCAGCGATCAACTCTCCCGACCCACCAGCAGGGACACGATCTGTCATCAGAACTCACAGTCCGAGGACACGAAGTGCTCACCTACCAGCGGCCTGGCACGAGTCAGCCGGACGGCCGACCCGCTAGCTCTCATTAGGGCCACCATGTAAGGATCGGCTAATGAGATGTCGCACCAACCCTGCGACGACGAGGCCTGTCGGGGATGTTTCAGGAGGTCACGATGGCAATGCCGGTCAAGATGGCAGAATCGGTCAAACTCGGCATTCCGGGGGTGTCGGTGCCCCAAGGCACCCACCTGTGCGGCTTCTTCCGGGGACGGGAGGAACGCGACGACCTGGTGTTCCCCTACCTCCACGAGGGGCTGCGCTCCGGCGACAAGTGCCTGTGCGCCTTCGAGGCGGCTGACCGCGAGGCTCTCCACGATGAGGTGAGCCTCAAGGTCGACCTGGCCTCGGCCGGCGAACAGCTGGACATCATCTTGCCCCATGACGTCTACGTCGAGCTGGGCGAGTTCTCCGTCCCGGACACGCTCGGCTACTGGGACACCTGGGCAACGTCCTCGCTGGCCGGTGGCGGGTTCTCCGCCGCCCGTGTCGTGGGGGAGATGACCTGGGCGGTGACCCAGGTCATCGGCGCCGCCAACCTGATCCGCTACGAATGCGAACTCAACCGGTTCGTGCCCCGATATCCGCTGGTCATGGTCTGCTTGTATGACCTCGACCACTTCCGTGGCGACCTGCTCGTCAACATCATGAAGACCCACCCCAAGGTGCTCATGGGCTCCACCGTGCTGGACAACCTGTATTACGTCCCACCTGACGAGTTGGTGGCCACCCGTCAATGACGTCCGCCTCCGGCCGCGAGGCCGGGCACGAGGCCGCGTTGCGGGATCAGCTCGCGTTGTTTCGCCCGCTGCTCGCGCTGTCGATCGTCATGACCAGCAGCCGCGACGAGACCGAGATCCTGTCCATCGCGACCACGGCCATCCCGTCGCTGGGTGGTTGCCGGGCCGAGGCCATGTACCTCGACGGCGACTGGCAGGTCGTCGGGACGGTTGGTCGCCCCGCTAACGCCGACGGGCTCCGTGCCCAGCTCGCTACGCTGGATCCCACCGGGGGGCCGCTGGACCTGGACAGTCCCAGGTGGGCGTGGGCGTACCCCGTGGTCAGCCTCGACGACATGGCGGGCCATCTCGTCGTCAGCCGCGACACCGAACCCGAGCCACACCACCAGTTCCTGCTCAACGTGCTAGTGCAGCAAACGGGTGCTGCGCTCGTCAACGCCCGCTTGCACGCCCGTGAGCGCGCCAGTGCCGCACGGGAACGGGCGATCGCCGACGAGTTGCGCTCCGCCAACCTCTCTCTCGAACGAGCGATGACGGATCTGGCGCGATCCTCGGCGGCACTGCAGCGCAGCGTGGACATCCACAACCGGCTCACCGAAGTGGCCTCCGCTGGAGATGGACTAGAGGGCATCGCCCGCGCGTTGCATCAGCTGACTGGGCTGGCGGTCGCCATCGAGGACCGTTACGGCAACCTCATCGCCTGGGCCGGTCCCGACCAGCCCGATCCCTACCCGAAGCCGACCCCAGCTCGCCGTGAGCAGAGCCTGCAACGTGCTCTCAACGCCAGCGGCCCGGTGCGCGAGAAGGGCCGCCTGATTGCGCTGGCACAACCCGCGGGCAGCGAGATCCTCGGGTTGATCGCCCTCGTGGACCCGGATCGCATCGCCGCGGACGCCGAGCGGATCGCCCTCGAACACGCCAACACCGTGCTGACGCTGGAGCTCGCACACCTTCAGGCACTGGCCGAGACGGAGCTGCGGCTGCGGCGTGATCTTGTCGAGGAGCTGGTGGCCGGGACCGACCCCGAGAGCATCCAGGACCGCGCCCGGGCATTGGGCTACGACCTGATCCGTCCGCATCGAGTGCTGGTCGTCACCAATCAGAGCCCGCGCGCTGACCAGGACGCGTTCTTCCACGCGGTGCGCCGCGCCGTGCGCGCCACCGGAGTCGGATCGCTGCTCGCCGCCCGGCCGGGGGGCGTCGCTGTGCTCTGTGACACCGACCACGACTGGGAGCAGTTCCGGGCGGCGATCATTGCGCAGATGGGCCCGGGGGGTGGCTGCCGGATCGGTGTGGGCGCACCGTGCACCGAGCCACCAGAGTTCCCTCGGTCCCACGGGCAGGCCCAGCTCGCGCTGAAAATGCAGGTCGCCACCGGTTGCCCCGGCCAGGTCACCGTCTTCGAAGACCTCGGCATCTACCAGTTGCTCTCCGAGATCGCCAACATCGGCTCGGTCGAGTCGTTCATTCACCGCTGGCTCGGCGCCCTGCTCGAGTACGACGCCACCAAGGGCGTGGATCTCACCGGAACGCTGTACTGCTATCTGGAGTGTGGCGGCAACTACGACCTCACCGCCAAGACACTGTCCTTGCATCGCAGCACTTTGCGCTACCGGCTGCAACGGATCCGCGATATGTCCGGTCACGACCTCAACGAACCCGACTCCCGGTTCAACCTGCAGCTCGCCACCCGCGCCTGGAAAACCGTCCACTCCATGCGCCAGAAGCCTTAACCCGCGTGCCCAGCCCTGGCTTCCCGGTCAGAAAATTGCGCACGCAGGTGCGCAAAATTCCGCACCCTGACCGAGCTGCCGATCAGCAACCGCCCACGAACCTCAGGGAGGCCCCGGGGCCAACTCCCCCTGCGCGCGCCCTGGTGGACCGCTCGGCCGCCCGGGCTCGGCCCGACTGAACTGCGGCACACACCTCGCACCGGGAACTGACCGGCGCAGCCAACAGCGGCGTGACCATCATCAGCAGATGCCCGCACTGGGCCTTGTAGACACCGATCGGATGCTCGGCGCACTCGTCGACCGCGTGCCGGCGGAAGTCCAGCACGCTTAACCCCCACTTGATCCGGGTCACCGGATGCCAACCATGCACCCAGAAGGCGACCAGTTCACGATCCCCCCGGCCTCGGCGTTGGCCTGCCCGGCCACGCGCAGGCACCCCGCGCAGTAGACGACCAGACGGTCGCACTCGGCCTCGCACCACGAGCTGGCCAGTTCTTCGGTGGGCAGCTCTTCGCCGCACAGCGTCAGGCAGAGCCGCTGCCGATGGCACTCGGCCAACAGCTGCCTCTCCGCCGCCAGCAGATGAACACAGTGCGACCCGTCGCCGGTGCCGTGTTGCGTATGTTGCGTCAGTTCCCCGTCAGTCATTCGACAGAGACTGACGCCTAGCTCAGCGCCGGCCTCAACACAGTGTTTAAGCCTTGGCGCTCCTGATGCCGAAGCGGTTACACAAGCTGTCCAACTCCCACACCCGACGCTTGGCCCTGCGGTCCAGCGTCCGCACCAGGTCTCGAGCCATGGGGTCAGGCCGGACATATTGCGGTGCCAGCCGGTCGGCGGCGTCCACGCACTGGATCGCCTCCCAGTCACGATCACCCTCAGCTTGCGCATAGGCCCGCGCCAGGTCGAAGTAGAGCGCACCTCCACGCACCGCTGAGCCGAACGTGTCGAGCAGTCGGGGCACATCTGCGTGCACACCCTCAGCGGTGGCCGGGCCACGCCCGAGCTCAACCGCAACGTTGACTCCCCAGGTGGCCACGTTGACCGGGCCGAAATGCTGCAGCAGCACGTTGCCCTCCCCAGCGTGGAGGGCCAACTCTGAAGCGGCGCCTAGATGGGCATCAGCATCACTAGCCCGTTTCTGCCGGGCATGGTTCAGGGCGGCCGTCAGGTGCAGCATTCCGGCAGCCTGTGCAGGGCCGGTATCGGTTGCGGAAGGGTCAGAAGTGATACCGGCCAGCGCATCGTCAAGAACGGCTGTCATCCGGTGCCGCGCGCCGATCCAGCCCAAGCCTAGGGCGCGGTGCATCGTCAGCAGCCCTGCTCGGGTGGGATCACCCAGCCGCTGGGCGGCGTCGTAGCCGCGACGCGCAGTCTGGACGGCGAGATCGGCATGACCGAGGTGCCGCGCGATGGATGCCCCGACCAGACATGCCTCAGCCAGCGCGGCTAGTGCGGCGCGAGTCGTATCAGGGTTACCGGTAACCGCGGCTACGTGCAGCTCTGTCAGCACTGTGCCCAGTTCTCGGCCGGCTAGTGAGAAGCGGGCAGCATCGAGGTGAGCGTTGGCCGCTGCCGCGGCGGATATCAGCTGCTCAATCGGTCGGGCCGGCAGATCCGGTACGTCATCAAGAGTGCAGTCGTTGACCGCCAACGAGATGCCCGGCAGCGTCGCCAGAGCGTCTGCCGTCCCCCGATCCGCCAGCGGGTAAGGCTGACCGGTCAAGTCGGCCACAGAGCAGCCCAGCGCCTCGGCGAGGTCTTCGACCAGGCCGCGCCGGTTGAACCCGCGCAGGCCACGCTCCAGCATCGACAGGTACTGCGCCGTCATCCCGGCGAGCCCGGCCACCACTTCCAAGCTCAACCCACGACGACGCCGGATCATCCGAGCACGCGCACCGATCGTCGACGCCTCGTCAGCGTCCTCGTCAGCGTCCACCAGGAACCTCTCTTCGCCGGGCTCTCCGCCGATGCCCCGGGGAGCTACCCCGGGGCGGGAACCTCGGCGAAGAGGTGAACCCAGGCTACGCGGCCCGGACTCGGCGGTGATCACCACACTGGAGATGATCTCCTTCTGTCCACAGGTTGTCCGCAGACAGCCAACAGCGTGAACCCGCCGAGCCGCAACACGGTTGTCGCCGTTCCGACAAAGGTCAACGAGCCTGGCGCTATATTGGTCATGCCGCCGGATACCCGCTAAAAGCGCGACTATGCGGCGACACGGAGATAACCGCGATCCATCGGCAAGACTGTTCTGCCAGGACTATTCGCGGGACCCGCATTAGCACTTCTGGGTCGAAGTCGGTAACGGTGTTGCTCCGCATAATTTCACGATGACCGACCGGATGGACCGCGGGGCCTGCCGCGACGTCGACCCAGAGCTTTTCTTCTCCATCGGCACAGGGTTGCTGACAAAGCAGCAGACAGCCAGAGCTAAGAGAGTGTGCTGGGGCTGTGCCGTTCGGCTCGACTGCCTGCGCTGGGCCCAGCATCACGGCCACGATGATGGTGTGTGGGGCGGCCTGGACCCCGATGAACATCGAGAACTGCGCCGAAACCACACCGTCGATCAATGAACGGGACCGTTGGCTCACAACACCTCGAGCGGCCGCGGCTGGGTCGGTGGCGGGAAGGCGTCGTCCAACATCGCGAAATCGGACTCGCCGAGCAGCCGACCCTGCTCCACCGGCGAATAGGCCATCACCGGCAGGCCCCGCTCGCGGCACAGCGGCAACAGGTCGTACTCGGGACCGCGCCGCAGGAGGTTGTAGAGCACCTGGTCGGTGGCCACGGCCCCACCGCCGGTCACCGCAGCCAGGTCGGCGAGATCGGAGACGTCGAAGTTGCTGACGCCCCAGTACCGGATCAGACCGGCCGCCACCAGCTCCGCGAAGGCCTCCACCGTGTCAGCCAGCGGTATCCCCCCTCGCCAGTGCAGCAGGTAGAGATCGATCCGGTCGGTTCCCAGCCGGTCAAGGCTGCGCTGGCAGGCCTGCACGGTGCCCCGCCGGCTGGCGTTGCGGGACATCACCTTGTCGACCAGGAACACCTCGTCACGCCGCCCCGCGATGCCCTCACCCACCAGTTGTTCCGCGGCGCCCCGCGCATACATCTCAGCGGTGTCGATCAGCGTCATCCCCAGGTCGAGGCCAAGGCGCAGTGTGGTCAGCTCATCGGACCTGCGCCGTGGGTCCTCGGCCCAGCCCCAGGTGCCTAGCCCGAGTACGGGGATCGGCTCACCGGACGGCAGCGAAGTCGTCCGGACAGCGCCCGGGTTACGGCCCACCGTCACCTCGGGACCTGCGCCTGCCACATCCAGTGGGCCTTCTCGAGGTCTCCAGCGACAGCGATCAGGAGATCCTGGGTGACCAGGTCGGTGTTCTCGGTTTCCTCTATCCGGTGCCGGAATCGTGCGATGAGCCCTTCGAGGATCTCGACCACGGCCCGCACCACCTCGACGTCGGCGCGCCACCCCTCGCCGAACTCCGGGACACCGGTGTCCCGGCTCACGACGGCGGGACGTCCATCAGCCGACACACCGATGGACGCGGCCCGCTCCGCGACGGCGTCGGCGTGTTCCCGGGCCAACGCGACGAGCTCATCCAATTGCAGGTGAACGGAACGGAACTGGGGTCCTATCACGTTCCAGTGGGCTTGCTTCCCGACCAGCGCGAGACCAATGAGATCAACCAGACAATCCTGCAGCGCGCCACCCGTGGCGGTCTGTTTGTCGGTATCGGACAGTACGTTGGAGATCGGTGTTCTAGTGCTACTCGTCATGCCAGGAACTATCGCGACTCCGGGCTCGCAGGGCTTCCGCCTGCCAGGTCAAATTCTGCTGCCCCGGCTCACGCCCACAGGCCGGGAGCGGCCGTGCTGCGGCGGATTCTCCAACGACGCTGACTCCACCTTGGCCATCAGCCTTGCTCCTTCGCTCCTAGTCAACGACCCTGTCCAAGAGCCAGGTGGGCAGACGTCCCGGTCCCGGGCGTCCGCCCACCGAGCCCAAAGCCGGGTCGTGGGTTTAACCCGCCAGGGCAGGTCTGCCGCGCCGCCACTGGTTGATCGGCGAAACTGTCCTGCCTATAAACCCACACCGTGCAGGGTCGCGGTCAGCCAGATTTGGAGTAGAGCGGTACGTGACGCGCCTTCGCCAGAATGTCGACAGTATGTTCGGCAAGGCCGGCTATGCCGAGGATCAGGTCGAAGCGGCGGGTGGGTCGGCGAAGACGCCGTGCAGCATTCCGGTGGCCTGCCCGACCTCGATGAGATAGCCGTCCGGGTCGCGTAGGTAGCAGCGCAGCTCGGCCTTGCGGTCCAGCGGTTCGGTCAGGAACCGCGCCCCTTTCACCCGGGCGTCGGCGTAGAAGGCGGCGATGTCGGCCACCCGGACGTTGAGGAATGCCGACACCGGATCCCCAGGCTCGGGCGGGGCCAGGGTGATAGTGGGTTTGTCCGGGGTGGGCCCGCCGCCGGGGTTCATGATGATCCAGCTATTGGCGACCTGCACGATGGCGGGGTTTTCGGCCAACACGACCTGCCCCCCGAAGATGTCGGCGTAGAACTTCCGCGAGACCGCGACGTCGCGCACGGTCAGGAAGTGCGTCAAAACCAGCCCCTGCCGCGGCGCGGGGAGGCCGTCTGACTCGACCATCGGTGTCTCCTCACGGTCGTCTGGTCGCTACTGACGCTGGTGGTCCCAGCGGTGTGGGTCGGCCTCCAACGCCGCGCGGTCCCAACCGCCCAGCTCTGCGGCCGCCACGTACGTGGTGTCCAGGAACTCGGCCAGCACGTCCTGGTCGGTCGCGCTGGCCACCGCCTCATACGGCAGCAGGAACTGACCGTTCTCGCGGCTGTAGAACGCTGCGGCCGGACGGACCGGATGGTCGGCGAAGCCGGCCGGTTCGGGATAGGCGTAGGCGTAGAACGCGCCCTCCTCGCCGCCACCGGGCCAGAACCCGCAGCTAGCCAGCTCGCGGGAGTAGCCCTCCACCATCACCCAGTCCCCGCAGTTTGGGCGCTCCGCCCGGATGCGGTGGGGCCGTCCGCCCGGAGAATCTGGTGCAGGCTAGGTCCATCGCGCCCCAGAAGAAGTGCACCGGGCTGACCTTGCCAATGAAATGGGACCGGAACTCGCCGAGCACCCGATTCGCTTGCAGCAACTGACGCCAGAACCGGTGCGCCGCATCCGGATCGTAGGAGGCGTGCCGGTGGTCCTCGGCGAAGCCGATACCGTCCGCTGACCACCCTGCTACCGATGCCCGCGGCAGGGAACCCCCTCACCGCCGCGGGCCACCCAGGCACTCCAGAATGTGACCGATCGCCCGGGCAATGTCGGAGTCATCCCGCTCGCTGTCCAGCAAACGCACCTCGAGGTCGTTGCGCCTTGACCTTGTCACTGCGACAGACACCGCCCGCGGATCAGAGCGTGGTCTGGTGGACCTTCGCGAACTGCTCGACGATGGCGGGGCAGAAGGCCGGCAGGTCGGCGGGCGAACGGCTGGTCGTGAACTGGCCGTCGATGACGACCTCCTGGTCGAGGACTTCGGCTCCGGCCCGACGTAGGTCGCTCCAGAGGCTCGGCCAGGACGTGAGCCGACGGCCCCGCACGACATCGGCCTCGAGCAGCGTCCACGGTCCGTGGCAGAGTGCGGCGACCGGCTTGCCGGACTCGACGAAGGATTTGACGAATGCCACCGCGTCGTTATCGATCCGCAGTTGGTCTGGGTTGACGGTGCCACCCGGGAGCAGCAACGCGTCGTAGTCGTCCACTGACGCGTCGGAGACCTGCCGGTCCACCGATAGCGTGCCCGCGTCGATCATGTCGAACTGGCGTGCCTTGATCTCGCCGGGATGGATAGACAGCAGGTCGGTTTGCGCGCCGGCGCCGTACAGGGCGCCCCGCGGTTGTTCGAGCTCGACGCGCTCGACGCCGTCGGTAGCCAGAATGGCGATCCGCTTCCCCAACAGGTCCCTGGCCATGTGGTTGCTCCGATTTCCGTTCGAATGCAGATGGACACTGTCCATGCTTGGCGCCGCGGCCGCGACCCGCGATGGCCTCGCGGGTCGAAACATCGCCGGAGGAACTGACCCACGAGGGCAGGATCGTGCTGCCCGGGCCGGCCAGCGCCAGCTGGAGGTTGTCGGCCAGGGACACCTCGACCACACGGTCGACCTGCGGCGGGAACGCGCTGATCTGGTAGGCCGCGTCCGGATCGCGGGAGACCGCCGAGTATCGCGACGAAATCTATCTCGGCGGGTTCGACGACTCCTGCCACGCAAACCCGAGCCCAAGTCGGCGAAGTCCAAGGGACTCCAGGTCAGCCTCGACGCCGCCCGCAAGAAACTCGCCTCGCTCGACCGGTTGGCGCGCAATCGCGATGTTGCGGTTCGACAGCCTGTGAGACTGCGCCACCCCCGCACAGGTCGCGCTCGCGTGGCTACCATTCGCCGGTCATCCTCCCGATCCCAGGCACCGCCCGGATCGACCACCTGGAGGAGAACCTCGCCGCGGCACACCTCCGCCTGGCCCCAGCCCACCGCGACCGCCTCGACCGGCTGTCCGAGCACGCCTAGGTCTATCGGCCTCGCGTTCCGGACGGTGCTCGTATTGCCGCGGCTGGGCGTAGCTCGACCAGCCGGAGCCGGACCGATGCCAGCTAGGCCGCCGGAGCTCGCCACCGCCGATCCGGCGAACAGGTACGGGAGTCGCTCACTGACCGTTTCTGCCGGCAGTGGCCATCGTTGCTTGATTGTGAGCGGCAACGAGCGAAGGCACGTCGCGAGCGATACACCCGATTACGCGCCGACGGTGGTCGAGCGGTCGGGTCCAGCAATCCGGGAAGCTCTGCTTGCACATGCGCCCGAGAGGTGCAGGCAGTTTGAGACAGAGCTTCGCTCCGCACTTGCACTGGCCGTACAGAACCTGGACCTGTCAGGGCCGCAGGAGGTGCTGGCCCACTGGCAGGCAGTGGCCATGATGGCAGCGAACCCCCTCACTGACGAAGAACGCGAGCAGATCGAGCGTGCGAAGGTGGGCGACTTCAGTGGACTGCTCAGCTGGGATCAGGATGAAAATGGGAGCTGGGTTCGGCTGTAGATGCCGAGCTACACACTGAAGTCGGTCACGGAGGCTGACCGGCAGTACACCAACCTTCCCGAGGCCACGCGGCGACTTGCCGATCGGCGCATCCAAGAGTTGCTGGAAAACCCCACCGGCAATCCAGACAAGCAATACGACCAGCAATTTGATCAATGGTCGATCCCCATTGGTGGTGATAAGGGATGGATTGTTTATGCCATCGTGGAAAACTCTCGTTTGGTGATCTTGCTTCGGTTCCTTCCCGGCCTCGACTAGGCAGCAGGGCGGACCACCCGCGGCCTGAGGCTCGTGCTGCCCTGCTGGGTCGAACGGGTTCACGCGGCTTGGTCCTCCCAGGCCGGAGACCACGAACCAGGTCTGGGCGACGCTGGCACTGACGATCAATCCGGAGAGGAGCTGTTGATGACGAGCAAGTTGGAGTCGGTGTCGTTGGAAGACGCCCGGCGGGTGATCGCGGCCGGGGAGGGCAAGGCCGCGGAGATCGGCTCACCGAGCAACATCGCGGTGGTCGACGTGGGAGGCAATCTGGTGGCGCACGCCCGGATGGACGGGGCGTGGATCGGCAGTGTCGACATTTCCATCAACAAGGCATTCACCTCACGGGCCTTCGACATCGCCACCGTCGATCTGGCTGACAACGCCGGACCCGGGCAGCAGTTCTTCGGCATCCACGCGTCCAACCACGGCCGGGTCATGATCTTCGCCGGTGGGATCCCGCTGCGCCACGGCGACCAGGTCGTGGGCGCCGTCGGGGTCAGCGGCGGATCCGGGGTCCAGGACCAGACCGTCGCTGAGGCGGCGGCCGCCGCCTTCTGATCAGAAGGGCCCCGTGTCTGCCGGCACGCCGGTCGGCGTGATCTGCCACGGCGGGGAGCGAGCCGGACAGAAAGGAAGGAGAGGCTCCGCGATGTCTGCAACAACAGCGGGGTTGAGTGCTGACGGGCGGGAGCGGCTCGAGCGGGAGCTCGCGCCGCTGCGCGAGCAGCGTCGGGAGCTGCGGATAGTGGCCAGGAGAAACCAGCTGGCTCGTCTCGATGAGCAAGCTACCGCGGAGGCGGCGAGCACATAATCTTGGTAACCAGGCTTTCGGTGATACCCAGCTGCGGCGTGTTCTCGCGGGCCCGTTCCACGATCTGCCGGGGAGCGAGCCCCATGCCGTTATACAACCGCACGATCTCTTCCTGCTCGCGGGTCCACGGACGCCGAGCAGGTATTGTCCGGGTCACCGAGCTGCTCGGCTGGCGTGCCTTGGAGGGTGCCTGGAGGCGGTGTTGTGAGTTTCGGTAGTTGATGCCGAGCCCACTGTCCTTCTTGGCGAACTCCCCAGCCTCTGCTCGTTGCGTAATGTCTTCCTGATTACCGACGACCAAGGTGTCAGCGCTCTTGTTGACCCCTATCGCGGTGATCGTTATCCCCTTGTGGTGCATGGCTTGGCACTGCTTCTTTGTGCAGTACCCGTAGCCCAGCTCGGCACGTTCCTCAATCAATTCCTCGCCGCACTCGATGCACTTCACTGTCAATCCACATTCTCCACTAATTGTGCCCAGCCCACACCGTCGTCGCAGGCGGCTACGAGACTGTCAACCGTCCTAACAGGGGTGAAATTCCTGCACCCGGCGGGAACGAGGTTCGCGGCCTGGCAGGAGAACAAGCTCGGTCACTTCTGGCACCAGCGGGCCCGGGGCGCCGATCGTTCGCCGCGCACAATGAGCGTGGACCTCGACCAAGGAGCCCCTGGTGGCGAAACCCAACGTACAGGTGCGCCGGGTCTACGACGAGCCAGCGGCGCAGGACGGCGCTCGCGTCCTCGTAGCAACCTGGGCCGGCGGCCGCGCTGGAGCGCCTGCGGGAGCTCGCGTCGAACCGACCCGTGACCTTGCTGACCGCAACCAGGGTCCCGGACATCAGCCAGGTGGCCGTACTCGCCGAGCTGCTCCGCTCCCGCACGGCGACCGGTAGCTGATTGACCTGATGGGGTGAGGCGGGCGCCGGGAGTTGGCGCCCCCAGGCCGAAGTCGACGCCTTGATCGGCCTGCACGATTCCGGCCGTTCCAGCGGTTAATAGTACTCCGGGCAGTTACTGCCGGGGTTGATCGGACTCGACGTTGCTCAACAAGGCGAACTCACCAAGGGGCTGGCGATGACGATGCTACGGCAGGGTATCCGGTGGCTAGAGGAACAGCGGGCGTTGGACAGGCCCGCGCGCATGCTCAGCGGCACGGTGGCGTCGGCGACCCGGGCCAGGGTGGTGAAGAAGGAACCTAGCTGGGTCATCCGGTGCATCCGATGCTGACCGACGTCCCGATTGGCTGCTGGCTGGCTGCCGGTGGTCTGGATTTGGCTGGCAGCGGCCGGTTCGACCTGGCCGCCCGTCGATTGACCGGGCTTGGTCTCCTGGCCGCCGTCCCGACAGCGGCAGCTGGGCTCTCCGACTGGTCCGACACCATCGGCGGGACGCGCCGGGTGGGCCTGGCTCATGCTGTGGGCAACGTAGCCGGCCTACTGTTGCAGACCGCCGCGTACCTGGCCCGCCGCCGAGGCCGGCACGGAGCTGGCAGCGACGCCGTGCAATGCCCGTGGCACGGCAGTGTCTTCCGGCTCTGCGACGGGCGGGCCCTACGCGGACCGGTGGCGTTTGATCAGCCCTCCCTGGGAGGTGCGCGTCGCCAGCGACCGGGTGCAGGTCCGCGCCGCCACCCGCTAACTAAGCGGTCGCCCGGGGATGTCCGTCGGGGTCCAGGGGTGGGGCAGTCGAGGGTGCGCCGTGAACTCGACAGCATCGACGTTTCTAGCGACCGGGACGTCGGTGGTGTCGAGTTCACGGCCCTGACTGGCAAAGGAGACGGTGTGCCCTTCCTTCCCGTCGAGTTTCGCTACGAGCCCGGATTGTCGTTCGCGCCATTCCCCGCCGCCACTCTGATAGGGAGCTGGGATGCCAATAGGGGTTCGAGCCCGAATTGGTGGAGTTCCACACCCATGATGAGGGTCTCCACTCCCGACGGTTCCCCGGCGTTCGTTGCCACAGTGAATTTCGACGCGGCAGCGGTGGGCACTCGGTTCTCCTGGGGGGTGCAGGTGTATCGCCCTGACGGCTCCACAGTGTGGGGCGTATTCAGCGAAGTGCCGGACGGGAGTTCCCAGGACCAGCACCGCACGTTCACCCTCGCGCCCGCCCTGCCAACCCCCCAGCAGGAGACGTACCGGCTGTCCTGGCACCGGGCCCGCGGCGCTCAGTGCCGCAAGGCACCCCCGGCGCTGGCCCGGACACCATCGCCTTCCGGGCGTAGGCCCCGAACGCTCGAGCCGTGGAAGTCGTCTTCGGAGGTCGCAGCGGCTACATCGCCGACGATAGTGACGGTCAGGACACCGCCACCGCAGCGCTGCCCATGGTCACGACCGGCGACGGCGTCTGGGGCAGCGACGAGCCGGAATTCGAGAGGTTCGTCGACCGCCGGTACTCGTACCGGGTGACGCGCGGCGACGGCAGCATCAATTGGGCTACTGACATGTTCTCCCGCCAGCAGGTCGGCACGGGCGACATCGATCCCCGGGGGCCCGCTACAGCGGCACGCCAGACCAGCTCGACCGGCGTCCGAGCTGCTCAGTGATAGCCGATCCTTCCCTGGTATTCCCCTATCCGGCCGGTGCGGGTAATACCCCTGTCACAGACGGCGCGTTCTGGGCTGGCGAGGTGAACTCGAGCCGGCCGGTGCCCCACCGGATGGAGGACCTCGTGATCTACGAGCTCCACGTCGGTGCACTGAACCCGGCGGTCACCTCAGCCGGCACGTTCGCCGACGCGCTCAACTTCATCCCCCATCTGCTGGATCTGGGAGTGAATGCGGTGGAGCTGATGCCGATGTTCCAGTTCGACGGGAGCCTCTCGTGGGGCTACGGCAGCTCACATTTTCTGCTGGAGGGTCTACGGTGGAGCACCGGAGCGCAGCTGTTCCGATTTCACCAGGACATCATCCGATTCCGCCTTGCCACCCCCGCGCTCCGGTCTCGTAACATCGAGATCATCCACACCGACAACGCCGGGCGGGTGCTGGCGTTCCGGCGCTGGGAAAACGCCACCGAGTACCTCATCGCCGCCAGCCTGAACAATACCGCTTTCGACAATCCCCACTACGTGTTAAACCACGCCCGCGCTGGGCAGCGCCGGATGGCGGAAGTGTTTCAACAGCGACTCGGCAGCATACGGTGGATCCAATGCCGGAAACGTGGGTGCCACGCTACGGGCCGACGGGGGCACCCTCGGGCTGGTCATCCCCGCCAACGGCTTCGTAGTGCTGGAGCGGACCGGCTGATCACGAACCAGTCTCGTCTCTGGGCCTGCCGGGTGAGGCTGCCGCCATCGATTTCACACCGGTGGGCCGAGGCGTCCACTCACCGTCGCCCGCCATGGTGACAGAGGAAAACAGATAGTCCACCGTGCATGCAACGACGCTGGCCGGTGGTCACTGGAAGAGGGAGGATAGACGTGAAGGCAGTGGTATACAACGGGGCCCGCGACGTGACAGTCAAGGACGTGCCGGACGCCAAGATCGAGCAGGCCACCGATGTAGTGGTCAGGATCACCAGCACCAATATCTGCGGGTCGGACCTGCACATGTACGAGGGCCGGACGGATCTTGAGCCCGGCATGGTGTTCGGGCATGAGAATCTCGGCGAGGTCGTCGAGGTCGGTCCGGGTGTGGCCAGAATCCGGCCGGGTGACCGGGTGTGCCTGCCGTTCAACATTGGCTGCGGTTTCTGCCGCAACTGCGAGGACGGCCTGACGGCCTTCTGCCTGACGGTGCACCCGGACCCACAGATGGCCGGTGCCGCCTACGGTTTCGCCGGCATGGGGCCGTTCTGGGGTGGGCAGGCCGAATTGCTGCGGGTGCCCTTCGGCGACTTCAACTGCCTGCGGCTGCCCGAGGACGCCCAGGACAAGGAGATCGACTACGTGATGCTGTCCGACATCTTCCCCACCGGCTGGCATGCCACCCGGCTGGCCGACATGCGTGCTGGTGATTCGGTGGTGGTGTACGGCGCCGGCCCAGTGGGGCTGATGGCCGCCTACTCGGCGATGATCCAGGGCGCCAGCAAGGTGATGATCGTCGACCGGCACCCAGACCGGCTCAAGCTCGCCGAGCAGATCGGCGTCATCCCCATCGACGACTCCCAGGGCGACCCGGTCGAGCAAGTACTCGAGCAGACCGCCGGGCGGGGCGCCGACAAGGGCTGCGAGTGCGTCGGCTACCAGGCACACGATCCGCAAGGCACTGAGAACCCGGCGATGACGATGAACAACCTGGTCAAATCGGTACGGTTCACCGGCCACATCGGGGTGGTCGGCATTTTCCTGCCGGCCGACCCCGGCGGACCGGACGACCTGAGCCGGCAGGGTGCGATTGCCTTCGACCAGGGCCTCGCCTGGTTCAAGGGCCAGAAGATCGGCAACGGTCAGGCCAACGTCAAGGCCTACAACCGCCAACTGCGCGACCTGATCCACACCGGCCGGGCCAAGCCCTCCTGGATTGTCAGTCACGAGCTGCCCCTGGCCCAGGCACCCGAGGCCTACCAGCACTTCGACGCCCGCGACGACGGATGGACCAAGGTCGTCCTGAAACCGGCCGCCTGAACAGTCGGGCGGCCCTACAACAACATGGCTAGCTAGCAAGGCTTTACTCGGTGATGGAGTTCTCCGAGACGATGTGCGTCGAGATCACGCGGACCAGCAGGTTGCCGGGACCGCCGTTCAACTCGGCGAGGCGGTCAGCTTCGTCGATGCCCATATAGCGAGCCCCGATCCGCCCTGCCCACTCCCGCAATGCCACGGGGTCGCGGCTCAGTTCGGCCTTACCCTGCACGAGCACGAACGCGAACGGAGGCCGCTCGTCATCCACGCAAATCGACAACCGCGGGTCGGCGATCAGGTTCCGGCCCTTGACAGATCGCTCACCAGTGCTGAACACGAAATCGTCGCCGTCGAGGTCGAACCACACCGGTGCCACGTGCGGGCGACCGTCGGGCCGGACCGTCGCCAGCTTGGCGGTGCGTAGAGTGTCGAGCAGGAACCGTCGGCGCTCTTGCTCGCTCATCGCTGACATTCCCCATCGCCTCCGGAGTCACCTGCCACCGTAGTGGTCACGGGAGCTTGACGGCGAGGACGTCGAGCATCTTGAAGTCGGGCGCCTGGGCGAACAGGTCGGCGTTCTCCTGGAGCAGCTTGGGGATCTGGCCGTTGACGTGGGCTTGGCGGCCGGCGTCGTCGGGGAACGCGTCGAAGATGCCGAAGGTTGTCGGCCCGAACTGGATCGCGAACCAGATGGTGGTGGCCGGCTCGCCCTGCACGATCGGCAGGCCCGCCCTGAGGAAGTCGGCCACGTCCTGCTCCTTGCCGGGTTTCGCCTCGAGGGTGGCCAGCAGTGCCTTCGTGGTAGTCATCGCGGACGGGTCTCCTTACTACGGTTGGTAGGTCTCGGTTGGCTTGCGTACCGCTACCTTCGCGAAGCCGGCCGCTACTGGCTCCCACCCGGAGTGACGAATTCCGGTGTGCCGTTTCACCTGCAGGGTCAAGGTTGCTCGCGGGGGTGTGGTGCTTGATGCACGAAGGTGACATCGCCGCGCTGCTTGGCGAGAATCGCGAGCGCGGCAGTCATATTGCCACCGACTGAATCGCCGGCGACGGCGAGGCGTGAACTGTCGAGGCCTTCGCTGCGCCCCCCGTTCCCGATCCAACGTGCCACCGCGTAAGCCTGCTCGATCGCGACCGGGTAGTGCACGGCCGTTCCAAGATCGCTGATCATGGTGTGAGCTGCAGGATCTTGAAGGGTCGGTCCATGGCGCGGGTTGCCCAGCGGGTCGTTTCGATGATGTCACGTCGTCCGAGCAGGTGAATCGCGCCGATCGCGAGATTTCTCAGGGCGGCCATGACTCGAGGGCTGGAGCCGGTGTGGGCGGTGGAGTGGTCTTCGTGGTAGACGGTGTCGCGTAGCCAGTGCAGCGACTCGATGCCCCAGTGCTCGCGGACGAGAGCGGCGATGTGGGGTGGGTCGGCGCGTTGTGGGGTCAGGCTGGTCACGCCGAGCGCGGCGACGCAGGACACGAGTGTGCCGGCGTGGTCGTGGACGTAGCGCTCGATCAGCCAGACCTGGTTGACGTGCGGGAACGGCAGATCGGCGGGTGCGGGCAGGACCTGGATGGTGCGGGTGGTGACCCGGCCGTGGCCGTGCTGGACATCGCGGTGCGCGATCGGGGCCTCGGCCCAGGCCAGCGCGTCGAGGGCGGCGAACAGGCGGGGCTGGTGGTGCTTGGCGGTGAGCACGAACTGCGCGCCGATCGAGTGCAGGTACTCGGCGTGTCCGCGTTGGGTGTGGAGTGCATCAGCGGTGAACACGGCCTGGGACAGGTCGACTCCGGCGGCGGCGAGCCCGCGCAGCAGCGGGGCGAACTGGGGGATGTAGGGTCGACCACGCGGCGAGGTGCCCGCGTTGGCGGGTCCTTTTCCGCGTGGTCTCCCCCCGAACCCGCCGTACGAGTTTCCCCGTAGCGGGCTCTCCAGTG
>JBOHFF010000016.1:0-5640 GCA_050699515.1 Pseudonocardiaceae bacterium
ATAGGCAGTGACCAACAATCCGGCAGTATCGTCGCCCACACAGCCGACGCCCTAGCCGAGGCCCAGCTCGCCCCCGGGAAGGACGGCAGCTGGAAGGTGGTCCAACGCGGGTCACGTCGGCTGTGGGCCACCGCCAGCAGTAACATTAACGATCAACACGTCTGGGTTGGAGACTCGAAGTCGGCATACGCGTGGTCGTTCCCGATATGACCGGAAACACCGAGCCGACCCCACAACAGTGGGCCAGCCAGGCTGGTCGCGGGGTTGATTCACTGTAGCTCGCCCATGAGACGCCGGATCAAAGCTGAAGCATTCTGGGCTGTCAGGGCTACCGGAGTTAGTCTCCCGAAAATCTCCCGGTATAGAGCAACGTCACGCGGACGCTGAATGGTCATATAACTGTGCGCCAGCTCTGTGACGACGAGGGGGTCATCGTCGCCGCGATCGTCGTAGATAGTGAAATCGTGGAATGGCAGCACTGGTTCCGATCCGGAGGGTAGGATTCCCAGGAGCACGTTTTCCCGCTGCTCGGCTACGGCCGCGAGGTGGTCTAGTTGTGCGAGTAGCACCTCGACTCGTCCGTACGGAGCCCATCGCAGCACAGCTTCTGCGATCATGAATTCGAAGTGGCGATTGCGGTCAGAAAGCGCTTCCTGGCGGCGCCACCTGCCCGCCAGCGCGGCGGCCACATCGGTATCTCCTGCGAAGTCAGTGAGCCGCAACACCGATTCCGCATACGCTGGGGTCTGGAGCAGACCGGGCACCACCGTGCGTGTGTACGAGAGCAACGTGCCGACGGTGGCCTCATCTGCCCGCACCGCGTCCTGCAGCTGCGATGACTCCGTGAACAGCTCGCCCCATGACTCTGTGTATGTGAACGCGGAGTCGGTGAGCGCCAGCAGGCGTTCCAGTGTCTCCGGGGCGGCATCGCACGCCTGCGCCCAGGCCCGGATCTGGGGCAGCGACAGGAGCTTCCGACCGCGCTCAGCGCGGGACGCCATCGTCTGGGTAATCCCGATCCTGGCGGCGATATCCCGCTGTTCGATGCCAGCCAGGTTGCGCGCCCTGGCGAGCTCGCGGCCAAGCTGCTGATGCAGCGGGGGCGGTGTCTTGCCAACCACCATCACGCCACCTTGTGGGTCGCGAGGTACACCGCAAGGCTCACCGATCGATCCCACGCCACTTGGCGCTGCCGCTCCAACTCGCGCACTCCCGCCGAGCTGTTGACCCTCTCGATGTCCAAAAGACGCCCCTCGACGTCGAAGTGCAATAGCACACCGAACGCACCGAACGCACCGGGATCGAATAGCCATGAATCGGGACCCAGTTCTGACAACTCTGGGTACACCCCGCGATCCGCGAGCCGGATCTCCTCGCCAGCGGCTTGGGATTCCACGTAAGCGAGCAACTGGGCCTGCAGGTACTCACTCAACGGATGTTCAATGACATGCACTCGGCTCCAGTGCTTGCCGGCGGCGGTGGTGACGGCGATACGCCTGAGCCATGGGCTGGTTCGAACGCTGCGCTCCGGGCGAGGCAGGCCTTCACGGAAGGCGCGCAATAACCCATCGTCTTCCTCTTCCACTGCGTAGAACGGATGGGTTTCGAGATGGAACGCCGTGCTGGTGAAGATGCCGAAAAGCTGATCGAACTCCTCTAGGGTCATAGTGATCAGGCGTCCACCAGACGCCGCCACTGCCGCGCCAGCCGCCCCCGGACGGCGATGGCGATGTGGCGTAGCGGAAGGTCGGCCAGTAGCCGCTGCCAATCCTTCTGCGGTATCCGCAGCGCGCTCTCGTGCGAGGGCATCCCTTCGGGAAGGTCATCCGGGTCTGTGATCGTGACCGCCTGAACGATCACATCCTTCCCCGGATTCAGATACAGGGTGGGACACGGGCCGTTGTTGCAGCTTTCCGCAAGCACTGTGAGAGCCATGGCAGTCATCCTGAGTCGTTGGGAGTGGGTCCCGTCCCATGGTCGGGCAGCATCCCGGACGACGCAAGGTCGACCACCCGTTCGACTCTTGCACTGATGTGCATTTGTATGCAATGGTAGTTATCATGAGGTATGTTGAGGCATACAGAAGCTCGGATCCCAGGGGACCCAGGCTGATCGTCGACGGGAGCGGAGTAACTGGCTGTACCGCAGCCCCCGCCCTCGCGAATCTTGGGCCACTGTGACGACTGCTGACCGCCCCGGCTCCGTTCGCACCCTTTCGCCGAAGGAGAGTGGACCGTGGATGCACGCACGGCGCCTGCGCTGGTGCTCAATCCAGAAGCGGCCCGCCGCCAGGAAGTGCCGCGCGTGGCACTGGCCAGCAGCCATCACGTCACCGGCATGAACCCCGTCGGCGAGCTGACACCACTTGGTCCCGGACAGCTTCTACGCCGTCAGGAAGACCACCATGGAGGCCCTGGGCCACCTTTACGCGCACAAGAGCGCTCGCGGTCGTCGCCGTACGGATCGGCAGCTACAGTACCGCGCCGCGAAAAGCGCCCGCTCCTCGATTTCCGCCGCGCCCTACGCCAGATCAGCCGCCGTCAGGGAATTCGACGCCAAGCACCGTGACCTGCTCGGCCCATCACTGGTCTGACCGCAAGCAGACGAGGTTTTGTATTCCTCCAGTCACATCCGGAAAGGACAGAGAAGTGTTGACCGAATTCGATCCGACTCGCGAAATCACTCTCGACAGCCCGCTGTCCTCGGCCATTCTGCGTTATAGCCTGCGCACGGCCGTCACCGCCGACGGACCAGGTCCCCATGACACCCGCCCATTCGGGCTTCGTTTTGCACAGACCGTGCCAACCCCGGTGCGTCCAGAGGTTCGCTACTGCCACCAGCTACAGGTCGCTGTCGACGATGACGGTCGGCCTCTGATCGAGCAGATGGGCTGGGAAGAAGATCAAGGAAAGGAATGGGAAACCAAAACCGACAGCGACGGCGATGAGGGCCCGGAAGAGAATTACGGCTGGGAGGAACAATGACAGTCGTCATTCTCGCTCAACAGGCTGATACTCCGGTTGACATGGTGGTCCGGGAACTCACTGAACGCGACATCCCGGTCTTCCGTGCGGATACGAGTTGGTTTCCCCGTCAGCTTGTGCTCGACGCGCGCCTGAGCAGTGACGGCTGTTGGATCGGTGAGTTGAGTACCTCACACCGCATGGTGGACCTTGAAGCCATCCGGTCGATCTGGCACCGTGATCCTGGTGCGTTCTCTTTCACCGAAAGTATGACGGAGGTCGAGCGTGCGTACGCACACCGCGAGGCCCGGCTCGGTCTTGGTGGGGTGCTGGTGAGCCTGGATGCGCTATGGGTCAATCACCCCAACCGGGCCGCCGATGCAGCATATAAGCCGCTGCAGCTTGCTAGCGCAGCGCGCTGTGGGTTAACCACCGTTACGACCGCGATCACGAACAGTCCAGACGCGGTACGGCGCCTCGCGACCGAAAGCACAACCGGGATGGTGCGCAAGTCGCTGGGACCGAATACGGTCACTGAAGGCGGGCAGCTCATGGTGACCTTCACGCACCGTCTCACTGCTGACGACCTGACCGATCTGTCCGGCGTAGATGCTACGGCAACGCAGGTCCAGCAGTGGGTGAACAAGATCCACGAGGCCCGGGTAGTGGTGGTCGGCGAACGCATGTTCACCATCCTCATCCGGGCCGGGTCAGAGGCGTCCCGGGTGGACTGGCGGGCGGACTATCCGGCCCTGAGCTACGAGTGGATCGACACCCCGCCCGAGATCGAAAAAGGACTGCGTACCTATATGGCGACGATGGGTCTAACGTACGCTGCGGTCGATTTCGCCATCGACGCTGATGAACGCTGGGTTTTTCTGGAATCCAATAGCTCAGGCCAGTATTTCTGGCTCGAGGCCAATACCGGGGCGCCGATTACTGACGCCCTCGTTGATTTGCTGGCCGAAGGAGCGCGCCCATGACTGTGGTCGCCGAAGAGTGGATGCCCAGGGCGCGGCAGCTCGCCGAGGAGCTGGTCACGGCTGGCAAACTGTGGTCGGCGAAATGGCGGGAGGCGGTCTGCGCGGTGCCCCGGCACGAGCTCGTGCCCGATGTATTCCGGCAGGATCGGCAGGAGCAGCACGACGCGACTTGGGGAAGGCTGGACACCACGACTGCGGAAGGCCGAGCAAAGTGGCTGGACCGCGTGTACTCCAACACTGTGCTGATCACCGCCCTGACCAAGGCACCGAACCTCACTACACTGCGCTCCTCCTCCAGCACGCCGGGCCTGATGACCCGCATGCTGGAAGCTCTTGATGTGCGCGACGGGCATCGGGTCCTGGAAATCGGCACCGGCACTGGCTACAACGCGGCGCTGCTCGCCCACCGCCTCGGCGACGCGAACGTCTTCTCGGTCGACGTGGAGCCCGATCTGGTCGACCTGGCCGGGCAGAGGCTGGCCCGGATCGGCTACCATCCCACCCTCGTTGCTACCGACGGTGCGGCTGGCCTGCCCGGGCATGCGCCGTTCGACCGGATCATCGCCACCTGTGCGGTACCGGTGGTGCCCAGGGCCTGGGTGGAGCAGACCTGCCCCGGCGGGGTCATCCTCACCGATCTCAAGACCGCACTGGGCGCGGGCAGCCTGGTCCGCCTCACCCGCTACCCCGACCGCGCCGAGGGGCACTTCGATCCGACCTACGCCGCCTTCATGAGCCTGCGTCACCACCCCGCCGATGAGGCCCCGGACCGACCCAGGCCCCGCCGGCAGCGCGGCGGTGAGACCGAACGGCGCACCACCACACTGAACCCGCGCACCCCCTGGACATCGCTGGTGGTGTGGTTTTTGGCCAGCTTCGACCTCGGCACCGACATCTCGCTGGGCTACGGCCGTCCCGACAAGGACAGGAAGCCCACTGTCACATCCATCACTGTCGGAGACGGGTCCTGGGCAGAGGTGACGCTCGCCGACGACCACGGGGTGCACCAGGTCACCGAGAGTGGCCCACGCCGGGTGTGGCGGATCATCGAGGATGCCCACACCTTATGGACCACGCTCGGCCAGCCCAGCTGGGACCGCTTCGGCCTCACCGTGACCGAAGACCACCAACAAATCTGGCTGGACACCCCCACAGGCAGCCACACCTGGCCACTGCAGAGAGATTCCGGAGAAATCACTGATCTCCTGGCTTCCGACCTGCATCAATGATGGGGTACCGCAGACGTTGGTCACGAACAGCCCGGTCGGTGTTCATGACTTCGCTGCTGCGGTCGGCGGCCCGCTGGCGGGCAAAAACCTCTCCGCGGCGTCGCTGGTCGAGTCGAGCCACATACAGACGGCCTACACTCGGCGCCTGGAACCCGCCGACCTGGCGGATCTGTCCGGTGTGGAGACCACCGCGCACCTGTTTCAGCAGTTCATCGATAACAAGTCCTTCGAGGTACGGGCCACCGTGGTCGGCGAGCGGGTGTTCGCAGCCGCGATCCGCGCCGGTTCCGATGCCGCGCGGATCGACTTCCGTGCTGACTATCCCAGCCTCGACTATTCAGTGGTCGAGCCACCAGCGACCGTCCGGGACGGCATGCTCGCCTTCCTGCGCGCGTTCGATCTGTCCTTTTGGTGCGTTCGACTTCGCCGTCACCACCACCGGAGAGTGGATCATGTTCGAGTGCA
>JBOHFF010000017.1:0-127124 GCA_050699515.1 Pseudonocardiaceae bacterium
CGGCAGGTCAGCTGCGCAGTGACGGTGTGCGCCGTGAACGAGACACCACCGACCTGCCCGGCGCGAAAAACGTCGCTGACGTCTCGTTCACGGCACCCGACGGACTTCCGGCGCCGACCACTTAGCCCGGGAACGGCTCGCCACAATCGGTTACCGTCCCACCCCGGTCACCGCCGACGGCGTGCACGGCCTTCCCCGGCACGCACCCTACGATCGGATTATCGCCACCTGCTCGGTCCCCGCCGTGCCCTGGTCATGGATCGAGCAGACCCGCGAAGGGGGCTTGATCCTCGCCGATGTCACCCCAGCTCCGCAGGCCGGGAACCTCGTGCTGATGCGCCGAACCAGCGACGGCGCCGAAGGCCGCTTCGACCGCACCTACGGCAACTTCATGGCCATGCGCCGCACTGGTGAGACGTACTGCTCACCACGACCACGCCACATCCGGGACCGCACCACTGCCCGTTCTCGCAGCAACACCCTCGAGTGCACCCGGCCATGGGAGCATCCCGTGCTGTGGTTTCTCGCGCATTTCCACCTACCCTCCCGGCATCACATTCGGGCTGTGCGGAAAGGACACCACCAGCACATTCCTGTCCGCAGCCGACGGCTCCTGGTGCGAGATCGACCAACCATCCCCTGAGGGTCCGAGCCAGGTCTGGGAATCCGGACCCCACCCACTATGGCGCATCATCGAAGACGCCCACGCCACCTGGCACGCAATGGGCCAACCAGGGTGGGAACGGTTCGGACTGACAGTGCGACCAGCACAGCAGTGGGTGTGGCTGGACTCCCCGGACAGCGAAATCCGCTGGGCTCTGGCTCACCCACAGACTTGAAAAACCCAGGTCATCGATCGTCCACTCTGGGGTGCGTTGGCTGCGCTGCACCGACGCCAAAGCCGCCATCACCTTCTGACCAGCTCCTTCGGTATCGTCGAGGAGAATGTGAGTACCGCCGACGACGGCTCGCGGGCATGCGGAGCTGTCCTGGGACGGCGGTGTCGTCATGCTGGGCACTCGCGGCGGGACATCCGACCCGTTCGACACCGGACGCGCGGTGCTGTATCTCGCCGTCGACGACATCGACGCCCATCACGACTGCGCTGTCGCCGCTGGCGCAGAGATCGTCATCCAGGCACCCACCGAGGGCACTGTCGCGCTCGACAACGGGGTTGAAGGAGCCTTCGTCACCGCCGGTACCCAGCTGGCCGTCGCCTACGATCTGTCCGAGATCTTCGTGACCGCCCGGGTCGAGGAGACCGCCATCGGCGACGTCCACCTCGGCCAGCAGGTCGACATCGCGGTCGACGCCCACCCCGACACCACCTTCACCGGTTACGTCTGGGAGATCCAAGACGGTGCCCGGAGACTTCCAGCGACTCACGCAGGTGATCCCGGTGAAGATCGCAATCACCGACCGGAAGAACCGCACCCTCGTCCCAGGGATGAACGTCACTACAAAGATCCACAAGAACTGACGGAGTGAAGGGGGTGAGCTGCCACGTGAGGTGGCCGGTGGGCCAGGCCGCACATGATCCAGCGTTAGGCTGGGAACCCGACCAAGGCTTCCATCCGGACAAGCTAATGAGGTGCGTCACAGCATGGTTCGCCAGCCACCGGAGCTCGCTGAGCAACAGCGGGCCCTGGGCCGATACCTGGCCACGCTGCGGGAGGCAGCCGGGTGGCAGGGCACCTCATTACTCGGCGGAGACGAGCACGAAGCACTGGAACTCGCCCGCCGGGTAGCTGCTTCAGACGTGAGCGCCGAGACACTGAGCCGGCTCGAAAGCATGGTTGACGAGCTGGCGATCAACTACCCGAAAACCCCACCGCACGAATTATTGGGTTCGGTGCGCCGACACATCGCCTATGTCATGCGGCTACTCGATGGGCGCAAAACTCTCCATGAACACCGTCGGTTACTTGTCGTCGGTGGTTGGCTCTCCCTTATTGCGGCCACGCTTTACATCGATCTTGAACAGCGCCCAGCGGCCAACAGCTGGCTCGCGACCGCTGCGAGCTTGGCCAAGCAAACAGGCCAGTCCGAGATTCACGCCTGGCGCTTCGAGACCGAAGCGTGGCAAGTGCTCAACGATGGCGACTACCACTATGCGGTTGAGCTATCCCAAGCCGCGCAACGACTCGCTCCACGCGGCAGTTCGGCAGCCATCCAGGCCACGGCGCAGGAAGGCCGCGCGTGGGCACGACTCGGCGAAGCCAGGCAGACATATGACGCGCTCAAGCGGGTCGAGGGATACGTCTTGCGCATGACCAGACCGGAGACACCGGAACACCACTACCGTTACGACCCGGACAAGGCGGAGGCCTATGTCGCGACCACTCTCGCCTGGCTCGGGGATGTGGCCGCTGAGCATCACGCCCGCCATGTTGTCGCCACGCTGACCCGTGAAGCCGAAGCCGGCCGGTGGCCGCGCCGACTCGCCTCCGCCAACATCGACCTCGCGCTTGCCTTGCTCCTGACTGATCGTCTGGACGAGGCATGTGCCGTCGCCCAGGAATCCATGCTCTCCGGTCGTTTGGTGGCCTCGAACCACTGGCGGGCGCGTGAGGTGGTCCGGACTATCGAAGGCAGGGGCCTGCCGGAAGCGGCGGACCTGCGGGAGAGCTACGAGCTGATGAGGCAGCGGTGATCGGATAGTGACACTCGCCGCTGGTGAATATGGTCAGAAGCAGGTCAGAGACTGTGGACAGGGGTGATCGTGGCTCAGATTTTCATCAGTTACGCCTCCCCTGACCGGGCGATCGCTGATGAGGTGTGGGGGTGGCTTCGGGCGGCGGGTCACGAGCCGTTCCTCGCACACGAGCTCCGCGACGGCATCAGCGTGGGAGAGGACTGGAAGCAGCGCCTGTACCGCGAGCTGCGCGGGGTCGACGCGGTGATCGGCGTGGTGACATCGTCCTTCGTGGCGTCGAGCTGGTGCGCGGCTGAGGTGGGGATCGCGGATGCGCTGGGTTGCCGGCTCCTGCCGGTGCGCGCGCAGGCCGGTGTGGTGCACCCGCTGATGCCGGATTTGCAGTACGCGGACTACCAGGCTGATCCCCAGCAGGCCCGCGAGCGCGTGTTGCAGGCGGTGCGGCTGCTGCGCGAGGGTGGCCGCGCATGGCGGGAGGGTGAGAATCCTTTTCCGGGGCTGGAGCCGTTCACCGCGGCCCTGAGCCGGGTGTTTTTCGGCCGCGAGGCGCAGGCCCGCGAGGTGGCCAACCGGTTGCGTGCCATGGGCAGTGGCGGCGGGATGCTAGCCATTGTCGGCCCATCTGGCTGCGGGAAGTCGTCCCTGCTCAACGCCGCAGTGGTCCCGCTGCTCGCATCGGACCCGGCATGGCTGACCGTGACGTCGCTGGTCCCGGGAAGCGATCCGCTGCCCGAGCTGGCCCGGACGCTGGCTGCGACGGCCACTCAGGTGGGCTCGGGCTGGTCGGCCAGCGACGTCCGCAACAGGCTTGAGGCGGGCAGCGACGGTCTGCGCCGGATAGCGGATGATCTGCTGGCGGCGGACCCGAGTACGCCTCAGCGGCGGCTGCTGGTGGTGATCGACCAGGCCGAAGAGCTGTTCACCCGGGCATCCTCGGCCGCCCTGCAACGGTTTGCGGAGCTGCTGCGCGAGGCGGTGACGGGTCCCGTGCGGGTGGTCGCGGCGATGCGGTCGGAGTTCCTCGATGACCTGCGTGATCTTCCGGTGCTGGCCGGTGTGCCGATGGAGGCCTATGTGCTGGCCCCGCTGGAGCGCGAGATGCTGCGCGAGGTCATCGAGCAACCGGCGAAGGTGGCCAGGCTCAGGATGGAGAACGGCCTGGCGGCTCGCCTGGTCGCCGACACCGGCAGCGGGGAGGCCTTGCCGCTGCTCGCTTTCACCCTGCGCCAGCTGGCGGATGGATTACCTGCCGGAGGCATGCTGACCCTGGCGCGCTACCAGGATCTCGGTGGTGTCCGCGGCGCGCTGACCCGGCACGCCGACGCCGCGCTCGCCGAGGCCGTGCGCGCCGGCGGTGTGACCGAACGGGACGTGCTGGCGGGGCTGACCCGCCTGGTCACGGTCGATGAGACCGGCCGGCGGGCCCGGCGGCGGATCAAGCTCACCAGCCTCGCCGAGCCGCTGCACGTCACGCTGGGAGTCTTCATCGAGCGCCGCCTGCTGATCAGCACGACCGACGACGAGGGCCAGGTATGGCTTGCCGTCGCTCACGAAGCCCTGCTCACCGGGTGGCGACCACTGGAGCGCGCCACCGCCGAGATGACCGTCGCCCTGCGCACCGCCCGGATCGTCGAGCAAGCGGCTGCGGAGTGGCACTCCGCTGGCCGGCCCGAGTACTACCTCTGGGATGACAAGCGGCTCACCACCACCCTGACCACTCTGGGAATGGCCGGGGATGACGGGAGCCCCAACCCGACCACCCAGCCCATTGTTGAACTAGACGACGAGGCGCGGGAGTTCCTCGACGCCACCAGCCAGCGGGTGCACGCTATCCAGGACCGCGAGCACGTGAGCCAGGAACGCGAGCGGCATCGCCGCACCCGCACCATCATTGTGCTCTCGATCCTGTTGGCGCTCGCACTCACTGCTGCGGGCCTCGCGGTCTGGCAGCAGCAACGGGCCAGCGCCGCCCAATACACCGCTATCGCCCGGGGCATGGTGGCTCAGGCAGACCGGATCCGCGATCGCGACCCCCGGGCAGCTCTCCAATTCGACGTCGCCGCAAGTTATTTCGACCCCGGCCCGCAAACCCGAGCGAGCTTTCAACAGACCCTGGAATCGACCCCACGCTTCAGGACTCTCAGCCACACCAACACGGTGTTCGGGGTGGCGTTCGCTCCGGATGGGCGCACCCTGGCCAGCGCCAGCACCGACCGGACTATCAGGTTGTGGGATGTCACTGACCGCGACCGGGCCCGCCAACTGGGCCAACCCCTCACCAGCCACACCGGCACGGTGTGGGCCGTGGCGTTCACCCCGGATGGACGCACCCTGGCCAGCGCCAGCACCGACCGGACTATCAGGTTATGGGATGTCACTGACCGCGACCGACCCCGCCAACTGGGCCAACCCCTCACCGGCCACACCAGCTGGGTGCGCGGGGTGGCGTTCGCTCCGGATGGACGCACCCTGGCCAGCGCCAGCGACGACGGGACCGTCAGGTTGTGGGATGTCACTGACCGCGACCGGGCCCGCCAACTGGGCCAACCCCTCACCGGCCACACCAACGAGGTGCTCGGGGTGACGTTCACCCCGGATGGACGCACCCTGGCCAGCACCAGCGACGACGGGACCATCAGGTTGTGGGATGTCACTGACCGCGAGCAGCCCCGCCAACTGGGCCAACCCCTCACCGGCCACACCGGCACGGTGTGGGCCGTGGCGTTCACCCCGGATGGACGCACCCTGGCCAGCACCAGCAACGACCAGACCGTCAGGTTGTGGGATGTGGTCCGCCTGGAGAGGCTCCCCGGCGACGAGGTGCGAGAAGCCTGCAACCGCGCTGGCAGACCGCTGGACAAAGCGGCCTGGGACCGGTACGCCCCTGGCGTCGACTACCAGGACACCTGCGCGAACCGTTGACTAGCTTCTCTGGTGGCCAGCGGCCAGGGCCAGGCGGGCCTTTTCGTCGAAGTCCCGCGCGGTGGTCACGGTGCGGAAGGGCCGGATGCGGGTGCGGAGGTCGGTGATCGCCGCGGTGCAGCGGGAGGATTTCACCGTGACGGCCAGGTCCAGGGCACGGTGGGCGTGGTGGATCGCGGTGTCCAGGTCGATGTGACCGGGGGTGAGGGCGGCGCGAGATAGCGCGGCGTGGCTGAGCGTGCCGCGTCGGGCTCGGTTCTGGGTGCGGGCCTCGGTGGCTGAGTGGCGGGCGAAGCGGGCCGACTCGAGGGGACGGGCGATGTCGCCGAAGGCATTGGCCCACTCTCCGGCGAGGTAGGCCGGATCGATGAACCGCGCCCACTCGGGCTCGTCGTCACGCTCGACGCGCCCGAACGCCGCCTCGGACTGAGCCACCGCGTGCGCGGCCTCGCGGGCCTCACCGAGAGCGCCGTGAGCCCGGGCCTGCAATGCCCACAGGTCCGCGGCGCAGGCCGGGCTGTAGGCGCGGGTGAGGCCATGGCGGCCAGCAAGGGCCAGCTGCAGTGCCTCCCGGGGATGGCCGAGCATGCCGGCCTGATCGCTCATTCCGGCCAGCACGTGTGCGCCGAACTTGGCGTCACCGGAGGCTTGGGCCAGCCTCAGGGCCTGCATCAGGTAGCGCTGCGCGAGTGCTTGCCGGCCGTCGTCAGAAGCCATCCAACCCAACAGGTAGACGTGCTGGCTGGCGGCGGCGAACAAGAGTGCACCCGTGTCGGTGTCGGGGTCGGCGTCGCGGACCAGGGGCAGCACGTGGCCGGTGACGTACTGGGCGAGCGCGCGGCGTGCGTGGCCCCCGCCGAGCATCACATCAGCTTCCTGGTAGGTATCGAACGCCTCGCGGATGGCGACGACCTGCGCGTGACCGATCCTGCCCCCGGGCCGCCGCTGCGTCGCATCCAAGGTGGCCAGCAGCCAGTCACGGCTGGGGGCAACCGCCGCGACGGCGACGAACGGAGCCGTGTACAGGAAATCACGGCGGTACACGTCATTCCTCCCGAGATCGGCGACTACCGCCAACGTAGCCCGCAGGCCCTGCTGGTAAACCAGCCCCACATCGGTATCAGCCTCGAAGTGAAACCCGATGTCCCGCGGCCGCACCGGGTAACCGAAGTGCTCGCTGAACAACTCGCACAGGATCGCCGGAACCGGTGGCTGCGGCTGCTGGCCGGCGAACCAGGCCCGGATCCGGCTGGCGTCGGTGTTCAGGTGCAGACCCCGTGCCTGCCCGCGCCGATTGACCTGCCGGGCAAGCTCCTTACGCGACCAGCCGGTGTGGGCCCACATCCGCTCCAGATCACCGTTGGAACCGCGCTGCCTGATCGTCACCGAACTCGTCCCCTCCACATGATCCGTTGGGCTCGCACCGTCACAGATCACGCCCGTGGTGTCAAGAATTTCGCACCACCCCGCACTACCCCACCACCCCGTGCCGGGCAAGCCCCGGCAGCGGTTGACTGGCCGAGCCCAGCAATCAGACCCAGGAGTGCGGGAAGACGATGACGGTGCACACCGCAGGAGATCACGGGAATGTGTATCAGGCCGGCTACCACCGGCTGCGCGACGTACTGCACAGCGCCGTGACGCACACCGGTTCCGACGCGCGGGATGGAGTCGAATCCCTGGCGTGGCGGACGGGTGTGGCGCTGGATTCGCTGCTTGCCGCGCATCCGGTGGATCGGCGAGGTCGGTGCCGGTCCTGCCGGCGCCCCCGATTCTGGAGGCGCCGGCGGGCGTGCATGGTCTTTCAGCAGGCGCACTACTGGTTGCGGCAGCCCGCTGACCAGCTAGCGGGGCGCCCGGTCGTCTCGTCCTCGCTTCCTCCCCGAAGTGTCCCCGGGGCGGGACGACCGGACCTGGATCACGGCGGAGCCGGGGTGCCTACCCCCGGCTGCTCCTGGCCTCGCCGTGATCCACCCGCGGGTCCGCTGCTGCTCACCGGTGGTCCGGGAGGGCCGAGATGACCGGCATCGAGGCCCACGCAGGCCCAGCGAGTGGGCCAGGTGCAGCGGCTGGGCCGGTGGTGCTGGTTCGGTACCGCCATGGGGTGGTCGGGGAGACGGCGCGCAGCGTGCACCTGGTGCCGCTGAGCACCGGCGTCCGGGCGAGCGCGGTCCGGGCGCTCTGCGGGACCGTGCTGATGCTCGCCGAGATGGACACGGTGACTCCCGGTGAGGGTATGCCGTGCACGGCCTGTGTCCTCGATCGGATGTCGGTCGTGGCTGCGGAGGAGGAGCCACTGTCGGGGAGTGCCGAGGATGATGTTCAGGAGTGGAACTGGCCGGTGACACTGCACCATGGTCAGCTGAGGCTGCGCTTGGGTGATGAGGTGTCGGCCCACGCGATCCCGGTCCGGCTCGGCGTTGACGTGACCCGAATTCTCCGCCGGCGACGGTGCGCTCCAGCGGTGCTGGCCCATCCGTACGCGCCCGATCACCGGATCGTACTCACCGGGGAGAAATATGAGGTGGCGCTGCCCTGGCCGGCCGGGGTGCATCGGGTCACGGGTGTTCTGTTGCTGCCTCCCACCGGTACCCCTCGTGGGCCGATCACCTGGACTCAGTCCCCGCGGGCCGACTCCCTGCAAAGGTGCCGCGAGATCGATCTCTTCGGGGCGTTGCGCACGGCGCTGAGTGATTCCTCGCATGACGGACACGCCTGTTCTCCGACGACGCCACCACACTGATCCACCGAACCATCCGCGGCTACCGTCAGGCCCATGAATGCTGGGCAGCGAGACCCAACCGAATCGTGGGTGCCGGACGCGTGCCGCCTGCCGGTGGCCGAGCGGCCCCTGCGGGTCGCAGAGTTCGATGACATGTTCGCAACGGCGGTGCTGGGCCTGGACCGGCCCGAACCGGCCCGGTTGAGGCTGAACCTCAAGCCCACCGCGGAGGTAGCGGCCGGGACGGCCGCGCTCGTGCGGCGAGAGACGGCCTGCTGCTCGTTCTTCGTCTTCACGCTGACCGCGACAGGCGGACAGCTGCTCCTGGAGGTGACCGTTCCCCCCGCCCACATCGCGGTCCTCGACGCGCTGTCGGCCCGCGCGGCTCTGGCGATGAGCGACCAGCCAGCGGCGCCATCATGACCATCGTCTACTCGCTGTTCCTGTTCGGCATCGCCGCACTCGCTGAGATCGGCGGCGCGTGGCTGATCTGGCAGGGCTGGCGCGAGCACCGTGGCCCCGAGGCTGATCAGCGTCCCAGATCAGCTTGGCGGGTCGGGGACCGCTTCCAGGAGGCTGAACATGCCGGAACTCGGCACGATGCGGGTGAGCCGCAGCCCGGACCTGCCGAACAAGGCGCGGAACTCCGCCTCGGTGCGCTGACGACCACCAGCGGTCATCACCAGCATCTGCAGGTCCGCGAGCTTGGCCATTGATGGCTGGCGGGCTTCCGGCAGCACGGTCTCGGCGAGCAGCACGCAGGCGGTGTCCGGCATCGCGGCACGGCAACGACGCAGGATCTGCACGGCCCGGTCGTCGTCCCAGTCATGGATGACGTTGCTCAGCAGGTAGGCGTCGCCGCCCGCCGGCACCGCGTCGAAGAAGTCCCCGCTCACCACCTTGCAGCGGTCCGTGACCTCTGCACCGGATAGCTCACCATCCGCATCAGCCACGACCGTCCGGGCGTCGAAGAGCACTCCGTGCAGCTGCGGGTTGGCGGCCAGGATCGCGCCGAGCAGGCCGCCCCGCCCGCCGCCGACATCCACGATGGTGCCGAACCGGCTGAAGTCGTACGCCTCGACGATGCTGGCCGTCACGCCGGCGGAGATCGAGCTCATGGCCGCGTCGAAGACCGCCGCGTCCTCGGGGTGCTCGGCCAGGTAGTCGAAGATCTCCTTGCCGTGGACCCGGTCGAACGCCGATTCCCCGGTCTGGACGGTCTCGTACAGCTCCGTCCACGGGTAACGGTGGAACGGCATCCCGATCATCGTCAACCAGCTGCGTTGCGAGCCGGGCACATCGCTGCGCAGCAGCTCACCCAGCGGGGTCAGGGTGAAGTGCCGATCCTCCAACTCGTCGACGATTCCGACATCGCCGAGCGCCCGCAGCACCCGGTACAACGCCGGGCCGTGCGCCCCGACGGACTCGGCGATCTCCTCCACCGGCCGCGGGCCGGCAGCCAGGGTATCCGCGACACCGAGCCTGGCAATCACGCTGATCGCCTGCGAGACGAGGCCGCCCAGGGCCAGCTGCCGCATCGCGACCGCGGGTGATGGCTCCGCCGGCGCGGCCGGTACAGACATCTCGTCAACTGCCATCGTGACCTCCATACCGGGCACAGCACGCACCGCGCTGGCACCGAATGTTCACCTGGACGACGCAATCCCACGGTACTGGCGGGCCGGGAAGGCCGAAAGTGTCGGTGGCGGATGCTTGGCTGTGCCCGCACGACCAACCGACGACTACAGGAGGCTTCCATGCCTGTCCGTACCGCACCCTGGCCTACCGGCACACCGTGCTGGGTCGACCTCGCCGTTCCCGACGTCGCGGCCGCCAAGGAGTTCTACGCCGCTGTTCTCGGCTGGACCTACCTCGACCTCGGCGAGGAGTTCGGCCACTACCAGATCTGCCAACGAGACGGTCATCACGCCGCCGGCATCGGACCATGCCAGAGTCCGGACCAGCCACAGGCCTGGACGACCTACCTCGCCAGCGACGCCGTCGACGACACCACCCGGAAAATCGCCGACAACGGCGGGACAGTGGTCGCGGAGCCCTTCGACGTCCCTCGCTCCGGGCGGATGTGTGTCGCCCTGGACTCGCAGGGCGCTGCCTTCGGGGTGTGGCAGGCCGGCGAAAGCATCGGCGTCGGGGTCTACAACGAGCCGGGAGCCCTCGTGTGGAACGAGGCAGCAGAACCTGACGCCGATACCGCCAGGAAGTTCTACGCGGCCGTGTTCGACTACTCCTACCAGCCGGTCGAGGGCGCTCCGCCAGGAAGCGAGTACACCACCTTCCACCGCGAAGGCGATCCGCTCGGTGGGATCGGTGCGTTGGCCCACCTACCACCAGCGACGCCACCGCACTGGATGACCTACTTCATGGTCGCCGACACCGACGTCGCGGTCGCCGCGGCCACCGAGCGCGGTGCCACCGTGCTGGCTGAGCCCGTCGATACCCCCTACGGCCGGATGGCCTCGATCACCGATCCACAGGGAGCCACCTTCTCGATCATGGGTGCCACCTCGCCAGGCTGATCGGATCGATCCGCTGACTGGTTCTACCAGCAGTGGCACAACACGGCGTCGGACGGCGAGCCGGGCTCGGCGTGGAACACCACCACTCCTCAGCCCCTCGCCGTCCGACGGCCAGAGCAACCCTGGATCCCCAGATCAGCGCGAGCAACGCGAGGCGCACCAGGCCGCCCCACCGCAGAGTCAGACGCTCCATAAGTCCAGTCTGACCGCCCGGACCGCTGAGCGGGCTCTACGACCTTCCTCCGATTTGCGACCTTTCGCAGTATTGCGTTGCACCACTTGCCGGAACCGTATGCTGTGGTACGTGCCCCTGCAATTGCACGTGCATTGACCAGGGCAGCGACACGTGCTAGATTCTAACTTTCAAAATGCTTGCGCAGAGTTAACCGAGAGCGAAAATCCGAAGAGAAGGGCGTCGACCAATGACGGCGACGTTCACAACGGTACGCCGGCCACGACCTTTCAGTGTTTCACTTACGATTTTCACGATTGGTGCCCATTCGCAGCCGCGACGAGAGGGCTGACTGCCTGGACGTTGCCAAGGAGACGCAGCACGAACGTGACAATTATGGTTTACGCGAACGAATGATGCCGGCAAAGGATAATCGAGATGGACCATGCGAGAAGTCGAGCCCCATTCTTGATGTGGTTCACTTGCGGCTTCGAACATATCGACCATGCAATCAATGATGACGACATGGCAATCGGCATATCCGCTGGCGCCGGCCGATATACAGCTTTGTGCGGAGCTACCGTAAATGTCGCCTCCATGATCTGCCCACCGGGCCGACGCTGCGCTTCCTGCGAAGCTGCTGTACTGC
Organism: Pseudonocardiaceae bacterium; assembly: GCA_050699515.1. Lineage (GTDB taxonomy): Bacteria > Actinomycetota > Actinomycetes > Mycobacteriales > Pseudonocardiaceae. The sequence goes on from JBOHFF010000017.1 coordinate 11,659, forward strand.
GCGTCGAACGTGATTCGCCACCTCGTGACACCACGTTCCCGACCCAGTCGAGCCGTGGCCGGCACCGTGACGACTCGGCAAGCTCCCAGGCCGGCGCGGGCTCCCGATTATTCGGATGGCTCAGGTGAGCCGGCAGGCTCAGATCGCGCGGTAATCACGGGGACCGAAACGGGGACCGAAACGGGGACGCCGGAATCCGGAGGCCTCGACGTAGCGCACCACTCGGTGCCGCTGCCCCGAATAAGGTGCCAGGATCTCGAGCATGCCGGCATCGTCCAACGGCCGGCCCACCAGTGCATAACCGACGACGGACGGGATGTGGAAGTCACCGATACTCACCGCGTCAGCATCCGACCAAGCCCGCTGGGCCACCTCGGCAGCCGTCCAGACGCCGATCCCGGGGATCTGGCACAGCAGATCACGACCGGCCTTTCCACGCAACGTCACCGCGCCCTCCAACCGGTGGGCCACCGCGGCCGCCGCCAGCAGGGCCCGGCATCGCGAATGATCCACCCCGGCGCGGTGCCACTCCCAGTCCGGGATCCCACGCAACGCCGCCGGAGTCGGCGGCACCCACAACTGGCCGGGACCCGGTGCCCGCTCCCCGAAGCGCCAGCACAACTCACGCCAGGAACGGCGAGCCTCGACACCGGTCACCTTCTGCTCCAGCACCGCTGGTACCAGCACGTCCCACACCCGGCGGGTGGCACCCAGGCGCAGTCCCGGCATCCGGCGGCGGGCCCGAGCGATCAGCGGGTGGTGCGGTACGAAGCCGCTGTCGTCGTCATCCGCCCCGAGCAGCTCAGGCACCCCGTCCAGTGCCCACGCCGCGCCCGGTCCCCATGCGGTGGCGCGCACCACACCGGCCTGATCGCGATCCCCATGGTCACGCCGCAGCGCCAGCGTCGCGGAGCCCTGGGGGGTGGTGCATGCGCGCCACACCGTCCCCTCGGCATCCACCCGCATCGTAGGGTCACCCCGGCCGCGGCGCAGCGGCGCCAGCACCGCACGAAGATCCAGCGCACGCGGCGGCGTCCACGACCTTGACAGCTCAGACATCGGCGGAAAAGCGCACCGCCCCGTCGGGCAGGACGACACCCGGCCAGACCCGCAGGCCGTTGCGCAGCTCGCAGCGGGCTCCCACCACGGCACCGTCGCCGACCACGGCGTCCTGGAGCACGGCATCCGCACCTAGCTGCGCCCCGGCGCCCACCACGCTCTGGCACACCTGCGCGCCGGGCCCGACCACCGCACGGTCCATCAGCACCGAGCCGAGCACCTGCGCGCCACTGTGCACCACGCAGTCCACACCCACCACCGAACCACCGCCCACCCGGGCCTCGGCGTGCACGGTGGCGCCCGGCAGCAGCAGCGCCTCGCCCACTGGTCCGGGTAGCACCGGCGAAGGCGCCAGGCCGCGCACCAGGTCAGCGGAACCCCGCACGAAAGCAGCCGGAGTGCCCAGGTCCAGCCAGTAGGAAGCATCGACGTACGCGTGGAGGTGGGCACCGGCGGCGAGCAGCCCCGGGAAGATCTCGCGCTCCACCGACACCGCCCGACCCGCCGGAATCGAGTCGATCACCTCCCGGCGGAACGCGTAGCAGCCGGCGTTGATCAGGTCGGTCGGCGGGTCGGCGGTCTTCTCCAGGAACCCGAGCACCCGACCGTCGGAGCTGGTCGGCACGCAGCCGAAGGCCCGCGGATCGGCGACCCGCACGAGGTGCAACGTCACATCCGCTCCCGTGCTGCGGTGGGTTCGCACCACCTCGGCCGGGTCCAGCCCGGAGAGCACATCACCGTTGAACACCAGCACATCCGGCTCGGTCAGCGCGGATGCGACGTGGCGGATCCCGCCCCCGGTGCCCAACGGCTCGTCCTCGACGAGGTAGTCCAGCTTCAGACCCAGCCCCGACCCGTCACCGAAGTGGGCCGCGAACACCTCGGCGCGGTAGGACGTACCCAGCACCACATGCTCGACCCCGGCGGCGCGGATCCGGCCCAGCAGGTGGGTGAGAAACGGCACGCCCGCGGTGGGCAGCATCGGCTTGGGCGCGGACAAGGTGAGCGGTCGCATCCGGGTACCCAGACCACCGACCAGCACCACGGCCTCGACACCGGGAAGCGGAATGATCGCCACGCGCGCTACCCCCGCCGCTCGGCGCGGCGCACCAGCTGCAGCCGGGCGGCCAGCCCGGCCCGCAGCGCCAGCCGCAGCGGGGCGTACAGCGGGCCGGAGTGCCGCTGCGCGAGATAGCGGTAGGTGCTCTCGTGATGCGCGGCGAGCATCTGCTCGCTGACTTGGCTGGTGGCGTGCCCGCCCAGGTGAGTCACCTCGGCGCTGGGCACGTAGACGTTGCGCCACCCGGCACGGCCCAACCGTTCGCCGAGGTCGACGTCTTCGAAGTACATGAAATAACGCGTGTCGAACCCGCCGACCGACTCGAAGGCGGCCCGGCGCAGCAGCAGGCACGACCCGGACAGCCACTGCGCAGGCCGCTCACCCAGCGCGGCATCGGACTGCCGGTAGGCCGTAGTCCACGGGTTGCCCGGCCAGACCGGGCCGAGCACCGCGTGCCCGATGCCGCGGCGCAGGTCCGGGAGCAGCCGGGCGGAGGGGTAGACCGTGCCGTCCGGTTGCCGGATCAACGGGCCGAGCGCGGCCGCCCGGGGCCAGCGCTGCGCGGCGGCGAGCAACTCGTCGAGGCTGCCGGGGTGCCACTCGATGTCGGGATTGGCCACCACCACCCAACCCACATCGGGCCCGCACTCGGCGACTCCCCGGTTGGCCGCGGTGCCGTACCCGACGTTCTCCCCGATCTTCAGCAACTGCACACCGTCACGGCGGGCTGCGCGCTCCGGTGTGCCGTCGGTCGAGCCGTTGTCGGCCAGCAGCACCCGCAGCGGCCGGCTGGTGGCCTTGAGGACCGAATCCAGAAACGTCTCGAGCGTGTCGCCCGGTGAGTAGGTCACCGTGACGACGGCCAGTTCCTGACCATAGGAATTACCAGGGGCCACGGGGCTCGATTGTGCACCCCGGGGCGCGCGACCCGGCTAGCGGGACCGGCGGCGTAGCGCCGCGGCGTGGCCGTAGGCCTCGCGGTGCAGTGCCGCGCTCGCCGCCCAGGAGAAATCCTTGGCGCGCCGCTGCGCGGCGGCGCTGAGCTCCGCGCGGCGGGCCGGGTCATCGAGCAGCCCGACCAGTGCGGCCGCGATGTCTGGGGCGTCGATGCCGCAGTAGGCGACCGCGTCCCCGCCCACCTCGGGCAGCGCCAGGCGCCGGGTGGTCAGCACTGCCGCCCCGGCCGCCATCGCTTCCAGCACCGGCAACCCGAACCCTTCCCCCAGCGACGGGTAGGCCACCAGCGTCGCGCCGCCGAGGAACCCGGACAGCTCCGCCAGCGGCAGGTAGCCGGCTCTGATCACCCGGACCCGGTGCGGCACCGCCTGCAGTTCACGTTCCACCTGGCTGTCCCAGCCCGGCTGACCGGCCAGAATCAGCACCGGTGGCGCGGTCCGGGCGGCGAGGACCTGGCTGGCACGGGCGAAGCCGCGGATCAGCGCCGGCACGTTCTTGCGCGGCTCGAGCGCACCGAGGAACGCCACGTAGGGGTTGGTGCCCAGCCGCAGCCGCAGGCGCACCGCGGCGATCTCCTCCGGCGAGGGTGGGTGGAAGCGGTCGCTGTCCACGCCGTGGTGCACCACGTGCAGCTTCCCGACCTCGGTGCCGACGACGCGTCCCAGCTCATGGGCCGTCGCGGCACTGGGCACCACGCACACCTGCGCCCGGCGCAGCGAGGCCCGCGTCCAGGCCCGGAAGAAACGCGCCTTGACCGGCGAGTGCACCCTCGGGTCGGTGAAGAACGTGGCGTCGTGCAGCGTGACCACGGTGGCCGCCTGGCCGGCCAGCGGCATCGTGTAGTGCGGGCAGTGCAGCACGTCGACCCGGGCCCGCCGGAGCAGCCAGGGCAGAGTGGTCTGTTCCCAGGTCAGCCGCGCGGTGCGGGCGACGAGCCGCTCCAGCGCGGGCACTACGTCGGCATGGGGGGCCAGCGCGGCGTAGAGCTCGGCGTCCCGCGGTTGGCACACCACCATGGGGGCGGCGCCGTCGGCGTCCAGCGCGGCGACCAGGCAGTCCACGTAGCGACCGACGCCTCCGCGGTCGGCAGGCACCGCCGTCGCGTCGATGAGCACCCGTGGCTCGGTGAACACGCAGGGAGCCTACGAGATGACGCTGGGTGTTCGTGCACGGCGTAGTTCGACGTGCATCGACCACACTCGCTGGGCCGCGCGCTCCCAGCTGAACTGCTCCGCCCGGCGCCGCCCCGCTGTGATCATGACCTGCGCCTTCCCGGAGTTGGAACACACCGCCCGCAACGCCGCGGCCAGGGCCGCGGGGTCACCGCATGGCACTATCACCCCGGCGCCCCCGGCGACCTCGACCAGTGCGGGCGCGTCGGAGTGCACCACCGGCACCCCGGCCGCCATCGCCTCCAGGACCGGCAGCCCGAAGCCCTCCGCGTGGCTCGGTGCAGCGAGCACCGTGGCGTTGTGTAACACGACGGCCAGCTCGGGGTCGGTGATCCGACCCAGCGGGTGCACCCGCGCCGGGTCCAGGCCGCTGTTCCTGGCCAGATCAACCGGATCGAGGCGGCCCCAGCCCGGCTGGCCGGCCAACACCAGCGGCAAATCTGGCGCCTGCGGTGTGGCCAGCGCGGCGAGCAGGGTGGCGATGCCCTTGCGTGGCTCGAGGGTGCCGACCGCGAGCACGTAACGCGGAGGCAGCCCCAGCCGGGTGGCGATGTCACCAGCATCCGCCGGCAGGTGGACCACCGCGGCGCTGACCCCTTCCCCTACCACGTGCAGCGGGGCCTGGCAAGGCACGTGAGCTGACAAGTCGTGAGCGACCGCGGCGGTCGGCACCGCCAGGGCGTCCGCTCGGCGGGCGGCCCGCCCGATCATCCGGCGGTGCCAACTGCGCCCGCGAGGGGTGAGTGTTTCGGGGTGGGTCCAGGGCACCGTGTCGTGCACCGTCACCACCAGCTCGCGACCGCGACCGGATCCCGGCGGAGCCAGTGGGGTGGGGGCGTGCACCGTGTCGCCGCCGGGCCACAGCGGGACACCGGCGTCCCAGGCTGCGACGAGCGCCCGGTGCGGCAGCGGCAGCAGGTGCGGGCCCTCCACGCCGGGGATGATCGCCAGGGTGGGGTCGGCGTGCCAAGCGATCGCGCCACCCACCGTCCAACCGGCCGGCGCGGTGGCCGCCAGTGCCGCGGTGAGCTCGCGGGTGTACCGACCAGTGCCTCCCGGCACGGGCGCGAGCAGCTGCTCCAGCAGCACCACCAGCTTGGGCACGCGCGGCAGTGTGGCACGGGTACCGTCACCCCCCGTGCCAGCGTCCTCGCTTGGAGTCCCCCGAACCACGGTGATCGTGGTGACCTGGCGGGGCCGCGGTCTGATCGGACCCTGCCTGGACGCACTGGCCGCCCAGACCCGCCCGCATCGGGTGCTGGTGATCGACAACGCCTCGACCGACGGCACCGCCGCGGAGCTCGCCCGGCACCGTCCCGCGGTCGTCCGGATGACCCGCAACGTCGGCTACGCGGGCGCGTTGGCTGTGGCGTTACCGCAGGTCAGTACGCCGTTCATGGCCTGGCTCAACGACGACGCACGGCCGGAGCCGGGTTGGCTCGCCGCGTTGGAGCGCGCGCTGGACGGCGATGGCACGGCCGCCGCCGCGGCATCGGTACTGCACACCGCGGACGGTGGCGTGACGTCGACCGGTGTGGCACTCACCCGCACCGGCTACGGCGCCGACACCACCGGGGCGATGCCATTCGGCTTCTGCGGCGGGGCCGTGTTGCTGCGCACCCAGGTGCTCCGCGCCACCGGCGGCATCCCGGGCTCGCTGTTCTGTTACTACGAGGACACCGACACCTCATGGCGGTTGCGGTTGGCCGGCTATCAGATCCTCGCTGTGCCAGACGCCCAGGTCAGTCACATCGGTGGCGCCTCAGCGGGGCACGGCACGGCGGACTTCCACCGCTGGAACGAGCGCAACCGGCTCCTGGTGTTGCTGCGCTGCGCCCCTGCCGGGGTGGCCGCTGCCCAGCTGACCCGCTTCGCCGGGCTGACCCTGGTGCTGCCGTTTCGCCGCCACCGTCCCGCCGCGCCCAATTTCGCGACGAGGCTTCGGCTGCGGATACTCGCCGAGGTCACCGCTCGGCTGCCGCAGGCCCTCATCGACCGCCACCGGATCGGCCAACGCGCCACCGTGAGCCGGGTAGCGGTGTGGTCCGCCTGGGCCGGCACTGAGCCTGGACCACCGGCGAGACCACCAACTACCAAGCGGGGAGCTCCGAAATAATGATGAGAAACACTATTGCAACCGACCCCTGGGACAACAGTTACCGCGGGATGGGGCACCCTGGGCAGCCGCCGAGGAAAGGAAGCCGGCGTGGCTGAGCGCGCGCTGCCGAAAGTGTCAGTGATCGTGGTGAACTACCGCGGCACCGAGCACACCGTGACCTGCCTGCGCGCACTGCGCGACGAGCTGGACTGGCCACCCGACCGGCTCGAGCTGATCTGCGTGGACAACGCCTCCGACGACGGCAGCGCGCAGCGGATCGCCGCCGCGGTCCCGCAGGCCCGGCTGATCCGCTCGAGCACCAACACCGGCTTCGCCGGCGGCTGCAACCTCGGGGTCAGCCAAGCCACCGGCGAGATCGTCGGCTTCCTCAACAACGACGCCCGGCCGCATCGTGACTGGGTCCGTGCCGCGGTCGATGCTTTCAGCGACAGCCCTGGCGTAGCCGCGGTGGCCAGCAAGGTGCTGGACTGGGACGGCGAGCGGATCGACTACGTCGACGGCGGCCTGACCTGGTACGGGATGGGCTACAAACCGCATGTCGGCAAGCCTGACGACGGCGCTCACGACGTTGCCCGCGACGTGCTGTTCGGCACCGGCGCCGCCATGTTCGTCCGCCGGGCGGTCTTTGACCAGCTCGGCGGGTTCGACGAGCGGTTCTTCATGTTCTGCGAGGACGTCGACCTGGGCTGGCGGCTCAACCTGCGCGGCCACCGGGTGCGCTACGAGCCGGGATCGATCGCCTACCACCGTCACCACGCCTCCCTGCGCGGCGCCGACCCGGCCCGCGAGACCTACCTGCTGGAGCGCAACGCGCTGGCCGCGCTCTACAAGAACGTCTCCGACGAGACGCTGGCCACTGTGTTGCCCGCCGCGCTCGCGCTGACCGTGCGCCGGGCCACCGCTCGCGGCGGGTGCGACCCCACCGAGCTGGAGCTGACCCGCCGCGGTGGCGGCACGGAGGCCACCGGCCCGATGGCGGTGCCCCGGGTGACCATGGCCGGGGTCTACGCCATCGACCGCTTCGTCGAGATGCTGCCCGCGCTCACCGAGTCACGACGGATCGAGCAGGCCGCCCGAGTCCGCACCGACGCCGACCTGCTCCCGCTGATGCGCAACGCCCTGGAGCGCACCTCGCCCGAGATCCCCTACCTGCTCGCGCACGACTCCATCGTCACCGCACTCGGCGTGCAGCGGGTGTACGGGGCGCGGCGGCGGATCCTGGTCATCACCGCCGACGCGGTCTCACAGCGGATGGCCGGGCCGGCGATCCGCGCCTGGAACATGGCCGAGGTGCTCTCCGGCGAGCACGAGGTGCGCCTGATCAGCCTCAACCCGCACAGCGTGCCGCCACCCGCCGAGTTCGACGTCCGCCACGTCACACCTCGCTCGATGGACCCCGAGCTGGCCTGGGCCCAGTTGGTGGTCCTGCAAGGCCATGTGCTCGAGCAGATCCCGTCTTTGAAGACCTCCAATCACATCGTCATCGCCGACATCTACGACCCGATGCACCTGGAGCAGCTCGAGCAGGCCCGTGATCTGGGTGACGATCAGCGTGCCCAGATCGTCGACGCGGTCACCACGGTGTTGTCCACCCAGCTGCGCCGCGGGGATTTCTTCCTGTGCGCCTCGGAGCGCCAACGGCATTTCTGGCTGGGGCATCTGGCGGCGATCGGGCGGCTGTCCCCCACCGTCTACGACGCCGACCCGACGACCCGCTCGTTGCTGGCGGTGGCGCCGTTCGGGTTGCCCGGCAAGCCACCGCAGCGCACCGGACCCGGGCTGCGTGACGTACTGCGTCTGGGGTCCTCAGAACGGGGTCCACGAGAGAAGGTGGTGCTCTGGGCCGGCGGCGTCTACTCCTGGTTCGACCCGCTGACCCTGCTGCATGCGGTGCACGCGCTGCGCGCCGAGCATGACGATCTGCGTCTGGTGTTCCTGGGGATGCGCCACCCGAACCCCGACGTGCCCGAGATGGGCATCGCCGGGCAGACTCGCCGGCTGGCTCAGGCCCTGGGGCTCACCGGTGAGCAGGTGTTCTTCAACGAGACCTGGGTGCCCTACGCCGAGCGGCAGAACTGGCTGCTCGACGCCGACGCCGGGGTGAGCACCCACTTCGAGCACGTCGAGACCACCTTCGCCTTCCGCACCCGGATACTGGACTACCTGTGGGCGGGGCTGCCCATCGTCACCACCGGCGGGGATTCATTCGCCGAGCTGGTCGCCGCGGAGGAACTCGGTGTGGTGGTGCCCGCGCAGGACCCGGTGGCGCTGGCCGCGGCGCTGCAACGGGTGCTCTACGACGACGCCTTCGCCGCGGGCTGCCGGGACCGGATCGCCGCCGTGGCCCAGCGCTACACCTGGGAGGCTGCGCTGGCCCCACTCGCCGCGTTCTGCCGGCACCCGCGCCGCGCCCCGGATCGCCTGCGCGCCGCCTCACCCGAGCTGCGCAGGGCCAGCCCGCTGCGCCGCGACGCCGCGCTGGTCCGCGAGTACCTCGCCGCCGGCGGGCCCAGCGAAGTCGCCCGGCGAGCCGCCGGCCGGATCAGGAGGCTGTGGAGTGCCCGTGAGTGGCGATCCGAGTCATAACCCGCATCGCCATTCACGGGTCCTCCTTGACGGCGGGCCCCTGCTGGGGCAGCGCAGCGGGATCGGTCGTTACACCGGCGCGCTGCTGCGCGAGCTGGCCGAACGCTCCGATCTGGACGTCATGGTCACCGCGTTCACCGCCCGCGGCCAGCGGGCGCTACGTGCCGCGGTACCTGCCGGAGTGCGGGTGCGCGGGGGGCCGGTCCCGGCGCGAGCGCTGCACGCGCTGTGGCGACGGGTGAGCTGGCCCCCTACCGAGTTGCTCACCGCCGACACCGACATCCTGCACGCCACCAACTTCGTGCTGCCGCCATCCACCCGCGCCAGCGGCGTGGTGACCGTGCACGACCTGGCGTTTCTGGATCATCCGGAGTATCTGAGCCCGCAGCAACGCATGCTGCCCGAGCTGGTCAAGCGCTCGGTGGCCCGCGCGGCGGTGGTGTGCACGCCCAGCGCGGCGGTGGCCCGGCAGGTGCTCCGGCGGCTGGACATCGCCGCGGAACGAGTGGTGGTCACCCCACTGGGGGTGGATCAAGCCTGGCTGGATGCCGCCGCCCCGACCGCGGCGCTGCGCGCGAGGTTGGAGTTGCCGTCCCGGTACCTGTTGTTCGTCGGTGCCGCGCAGCCGCGAAAGGGCCTTGACGTCCTGCTCGCCGCGCACGCTGCCCAGCCCGATCTCGCCCCGCTGATGCTCGCCGGGCCGGCGGGCTGGGGCCCGACCCTCACCACCTCGTCCCGGGTGCACGCCTTGGGCTATCTCAGCGAGGCGGACATTCGCTGCGTGGTGGCCGGCGCGACCGCGGTGGTGCTGCCCTCGCGCGAGGAAGGTTTCGGCCTGCCGGTGCTGGAGGCGATGGCGACGGGTGTGCCGGTGGTGTGCTCCGATCTGGAGGCGCTGCGGGAGATCTCCGGGGGGCTGGCCGACCTCGTCCCGCCGGAGGACGCCGCCGCCCTCGCCACGGCGCTGGCCGCCGCGGACAGCGCGGACGGCGACCCCAACGGTGCGACCGCCCGGCGTGCCCACGCTGCCCGCTACACCTGGCCGGCGTGCGCGGAGGCGACAGTCCGCGCGTACCGGATAGCCCGGCACTGACCGGGCACCAGCTACAGACATACTGGGCACCAGCTACGGACACACCGGGCGCAAACGCCCGACACGGCGTGTTATCGACAACCCTCGAATGTTCACCCACATAGAGTAATGGGGGTAACGTTACTATAACGTTACTATACGAGGAGTCGCACACTCACTACTACAGGCGGTGGAAGGGACCTTTTTACCCCTTTTGGGTTGGGGGAATGTCGCTCATAGCTACGCCACCGCGGACGCAGGACTGCGCCCGCGCGATGACGCGCGTGCGAAACAGATAGGGGGAAGACGATGCCGGCTCACCGAACTCAGATCGGGACAGCCCTAGCCGTCTTGAGCGCTGCGACCTTAGCAGTCACCGTCACCGCGGCGGCGCCTGGGGCAGCACAGACGGCACCGCTGGGGAAGGCAGGCGCGGTAGCCGTGATCACCGGCGCCAAGTCCATCAACGCGACCGAAGCGCGGTACGCAGTCAAAGGGACCGACCTCGGGATCATGTGGACCGACGAGCACGGCCGGATCCTGGCCGCCTTCGGCGACACCTTCGGCCCCGGCTGGGGCGGCGTCAGCAGCGGGTTCGCCAAACCGGAAACGATCGATTGGCGCTCGAACACGCTGGCCCGCAGCGAGGACCGGAACCCGTCCGACGGAATGTCCTTCGACAACTTCGTCACCGACCGGCCCGGCCACGCCAAGGAGCTGCTGCCCTCGCTCAAGAAAGACGGCGTCGAGATGACCAAGATCCCGACCGGCGGGATCAACATCGATGGTCGAGACTTCATGGCCTACATGTCGATCCGCAGCTTCACCGAGCCCGGACACTGGATCACGAACTACAGCGGCGTCGCCTACTCCGACGATGACGGCCAGACCTGGACGGACGCCCCGAGCGCGCGCCGGGAGAACACCAAGACCCTCGACGGCAACTTCCAGATGATCGCCTACGCCCGGGGAGACGGTTTCGTCTACGCGTTCGGCACCCCGAACGGTCGATTCGGGGCCGCCCACCTCGCCCGGGTACCGGAACATCATGTGCTCGACAACTCCGCCTACGAGTACTGGACCGGCAAGGGCTGGGCACGCGGCGGCAGCGAGATCGCAGCCCCGATCGTGGCGGGCCCCGTCGGGGAGCTGTCCATCCGCTACGACAAGACCCTCGCCAGCTGGGAAATGGTGTATCTCGACGAGGCGGCCGAGGCGATCGTGCTCCGGCTCGCTCCGCACCCGACCGGCCCCTGGGGCGATCCGATCCAGCTCGCCACCTCCGCCGAGTACCCGGACCTCTACGGCGCATTCCTGAATCCGGATTCGGAGGGGACCGACCTGTACTTCACCATGACCCAGTACAAGAGCTATAACGTCATGATGATGCATACGAAACTACCCGCCAACCTGGTCCGCAACGCCAAACGCTGAACCTGTGGTCGTGGCCATCTCTCAGGACGACTCCTGTGCCACGAGATGTAGCGCGACGCTGCGCAGCTTCTCGCAAGTCTCCTCGAACTCACGCTCTGGCCTCGACTGCTCGACGATGCCGGCGCCTGCTTGCAGCCAGGTCTTTCCATCCTGCTGAAAGATAGTACGGAGTACCAGGGCAGCATCCAGTCCTCCGCGGTGGTCGACGGTGAGCACGGCACCACTGTATAAGCCGCGCAGCTGAGGCTCATGGCGGCGGATACATCCGTACGCGGCTTTCTTCGGTATGCCTGAGGCTGTCACGGCAGGAAAAAGTGTCGCAAACGCCTGCCACGGACCACGGCCAGGGGTGAGTTGGCCGGACACCGAGGAAGAGATGTGCTGGACAGTACCCCGCCGCTTGATGGTCATGAAGTCGTCTACCACGACGCTGCGCGGAACACATAATCCGGTTAGTTCGTCCCAGGAAGCTTTCACAGACACAGCGTGCTCGAAGATCTCTTTGGCGTCGTGCAACAAGTCAGTGCACAACCGTTGATTTTCTTCGGCGCAGTCCACCACGGCACGTGTACCAGCGAGCGGCTGAGTGCGGACCTGACCGCTCTCGTCTATCTGGACGACGATCTCTGGACTGAACCCAGCTGCACGTACCCCCCCGACATCGAGCAGGTAGGATCGGGACGGAGTATTTCGCTGTCGACCGACGACATAGCTGCCGATAAGGTCCACCGGATGCTCCACTGGAACGACTCGAGACAGAATGACCTTCTGCATGCGGCGATCGCGAATCTCCTGAATGACGGCAGCAACGGCATCGCGGTAGTCTTCGCGGCCGATGCTCGCTACATCGATCGGGCTCGCCTCATAAACACGCGGTACCACCGGTTCGGTGAGAAGCTCACAGATCCGATGCAGTGCTGTCGAGTCAGTGCTGCGCACGATCGTCCGCTCCGCGTCCAGCCGTACTTCGACCTGAGGAACGATCAGATGGAGCAATGTGTCGTTGCTGGGAAGATCGAGCCCGGCGCAGGCATAGGCCAGCTCGAATGCTGCCCATCCATAAGCGCGCCACCCCATCATGGGAAGCCCGTCCAGTAGTTCGGCGACCCGGTTCAGCGGTTTTTCGTGCCATGCTATTGTATGGCAGAGTCCCGTCGCCGTGCTCTGTATGATCTCGGACCGATTCAGGGTGATCTCAACGAGCGCGCCGAGGGCTAGCGACCACTCACCCCCTTGCTCATACAACACGTATGTGTCAGACATGCTCGACTCGACTAAGCGTGTGACAGTAAGCAGGGGATCAAGAGAACGCGGCAGATCGATCTCGTCGTAATGACGCCGGAACGATGTCGACGTGACCATCCAATGACCTCATCTCAAGTTAACATAGGCAAGCTAACTTTTCCTTCCTTTCCAAGTAGCCGGGTCGACCATCGTGAACAGCTCGACTGCGCTTGCCGTTGGGAGAGAACTCACTGACCGCCGGCCTACATCCACATACCACAGGGACACTGGTTGCCCGGTCATTGAACGTTGCTACTCTGCTCGGGGGGTGCTACCAGATTTCTCCGATGTCGAAACGGACATCGGAGAAAGGACTCCTGATTTTCGTCGAGCAAAAAATACTGCTTCCATTCTCGGTTCCCCGCATGACCGTACACACCAAGCTCCGGCGATGGCTCGACATCATCATAAATACGCAGACGTTCACGGATCACCCGCCGTGCCGAGGCACCCCGCGGCGTGCCAGCTTCCAACCCTTCGAAAACCCACCGCGGTTGGAATGTAATCAAGAAAGTCGGACCGCTACGACTCTTACGGCGATCATGCATCGGAGTACTGCAAACCGCAAAAATCGGCACACCGCAAAAGCTGAATTCCCACCATTCGTCATCGACTTTACATGGGACCGAGGAGGGCCATTCCTCAGTGTCGTTATCATGCAAAAATTGCAAGATCTCCCAGAATTTATGGTAGTATTCCGTCATGGTTGAAATTCTTTCCCCAAGGGAGAAAAAGATCACAAGGGAAGTATCTCGGGATATTTTCTTAAAAATCTTGAGGTAGTCGGACAAGATGTCCAGCAAGGGATTCCACGCATCACGGTCATGTAAATTCTCGACAAATCCGAAGCGTAGAGAATCTTTTTTCGCCGCCGCCACCGCGAAAGTGCAGGGGAACTGCTCGCGAGGAGAGAGTAGCAATCGCATGAGATCCTCTGCGTACGGCGCCCCCCAAGACGGAAGCTCACCTATGGTACAGTCCGAGAGAATTTGATCATTGATCTTCGCATGGATGGAAAAACTCTTGACCGCCATGAACCAGCCCTCCAGCTCGGTGTTCGTCGTGGACATGAGCAGTCGCAGAGTACGACCTTATATCGTCACGCCATCCGACTTGATCAAAATTGCTCTAACAGCTCTTCGGAAATAATGGGCTGATGATAAGTGCATGAGCCGGAAAGGACGACGGAACCATGGAGCCGAGAGGTTGGGATCAATAGCTTATCACCTTCGTTAAGCACGACTTGCTTGCCGACGTTATTCCAGAAATGCATCTGGCCGACCTCGATAATTACGAGGCGATGCTCGTCGTGGACATGCGTCGTTGAAGTTTCCTCTTCAGTCTCCACGAAGGTGTCCAGATCAACATCGATCTCGTCGGCTTTGAGCTTGCGATCGATCTTTTCCGCCTTCTCCTGATAGAACTCGATCTGATCGGCCCAGCCCAGCTGACCGGCAAGGTCCGCGTCCCATGATCTGGCCATCCAATGGGCATCCTCAAAACCTGCGTAGAATGACTCGACCGCCTGTTTCTCTGTCGCCCTGAGCAACGGAATTGTGAGGCTTGCTACCAACTCGTCGACCGATTTCGACGTGAGAGGAGTGACATCATCGAAGTATTCTGTCTCAGTTCCCAGACCCTCATCGAGGACCGTAGCCAGTGCTCGCGCGCTCGCCGCATCGTCAATCTTCTTATATGCCAGCGCTCCCAGGAACTCACCAACCCGTTCCGGTTGCCGCGCCAGAAAATTGAGGTGGTTGGCCCGGCCCAACGACGAGCCGAGGAAGAACTGCCAATAGGCCACCGGTGCTGCGGTCAACCCGGTCTCAGCGAACAGCCTGCCGTACTGCCACGTTCGATCGACCCAGCGGTGATATTCGTCGAGGACGTGCGTCCGCACACCCGGCAGCGCCGGGTCGTAGTCGCCAAGAACATAGCGACCGATCGCAGCGTGTGCGGCGGGCAGAATCGCGGCGAGCTGTATGAGCAGGAACGTCGCGGCGTTGTGTCGGTCGTGGGTCTCCCGGGCGACCTCGAAGGCGCGCCTAGCCCGAGTTTCCGATGATCATCGGATGGGTTGACCGTTTCCGCTGTTCAGTTAGGGTGCTGGGGGTGGTTTTCGTGTATTACCCACGTCAGCGTCTGGGGGCGTAACGGGCGAGGTTGAAGGCCTTGGTGAGCTTGTCCTGGACCGGGTTGGTTTCGGTGAGCATGCGGTGGGCTCGGGGCCGGCCGCGGTTGCCCTGGTAGAGCAGGACGGTCTCGCCGATCCCGGCGAGCTCGCGCAGCAGTTCGCGGACGGACATCCGCAGCCCGGCCCGGGTGGCGGCGTGGCGCATCAGGTGGGCGATCTGCAGGGCCAGGACGCAGGTGAAGGCGTGCACCCGGATGTTGTGCTCGGTCCAGTGGTGCATGGGCGAGAACGACACGGCCCGGGTGTCTTTCATCTGCCGGAAGGAGAACTCGGCCTCGGACTGGGACCGGTACCCGGCCACGACCTCGGGCACGGGCCAGTCGTCGTGATCGGTGATCAGCACGTGCTTGCCGAAGATCTCCTCTGCCAGCCCGGCGCGGGCGTCGGGGTCGATGTTCCAGGTCAGGCGCAGGTCTTTTGGCTGGTCTCCGGTCAGCTGCCAGGTGATGACGCGGCGGACCCAGGGCTTGCGGGTGATCTCGGTGATCTCGGCTTCCACCTTGTCCTTGCCGCGGCGGGTCTTGCCGCGGGCCAAGGTGGCGGCCAGCGCGTCCAGTTTCTTGCCGGCCTTGGCCAAGGTGGTGCCGGCGAATCCGGCGGCCTGGGCGGCGTGCAGCTCGGGTGAGTGGGTCAAGATCGCTCGGCGCTCGGCGCCGTAGACCTGGCGGCGGGTGTCGCAGGCGGTCAGCCCGCCGAACCGGTCGGGATCGACCAGGGTGCGGGCGGAGGCGGGCAAGGCGGTCAGGTCCGGGCAGTCGCTGGCCGGCACCGACCCGATGTAACGCAGCCCGGTGCCGGCCAGGTGGGCGAAGTTCGCCTCGGAGTTCTGCCCGGCGTCGAAGACCACCGTCATCTCCGCTGCGCTTGCCGGGACCCCGGCCGCGGCACAGACCGCCTGGTACCGGGCGAGTAGCTGATCGATCATGGCCGGGAACTGGGTCACATCGGGCTTGTCGCCGGGATAGGCGTGCCAGGTCAGCGGGATCCCGCCGTCTCGGGTGACGACCAGGCCCAGCCCGATCAGCCGCAGGTCAGCCCGTTTCTGCTTGGCCTTCCCCCGCTGCGCGATGGGCGCCTTGCCGTTGCCGGTATCGATGAACGTCGCGAAGTTGGTCATGTCCAGGGCGACGGAGCAGACATCCACCCCGGATGTCCCGACGATCCGCACTGCGACCTTGCGGGAGGCTTCTTCCAGCTGCTCCAGGGTCACGGCATGCATCGCGTCCCAGAACCGCCGGTGATCCAGGGCCGCGGCGGGGATCTTGGTGAACCGGCCCGCCGCGGTGGTCTTCCACCAGTCCGCGAACGCGGCCTTGGAGCACGGGGCGACCAGCCGGTTCAGCGCCGCCAGCGCCAGGTAGGTCCCGGTGGACAGCGGCTGCCCGGCCGGGCGGCCACCGGCCGCCTCGTCAATCACCGCGGCGACCCCGAGGTCCTCCAGCATGCCCCAGGCCGCGGCGACCGCACCGAAGTCCTTATGCACGGTCCGGTCCGGCAGGCCCAGCCCGCCGCCGCGCATCGCGGCGGCCAACTCTTCCGCGGTGCCCACGTACTCCTGCGAGACGATCCGGGGCTTCCCGTCCACGCGGGCGGACTCCACCAGGTAGTAGTACGTGGCATTGCCGCGCTTCTTACCCACGATCGACGCCATATATGGGTAATACACCTGAAGACGGGCCGTAACAAGCACCGCCACTACGTGTCATCAGGAAAATCAGTCAGACCCGGCTCCCACCGGGAGCCACCAGACCATGATCATCGGAAACTCGGGCTAGAGGTCGAGCGCTCGACAGTGCAGCGCTGGGAGTCAGGTGACAGCACTCCTCGGCCGTGGCATCGACCGAGGCTGGCTGCGGCGCTCGACATCTCGCTTGATGAGCTGGCTAGGCTGCTGGCAGACGCACCGTGCAGCGATGAGACATCCCGGACCGAGTCAGCTTTGTCGGATGGTAGTGATCAGCAAGCACGCGAAGGTGACTTGCTGCCGTTTCTCTCGGTAGGTGATATTACGAACCGCAGGCAGGCCGTGAAACTGCTGAGCACTTCAGCACTAGGGGCAGCTTTTGCTGACCTTGATCCTTTCATGCAGTCGGCTGTTGAAGCCATGGAGTTCACCCGTCGTGCTGAAGCTAGCCAGCTTGGCCCGATGACACTAGAGCACATCGAATCTGTGGTTCGTGGCATAGCAGCCGACTTCGCTCACACACTGCCGGGCGAACTGTTCTCCAAGGTCCGCTGGTACCGCCGTGAGGTCGAGGACCTTATTACTGGGCGGCACACTTTACGCGAAGGCAAGGAACTCTATCGCCACGCTGGCTGGTTGAGCGTTATCCTCGCTTGGCTGTCGAACGATTTGGGTGATCCAGTAACGGCTGAAGCGCATTGCATGGATGCCTGGGAGCATGGCTGGCAGGCAGAGGACAACGAGATTTGCGCATGGGCCATGGATGCAAAGGCGACCATTTTTACGTACAGTAACCAGTCTTCTGCGGCTAGAGATGCAGCAGAGCGTGGTCTTCAACAAGCACCCCGAGGCAGCGCCGCCGCAGTGCGGGTCGGTGCTCAGCTTGCCCGGGCATATGCCAAACTTGGCCAAGCTGACCAATTCAAGGATGTGCTGAAGGGTACTCAAATTAGACTAGAGCAACTGGACCACCAAAGTTCTGGGCTGTTCTCGGCAGATTTCGGACGGCTGGCTTCCTACGCGGCTTCTTCCTACATTTGGCTTGGTCAACCAGGCAGGGCTTTACCATACGCCAAAGAAGCCATTGCCTTCTATCAAAACGTTGGCCTATCCGATCGCTCACCAACTAGAGAGGCTATTTCCCGGCTCGACCTTGCATTAGCGCATGCCGAACTTGGACAACCCGACGATGCGGCCGAGCAGGTAGAGCTTGCATTGAGTTCGGAGCGTATCACGGGGTCGGTACTCAGTCGACTCGGTGATCTGGTAGTGCGCATACAACACAAGTATCCTGAACTCGGGATGACGATAGGGCTGACTGATCGGTACAGAGAAATGGCAGCTAGTCTGAACCGCCGTGAGCTGCCGAGCCCGTAAGCCGATGGAATAGCTGAACCGGTAAGCTATCACGGTTGGCCTCTGCTACCGAGATCAACTCGATCTCGTGTCTGCGTTTCAACGCATCGGTCACTGGGTGCCCACTTGTGTGGACCGTAGCCACCACGGCTGCCGGGCAAGCAAAAATTGCTTCTATGGATTGCGTAAAACCGGGAGACGCCAGCTCCATGCATGCAATTTCGTCAATAATTGCTACACCGCCTTGATCTTGTGCAAGCCGGGTCGCCTTCTTGAGGGCCGCTAACCCAACTCCCTCAAACGCTGCTATATCAACACCGAAGCGGCCTACTCGAATATCTGTGTTGAAGTCTTGGTGAGCTAACCATGCTTCCGCCCCTGCCAGATCACGAACCTTGAAGCCAACTCGCCGCCCGTCATTGCCTAGCACCTCACGGGTAACGAAGCCACCAACCTGCACACCAGCACCCACGAGTAGCGTTACTAGCCGCTCTATAGCAGTGGTCTTACCCGCCTTAGGCGGACCTTCGAGAAGGAGACGGAAAGAATAGACTGCGGTCGGGCCTGCGCGCATGGTAGGTCAGGGTAGCGGCAGGTGGAAGCCGCGTGTGCCCACCGGCCCGGTCGCGGTCCCATGGTTTGCGGTGTCTCCCCTTTTCTTGAACATGGACGATGACGTGATCGCAGTGGACGTGGACACAGCAAGGGCCCGGTGACGTCACTGCGCTCTCTGGGCCCGCGGGAGGCCCCCTGAGCGCGTGGCGCGCTCGTCCACGTCGTCGGACGTCCTAAGACTCACGCCTGCGCGCGTAAGGGACACGCGTGTGGACGTCCACATCGACGCGTCCAGACGGCAGCTACTTCGACCCCACCGGAATCCACATCGAATGGAAAACACACTGACCACCCGCGCCCGCGCCGAGCAGTCAAGCCGAGTTCATATACTATGCCGTGACCAGCATGGATCTGGTCGCAAGTCACGGTTTGGCGCGGCCCTGGTCGACGCGATCAACGAAGCGTAGGCCACGCGAGCGATCGTGCCGAACTAGAGAACACACCCGCACCGGACACACTGAGCGCCGCCGAGATCTACGCGATGGTGGACGCACAGGGCGACGTCGGTGAAGCGCTGGCGGGGTACCAGCCCGGAGCGGCTGTCGAGCCTCTACCAGGCCGTCCGAGCTGAGGCACGGTGCAGTCCCGGACGTGCAGAGCGGGTCCCTCTGGACTGTAACGCAAGCTTCAGGCCGGGGAGGCAAGACCAGGGAGGCGGCAGGGAGAACTCCCTGCCATCCCCGGCGCATCTCCCGCACCACCACCACCACCGCCTCCTGTTCGACAATGACCATCCCACCCGGGGCATACCCATAGGCACGCTGCGCGCTGGCATGCGGACGGCCCGCCCTCGCCCGATCCTCCAGCGCATCCCGCAACCGCTGCGACGTGTCATCCGACGACCAGCACGAGTGCGCCACCTCGATCCGCAGAAAGAACCGATCATCCGGATCCGAGAGATCCCGCCGGTTCGCCTGCCCATGCAGCGTGATGTCATGTTCCTCAGACAGGGTCAGCAGCTCTTCCAAGTCGCGGGGCTGACGCATCAGCCGACCCGGGTGATACACCAGCACATGCCCCACCCGCCCCGCCCGGATCGCCACCGGCGATGTATCCCACCCCGGACGCTTCCGAGACCGCCGCCACGCCGAGCGATTGTTGTCCACGAACACGGTCAGTACCCGGATCCTGGCCGAGCGCGCAGGCGTGACACCGGGGCTGATTCATTACCATTTTCCCTCGCTGCAGGCACTTCTGCGCGACGCTGCCCTGGGCATGATGAGTGATCTTCTGTCCGCCGTCGAGGATCTCTTCGAGAACGCCCATACCCTCGACGCGGGTGTAGATCTGATGCTCAGCTCACTCGACGCCTACACCGGAAGTGATCCCACGTCGTTGCTGTTCACCGAGACCTATCTCGCTGCCACTCGCGATGAGACGCTGCGGGGTGAGGTCACCACTGTCGTCGCGGAGTTCCGGCAGCAACTGGCCGGGTGGCTCGCTCGACACGGCGCAGACGCACCCGAGGACACCGCTTCGGTGCTAGCGGCGGCCATCGACGGCGTGATCCTGCACCGGGCACTGAATCCGGCGCTGACCGCAGTAGCGGTCGCCCCGCTGCTGCGACGGCTTGTCACCTGTCGAGACAACGAAGTGCAAGGATATCAAACGGAAAGAGGATCGCCTGGTCACCGCTGCGTCGACACCGATGCCCGGCACCGGCATGCACCGGTGAACCCGCGCGCACGACCCGACCCCCACATCGAGATCGCGCGCGTCGGAATCACCCGGGGATGCGCTGCCGAAGAGCACGACGAACGACAGGCCATGCAGATCGGCGAGGGACGCGAGGCGGCCGTCGACCGCAGCGCGCCGCCACGATAACGCTGGAGGAGCCTACTTCTTCTTCGTGCGGGTTGCGCCGCCACGGCCACGCAGCGTAACACCAGACTCCGAGAGCACCCGGTGCACGAAGCCGTACGACCGTCCGGTCGACTCGGCGAGCGCCCGGATGCTGGCGCCCTTCTCGTACTTCTTCTTCAGCTCCGATGCGAGCTTGTCGCGAGCCACACCGGTGATCCGGCTGCCCTTTTTCAGGTCGGCCACCACGAAACGCCTTTCTTCCGACACCAGAAGAGCCGGTCACGGCCCTTGCGGCAATGATCGACCACGTTAGCGATCTCCGCTAGACGATCTCCGGGTGGATCTGTGAGCGGTACCTACAGCGGGCCCAGATGCGTAATATAGCGGCAAAAGCGACAAATGTGATCAGATGGATGGCCTCGAGTACTGCGCGTGAGCGGACAGTCGCTTATCAGGCAAGCTGGACCAGCTCGAGGTAGTCCGCGCTCCAGTGGTCCTCGGTGCCCTCCGGCAGCACGATCACCCGCTCCGGCCCGAGCGCCTGCACCGCCCCTGAGTCGTGCGTCACGAGCACCACGGCACCGGTGTAGTGGCGCAACGCGTCGAGCACCCGTTCCCGGGACACCGGATCGAGGTTGTTGGTCGGCTCGTCGAGCAGGAGGACGTTGGCCGCCGAGGACACCAGCGCCGCCAGCGCCAGCCGGGTCTTCTCACCCCCGGACAGGGTGCTCGCCGGCTGATCGAGTTGCTCGCCGCGGAACAGGAAGGCACCCAGCAGGGTGCGCAGCTGCTGCTCGGGGGCGTCCGGCGCGGCGTGCCGAAGGTTGCACCAGACGGTGGTATCGAGATCCAGCGTGTCGTGCTCCTGGGCGAAGTATCCCACTCGTAGGCCGTGCCCAGGCTCGACCTGACCGGCGTCAGGGGCCTCCATGCCACCGAGCAGCCGCAGCAGGGTGGTCTTTCCGGCGCCGTTGAGACCGAGGATCACCACCCTGCTCCCCCGGTCGATGGCGAGGTCCACCCCGCTGAAGACCTCCAGCGAGCCGTAGGACTTGCCCAGCCCGCTCGCGGTCAGCGGGGTTCGCCCGCAGGCCGCGGGCTGCGGGAAGCGGATCTTGGCCACCCGCTCGGCGCGTTGCTCGGTCTCGGCGCCGGCCAGCAGCCGGACCGCCCGGCGCTCCATGTTCTGCGCGGCGACGGCCTTGGTGGCCTTGGCCCGCATCCGGTCGGCCTGCGCCATCAGGGCAGTGGCCTTCTTCTCCGCGTTGGCCCGTTCCCGGCGCCGCCGCTTCTCATCGGCCGCCCGCGCGTCCAGGTAGCGTTGCCAGCCCAGGTTGTAGACGTCCACTTCGCCGCGTATCGCGTCGAGGAACCAGACCTTGTTCACCACCGCGGCGAGCAGATCGGTGTCATGGCTGATCACGACGAGGCCACCGTCGTGGGCGGTGAGGAAATCCCGTAACCAGGTGATCGAATCGGCGTCGAGGTGGTTGGTCGGCTCGTCGAGTAGCAGCGTGGTGTTCGAGCGGCCACCCGAGCCGTCCGAGGCGCCGAACAGGATCCGAGACAGCTCGACCCGGCGCCGCTGGCCGCCGGAGAGGGTGTGCAGTGGCTGGGCCAACACCCTGTCGGGCAGCCCGAGGCTGGCGCAGATCCGTGCCGCGTCACTCTCCGCAGCGTAGCCGCCCAGTGCGGAGAACCGGTCCTCGAGCCGGCTGTAGCGGCGTACGGCCCGGTTCTGCTCATCGTGGTCGGCGAGCTCGGCCATGATCGACTGGGACTTCTCCATCTCCTGCAGCAACTGGTCGAGGCCGCGAGCCGAGAGCACCCGGTCCCTGGCCGTCACTGACAGGTCGCCCTCGCGGGGATCCTGTGGCAGGTAGCCCAGCTCCCCGCTGGTGCGGACCTGCCCCCCGTAGGGCGGCGATTGACCGGCCAGCACGCGCAGCGTGCTGGTCTTGCCGGCGCCGTTGCGGCCGACCAGGCCGATCCGGTCGCCGGGTTGCACTCGCAGGGCGGCGCCGGAGAGCAGGATCCGGGACCCAGCGCGCAGTTCAAGGTCGGTGGCTGTGATCACGGTGAAGAAACTCCCAAGGTGGTCGCCGGCAGGGGTAGGTTCCCCACGCGCCGCAGCGGGCGGGGCCAGCAGCACATCAGCTTGTCGCGACCACGGATCCCATACTACCGGCGCCCGCACCCGGATTACGATGCAGCCACGGCTGCCACCGTCCTCACGCCGAGATGGAAGAACCGCTGCAGGCAGGAGATCGCATGCTCACCGAGGCGTTAGCGGCGTTAGCCGCATCAGGCGGCACGGCGCTGGTGGCGGCCGCGGCCACCGATGCGTGGCAGTCCGCCCGGACCGGGTTCGCGCGCCTGGTCACGGCTGGCGGCTGGCGGCACGAGCTGGTGGAGTCCAGGCTGGACCAGACCGCCACCGAGGTCGAACGCGCTGCCGAGCCCGACGTGGCCCGCGAACGGTTACTGCCCGTGTGGCAGCTCAGGTTGTCGGATCTGCTGGAAGAGCTCCCTGAACTTGCAGAGGATCTTCGGGAGCTGACCGACCGGGTGCAGGCCCAGTTGCCGGCCGCGCAGCAGGAGTGGGTGCAGGCCCGTTTCGAGGTGCACGCCGGCCGGGACGCCTACACCGCCGGCAGGGATCAGACGATCACCCACCATCACCACGGCGGCGCTACCTCATGAGCACCGTTCCCTCATGAGCACCGCCCCGCGAGGTCCAGGGCCCGGTCGGGACGCCTATACGGCGCTGCGCGACCAGACGATCACCCATGTCCACGGCGAGCAATTCGGTGTGGCCGGCGCCATGTCGATCACGCCGCCACAGCTGGAGTACCCGGTGCGGGGTCGTGAGGAGTTGATGGCCTCGCTGCTGGCGGCACCGCCCGGCTCGGCGCAGGTGTTGTGCGGGGCGGGTGGTTACGGCAAGACCACGGTCGCCCTCGCGGTAGCCGAGCACGCCCGCAGCCAGGGTATGGACGGGTGGCGGGTATCCGCTGCCGACGCCGCCAGCCTCAGCGCGGGCATGCGCGCGCTGGCTGCGCGGTTGGGAGCGACGCCCGAACGGCTGCGGCTGGCGTGGTCGGGCCACGACGGTGACGCACCGGACCTGGTCTGGGAGCTGCTAGCCAGTCACGGCCGGCCGTGGCTGCTCGTGGTCGACAACGCCGACGACACGCGGCTGCTCACCGCTGCGGGCGACCGGGTCGCCGACGGCACCGGATGGATTCGCCGCCCTCCTCCAGCGGGACGGCTGGTGGTGACCAGCCGCAACCACGATTCGAGTACCTGGGGTGGCTGGGTGCAGCTGCATCCGCTGCAGGATCTGTCCGCTGAGCACGCCGCCCAGGTGCTGCACGACCGGGCGGGTGATTGTGCGGGCACCCTTGATCAGGCCGCGGCGCTGGCCGGCCGGCTGGGTCACATGCCGCTGATGCTCCACCAGGCCGGCCTCTACCTGGCCCACGTTCGCCGAGGTGCCCCATGGCCGGGCACGCGCCGCAACCCGCGCACCTTCGATGAGTACCGGACCGCGCTCGATCACCGGTTCGGCGAACTCGTCGATGGCCCCATCAGGGACAGCCCGGCGCGGCAACCGCGCTTGCGGGTCACCGCCACCTGGGAACTCACCCTTGACCTGCTCGCTGAGCAGGGCATAACGCTGGCCCGGCCGCTGATGCGGCTGCTCTCGCATTTCGCCGACGCGCCTATCCCCTACGCGATGATCCTCTCCCCGCAGTCGCTGGCCGCCTCCCCGCTGTTCACGCTGCGCAACGAGAACGACCTCGACCAAGCCATCGATGCGCTGGCCGACTTCGGGCTACTCACGAAACGAACGCCCGACACGGCCATCGATGATCCAGCCGCCTACACCGCGACACTGCACCCCGCCATCGCGGAGACCATCCGGGCGCATGACGAGGTGCGCGCGCAACGCCATGATTACCTTGCCCTGGCTGCCGCGGGACTCCGCGATGCCGTCCGGGACCATGACCCTCGCAACCCCACCAGCTGGCCTTTGTGGCAGCTCACAGCCTCGCACCTGAACCGCCTGTGCGCGCTGGCCACCTCGACCGGTGATCACGTTCCCCCACCCCTGGCCGACGCCCTCACCACGACCGCCGCCGCGTGCACCGAATACGCGATAACCGCCGGCCTCTACACCCAGGCCGACGTCATCCTCACCCAAGCCGCCGACGCAGCGGCCACTCTGCGTCCCGATCAGCCCGCCGTTCTGCAACTGCGTCACCAATGCGCCCGACTTGAGGAGCACCAAGGTAATCTCACTGCGGCTGAGGCCGGCTACCGGGCGGTGCTCACCGAGCGGACCCGGGTGCTGGGTGCTGATCACCCCAATACCCTCGACACCCGGTACGGCCTGGCCGGGGTGCTGGCCCAGCGGGGTGATCTGGGCGGGGCTGAGGCCGGCTACCGGGCGGTGCTCACCGAGCAGACCCGGGTGCTGGGTGCTGATCACCCCAATACCCTGTGGACCCGGTACGGCCTGGCCTGGGTGCTGGCCCAGCGGGGTGATCTGGGCGGGGCTGAGGCCGGCTACCGGGCGGTGCTCACCGAGCGGACCCGGGTACTAGGTGCTGATCACCCCGACACCCTCGCCACGAAGGACGCGTTGGCGGCCTTAGCTGTTCGGCGATAGTGACGCGCTGATCAGCAGGGCACGCGCGCACTGAGAGTGATCAACCGGTCGGCTCTGGTGACGTCGGATTCGGCCGCAAATGGACCTCGACGCAGCGGGCTCGGTGGGCGGCCTCGTCGAGCACCGCGCGGCGTGGCTCGGGGATGTCCAGCACCCGCGGCTCGGCGCGCTCCAGTAGCGCGGCCAACCGCGGGTCGGCGGCGAGGGTGCGCAGCGCCGCGGTGTCCCCACCGAGGATCACGGCGTCCAGCTCGGCGGCACGGGGCAGCAAGACTCGCGCCGCGGTGTCGGCCGCCGCGCGCAGCGCCACGCGCGCTTGGCCCTCCCGCCGTCGGGCGAAACGCTGCTGGGACTGCCCGCCCGCCGCGGAACGACCGTGCACCAGCCGACTGCCCGTGCTGGAGGTGAGCACCATCCCGGCGCGGGCCACCCCGACGCTGTATCCGCCGAGCCGGACTAGGACCAGCCCGATTGTGCGCGCCACCAGGAGGTGGTCGAGCAGCTCATCCACGGCGAGGCCAGCTCGTTGCCCGGCTGGTGCCACCAGCGGACCGAAGGGCACCGGGATCGACACCGTCGTTCCGTCACCAGTGGTCACATCCACCCGCTGCGGCGTGACCGTGGTGGTGAGTACCCCGCTATGACCGGCGGCGAATCGCTCCAGGAATCCGGGCAGCCGCTCGGGAGCCATTTCCACCGCGCGCCCACCGCCGGCGAGCTCCCGGGTCCGGCTCATCCACGGCACGCTAGCGGGTGGGTCAACCCACCTGGTCTTCGAGTTGGCGTGTTGTGGCGGGGCCGGTCCATACCAGGCGGATCTTCCGGCACCGGGAGAACGCCCGGTGGGCACGTTCGGCCGAGTCAGCGCTCATGTGCACGCCGCCGTGCACGGTGACGACCTCAACGCGGTCATCGAAGGTCATGCCCCAGGCGACGATCCGGCCGTCGACCCGTTCGCCATACTCTTCGACCAGCGCGAACACCTGCGGCGCCTCATCGGCGACGAGGCCGCGTACTTCCTCGGCGAACTCCTCTTCGCTTTCGCTGCATAGCGGCTCGAGGTGCGGCGGGGCTCCGTTGTCGTGGCCGTGAATCGTCATGCTCATCTCCTCACCTCGTGGGTCTCGTGTGACGCCGGGGCGGGCACGACGTGTTGCGTGCGGTATCCCCGGGCCGACGTTCTATACTTGGGTCACACTACCATGAACTGGGAAACCCGATAAATCAACGGGTTTCCCGAAAAATGCTCGAAAGAGTGGCGCGTGTGTGCTGGCGGGCGCGTGCCACCGGACCTTGGGGAGGGTGCGATGGATCGCGGGGTCAGCCCGACACTGCGGCTGTGGCAGTTGGCCGAGGCGCTGCGGGGCCATCGGGAACGTGCGGAGCTGACCATCGAGGAGGCCGCCACGCAGCTCAAACCGCACTCGCCACGGTGGTCGCGCTCGAAGTTGCAGCGCGTCGAGACCCGGTCGTAC
Source organism: Pseudonocardiaceae bacterium (assembly GCA_050699515.1). Classification (GTDB taxonomy): domain Bacteria; phylum Actinomycetota; class Actinomycetes; order Mycobacteriales; family Pseudonocardiaceae. Next base: position 38,204 of record JBOHFF010000017.1, read on the forward strand.
CCGCCGCAGCCCGCCGAGGTCGAGCACCTGGCGGCGGTCTATGCGGTGTCCGCCGACGAGACGGCCATTCTGGTGCGGATGGCCCGCGAGGCCCGGCAGAAAGGCTGGTGGCAGTCCAGCGCGTTGCCCAAGCCCACCCAGACCATGGTCGGGCTGGAGCAGGCGGCGACCACGGTGCGCCAGTTCGAGCTGGCCCTGGTGCCCGGTCTGCTGCAGACCTCCGACTACGCCCGCGCGCTGAGAACCGCCATCGCGCCCACCACACCGATCGAGGTGCTGGAGAACCAGATCGCGGCCCGGATGATCCGCCAGCACGTGCTCACCGGCGCCGACCCGCTTATCTACGAGGCGATCCTCAGCGAGGCGGTGCTGCACTGCCCGGTGGGCGGCAGCCGGGTGATGCGCGGCCAGCTTGAAAATCTGCTGGAGCGCGGCGGTCGACCCAACATTGCCATCCAGGTGCTGCCGTTCGCAGCCGGTGCGCATCCTGGCATGGAGGGCGCGTTCAGCATCGTCACCCTGCCCGACTTGGCGCACGATGTGGGCTACGTGGAAGGGCCTGCGGGGTCGATCTATCTGGAGGAGCAGGACGACGTGCGGAGCTGCACCATGGACTTCGCCGTGCTCAGTTCCCTGGCGTTGTCTCCGGCGGAGTCCGTTGACCTCATTTCCACTACACTGGACCGGTACCGGTGACCCAAGAGAGGAGGCGCGGGATGACCCGAGTGGACCTTTCCCGCGTGGCGTGGCGCAAGAGCAGCCGCAGTGGGCTCAACGGCGGCTCCGACAAGTGTGTCGAGGTGGCTTCACTGGGCGATGGCCGGATCGCGGTGCGGGACAGCAAGCACCCCGGCGGTGCCGTGCTGTTGTTCACCCGCAGCGAGCTGGCCGCCTGGATCAGCGGCGTGAAGGCCGGAGAAATCTGACGCCTGCTACGGCACATCCTTGTTCCTCACCGTGAGCAGGAGCAGGCACGTCGCGCCGCAGCCGTGACGGTGAGAGCGAGCAGCCGTAGGCTGCATCGGTGATCGATGTACTGGTGGCGGGCGGCGGTCCCGCGGGCTGGGCGGTGGCGGCGGCGTGCGCGCGGTTGGGACTGGTCACCGAGTTGGTGGACCCAGCGCCGGACCGGCCGTGGCGGGCCACCTACGGATCCTGGCGAGCAGAGCTGCCCACCGACGTCGACCCCGTGGTAGCAGCGAGTGGGCACGGAACGGCGATCGGCACCACTGAACACCAGATCGGCTGGGACTACGTGGTGCTCGACAACCCCGCGCTGCGCGCGGGGTTCACTGCCGCGCCGGTCACGGTGATCAAGGGCCGGGTGCGCGCTGCCCGACCTGATCAAGGCGGGGTCAGCGCCGACGTGGACGGCAACCAGCGGCGGGCGGCGGTGCTGCTCGATGCGACGGGAGCGCCGCGCTCGGTGCTTGGTGGGGCGGGGCGCAGCGCAGCCGCGGAGCAGACCGCGGTCGGCGTGGTGGTCGACGCCGACGCCGCGCGGGATCTGGTGGCTCCGGGAAGCGCGTTGTTCATGGACTGGCGACCGCACCACGGCGAGTCGGGATGGCCCACGTTCCTCTACGGGGTGCCGGTGGCGCCGGGTCGGGTGCTGCTCGAGGAGACCTCGCTGGCCCGTCGTCCCGGGCTCGGGCTGGCGGTGCTGCGTCGCCGGCTCCATGCGCGGCTGGCCCACCACCGCATCACGCTGCCCCCGGACGGCGAGGAGCGGGTGCGCATCCCGGTGGACCGCCCACTGCCCTCGCCCGGGGACTGGCGCGGGCCGATCGTGCCGTTCGGGGCAGCGAGCCCCCTGGTGCATCCGGCCACCGGCTACTGCGTGGCCACCGCGCTGCGGCTGGCCCCCCGAGTGGCCACCGCGGTGGCGGACGCGCTGGGCAGCGGTGGCTCGGCGGCCGCCGGGGCCGCTGCCTGGCGGACGGTGTGGAGCCCGGCGGCGCTGGCGGTGCACGCCCTGCGGCGGCGCAGCCTGGAATCGTTACTGCGATTCCCCCCAGAACTCGTGCCGCAGTTCTTCGACGTGTTCTTCGCGCTACCACAGCGACACCGCTGGACCTACCTCACCGGCCGCGAGGACATCCAGGGCAGCGCCGCCGCGATGGGTGCGCTGTTCACCGCCGCCCCCTGGTGGCTCCGTAAGCGGCTGGTCGTCGGCGCGCTCGATCCGCGCCACCCGGCTGCCCTCGGCGACGGGGCGAACATCGCCTGAGCGGCTTCAGTGGTAGGCGTGCACCACCGCGTGGCCCTTGCCCCGGCTGATCATCCACCGGTTCAGCGGGGTGGTCAGCAGGAAGGCCACCAGCAGGGAGAACGCCAGCGAACCCCAGAACAGGAGGCTGGTCAGGCCGGCGTCCATCGCGCCTGGCACGCCCACCATGACAAGGTTGTCCAGGATCTCCATCACAGCAATGGAGACGGTGTCTGCGGCGAGGGCGACCCTGAGCGCCTGGCGGAACCCGACACCAGCACGCAACACCCCGCGCATGGTCAGCGCATAACCGAAAACGAAGGCCAGCGCGATGGCCAGCATGACAGTGGCGACCGTGGGCAACCCGGCGGCGGTGCCGATCACCATGCCCAGCACCTCGCCGATCGCGCAGCCGGTCAGGCAGTGCAGGGTCGCCTGCGCAGCAACCGACCACGGCACCGAGCCGAAGCCACCACCCGTCGCCGGTCCGTCCGGATCGTGGTGACCGGTGTGAATGTTCCTCATCCAGCTCACTATACCGAATACCCACCAGGGGTATCCATCCAAGACATGAGGCGTCGTCGGTGCCGTCAGGGATGCGGGATGCTGATGTTCACCTCGACGTCAGGTTTGATCTTGAGCGCGCCGAGCATCGCGGAGAACGGCTTGATCCCGAACTTGCGCTGGTCCAAGACGAGCTTGGCGTGCCAGCGCTGGCCGTCACTGCGCGCATCGAGCGAGATCTGATTCGTCACGCCATGCAGGGTCAGATCTCCCTCGATGCGCGCCCGGTCGCCATCGCGCACCACCGACACCGAGCGGAACTGGATCTTCGGATACTTGCGGGGCTCGAGCGTCTTCTCGGCGTTGCGCTCGATGTCTCTTCGGTTCGAATCCGAGATGTCGTCCATCACTTTCAACGAGCCCGGGTCGAAGTCGGCCGTGATCCCGTCGTCATCCCCCACATCCAGGGACAAACTCGTCACCCGCAGGGTCGCATCGTGGCCGAAGGAGGTCAGCACTCCCTCGACAAAGACCGATACCCGGCAGTCCACCGCTGCAGCGTCAAAAGTCGGCATCGGGTCAGGTTAACCGCACAGGACACAAAGAGTCACCGGCATTCACCCGAAGCGCCGCCGGAGGGCCGGTACATTCACTCGGTCAGCCTGCCGTCCAGCGCAGCCGCTGAGAGCGGGATCGCTTCGGCGAGCCGGTGCACATCCGGCAGTCCCTCCTGATCGGCGTACAAGGCGACGTAGGCGCGACCCTGGTACCAGGAAAGGCCCACGACCAACGCCTGGCCGGCCGCCAGCGGCGCGATCGGGAACACCTCCGCCAGCGGCGCGCCGTCCAACGTGAACGGGATGCTCGGCAGCGGGATGCTGGTCACCATCAGGTCGAACAGCAACGAGGCGCCCTGACCGGCCACCGGAGCCGCGAACCGGTGCACCGCGGGCGGTAACCGGTCGGCCAGCACTGGTATCGCACCAGGGCCACGGTTGCCGCCGGTGGCCCGGTTCTGTTCCATCTCCCGCCGGATCATCAGCAGCCGCTCGCTGGGGTCGGGCTCGCCGACGGGCAGTGTGCACAGGTAGCCGGACAACCGGTTCCCCCCGATGCGCTCCCCCGATCTCGCCCGCTGGCTGACCGGGATGAAGGCCCGAAGAATCAACCCGTCGACCGGGTCGCCGCGGGCCGCGATCCACTCCCGGAAGGCCCCGGTCACCACCGCCAGCAGGACGTCATTCACCGTGCCGCCGTAGCCGGCCCGGATCCGGCGTACCTGTGCCAGGTCGAGCGCCGTCACCGCTAATGCCCGCCGACCCGAAGTCGAGATCACCAACGGGGAGCCGGGAGCCGGCAATCGTGCACTGCCCAGCACCGAAGCGGCGATACCAGTGGCCTCACTCACCTGCCGTACCACACCGTCGATCGCATCACGCAAGCCGCCGGGCACCTGCCACAGCCGCGAAAGCACCGTGCGCTCCGATGTTGATGGAGTGTTGTTGCCCACCTCGCCGCTCCTCAGGGCGCCACCGCCGCGCAAGGTGAACTCATCGAGTACCCGGACCCCGATCTCCAGCGCGTTGAACCCGTCGCCGAATGCATGGTGCATCTTGAACAGCACCGCGAAGTGATCCCAACCCCCACCAGCGATGACATGGAACTCCCACAGCGGACGGCTTCGCAGCAGTGGGCGGATCATCAACTCGGCGGCCAGAGCAGCGGCCTCGTCGAGGCTGCCGTGGTCGAGGTGGTGCACCTGGATGTGATCCTTGGCGAAGAACGCAGGGTCGTCAGCCCACATCGCGGCCGCCAACGGGAATCGCGATGGTTGCACTCGCCGACGCAGCTGTGGCAGCCGCTGGGTCCGCTCGGCCAGTAGAGCGGCCACCCCTCCGGCATCACCGGCATCCACTGGTCCGAAGATCGCCAACGCGCCGAGGTGCATCGGTGAGACATCGCGATCCAGGCACAGGAACGCTGTGTCCAGTCCGGTGAGCCGCACCGGTGAAGCTTCGCATAACTGACCGTGTGTGGCGTCACAATCTGTCTCACCTGTTAGGTGCATGATCGTGCCCGTGCAGGTTCTGATCGACGCGGACAATCTCGATGTGCCCCGGTTGCGGCTGCTCGTCGCGGCGCTGGCGGAAGCCTCGGCTGCTGAGGTGGTGATAGCCGGCGCGCCGGAAGCTCTGGGCGCGATCGACTGGCCCCCGCTGGCCCGGGTTCTTCCGGCCAGCGGCTGGCAGGGCGCTGACCTGCTGCTCGCGCATGCTTACCGCGCCGCGGACCGGCCGCTGCTGCTGGCCACCGGCGACGGTGACTTCGCGCAACTGGCGCGACGCCACCCTGGCCCGGTCCTGCTGGTCAGCGGCACCTCTAGCCGCTCCCGCGCTCTTACCGGTCCCCGCATCACCCCCACTGACCCCGCCGTCGACGGCGGTGCCCAGCTACGCTCGTGGATTGCGGTCTGGGGACAGGACGCAGTGCACTAGCCGCGGATGAGGGCAGTCTGTCCCCAGAATGCGGTAACCAACCCGGTGGAGGTCAGGTGGCGACGCTGTTCAGCCGCATCATCGAAGGGGAGATTCCGGGGCGGTTCGTCTGGCGTGACGAACGCTGCGTGGCGTTTCTCACCATCGCACCGCTGCGGCCTGGGCATGTCATGGTCGTCCCCCGGCGCGAGGTCGACCAGTGGACTGACGCCGACGATGGCCTGCTGACCCATCTGACAGTGGTGGCGCGGCACATCGGTGCGGCGCAGAAGACCGGTTTCAAGGCTCCTCGCGCCGGACTCATGATCGTGGGATTCGAGGTTCCGCACCTGCATGTGCACGTGTTCCCGGCGTGGAACATCGACGACTTCGACTTCGGCAAGGCCGATCACGATCCCGACCCGGCCGAGCTGGATGCCGCCGCGGACACCCTGCGCCAAGCCCTGCGCGAGGCGGGACACGGCGAGCTGGTATCTAGCTGAGGAGTCCTCGTCATGATCGTGGCAGCGGTCGCGATCGGTCTCGGAGTGGGACTCGTCCTGGGCGGTTTCGGCGGTGGCGGGTCGGTTTTGACGGTGCCCGCGCTGGTCTTCCTACTCGGTGAGCGCCCGCACAACGCAGCGACCGCAAGCCTGGTCATCGTGGGGATCAGCGCGATGATCGGTCTGCTCGCCCGGGCCCGGTCCGGGCAGGTCCGCTGGGTGGCCGGGGCGGGTTTCGGGGTGGTCGGGACGTTCACCGCAGTCGGTGGCACCATGCTCAGTCGCAACCTCGATCCTCAGGTTCTGCTGCTGACCTTTGCCGCCCTGATCCTGCTGGCGGCGTTGTCCCTGCTTCGCCGCACCGAGGCCCCCGCAGCACATCTCGCTACCGAGCCCACCCCTCCGGCACACGTCACTCCCAGCACGAGACAGGCCGTGATCGTCGTCATCGGCGCGGTGACCGGACTCGCCACCGGCTTGTTCGGCGTGGGAGGGGGCTTCCTCGTCGTTCCTGCCCTCGTGGTCGCCCTCGGGTGGCCGATGCAGAGCGCTACCGCCACCTCGCTGCTGGTCATCGTGATCAATTCGATCGCCTCGCTCAGCGCGCGCGTCGCCACGGACTCCTTCAACTGGAAAGTGATCGTTCCGGTGACCGTCGCCGCCGTGATCGGAACCCTGCTGGGTAAAGCGGTCACCGATCGTAGCTCCAGCAGGTCCCTATCCCGCGCGTTCGCCGCGCTACTGGTGGCAGTGGCGGCCTACACCGCAACGACGTCGGTGATCGGCCTGCTGTAGAGCTGGGTGGACGGTGGCCGGTGGGCAGCGTTACCGGGTCAGCGAGCCGAGGGGGTGAGCGAGCGGAAACCCCGTAGCCGCAGGCTGTTGGACACCACGAACACCGAGGAGAACGCCATCGCTGCGCCAGCGATCATGGGGTTGAGCAGGCCCGTCGCGGCCAGTGGCAGCGCGGCCACGTTGTAGCCGAAGGCCCAGCACAGGTTCCCCTGGATGGTCCGCAGGGTGCGCCGGGACAGCCGGATCGCGTCGGCGGCCAGTCGCAGGTCACCACGTACCAGGGTGAGGTCGCTGGCCTCGATGGCGGCGTCGGTACCGGTGCCCATGGCCAGCCCCAGATCAGCCTGCGCCAGCGCGGCGGCGTCGTTGATCCCATCGCCGACCATCGCGACGACCCGGCCCTGCCGCTGCAGGCGGCGCACCTCCTCGACCTTCCCCTCGGGCGATACTCCCGCGAGCACCGAGTCGATCCCGACCTCGGCGGCCACGGCGCGAGCGACGGTCTCATTGTCGCCGGTGACCAGCACCGGGGTCAGCCCCAGCTTCCTCAGCAGGCGCACCGCCTCGGTACTGCTCGGCTTCACCGTGTCGGCCACCGCGAGCAGGCCCCGCACCTGGCCGTCCCAGGCCACCGCGACGACGGTCCGACCGTGCTCCTGCTGTTGCGCGGCATCCGAGACCACCTGGTCAGGCATCGGCACAGACCACTGCTCGGCCAACCATGACGGTCGACCCACCAGCACCACAGTGCCGTCCACCACGCCCTGCACACCCAGCCCTCGCACCGAGCGAAACCCGGTGACTGCGGGTAAGGCGCCCACCCGGCGGGCCCCGACGGTGACTGCGGTGGCGATGGGGTGTTCGGAGGCGTTCTCCACGGCAGCGGCCCGACGCAGCACCTCATCGGCGTGCTCACCGGCGGTGGGGAGCACATCGATCAGGGTCATGGTGCCGGTGGTGATCGTGCCGGTCTTGTCCAGCAGCACGGTATCCACCCGCCGGGTGGACTCCAGGACCTCGGGTCCCTTGATGAAGATGCCCAGCTGGGCACCCCGACCGGTGCCGACCAGCAGTGCGGTCGGCGTGGCCAGTCCGAGCGCGCACGGACAGGCGATGATCAGCACCGCGACCGCGGCAGCGAACGCGGCACCGGCGCCGGCACCGGCTGCCAGCCAGATCCCCAGAGTGACGACTGCAAGCATGATCACGATCGGCACGAACACCGCCGAGACCCGGTCGGCCAGGCGCTGCACCTTGGCCTTGCCGCTCTGGGCGTCCTCGACCAACCGCGCCATCTGCGCTAGCCGGGTGTGCGCACCGATCCGGGACGCGCGCACCCGCAGCCGGCCGGACGCGTTCACGGTCCCGCCGGTGACCGCAGATCCCGGGCCGACCTCGATGGGCACCGACTCGCCGGTCAGCAGGCTCTGGTCGACCGCTGAAGTTCCCTCCAGCACCTCCCCATCGGTGGCGATCTTCTCCCCTGGGCGGACCACGAACTCCTCGCCGACCTGCAACGCATCGACCGGGATGCGTATCTCCTGCCCGTCACGCAGCACCGCCACATCCGCGGCACCCAGATCCAGCAACGCGCGCAGCGCCGCACCGGCGCGCCGTTTGGAGCGTGCCTCGAGGTAGCGACCGGCCAGGAGGAACGTGGTGACCCCGGCGGCGACCTCGAAGTAGACCCGGCTGGGGGCGTGGTCACCCGAGGCCACCGCCTCGTGCACTGTGATGAACCCGCCGCTGTCGACGAACCACGCGTAGCAGCTCCACAGGAACGCCACGACCACGCCCATCGAGATCAGCGTGTCCATGGTGGCCGTGCCGTGGCGCAGGTTCTGCCAGGCCGTTCGATGGAACGGCCACGCCCCCCACACCACCACCGGAACCGTGAGCAGCAGCGACAGTGACTCGAATTGGTGCGGTACCCGCAGGCCCGGCACCATCGCGGCCATCGACATCGCGATCACTTGGATGGCCAGCACGGCGCTGCACAGCAGCCGTTCCCGCAGCTCCCGGAACTCGGCGCCGTCGGTAGCGGCTCCGACGCCCGGTGATCGGTCGGAGGGCAGCTCAGCGGTGTAGCCGCTGCGCGCCACGGCCGCCATGAGGTCCTCGGGAGTGACCCGGCCGGCGTAGCTGACGCGCGCCTTCTCGGTGGCGAAGTTGACGCTGGCGTGCACGCCATCCAGCCGGTTGAGCTTGTTCTCGATGCGCGCGGCGCAGGACGCGCACGTCATTCCGCCGATGACCAGCTCGACCTGGCGATCCGGTTTGCCGGGGCCGGTCGCCGTGCCGGGACCGTAGTCATGGGCGGTGGACATCCCTCACCTCGCCAGCGCGGTGAACTCGACGGTCCGAACCCGGCCATGATGCTGGAACTCCAGAAACATCCGGTAGTAACCGGCGGTCGGCACCTCGGCCTCGAAATCGGTCGCGGTCTGCCTGCGGGGACCTTCCATGGGATGCACAGTGAGATAGGCCAGGTCGCCCTCACGCAGGATGACCAAACGTGCACCGCCGAGAACGGGATCGAGATCTGTGACTGGAACGTTGTCGCGCATCACATGCATCCATATTCGCGACACCGACCCACTGAGGAGATCTCCGGTCCGGACCACCGTGTAACCATCGATCTCGGCGGTCGTCGATTCTTTCGATATGGGGCCGGGCTCGACCAATCCCGGCGCCTCCAGGTCCACGCCAAGGGTCACCGGTGTCCTGGCGGTCCCGGGAAGGAACTCCGCGAAAACACGGTAGCTGCCCGGCTCGTCCAGTCGCAGCGGCACCGTCCAGGTACCCTCAGGATCCATGAGGGGGTACAGATGCTGGTAGCCGCTCATATCCCGGCGCACGACGACGAGATCCATCTGGTGGTCACCGCGCCGGGCGAAGTCGGTCACCGGCTTTCCGTTGCTGGCGAAGATGGCGAACCGGAGGTTCTCGTATTCTCCTGCGGTGAAGCGCGTGGTCCTGGGACGTAACACGTAGCCTTGGCTGGCGACAGCCAGGCCACCGGGACCTGCGGAATGATTCTCCTCGCTGATACCGCGCCCACCGTGATTGTGCGGCGACGGCGCGACACGACCGACGAACGCCTCGCCGAAATTGATTCCGAAGCCGAAGAGTGCGGCCAGACCGGCGAGCAACGCCAGCACCGGCACTGGAGCTCGCATCCGGCGCTCAGCCTGAGATCTCGTAGCCGGCTTCGTGGATCGCAGCGTGGATCGCGGCAGCATTTACCGGTCCGTTGCTGGTGATGCAGACCCGGCCGGTGGCCAGGTCGACCTGTACATCGGTGACGCCCTCGATCGCCCCGAGCTCCTCCGTCACCGCAGTGACACAGTGCTGGCAGACCATCCCCGTGACGACGTACTCGCTCACCGTGTCGGTGTCCCCCATGTGATGCCCTCCTCGAGACTCGTTGCGGTGGTCTGCGCGGTACTTCACGACCGAACCAGGCGTGCGATCGCGTCGGCTGCTTCCTTGACCTTGACGCTGGCATCGGCTCCATCCGCGGCAGCATCGACCACACAGTTGGTCATGTGTTCTTCGAGCAGAACCAGAGCAAAGGATTGCAGTGCTTTGGTGGCAGCCGACACTTGGGTCAGTACATCGATGCAGTACTGGTCCTGCTCCACCATGCGCTGCAACCCGCGTATCTGGCCCTCGATCCGGCGTAGCCGATTGAGATACGCATCCCGATCTTTGGTGTAGCTCGCCACGGCATCGTCCTCTCGACTCCACAGATCGTGGCCACTGAGTCATATCTCTACCCGGCACCAACATACCCCCTGGCAGTATTAGTCAGGGGGTCACTACGTCGGGACCAGCACCACCCACACCGGACCGGGCGCGAAAGTCAGCGGGGATCCATCCGCCCGGGTGAAAGTGGTGATCGCCTCGGGAGTCGGGCGCGACCAGCTCCCGGGGAAAGCCAGACCATCACGAAGCACGACCACCTCACCGGAGCCGACCGTGGCCGCGAATGGCGATGGTGACCCCTTCGCGTCGCGAACTCCGGCATCGCGCACGCTCACCTGCTGCAACACCACGGTGGCCGCGCTGGGCCGTGGCCCCGAGGCCGAGGTCAGCGGCGAGCCGTCCATGGAGATCACCCACCTGGACTCGGCGGGCACCCACTGCACTCCGATGGCGGTCGCCGAATACCGGACTCCGGTCCCCTGGACCGGACGGCCGTCGGGTGGCGGAGCTCCGAAACGGAACCCGATGTCCCGCGGTGGTGCGCCGCCTCGGCGGAGCAGCTCCGCTTCGCCGTAGAGGTTGTGCGGCATCCGTCTGCGCCGGTCCCGCTGATAGTCGCGCGGTCGAGCCAGCTCGGAGACATCGACTACCGGCGCACCCGCCACCAGCGCTGCGACCGAGGCCGCCGCCCCGGAAAACGCCAGCGCAGGACGACCGAAGTTGGCCAGCAGCTCCACGTCGGATGCTCGAGTACTCCGTACCGGACCCACCATCGGCGGGACCTGGGACTGGTACACCGCGAGCAGCCGGCTCAGACCGCCCTCGACCGGCTCGACGTAGACCAGATCCGCTTGCTCGAGCCCGCGTTGCGGGCGGGCGGCGGCAGCATTGTCTATCTTGACGACGAGTACCGGTGCCCCGAGGTCGGCGGGCAATCCGGTGAACGGGGAGACCGGCGCCGGGGTGGGCGGCGCGGGGAGCGCGATATCGGGTGACAGGCTGGTCGCTGGGTCGGGCAGACTCGGGCGGAAGGACCCCGAACCGGGCAGTAACGATGAGTCGGGCACACTCGGCACCACGGGCGAGGCTGGGACAGGAGCGGCCGGCGCGCTGGCGGAGCGGGACAGCAGGCTGAGCGGCAGCGCGCATACCAGCAGGATCAGGGCCAGCATGCGCAGCACCTGCCCCCGTGGGCTCATCCCCGCCACCGCCTCACCTGCACATGATGCAACGTTGAGTGACACTTCATACCAGCGGTGATCGCCGCGGGTGAAATCACGCTGTGCACGATCGGACGTGGCCAGCAGCCGGCGATTACTATCCGTACTGAATATTCCCCAATACGGTCCCTATACCAGATCATCATGTTACTCAGGGTGACGAATATTCCCTCCGTGCGGCACTCCGCTCGGAGGATGACAAGGAGTCGCATGCCGATTACGCTGAGGGAGATAGCTCAACGTCACTATCGGGGGCGACCAGTGAGCATGAGCCATGGGCTCGTACGTGCCGAGCCACGGCGCGGCCTGCCAGCTCTGCATCCGCGGGTCTGGAAGCTGTGGGGCGAGCGGAAGGTCGTCATCGCCTACCTCCTCGCTGTGAATATCGCGGCGGCGGTGCTGGCCGCAGGGGCGGTCGCGATGATACCGGTCGGCCCCGGCGATATGTTCCGATTCGGGCTACTGGCGGCTGGCGCGGTCCTCCACCGGGAAGCGGTGCGCCAGATCGAGAGCCTGCGTGAACGGGCAACCGGCCACGGTCCGCTGACCGATCTCACCTCTTTATGGATCTTCGCCGCGGCGCTGTCGGTGCCGCTACCGCTGGTGTTCGCCATCACCGCGGTGGCCAGCGTGCACTCGTGGTACCGGGGCAACGCCTGCAGGATGTACCGCAAGGTTTTCCACGGCGCGACGCTGGTGCTCGCAGCTGCCGCCGCCGTCGCGCTCGTGCAGCTCGGCCAGCCCTCGGAGTACCCGATCATCCCGCACGGCCCAGCCGGACTCCTCGTCGTGGTCGCTGCCGCGACGGTGTTCTGGCTGGTCAATATCGGGATGGTGATCGGCTCGGTGATGCTGTCCGATCCGCTGCTGCCGCCTCGCCAGGCGCTGGGAGATCTGAGCGAGCAGGTCGTGGTGGCCGCCTCGCTCGGGTTGGCCATCGCGCTCACCGTGACACTGGCCTGGGAGCCGTGGCTGATCGCGGTGCTCATGGTTGCGGTGTTCCCGCTGCACCGGGCGTTGTTGCTGCCGCATTTCCAGCAAGCTGCCCGTACCGACAGCAAGACGGGCCTGCTCACCGCAGCCTTCTGGCGCGAAGAGGCAGATCGGGAGCTCGAGCGGGCCCGCCGGCTCGCTGAGCCACTCGGGGTGCTGATGCTGGACCTGGATCACTTCAAGTCCTTCAACGACCGGATGGGCCATCTCGTCGGTGATCAGCTGCTCCGCGCCGTGGCCGACGAGCTGCGCTCCGAGACCCGCCCCTACGACCTGGTCGGGCGATTCGGCGGCGAAGAGTTCGTGATCCTGCTGCCCGGCGTGGGAACCACCCAGGTCGAGCACATCGCCGACCGGATCAGGGAGCGGATCAGCCGGCTGCGCGTGCTGGTGGACGGTCCGCACGACCGACCGGTCACGGTGGACGGCATCTCGGTGTCGATCGGCGCGGCGGTCAGACCCGATGACGGCGACGAGATCGAGCCGCTCGTGCTGGCCGCCGACGGCGCCTTGCTGGCAGCCAAGGCTGCCGGACGCGACCGCGTCCGGCTCGCTACCCGCTAGGGTCAGCGATGATCTCGACATGTGTCCATGTCGGGAGGGGTGAGTGGAGTGGGTGGGTTGGCGCGGGTGGGGACGGCGGAGTTGCTGCGGCGGGCTCGTGTCGTGCGGGACGCCACTTACGGCACCCGGGTGACCTACTCCCCCAAGGTGTTCCTGCCGTTGACCATGCTGTGCCGGGATAGCTGCGGCTACTGCACCTTCGCGCATGCCCCCCGCGAGCTGCCCTCGGCCTACCTGGAGCTGCCCGAGGTGCTGGCCATCGCCCACCGAGGAGCGGAGCTCGGGTGCCACGAGGCGCTGTTCACCCTGGGCGAGCGTCCAGAACAGCGTTACCCGTCGGCCCGGAGCTGGCTGGCCGAGCACGGATACAACTCCACGGTGGACTACCTGGTAGCGGCCTGCCGGGCAGTGCTCGAGCAGACCGGGCTGCTCCCACACGCCAACGCCGGTGCGCTGCACCCTGACGAGCTCACCGCGCTGCGTGCGGTGAGCGTCAGCCAGGGAATGATGATCGAATCGTTGCGACCGGACCTGCCGGCGCATCGGGGCGCCCCGGACAAACACCCGGACCGGCGGTTGGCCACCCTGCACGCCGCGGGCGAGCTGGCGATCCCGTTCACCACCGGGATCCTGGTCGGCATCGGCGAGACTGAGACCGACCGGGTAGCGGCGCTCGAGGCGATCGCCCACGCGCACCGTCGATACGGGCATGTGCAGGAAGTGATCGTGCAGAACTTCCTGCCCAAGGCCGGCACCGCGATGCGGCGCGTCGCACCCTGCGCACGGCAGGAGCACCTGCGGGCCATCGCGCTGGCCCGGCTGTTGCTACCGCCGCAGGTGCATGTGCAGGCACCCCCCAACCTCACCGATGACCCAGGTGAGCTGCTGGGCGCCGGGATCGACGATTACGGCGGGATATCGCCCCTCACGGCGGATCACGTCAACCCCGAGCGGCCATGGCCCGCGCTGACACTGCTGCGCGCCACGGTGGAGGCGGCGGGGCACACCCTGGCCCCACGTCTGGCGGTCTACCCCGAGTACGCCCTGCAACCGCAGCGATGGCTGCACGAAGCGGTTCGCTTCGGTGTGCTGGACCGCTCCGACGCCGAAGGGCTGGGCCGGGACGATCCGGGCGCGGTGCTGCCGGAGTGCGCGCAACAGGCCCGCAACGCCGGCGACGGCGCGGAGGTGACGCTGGCCGGGCGCCGCTCCACCGCCTGGTACTCCGGCGCTGGCGTCGCCCCACCGGAGCTGCTGCCCACCCCCGCACGCGCCACCGGTGCGGTGCGCGACGTGCTCGACGCGGTCCGCGCCGGCCACACCCCCGGACTCGACGAGCTGGTGACGTTGCTGCATGCCCGCGGTCCCGAGGTCGCCGCGGTGGCTGGGCTAGCCGACGAACTGCGCGCGGCGACCGTCGGCGACACCGTCACTTATGTGGTCAATCGAAACATCAACTACACCAACGTGTGCACGTTCCGGTGCCGTTTCTGCGGGTTCTCCAAGGGCAAGCGGTCACTGAACCTGCGCGGCGCGCCGTACCTGCTCGCGCTGCCCGAGATCGTGGCGCGGGTGCTGGAGGCCCAGCAGCGCGGAGCCACCGAGGTCTGCCTGCAGGGCGGGATCCATCCCAGCTTCGACGGCGAGTACTACCTGAGCGTGTGCCGGGCCATTCACGAGGAGGCGCCCGGAATCCACATCCATGGTTTCACCGCACTGGAGGTCACCGAGGGTGCCCGACGGCTGGGCGAGCCGCTGGCCGGCTACCTGACCCGGCTGCGCGACGCGGGGTTGCGTTCGCTGCCCGGCACCGCCGCGGAGATCCTCGATGACGAGGTCCGGGCGGTGCTGTGCCCAGACAAGATCACCACTGCGGAGTGGTTGGAGGCGCACCGGGTGGCGCACTCAGTGGGGCTGCGCTCCAACGTCACGATGATGTTCGGGGCCATCGAGCAACCGCTGCACTGGGCCCGTCACCTGCTGCGAGCCCGTGAACTGCAGGCCCAGACAGGTGGGTTCACCGAGTTCGTCGGGCTGCCCTTCGTGCACATGGCGACCCCGATGTACCTCCAGCGGGCCGCCCGGCGGGGACCGACCTGGCGGGAGGTGCTGCTGGTGCACGCGGTGGCCCGGATCGCGCTACACGGGTTAATCGACCACGTGCAGGCGTCCTGGGTCAAGCTCGGGGTCTCCGGTGCCCGCCAGCTGCTGCGAGCCGGGGTCGACGACCTCGGTGGCACGTTGATGGACGAGAACATCAGCCGTGCGGCCGGCGCCGCCCACGGGCAGGACCTGGACGAGGCCGGTTTCCGGGCGATCGTTGAACCGCTCGGCCGGACGCTGGTCCAGCGCAGCACCCTCTACGAACCGGTGCCGGTCAGCCCGCGCTAGCCTCCACGCACACTCGGAGCTGGGCGAACAGCTCATCGCGGCTGGTCACGTCCAGCCGCTGGCGCATCCGGGCCACGTGGTGCTCCACGGTCTTGGCGGAGATGAACAACCGTTCCCCGATCTGGCGGTAGGTCAGGCCGGTCAGGATGAGTTCGGCGACCTCGCGTTCCCGGTCGGTCAGCACGACACCGCCCTCCGCCATACCGCCGTCCACCACACCACTGTCCACCAGCGGGCTGGAGGCGCCGGGACCGCTCGCTTGCAGCGCGCGAGCACATCCCAACAGCCCGACCATGACCTTGCGGTCGGTGGTGCGGATCGCTGCCTGACCGGCCAGCCGCGAGCCGTCGTTCGCCAGCCCGATCGACTGGAGTCCGCGGGCCGCGGCCTCCACCTCGGACGGGTCGACCTCCCCCGCCAGCACGTGTATCCAGGCCCGTCCAGCGGCGGCGAGCATCGCAGCGTAGTGGCTGCTCTCCGCAGCTCTGGCCAGCGCTGACGCGTGCGCCTGCGCCGCTGCGGGCTGCTCGCGCAAGATCGCGGCATGCAGGCCGTACCAGTGCAGCGGCAAGGCCCACAGCGACGGGTCACCCAGTCGTTGCAGCAGGATCCGGGCTTGTTCCAGGTGCGGCGCCACCCGGCCGAATTCCCCCAGCCTGGCCGCCGCCACGGCCAGCTCACCCAGCGGCAACAGGGTGAACAGGTCGACCGGGTGGCGCAGGATCGCTTCCCGGGCACTGACCCAGGCACTGTGCAGCGCCGGGATGTCGCCGTCCCGCCGGGCCATCCCGACCGTGAGCGCGGCGGCGAACAGTTGCTCTCTTGGTTCGAGAGCGCCTGCCTCGGGGACGGCACGGGCCAGCCAGCGCCGGGCCAGCGCGGCGTCACCACGGACCATCGCGGTCCAGGCCAGCAGGAGTTGATACCGGGCTCGCGCGAACAAGCCCCCGACATCGCTGCTCAAGGCACGCTCGAGGACCGAGACGGCGACGTCGAGCTCACCGGAGTGCAACGCCACAATCGCCGCCAGTGCCGCAGGGCTATCCGGGAGCAGCACCGCCCGACCACCCGGCTCGAGCAACGCGGCAGCCCGGGTCAGCATGGACAGTGCTGCCATGGGGGCCGGCAGGGCGGTCTCCGTCGGCGAGTCGAGTATCGACTCGAGCACACCGGTGGCCATCAACGACTCGGCCCCCGCCAACAGGGTCGGCGGCTGATCACCGTCGGAGGCGGCCAGCACCTCACGGGCCTCGGTCAGCGAGCCGGTACCGAGCAGTGCCAGTGCGGCCAAGGGTGCCGCCGATCCCATCCGGTCGGTGCCCACCCAGCGATAGACTTCCGCACTGCGAGCGAGCAGACCGCGCTGGGCCAGCACCGCAGCCGCCACATTCCCGGCCCTGGCCAGATCAGGACACGACGGGTCGGCCAGTGCCTGGTCGGCCAGCCGCAGGGCGGTGTCCGGGTCCCCGGCGAGAGCCGCCGCCTCGGCCCGCCGGGGTGCCAGCAGACCAGGGTCGGCACCAGCGGTGAGGGCGTGGGTGTAGAGCTGCGCAGCGGGTGCCGCAGCACCGGATGCGGTCAGCTCGGCCAGGTCAGAGCCAGCCAGGGTGGCGTCGCCGGCGGCCTCGAACACGGCCGCGAGGTCGCCGCCGCGAGCGCCCGCCGCGAGCAGCTGCTGTGCCAGCTCGAGCACCGGACGGCCACGTTCGCGATGGGCCGCGAGTACCAGCCGCGCAACCACCCGCCGGGCACCCGGCGCGGTGGCGGCCACCAGCGCCCGCTGCACCAGTGGAATCAGCCGCCCCTCAGCCAGCAACAGACCGTGCGCCTGTGCCGCCGACAACAGCTCGACGACGACGGCCTGTTCGACCGCGAGCACCTGAGCGAGGATCTCGGGATCGGGAGCGGCGCCGAGTCCCACCGCAAGCAGCGCCGCGCGTAACCGCGCAGGCAGCCGGTCGAGGTCGTGGCGAACGCGGTCGACGACGTCCCACGGCAGCTCCGGACGCTCATCGTCGAGCCCGCCAGTGGTGCGTAGTGAGCTCACGACCCGGTCGATCAGGGTCAGCAAGCCGCCGGTCTGCTCGCAGAGCAGGTCGACGATCGGTGCGGGCGGGACCTCACCGAGCAGCGCCGCGCAGCGGATCTGGATCGCGCGCCGGTTCAGCCGGCCCAACAGCACCGGAGGCTGGTACCGGCCCAGCGAGTGCTCGAGCTCATCCAGTCCGGGTGTCCGCGGCCAGGGCCGGTACGCGATGACGATCCGTACCTCGCCAGCCACCGCAAGGCGGCGCAGCCGATCCAGATCGTGGTCCGCGAGCTGATGGGCGTCATCGACCAGCACCGTCACATCCGAGGACGGCATGGGTCCGGGCTGCACCGCGTCCGTCCCAACCGCGTCCGTCTCGACTACGCTCACGCCAGCCGCTCGGTAAGCCTGGCCCAGCGCGGCCAGCAGCGCGCTCTTGCCGCACCCGCCGGGTCCCACCACGCTGACCGCGAGCGGAGCCGCCGGATCAGCGCAGACCGTGTTGTACAGCGTCTGCGCCTGCGGTAGGCCGGCCAGCAAAACTCCGGTGTCACGGGGCAGCTGTCGCTGGCGGGCCGTCGCCTGGCTCACGTACCCGGCCTTTGGGGTCGAGGTGAGCTGGTGGTGAGCGGCGGTGCGGCCGCCGTGGGCGTCGGGGTGGGGGCCGGAGTCGTGGTCGGCTTGGTTGTCGTCGGAGGCGTGGGGGATGGCGTGGGGGATGGGGATGGCGTGGGGGCCGGGGCGGGTGTGGTGGGGGTAGGGGTCGGGCCGCGAGTCGTGGTCGGAGGGGGACTGGACCAGGTGGTCGTCCAGGTGTAGGTGGTGACCCAGTCGGGTGCCGGGGCATCGCTGGGCTCCGCAGGATCGGGCTTGGCACCGCCACCGGCGGGATTGCTCGGTGCGGCGGGCGGTGTCGTGCGGACGATCCCGCTGGAGCCGGCCTTGCGTGGGCTCGCCTCGCTGCGGGTTCCGGCATTCGGCACGGGATTCGCGGCAGCAGGGCTTGAGGTGGCGAGTTCCGGAGCGCCTGCAGCGGGCGGGGCACCAGGCGGCGGCACTCCGGCGTTCGCCGGTGGCGTGGGCTCGCTGTGTGCGGTCAGGAACGGGACTGATGCCACTGCGGCGGCGGTGACCAGCGCCAGCGCGCCGGCGAACGTGATCCGCTTCACCCGCCGGGCGTTGGTCCGGCGGGTCTCGGGGTCGGCGGTCTCGACGTCGAGAGGGATGGCTGTCAGCGATGGCCGTTCTGGCAGGGATGTCGGGGCAAGGGTCGGCGGGTCGGGTTCAGCAGGTGGGTCGTGCCGGTCGGGTGGTTCTGCGGTGGGATGCACATCCGGGGCGGTGGGGGCGGCGAGCAGGGCGGCGCCAAGTGCGATCGCGGCTTTGGGATCGGCGTCGACGGCAACAGGCCTGCCCAACTCAGCGGAGACGAGTTGGGCCACCAGCGGCACCCGGGAGGAACCGCCGACCAGGAGCACCACGTCCAGCTCCGCGGGCTCGAGCTGGGCGGATCGTAGCGCGCGGCGCAGCGCCTGGACCGTCTCGCCGACCTGGTGGCGGATCATGTCCTCGAACTCCGCACGGACCAGTCGTACTTGGGACTGGATCCCGGGCGCGAGCACCGGAATGGTTACCTCGGTATCGGCCGAGAGCGCTTCCTTGGCCTCGGTGCACTCCCGGCGCAACGCTGCACTTGCGGCCAGCACGGCCGGGTCCTCACCATCCAGTTCGGCCAACGCCGGCAGCGCGGCCAGCACATGGGCGAACACGGCGTCATCGAAATCCACCCCACCAAGCTGCTCCAGACCCTGGGGCTGACCCAGCAGGCAGAACGCCCCGGTGCCGGTCTTGCGGACCACTGCCGCATCGAAGGTCCCGCCACCGAGGTCATAGACCGCTACCGTGCGCCCGGGCTCGATCCGCTCCTGCACCGCATAACCCGCCGCGGCCGCCTCCGGCTCGGTAACGAACCTGACCTGCCCCAGATCAGCTGCCCGCAGCGCCTGCGCCAAGGTCTCGACCTTGAACGCACCCCATCCAGCTGGATGGGTGAGCACGATCCCGGCCGCCGGACCACCCTCCCGCGCCGCGACTCGCTCCACCACCCACCGGACCACCATCGCGGCGATCTGCGGCGCGCCGTAGGCCACCCCACCGGCCACCATCGGGACCTCGTCGCCGATACGCCGCTTGAACCCGCGCACCACCCGATCCGGATCCGTCACCGCCCGACGTTCAGCGGCCTCTCCCACCACCACCTGGCCGCCCTCGCCCAGGAACACCACAGAGCTCACCGCAGCCGACCGACCCCCCAGCCCCACCACCTCGGGCGGCCCCCACCGCCCGTCCTCTCCCCGATGCCCGTTCTCTTCCCGACACACTGCTGCTGCCGTGAACGTGCTACCTAAGTCGATCCCCAACCAGTAGCCCATTCTCCGGTGCCCTCCTCGTCCCGGCGCCCGCAGGCCCTGGAGCGATGCTTGAGCCAGTCTGAACGGGCCTGGCAGGCTATCGCGAACACAGCGTGTTCTGTTAGCGATACCGTGAGTGACCAGCGGCGCTCCCACGCCTGGAGGCCCCGGCGGTTGCGGGGACCTCAGACGGGCCTGGGTATCCCACCCAGGGGCCGCACTCGAGGAGTCGCTGTCAATCCCCTAACGCGGCAGCCCCCAACCCGGTGCGATCCCCGATGCCGGGTTGCGGTGGGGGGCCTAGGTTCGCGGCCGTCCCACCGACCCGACAGACCTCGAGTGCCTGACGACAGGAGCCGACCGGTAATGAACATGACGCAGAGTCTGCTGGAGTTCATCCTCACCTTGTTGCGCGACAGTGACGCCAAGGCGGCGTTCATCGCTGACCCGGACAGGGCGTTGGCTGATGCCGGACTCAGCGAGGTGTGCAGCGAGGACATCGCCGATGCGATGTCCTACGTGGCTGAGTACCACCCGGTGACTCTCGTCGCCCCGCGTGAGTACAACCTGGGTAACGGCGCCATCTCCCAGCACGCCGAGAGCCACCGGCCCGACGACGATGATCGGGACGACGACGATGATCGGGACGACGACCGGTCGGAGGATTACCATCCCGGCCCGCATGCCACCCCGATCCAGCAGCTGGAATACATCACCAATAACTACACCTATAACGACAGCCACGACACCCTGGTCGACAAGTCGGTCAACCAGAGCATCTGGAACGAGGGCGAGCTCAACCAACGATTCGATGATCACTCGGTCATGGCCGGCGATCACTCCGTCGCCGCCGGTCGCGACATCGACGGCACCGTGGTCAATGGCGATGACAATGTCGCCGGTGACGGTAACAGCGTGGGCAACACCTACCACCGCGACGACCACTCCCAGGACAACTCCGTCCATGGCTCTTTCAACGGCAACAACATCGCCGACCGCGGCGGCGTCGCCGGGCGCGACAACGACGGCAACGTCACCAATCCTGACCACAGCGCCATCGCCACCAACGACAGCGGCGTGGATTCCTCCACGCGTGACTCCCACGAGACCACCACCAATGATTCCTTCAACGATTCACACGACCGGGAATCGAACACCTATTCGCACAACAGCCAGTCCTTCAACGACGAATCTTTCAACCGTGATTTCAACAACCGCGAGTCCTACAACGATCATTCCGCGATCAGCCACACCGAACAGGATGGCCTGATCAACGCCAACGTCAGCCCCGCCCTCAACCTCCCCATCGACGGCAACGACGTAGACGTACTCTCACCTGACACCGCCTGAACCCATCACCACGACCGAAGGCTCCGTCACTCCCCGCCCCGGGAGTGGCGGAGCTTTCCCTATCCGCACTCGTGGGGAGTAGCCTCCGACGGGCCGAGCGCACGCCGGCTCCCCTCCTGCTTCCGGGGGTGGCGGAGCTGGTTGTCCCGACCTCCAGCAAGAGAGGGCAAGGCAGTGAGCACAGCAGGGCCGGCAGGCCTGGACGTCGTTGACCGGGCCATCGGCCTGACCGAGGCCGGCGACCGGACCGATCTGGCGCAGCGGCTGGTACACACCCGCCGGCGACTGCTCGACCCCACCGTGCGGGTGCTGGTGATCGGTGAGTTCAAGCAGGGCAAGAGCATGCTGGTGAACGCCCTGGTCGATGCCCCGGTCTGCCCGGTCGACGACGACATCTCCACCGCGGTGCCCACCGAGGTCCACTACTCGAAGACCCCTGCCGCGGCCGTTCTCCGGAGAGCGGGTGAGGGCGCGCACCCCGTTCGGGTCGAGGTGCCCCTCACTGACCTCGTCTCCCACGTGTCCGAGGCGGGAAACCCTGGCAACCAGCAGGATTTGTTGCGGGCCGAGGTCGGCATACCCCGGCAGATCCTGGCCGGCGGGCTCGTCCTGGTCGACACCACTGGTGTCGGCGGGTTGAGCTCGGCGCACACCACCAGCACCCTGGCTGCCCTACCGACCGCCGATGCCGTGCTGCTGGCCTCCGACGCCTCCCAGGAGTACACCGAACCCGAGATCAACTTCTTGCGGCAGGCGATGAAGCTGTGTCCCAACGTGGCCTGCGTGCTCACCAAGATCGACCTGTACCCGCAGTGGCGCCGGATCGCCGAGCTGGATCGCGTCCACCTGGCCGGTGCCGGGGTGGCGGCGGACCTGCTCCCGGTGTCATCGACGCTGCGGCTGCACGGGATGCGCACCGAGGACCGGGAACTGCACGCGGAGTCCGGCTTCCCGGCACTGGTGCGCTACCTCTTGGACGCGGTGGCCAATGCCGACCGGTTGAGCCGCCGCAGCATGGCGCACGATGTCCTCACCGTCACCGATCACCTCGCGGTGTCCCTGCGCGCCGAGCTGCAAGCCCTGCGCAACCCCGCGAACAGCACGGCGCTGATGGCCGAGCTGAAAGCCGCCCAGGCCCGAGCCGAGGGTCTGCATCAACGCTCATCTCGATGGCAGCAGACACTCAGCGACGGAATAGCGGATCTGTACGCGGACATCGAGCACGACCTGCGTGACCGGTTGCGTCAGGTGGTCCGCAGTGGTGAGGCGGCGCTCGAGCAGGCGGATCCGAGCGTGATCTGGGAGCAGTTCACCGAGTGGCTCAGCCAGCAACTCGCGGCGGCCACCTCCGACAATTTCCTGTGGGCGAACCAGCGGGCACAATGGGTCGCACAGCAGGTCGCCGAGCATTTTGCTGAAGACGGTGGAGAGCTGCTCCCCGAGCTTCGGCTGGGTGATGCGACCACGGTCCTGGAAACGGTACCCGAGCTGGAGGCCCCGAATGCCGAGGACCCCAAGCTCCTCGGCAAGCTGCTCACCGGAATGCGTGGCTCCTACGGCGGCATTCTGATGTTCGGCATGTTGACCACGTTGGCCGGGATGGCTCTGATCAACCCGATCTCGCTGGCCGCCGGGTTGGTGCTCGGCGGCAAAACCCTGCGCGAGGACAAGCAGAACCGCCTCAAACGCCACAAGGCGGAGGCTCAGATGTTGCTGCGCAAACAGGTTGACGAGGTCAGCTTCCAGGTCAGCAAGGAATGCCGGGACCGGTTGCGTGAGGTCCAACGGCTGCTGCGTGACCATTTCAATGACGTGGCGAGTGAACTGCACCGCTCGCTGTCGGAGTCGATCCAGGCCGCGGAGAAGGCCGCGAACACCGAGGCGTCCGGTGCTCAGGCGCGGATTCACCGGATCACGACCGAGCTGGCGCAGATCGAGTCCCTGCGCCAGGACGCTCGCGCCCTGCTGGCGAACTCGGGAGACGGTTCGTGAGCTCGCCGAGGCAGCCCTCCCCCAGCATCGGCGCCGCGGTCCGGGCCGTGTTGCGCCAGGCGATCGAGGTTTATGCGGACAGCCCCGCCACAGCGGCCCGGCTCCGCAATCAGATCGACCGGCTCGACGAGCCGCTTCGGGTGGCAATTGCGGGCAAAGTCAAAGCCGGTAAATCGACACTGCTCAACGCGCTGGTCGGCGAACAGATCGCCCCTACCGACGCCGGGGAGTGCACCCGGGTCGTCACCTGGTACCGGGACGCCGCGAGTCCGCGGGTCACCCTGGTGCCCCGCAAGGACGTGCCCCGGCAGCTGCCGCTGACCCGGACCGATGGCCGCCTGGAGCTCGACCTTCAGGGTTGTGCACCTGAGGACGTCGACAGATTGCTCGTCGACTGGCCCTCCCGCGGCTTGCGGGCCACGACGCTGATCGACACCCCGGGCATCGCGTCGATCTCGGCACACATCTCGGCTCGCTCCATCGCACTACTCGCTCCCGACGAGGCGCCATCGGACGCGGACGCCGTCATCTACCTCATGCGTCACCTGCACGCCACCGACGTGCGGTTCCTGGAGTCGTTCTACGACCAGGTCGGTGCGTCGGCGGCCGTGGTCAACACGGTGGCGGTGCTGTCCCGGGCCGATGAGATCGGTGCCGGTCGGCTCGATGCGATGGTCTCGGCACGCCATGTCGCGCGCCGCTACCGCGCCGAGCCCAAGATCCGCCGGCTGTGCCAGACGGTGGTCGCGGTGACCGGCCTGCTCGCCCAGACCGCTCGGACGCTGCGGCAGTCGGAGTTCGCCGCTCTCGGCGAGCTGGCCCGCTCGTCGCGATCCGAGCTCGATTCCCTGCTGCTTTCGGCTGACCGGTTCGCTGCGGCGCAGGAGCACCCCACGTTGTCCACGCAGATGCGTGGCGCGTTGGTGGAGCGCTTCGGGTTGTTCGGGCTGCGCCTGGCGACCACGCTGATCCGCCAGGGATACCGCGAGCCGGGTCGGCTCGCCGAGGAGCTGGTGCGGCGCAGCGGTCTGGATGAGCTGCGCACCGTGCTGGCGACCCAGTTCACCGAACGTCGCGACGTGCTCAAGACTCGGTCGGCGCTGCTCCTGCTCGATCGCATCGTGCTCGAGCAGCCCCGTCCCGGGGCCCGCCAGCTGGCTGGTGAGGTCGAGCGGATCCTGGCCGGTGCGCACGAGTTCCGCGAGCTGCGACTGCTCGCCGAGTTGCGCGCTCCCGACGTGGCGTTGCCGACCGAGGCCCGCTCCGAGGCAGAACGGCTGCTCGGCGGGCACGGCGCTGCTACCCCCAACCGGCTCGGTCTAGCACCCGACGCCGAGCCTGAGCAGCTCCGTGAGGCCGTGATCGCCGCGCTGGGCCGCTGGCAGCGGCGCGCGGAGAACCCGCTATCCGATCGCGCCGCAAGCGACCGTGCTCGGGTGGTGGTGCGCAGTTGCGAGGGGATGCTCGCTCGGCTAGCCGGCAGGCGAGATCAGCTGGTAGAGGGCTGATGCGGGAGGCGGATCGAGGTACCGCCCCCCGCGTGTCATGCCCTATGGGGTACTGCGTCAGTCGAGCTGGCCGCGGATCGCTCCGTCCTTGTACGCGGTGGTGTGCAGGTTGAGGTAGAAGTCGGACGGATTGTCGAGCACCTCGAGGATCTTGTGCCGACTGGCTCGCACACAGTTGGCAACGGTGTCGCGGTCGCCATCGAAGTGCTCGTCATTGAAGAAGTCAATCCAATGCCCGCCGTCCTGGCGCCGAGGGGCGTCATGGAGATGGAAGGCAGTCACGGCACCGTCGAGGTCGTTCCAGTTGATGTAGTAACAGACCCGCTCGTGTTCCGGGTCGAAGTCGAGACCGGCAATGGCCCGCCCGCCGCGGTCCCCGCCATCCCTGAGTTCATCGCCGCTGAGCCGGACCAAGAACTGCCCATGACCATTGCGGTACGTCGAGCCGATCCCTTCCGCCGACGCTGAGGCAGGCCCGGCAAACACCAGGATCGACGAGGCGAACGCCAGGCACGCGCCCACCCGCGCCATTTTTCGGATTGTTGTGCTGTGCTGCATCTGTGGGACCTTTCTTGTCCTCGTTGGCCATCTCCGCGTTCCATTGACGAGTCGGCGGTATAAGCCCGATATGCGGTTTCTTCACGTTCTGCGAGCTGTCACGCGAACGCACACGCTGAAGATGGGGAGGAACCGGAAGTCCCCTGGAGACTACCGTTCTCGAACAGGTCCAAACTCAACTCCGCCCGCTCCGGTGCGAATGGCAAATGTGACAGTCTGTGTGTCGTCATCCGCCGGGGCGGTGTTACGCCTCGATCGGGGCTTTTCGGGGCGGACTTCCGCTGGCAATCCGTCAACAATTTCGAGCCAGATAGGGGGGGTCTCTGAGGTTGTCCACACGATAAGGGAAAATTTTGTGATCAATTGATTACTCAGAGTAATCAGGTCGGCTGGTCTGCCAGCGGGCGCCAACTGCCCCGACTTGGGGCCGGGCAAGCCAGCGGCGGTGGCGCCCCTGCGCTGCCCGTGACCGCAGACACGCACGGTCACCAGGCGGCGTCCTCTTTAATTCAGCGTCCCTCTTTAATTCAGCTGTCCGCGGAGCGCACCCTTGGTGAAAGCCGTCGAGTGGATGTTGAGATAATAATCCGCGGGATTGTCGATGACCGCGCGGATTTTTTCTCCGGTGACAGGGACGCAGGCCGAGGACTTGCCGTCCGCACCAGGGAAACGCTGGTCGTTGAAGAAATCAATCCAGTGCGGGCCCTCGCTGCCGGGAGCGGCAACGTGCAGATGAAGGGCGGTGACCTCACCCTCGAGCCCTTTCCAGTCGATGGTGAAACAGGCCGTATGCTGTTGCTCGTCGAGGTCGAGCCGGCCCGAGCCCTGCCCGTCCGGGTCGCCGCCCCCGGGGACCTCCTGGCCACTCAGCTGGAGTGTGAAGTGACCAGCTTGGTCCTGGAGTACCGAGCTGGCTCCGGGCGCCGCCGCCGAGGCCGGCCCGGCGAGCACCGGAATCGATGCGATGCAAGCAAGACATAGCCCGACCCGGCCCAGCCCCTGAGCTCCTCTGCTGGAATGCAGCATCCTGGGACCTTTCTTGTCGCTGTCGCCCATCCTCGTGTTCGCTCCTCTGGTACTCGCGCAGTACAATTCAGGGCAGCTTAATTCAGCATAGCCGAGCCCGCCCAGCGCCGACGAGCTATCTTCACACTTTTCCGCTGGCTCTCAGTGCATGAATAATAGCGTGATACCTCGGGAGGGTCTTCGGCCTACTATCCGATAGAGGTATTCCTGTGGATATCTTGTCACTCTAGGTTGCGAGGTGAGCCGTGCGCGCTGGGAGGTAGCTAGGCTCGACGCTGTGAGCTATCCCGACGGCGACGTGCGCGATCAGCTCGCGCACGTCGGTACCGAGGCCGTCCATGCCGGGCTGGTTGTGGGATCAGGCGGCAACCTGTCAGCCCGAGCGCCGGGGGCCGACCGGTGCTGGATCACCGCGGCGGGCAGCTGGCTCGACCGGCTCGGGCCTGCCGAGTTCTCGCTGATCAGCATTCCCGGTGGGGTGCTGCGCGGTGGAGATCCACATCCGTCCAGTGAGTGGCGGCTGCACACCGAGACCTACCTCCGGCGTCCGGACGTCAACGCGATCGTCCACCTGCACCCCCAGACCAGTGTGCTGCTTACCGCACTGGGCCATGACATCGCACTGGTCACCACCGATCACGCGTACTATCTGCGCGAGATCGCCACCGTCGCGTTCGCGCCACCCGGCAGCATCGAGCTCGCGGTGGCCGCCGCGGAGGCCGCCGCCGGCGGGGTCAATGCGCTGGTCCTGCGCCATCACGGATGCTCGGTGTTGGCCAACACGGTGGAGCTCGCACACAAACGGGCGGTCAATCTGGAGGAGGCTGCCCGGACTACCTATGCCGCACTGCTACTTACCCAGGCACAACCCGTTCGGATCCCCCTGGTCCTGGCGCGATTCCTGGAAGCGGTGGGCCGGAACGAGGCTCAGATATGACACCCGATACCAGGCAGGGGCTGCGGCTACGTCCACCGCGCCATCCGGTGAGCCCCCGGGCCATCACCTGGTGGACCACCCAGGCCGCACTCCAGGTGGCGGCTGTGCTGATCCCGCTGGCGCTCGTCCTGGTCATCTGGGCTGACGCGCGGCCGTGGCTGATTCCCGGCACCGCGGCGGTCGCCGTCCTGGGTCTGGGCTACCTGCTGGTGATGCCTCGATGGCGGTTCCGGGTGCATCGCTGGGAGACCACCGACGATGCCGTCTACACCTCGGAGGGCTGGATCAATCAGGAATGGCGGGTAGCGCCGATGTCCCGGATCCAAACCGTCGACACCGAACGTGGGCCGCTGCAGCAGCTGTTCGGGTTGGTCACCGTCACCGTCACCACGGCCTCGGCGGCCGGCGCGCTGCGGTTGACCGGGTTGGACCGTGCCGTGGCCGACGACCTCGTCGAGCGACTCACCGAAACCACCCAGGCGACCCCCGGCGACGCCACATGACCCGCCGTCCTTGTCCCGCGGAGGCGGGGTCGTGATCGTCCCACCCGAGCCCGGGTGGCAGCGCCTGGACCCGCGGATGCTCGCTGTCACCCCGCTACGCCAGCTGGCCGGATTCCTGCCGTTCATCGGGGTGATCCTGGTGGCCGGCATCGGGCAGGACCTCGACGGGCGGGTCTACGCGCTGGCGGCCGGTCTGTTGGTGGTTCTGCTCGCCGGTGTGCTGCGGTGGTTCACCACCCGCTACCGGATCACCGGAGAACGCGTCGAGCTGCGTTCGGGCCTGCTGTTCCGCAACGCGCGGTCGGTGCCGCGGGACCGGATCCGCAGCGTCGATATCACTGCCGGACCAGCCCACCGGCTGTTCCGGCTGTCCGTTGTCAAGATCGGAACCGGGGAGAGCGTCGACGGCGGTGAGTCGCGCGAGCTGACCCTCGACGCGATCTCCTCGGCCGACGCCGACGGGGTGCGGCAACGGTTGCTGGACCCCGCGGACGCCGGCCGTGCGGAAGGACTGGATCTGACGGTTGGCCCGGCAACGATCAGGCTGGCCGCGCTGCGATGGTCATGGCTGCGGTTCGCTCCACTCACGACATCGAGCCTGGTGGCGGTAGGCGCCGTGGCTGCGGCGATCGGGCAGCTCATCGGTGATGTCGGCGCCGGCGCCGTGGATGTCGGTGGGGTCCGCGAGAGGCTGACCGCGGCCCCCCTGTGGTTGGGTGTAGCTGCCTTCGCCGTGCTGGTGCTGGTGGTCGCGGTGGTGGGCGCAGTGTTGATCTTCATAGAGGCGTGGTGGGGGTTCCAGCTGGTCCGGGAGGTGGGCGGCACCCTGCGGATCCGCCGGGGGCTACTCACCACCCGGTCGGTGTCACTGGAGGAGCGCCGGCTGCGCGGGATCGCGGTGTTGGAATCCCCGCTGCTGCGGGTAGGGCGCGGGGCGCGGACCGTTGCGGTGGCGACCGGATTGGGGGGTCGTCGCGGCCAGGGCCGGGGCGACCTGCTGCCACCCGCCCCGAGGAGCGAGGCGCACCGGGTGGCGGGGGCGGTGCTCGCCGAGGACCCCTCCCCCACCATCACGATGTTGCGCAGCCACCCGCTGGTGGCCCTGCGCCGCCGGCTGGTCCGGGCGGTGCTGCCGGTGCTGGTGGTGTCCGCGGCGCTGTGGGTTGCTCCGGTTCCGGTCTGGGTGGCGTGGGCGGCGCTGGGCCTGCTGCCGGTGGCGGTGCTGCTTGCCGTGGACGCCTACCGCAACCTGGGACACGCACTCACCGGTCACTATCTCGTCACCCGCCACGGTGCCGGCGTTCGCGCCACCGTCGCAGTGCAGCGCTCCGGGGTGATCGGCTGGACGGTGTCGCAGTCGTTTCTCCAGCGCCGGGCCGGCCTGGTCACCGTGATCGCGACCACCGCGGCCGGTACCGGTGGGTATCCCGTGATCGACGTCGAGACCACTGAGGGGCTGGCCGTTGCCGAGCAGGCGGTGCCGGGACTTCTCAGGCCATTTCTGCAGCATGAGGTGAACGGCACCGACTAAGCTCAAGGGCGTGAACGACCGTCTGGTGTGGATTGACTGCGAGATGACGGGGCTGGACCTCGGCAAGGATGCGCTGATCGAGATCGCTGCGCTGGTCACCGATGGTGAGCTGCGGGTGCTTGGCGAGGGCATCGACGTGGTGATCCACGCCGACGACGCCACGCTGGACTCGATGCCTGAGGTGGTGCGGGAGATGCACGCGCGCTCCGGGCTGACCGACGCGGCCCGCCAGTCCACCGTGAGCCTTGCCGAGGCGGAGCAGCAGGTGCTGGCCTACGTCCGCAGCTGGGTGCCGGAGGCCCGCTCGGCGCCGCTGGCGGGCAACTCGGTGGCCACCGACCGGGCGTTCCTGGCTCGCGACATGGCCGAGCTCGACGGGCACCTGCACTACCGGATGGTCGATGTGTCCTCGATCAAAGAGCTGTGCCGGCGCTGGTACCCGCGGGTCTACTACGCGCAGCCGGTCAAGGGACTGGCACACCGGGCACTGGCCGACATCACCGAGTCCATCCGCGAGCTGAGCTACTACCGGCGCACCGTGTTCGTCCCCGGACCAGGCCCCAGCTCGGAAGAAGCCCAGATAGCCGCCCGGTCCGTCAGCGGGCCGATACCCGATCGGTGAACGGCACCCGACCCGCTACGATTGTCAGGTGCTGGTGAGACCGGCGCATGGTGGGTGTAGCTCAGCTGGTAGAGCACCTGGTTGTGGTCCAGGATGTCGCGGGTTCAAGTCCCGTCACTCACCCCAGCTCACCCGCGCCGTCATGAGCCGGCACTAGAGTTCCGCGCATGACGAGCGTCGAGGTCCACCACGAACTCACCGGGGCGTCCGACTCGCCGGTACTGGTGTTGGCCGGACCGCTGGGCAGCACGCTGGACATCTGGCAGCCGCACGTCGAGTCGCTGGCCGAACGGTTCCGGGTGCTGCGTTACGACCATCGCGGGCACGGTCGGTCCCCGGTTCCCTCCGGGCCCTACACGATCACCGATCTCGGTGGCGACACCGTGGCGCTGCTGGACCGGCTCGGTATCGAGAGAGCGGCGTTCTGCGGGCTCTCGCTGGGTGGGATGGTCGGTATCTGGCTCGCCGCGGCCGTCCCGGATCGGCTGTCGGCGCTGGTGTTGTGCAGCACCAGCGCCCGTTACGACGACTACGGTCCGTGGATCGATCAGGAAGCATCGGTGCGGTGGGTGGGCACGTCCGGGCTGGCCTCACAGGTCGTCGAGGGCTGGTTCACCCCGGAGTGGGCTGCAGCGCACCCGGAGGTGGTGGAGCGGTCCGTTCAGATGATCTCCAAGACCTCCGACGAGGGATACTCCGCGTGCTGCAGTGCGATCGCCACCTGGGACGGCCGCCGGCTGCTCGGCCGGATCGACACGCCGACTCTGGTGATCGGCGGTTCCCGGGATACCGGGACCCCGGTCGCTCCGCATGCCAAAACTCTTGCCACCGCCATTTACCGCGCGAAACTGGAAGTCCTCGACGGTGCGCACCTGGCGATCATCGAGCAGGCCGAGCGGGCCAACCGCCTGATCGCCAAGCACGCCGCCACGGGAAGTAAGTGACGTCGGGCTATTTGTTGCCCGACACCCATTGCCCCCACGGCACCTGCCAGTCCCCGAAGCCGTCCCACGGTTTGAGGTCCGGACCGCCGGTGTTGGTGTTGATGACGACGTCGCCCTTTTTCACGTGGTCGAAGAACCACTTGGCGTTCTCCGGCGAGAGATTGATGCACCCGTGGCTGACGTTGCTGTGGCCCTGCTGGGCGACGGACCACGGTGCGGCGTGCACGAACTCGCCGCCGTTGGAGATGCGGGTGGCCCACTGCACCTTGGCGATGTACCCACCGGCATCGAGGGCGAGGCCGAAGGTGGTCGAGTCCATCACCTTGGTCGCGTTGCGCTCGGTGACCACGTGCACGCCTTTGGCGCTGGGGAAGTCCTCGCGACCCATCGAGATCGGCATCGTGCGAACCTCCCGGCCGTTGATCTCGATGCTCATCTGGTGGGTCGCTCCGTCGGCCCGGGCGATGAAGGAGTCACCGATCGTGAAGTGTGAGGTCCGGTCCTCCTGCCCGTACACCCCGTTGCCGAAATCCTTGCCGTAGTCGTGGATCTCCACCGTGACGCGGGTGCCCGGATCCCAGAACTCCCGCGGGCGCCAGTGCACCTCTTTCTTGGAGAACCAGTAGAAGGCACCCTCGACGGGCGGGTTGGTGGTGACGGTGATGGTGTTCTCGGCTGCTTGCCGGTCCGCGATCGGCTCATCGAAATAGATCGAGACCGGCTGGCCCACGCCGACCGTCTCACCGTTGAGCGGGTTGATCGAGGGGTAGGTGAGGGTCCGCGGCGCGATGGTGGTGAAGGTGGACGCCCTGCTCACCACCCGGTTGTCATCGCCGACCGCGGTCGCGCTGATCGTATAGGTCTTGCCGTAGCCCAGCGAGCCGGTGGCCTTCCACGTCGCGCCGTCCGGATCGAGCTGGCCGGGCACCTCTGCGCCCTGTGGGTTGGTCACCGACACCTCGCTGAGCTTGCCCTTGACGACGGAGATCGCGACGGGCGTCAACGGTGAGAGGTCGGCCGCATGATCCGGTGGATCAGTGGTGATCACCGCGACCGGCGGAGGTAGCACCGGGGTGACCTCGTGCGCCGCTGGGCTCGACGCGCCGACGTGCAGCCCGCCGCAGCCCGCCAACAACGTGCCGAGCACTCCGGCAACAATCAACAGTGTGATGGCGGTGCCCCGCCGGACCCGCCCTGACCCTGTGTGCCGACCCCCGGTCGCCGGACACGACTTGCTCACCCGCACGGGAACCATCCATTTCCATGATCTACTACTAGAGATTCAGCCTGTCGCCCCGGACCGACAGACCTAACGAGCGTGCGACCCGTGTGTAGCGACGCGCAGTGGTCTCGGCGGTTGCTTGTAACCTGGTTGAGACCATCCGGCACCAGCGTGCTACCGTCTGCGACGTCGCGCCGGGTAGGTCGACGCCAGCGCCGCTAGCTCAACTGGCAGAGCAGCTGACTCTTAATCAGCGGGTTCGGGGTTCGAGTCCCTGGCGGCGCACCACCTCTCACCAGCGGTAATGGGCCGAGCAAGATTGCTATCGTGGATCTTTGTCCATTGGAGTGTCCATTACCGCGCTGTACGCTGCGGTTATGGTACGGAGGAAGCAGGCTCCGAAGGACTTGACCGGGATCCGCCAACGCGGTGGGACTTACCAGGTACGTGTCTCTGCCGGGTACGACCCGGTGACCGGTCGGCAGCTCATGCTCAGCGGCTCGGCCGACACCGAGGACGCAGCGATCGTGATTCGCGACCAGCTGCGCCAGCAGGTGCGTGATAACACGACAGCACGGACGAACGTCGCACTTGGCTACTTGCTCGATGAGTGGTTGTCCGGGCATCAGGTTGAGGAGACGACCCGAGATAGCTACCGGCTGCTGATCAACGGCTTTATCCGTCCGGCGCTCGGCGCTACTCCCCTGGCCCAGCTATGCCGACAGGGTCCACGCCCCTTCGAGCAGCTTTACGCCGAGCTGCGGACGTGCCGCCGTCGCTGCCACGGTCGCGAGTTTGTGGAGCACCGCACACCCCGGCCCCATGACTGCGACGAGCGGTGCGCGTCGCACGTTTGCAAGCCACTAGCGGTCTCTTCGGTCCGCCAGTGTCACGCTGTGCTTAGCGGCGCCCTCAGCGCCGCAAAGCGCTGGGGCTGGATAACCGTCAATCCGCTGGACGCCGCCCAACGGCCACGTATCCCGGCACCACAGCCCGACCCACCCTCGGCAGAGGAAGCAGCCAAGATCGCAAACGCTGCGTGGACGCAGGACGCGGACTGGGGCACGTTCGTGTGGCTGACCTTCGTTACCGGCGCCCGGCGCGGCGAGCTGGTAGCGCTGGCCTGGGAGCACGTCGATCTGATCTCTGGATCGCTGACGATCCGCCGCAACCTCGTCCGGCGCAACGGCACAACGATCCTCAAGGACACCAAGACTCACCAGATGCGGGTGATCAAGCTCGATCAGGACACGATCACGATCCTCAACCAGCACAAGGCACGCGCTGAACAACGCTGCGCCGACCTTGGCACGACGCTGGACAACGACGCCTTCGTGTTCTCCTACGCGCCTGACCACCGGCGGCACTGCGACCCGGACGCCATCACCCACCGGTACGCGAAGATGGCCGCCGATCTCGGCATCGACACGCACCTGCATGCGCTGAGGCATTACAGCGCCACCGAGCTCCTCGCGGGTGGCGTCGACCTGCGCACCGTGGCAGGCAGGCTGGGCCACGCGGGCGGTGGAGCAACCACGCTGAAGGTTTACGCCGCCTGGCTCGCCGGTGCCGACACCAAAGCCGCCGACCTGATCGCCTCCCGCCTCCCCCGGCCACCCCAGATGTTCCACGAGGTGGTCTAACCGCCGTAGGCGCGTAGTCGTCTCGTCGCGAAATCCGGGCCGCCATTGCCGCCCAGCAAGGCGGCGAAGATCCCGACGCCGGACGACGGCCCGATCTGAACCCGTCACACCCACCACGGCAACCCGTCACAAACCAGGTGAACCCGTCACAGCGGCTGTGACGGGTTCACCTATGCCCTGAGCTGGTGAAACGTCTTCTGTGACGGGTGTGACGGGTAACCGAGAATTCGTCACACCCGTCACAAAACCCGCCCGAATCCCCGCTTCGAGGATGCGCGCTCAGCCGTGACGGGTTCGATCACCGAACGTTGCCCTGCGACGACTCGGCGCCTGCGGTCGGAATCTCCATCGCGGTGAATCCGGCATCGATAGGGCAGGCAGGCGGCACCTAACCCAACTGCTGAAACCGACCGGATTCAGCCTAATGGTGGCTGGCCTGCCTTGCGGAGTTTTCTGCCTCGCCGCAGCTCAGGGCTTGGGCAGTGGCGAGGTGAAGGGGTGAGGCATGTGCCACAGCGGGTTGCTCGTGCCTCACCGTCTGCCTCAGCACGGATGACGGTTGGCCGGGGTGCCACGGGGTCGATAGTGGCCCGGCGGGGCCTCAGGTGAGCGGCCAGTCGGCCACCATTGTGTGCAGCACGGTCAGCGCGTCACCGGTTACGCGCTCGGTGATTGGCAGCCCGCCGGGCACAATCAGGCTGTACTTGCGGGCTCGGGTCGCTGAGCAGCCATCACCGAAGCCACCGAGATAGCAAGTATCGCGGTACTCCACGGTCTCCCGTACCCCGACGAGTGGACCGTCCGGGCCAGGCGCGATCCGCTCGAAGACGAATCCCTGGCTTTTGGCGGCATCGAGCAACCGCTTGGCCGCCACGAGACCCGGACTGTCAGCACCGCGCACGGCCGTCCCCGATCAGGTCAGGGAGTTGGTTGACCTGGCCGATTATGCGCTCGGTGTTCAGCGCTGGTAGGTCGGCGTTTAGCGGTTCCGGCCCGGTCCGCTCGCTCCGCAGCGCCGCGCGTACGCTCTCGTGCTCCAGCGCCAACTCGGCGATTAGCGCCCACTGGCGGGGAAATATGGCGCGCTTGGCGGCCAATGTCACCACTTCGGCGAGCAAACCCGCCAGCGCCTGGATCTCCATGGTGAGATCAGCATCGGGTGGTGCCGACCGGCCGCCGGGAGGCTCTGACGGGAACCGCTCGACCAGCGGCCGGTCGGAATTCAGGTCGCTTACCGCGCTCATCGGGCGCACTCTCGGCACCGGCCGTGCCCCGGCTCCGCCAAACTCGCCGCAAGGACCGCAGCGCCGCACTTCGCGACGTAGCTGCGGCAATGTGGCGCCAGAACGTCGCCGAATACCAGGTGCTCCAAGTGGGTGCGCGCGTCAACGATCCTCACCGGCCGGGCTGCCCGCTGCCCAGTCACTTGCGCAGCAAGAGCCTGGCGTCTGTGCCTGCCTGCCATCACCGCGCGACTCCACCGTACGGGCCCTTTGGGCTCTGTGTGTCATGATCATCCGACATGGTCATCCCTCCGGCCGTCAGGCTCTGGCACCTGCCGATAGCCTGATCGACATGGACCGCCAAGAGAACAGCTCAGAGGTTCACAGCGGTTCACAACCGATGGCAGCGATGATGGTCGGCGAAGCGCTGAGGGACGCTCGGAACGCCGCCGGGATCAGCTTGTGCGTGATGGCGACCCGCACGCACTACAGCAAGCCCTACCTCAGCATGGTAGAGACTGGTAAACGAGCGGCGACCACAGGTGTGGTCAAGGCATACGAAAGAGTGCTCGGCGTAGGCCAGTTGGGCGGTGACATGAACCGTAGGGACGCCTTCAAGGTGGCTAGCCTGGTCGCCGCAAACATCAAAATTGCTACCGAGCTAGCCGCCAGCATCGCAGGCAACGACCCCGGACCGCTCGCCGCCGTCCAGACCACGCATGGCACGGACCTTGCGATAGCGACCCTGGCCGATCGCGGCGCGGTAGTCCACCTAGAAAAGTGGCTAGACGACGGCGATAATGCAGTCTTGCGGGTAAACGCGGCCGGAATTCTGGCCAAGGTTCCCGGACAAGTCGAAGCACCCCGCGTCACCGCAGCTCTCAACCGAGACGCCGAGGTCCGCGATCGCTACATGACCGCTGTAGTCGCCCGCGTCTGCGGACTTGAGTGGGTGGCCGCCGCAAATTTCGCGCACAATCCTGCGGGCTTTCCTCAGCCCATTCTGGTGGCGCAAAGGTTCGCCCGTGAAGCGGTCAGCGACCGTGACGCAGGCGCGCGCTGGTGTGCCGCCGCAATGCTGCAAGCACTCAGCCCATTAATTGGAAGGTAGCCCATGGTTGTCATCGAGATCCGCAACGCTGAGCTGATGGACGCCGTGGCCAAGGAAGCCAAGCGCCTCGATATCACCAACGGAGCAATCGTCAGCCTGATCGGCGCCGTGGACCGCTTCACCATCTCTACCATGCCCAAAGACGACGCCACCAAGGACATCATCACCGACTACTCCCTCCCGGCAGAAATGACAGGTACGGGGGAGATCACCAACGGGACGGTGCACATCCACGCTATCATGGCAATCGAAGGTGATCGAGCAGTCGCCGGTCACCTACACCGCGCAGAAATCGGTACCTTCTTCGGCCGCGCCTACGTCATCCCCTGTTGATGCCGCCACGCACCGGGCGAAACAAACTCCAATCTGCGGGTCAGAGGTGGGGACCGCAAGTAAGAGGCATGTCTCTCCCTCTGGCCGTGACCACGGGATTTCCTGGGCTAATTGGTTGATATCTGAGCTAACTGGCTAGATCTGACTGGCTGGACCGATACGGTGAGAGGATGACAACATGACGAGCTTCGACCAGGTCACGTTTGACGCGAGTGAGTTCGTGGACAATCCCGAGCCGCGTTGCCCGTGTCTGCTGCTGCTGGATACCTCGACCTCCATGGCTGGCCAGCGAATAGACGAGCTCAACGTTGGCCTGGACACGTTCGCCTCGCAGCTTACTAGCGATGGACTTGCAGCCAAGCGCGTGGAGGTGGCAGTCCTATCCTTCGGTCCCGTACGCTTGGAGACCGACTTCACTACGGCCGAGAACTTCGCAGCTCCCATGCTGCGAGCCAACGGCCCCACACCAATGGGCGAGGCCATCAGAACTGGCCTCGACCTCATCGAGCAGCGTAAACAGCTGTATCGCCAGCAGGGCATCTCCTACTATCGGCCGTGGATCTTTCTTATCACGGACGGTGAGCCGACTGACAATTGGAGGGACGCTGCCACGCGTGTCCACTCGGGCGAGGAAATCAAAGCATTCAGTTTCTTCGCTGTCGGCATTGAGGATGCCAATATGGATGTGCTCGCGCAAATCTCGACGCGCCAACCCTTACGACTTCGGGGACTGGAGTTCAGTAGTCTATTCACCTGGCTGTCGAACTCCATGAGCTCGGTGTCCCAATCCCAACCGGGCGAGGAGGTACCACTACTTAACCCCGCAACTCCGCAAGGCTGGGCGATCGTGTGACCGCGCGCGGCGCTCAACATCGTATGGTCTTCATTCTTGACAATGATTTTTCCATCTGAGCCTGTGGCCGACCCGACGACTTGGCGATTCGCGGCGGCAACAATAGCTGGCACGAGCCACGTGCGTGAGGACCTGCCCTGCCAGGACGCCTATCGCTGCGAAGTTGTCGCGGCTCCGCAGGGACAAGTCCTCATTGCTGTGGTGTCCGATGGCGCCGGCAGTGCCTCCCAAGGTGCCCAAGGCGCCGCCTACGTCTGCAACACGCTCGTGGAGCAGATTCAAGGGAAGTTGTCGCACCTTGCGCCCCCTCCCACGATTGCCGATTGGCTAAAGGATTGCGTTGCCAGTGCCCGGGAGGGTCTCCTCGCCGAGGCCGACCGCTTGGGATTTCCGCCGCGAGAGCTAGCCGCGACGCTGCTTTGTGCGGTGCTGGCCGAGCAGTGGTCGACATTTGCGCAGGTGGGTGACGGTGCCATCGTCACTCCCGAGGCCGGAACTGACTCGTGGGCATGGCTTTTCTGGCCCCAGCGCGGCGAGTACGCCAATACAACCTCATTCGTCACGGACCCGACAGCCATGCAGATGCTCCAAGTCGACACGCTTCCCCATGCTCAGTATGAGGTCGCTATGTTCACCGACGGCCTGCAACATCTACTTCTGCGCTACGAGCAGCAGACGGTGCACAGCCCATTCTTCGAACGGATGCTGCGTCCGATCCGCCGATCCACAGCCGATGGGGAGGATCGAGAGCTCAGCGCTGAACTGGCGAAGTACCTGAACTCGCCCATCGTGACGTCGCGTGCCGATGACGACCTGACACTCGTTATGGCGAGCCGCCTCGCGGACGGTTCCGGCGTTGTCCCGCCTCGTTGACGAGCAGGGCCGCCCACTGCGGCTTGGCGACAAGCTCGGCGAGGGTGGCGAAGGAGCTGTTTATCGGCTCGCTGGACATAGTTCTCAGGCAATCAAGATCTACGCCTCCCCCCTGACTGGAGAACGAGCTCAAAAGATCAAGATTTTGACCCAATTCAGACAGACGGACATCGGCCGATTCACGGCATGGCCCTCCGGCTTGGTCCTCGACGAGAAAGGGCGAGCGCGCGGTCTGTTGCTCCCTGTCGTGGAACACGGCAAGGACATTCACCACCTTTACACGCCGAGCAGTCGCCGAAAGCACTTCTCAACTGTGGACTGGCGCTTTCTTGTGCACGTTAGCGGCAACGTCGCTCGCGCGTTCGCCGCCGTCCACGCTCTGGGACTGGTTATCGGTGACGTGAATCCGGGCTCAATCTTGGTGCTCGGCGACGGTACCGTCAGACTCATCGACGTCGATAGCTTTCAGGTGCCCGTGCCCGGTGGGCGCCCGCTGTTGTGCACCGTGGCGGTGCCTCTTTTCTTGCCACCGGAGCTGGATCAGGCGTCGCTGAACTCGGTGGTGCGGACCTCGGACCATGACGCGTTCGGGTTGGCCATCACGATTTTTCAGCTGCTGATGTTGGGGCGTCACCCCTACGCCGGGCGCTTCCTGGGCGCGGGCGAGATGCCGATTGAACGCGCCATAGTCGAGCATCGGTTCGCGTTTGGCGCTCACGCCGCCGACCGTCAAATGCAGCGACCGCCAAACACGGTGGGCATGGAAATACTGCCGTCCCGTGTGGCAGCGCTCTTTGAATCTGCATTCGCGCATCCCGTTCCCCAACGTTTGCGGCCATCCGCCGAGGAATGGGTGCAGGCTCTGGACCAATTGGCCGCCGAGTTCGCACATTGTCGGCGTAATCCCAAGCACTACTATCCTCGGTCAACATCACTGTGCCCGTGGTGCGATTTCGAGCAGAGTACTGGCGTGCTCCTCTTCGGTGTCCCGACGACCGCTTTCACTCAACGGTACGAAAACGAATACAAGCAATTGGTTGGCCTCATTGCGGCGGTGCCTCGGCCAGTACCGCCGACCCTGGTTGCGGCGACCTCCAGCGTCGTAGTGAACCCTGCCGCTCAGAAGGCCGTCAAGACACCTGGCTTGGTCTGGGGCGGCTACTTACTGGGCCTCCTGCTTATGGTGGGGGGGCTGGTTCTACTACCTCGTGGTGGGCTGTTCATCCTTCTTGGCGCCGTTGCGGTGGTGTTTGGCTTTGGCGCACGCAGACAGCGTCGGAAGCCGTGGATCAACGCCTACCGGGCTGCCAAGAGCGAAGAAGCGGACGCTGCTGCGGAGCTCGAGCAGGCGAACCGCTTTCCGGCGCACGCCGTAGCTCTGGCAGCGGCTACCCGGGCGTCACGTCTGTGGGACGGTCTGCCATCCCGGCGGGCTGAGAGATACCGACAGATAGAGAAGAACAAGCGTCAGGAGCAACTGCAGCAATTCCTGCAGACGCAGCTGATCGAGTCGGCTCGTATTAAGGGAATCGGCGCCGGGCGTGTGGCAATGCTGTCCTCTTATGGCATCGACACGGCTGGGGACATCGAGGTCCAGCGAGTTCAGCAGGTTCCGCAATTCGGGCCAGTACTGGCCGGTCGTCTCGTATCTTGGCGCCAAGAAAGGGAACACGCATTCGTTTACGATCCGTCCCGTCCACTGCCTCGGGAGGCGGTGATTCGCCTCGAGAAGGAGATCGAGGATGCGCAGCGGCGACTCGTGGACGACTTGCGGAGGGCTCTGCGAGCCCTGGAAACAGCCCACGCTTCAGAACCGGTGACCGCCGCAACCGCAGCACAGCGCTTGCGTGCCGCCAAGCTCGCGCTGCTTCAAGCCGAGGCAGACGTCTTGGCTGCCACCGGTAGAATGCCAACCTAAGCTAAACTCCAGCTATTGCGACGTCGCATCGAGCAGACCACCAGGCTCCCCGAAGGTGGCGACAGTGCCTACATGATCGAAGCAACCGACCGGCTTCTCATTGGAACCCTCATGGGTGACCGCGCCGGTTGATCACCGAGAGGCGCGCCCGCGTCGACCTATCGTGCGCCCAGCACCACATTGCTACCCGAGAGCCACACAGCAGATCATCAGACCACAGGGAATCGCCACGCTATGAAAGAGACGACGAGAGCAAGGGCGCTTATTGACACCTCCGCAACTGATAGGACCGTTTCCAGACGTCTCGGCGGGGGTTGGGTGGGCAGAGTGTAGGAACGCACCGACGCGGGTCCAACTGTTGAACGGGAGAATACCGCTGGGGTCGCTGGAGGCT
Source organism: Pseudonocardiaceae bacterium (assembly GCA_050699515.1). Lineage (GTDB taxonomy): Bacteria > Actinomycetota > Actinomycetes > Mycobacteriales > Pseudonocardiaceae. The sequence continues at coordinate 78,546 of JBOHFF010000017.1, forward strand.
GCCGGGTTAACGGGTGCCGAAGTCGGTACAACAGTCGTTGACGTTTCTTGCGCTTATGCGCTTCTCGCCAACAGGCCCACAGGACACCATAGGCGTTCTCATCGCAGGTGCCTTTGCCATTCGAATGAACGACTCCACATATAGTCGGGGCGGCGAATAGGTAATATAACAATAACGCCAGCGACGCCCAGAAGATAACCACGGCCGGGATATGATAATACAACCAAAGAAACGGCACGGCGAGGGCTGCGAATGGGGAGAAAAGCTTGATAAGCCACGCCGGCACTTGGTCTCCTGTCCCGCGTCGCCGGCTCATGGTATCGAGCATAGATCACATTTCGCAATCGGTAAATGGCCCGGGCTAGTTACAGTGGAGTGGCGACGGTTCGGCACGCATGCGCTCGCTGCGGAGTGACTCCAACGCGTTACCGCCGACCGGGCGCTAGCACGCACCAGTGGTAGCTCGGCTCTGCCCGCCGCTACACGGAATCTCATTGGGAACGGGTGATACATCCACACACAGTGGCCGATGATTGCCTCCGGGTAACGGTAGCCGTTGTACGGCGACGACACGCGGATCCCTCCCCGAAGATCTGCCAAGGGCCCACCGTACCCGCCAGCTACTTGACAATCACGCTGCGTCATCGAGCATGACAGGGCGATTAGCGCGCAAGTCCCTGCGCTAGCGCAGCAGGCGCACGCAGCCTTGCCGACACCTTGATCAGGGCGAGCACTACTTAAAGGATCTTGTCCATTGAACTGTCCATTAACTTGGGTCATCTGGGTGTCTTTAGTGCCGCTGCGGTGAAACCAGGGCAGGCAAAATCCCAGGCAGTGCTTTCCTGAATGGGTGAACTTGGGACTCTTAATCAGCGGGTTCGGGGTTCGAGTCCCTGGCGGCGCACCATAATCGCAGTTCACAGAGTTGTCAGAGTCTCTTGATTACAGTCTCCCAAGATCGTACCTGTCGGAAACCCGACGGAAACCCTTCGTCGGGTCGGGTCTTGGGAGGCGCCGGATGGCTCGTCCACCGCTCGCGCTGGGCAAGCACGGGAGCATCCGGGTCACCCGCGAGGGCTGGCGATGGGTGGCCCGCTGTCGCTTCCGCCAGCTCACCGGGGAGACCGTCCGCGTCGAGCGCTGGGGATCCTCCAAGACCGCCGCGACCAACAGCCTCCAAGACGAGCTGCGTAACCGGGCCGGCGAGCGCACCACGATGCTCTCGGCCGCCTCGCGCTTCGCCGACGCCGCCGAGATCTACCTCGTCAAGATCGCCGATCGGCGCGAGGCTGGATGGCACCAGCGATGACCCGAAGATCGCGCGGAAGCAGAAGGTCGCCCGGGGCGCGGACCTACCCGACCTGGTGCGGTTCGTGCTCGGCACGGGCGTGCGCATTGGTGAGGTCTGCGGAGCTCGGATCTGTGACCTTGACGGCGTGCCTGTGGTCGCCGGCGAGGACATACGGCTGGTACCGATCGTCGCGGTGCGGGGCAAGGTTTGCTACGTCAAGGGCAAGGGCCTGGTGCGCAGCGACACCGGCAAAACCTCCTCCGCGCTGCGGATCATCCCGATGCCCGCGTTCGTCACCGAACGCCTACGGACCCGGCTGATAGGTGATGAGAACCCGATGTGGCCGCTATTCGCGGCCGCCGACGCCGCCGGGCGCCCAACGTTCCGGTGGCCAGCGAACGTGCGCCGCAGTATCCGGACGGTACGCGCGGAGGTGGGCCTTGGGTGGATGACCCCGCACACCTGGCGGCGCACCTACGCCACGATCCTGCACGACGAAATGGGCCTCTCGGACCGGCAGTAGGCCGACCTGATGGGGCACGCCAAGATCAGCATGATGAAAGACACGTATGTGAATCGCGGCGAGCTCCACGCCGACGCCGCAGTGTACTTGGACGCCGCCTACGCCGACTGAGGCGTTGGGCTCCGGCCTGCGCTCCACAAGCGCGCGGCATCCCCGGAGACCCGGCAACCGTCTCGCCTGCCACGCAGCGCCCTGACACCGTGCCCGCCTCGTGGCGTTTGACAAAACCGCTGATCACGGAACGTCACAGGGCCCGCACATGCCGTTGACATCGTCGCACTGGAGGCATCGTTGTCGGGGGTAGGTCGTACTGTCAGTCCCATGATGGACTTGGCCCCAAGCTGAGCAGGGTGAACGACAGTGGGAGCAGCGCCAGACTTCGAATACCTGTTCCGGTATCGCGACCTTGTGGCCGACACTCTTCCGGAGCATCGTAGAACAATCGAAGAGAAAGGCTTTGCCTGGTGGGGGTGGTGGAAGCGCCCGAACGAGCCAAGCCACGAGGAATACTGGGATAGACTTGCGAACACTGTTAAGCAACGAAAGGTAACGGTGGGACTGTTTCACTCAGGGACAGGGCAAGTGCACCTCGCAATTGTTGATCGGATCATCGTTCCAGAGAGTGATGAATACGGAAACTTAGTGGCCGTGACGCCCTCTGGCGACGAGATGCAATGCGTCCCGCACTACTATCGACAAAGTAGCCACAGTCGAGCTTGGTTCCGTCTGGTCTCAATCGATACAGAGCCAACTCGTTTCTTCGGGCGCTACTCCTTCAGGGAGGCTCCACAGCTCCCCGGGTATCTTCCTCGACAGTTAAGGAAGCTCGCGAGCAAGATTATACTGGACGCAGACGAGCTCCGTACCATGGATACGACGATCTGGAGGGTAAGGTCGAGTGTCGCAGGCGATCGGTCTGAACTTATCCTCACCGCAAATGCGCGCACCAGCTACGACAGCCCTCACCTGGCCCGACCAGTCAGCTGTCCGGGTGACTGGATTTTGCACGTTACCGATCCGCATTTTGCCTTAGGGCGTTTTCGTCAAGAGCATAGATGGAAGCTCGAAGTCGAGACTGAGTCTGCAGGCAGTACAATGTTCGAGGCGATCAGCAGTGCACTCCGAAGGGATAGGCGCGCTATTGGAGCAATCTTACTTACTGGTGACTTGACCTTCATTGCCTCCGACGCCGAATTCGACGCCGCTCGCACGGCGATCTTCAGATTCGTCACTGGTGACCTAGCGCTCGGCCTCGAACACCTAGTCGTGGTTCCGGGCAACCACGACATCGCTTGGACGAAGAATGAGGCTACAACATACCAGCCGGGAGCTCAGGTCACGGTCGCTCCGACAGATGCGACGAGAGCATATTCCCACTTTTATCAAAAGCTCTATCTGCATGATCCTCATGAACATCTTTCGATGTCACGCCGGTTCGTTTTTCCCGGTGGAAATCTCGTGGATGTGATCGGGGTGAATTCTAGCTCGCTGGAGCAGGGGAAGTCTTTTCTAGCCGGTATGGGTCGGATTCAAGAAGCAGCGTACCGGACGGCTGCATCATCGCTGGAGTGGGGAAGCGACGAGGGACTTTCCCTGAGGCTATTGGCGCTCCATCATCACTTGGTCCTTACCGAGGACCTCGAGTCGGCCGACGACTTCGAGCGAGGCTTTGGGATCGCAGTAGATGCCGCCCGTATTCTTCGGATGGCTGCGCGAGATGGCGTACATATCGCCGTACATGGACATAAACACCGAGCATTCGTTTGGCGGACTGACGTGTACGAGCTGCCCGAGTCAACACATGAGGTTTGGGACTTAGGGCCCATCAACATTGTCGGTGGCGGTAGCGCAGGCTCCACCTCTGTCGAGGGTGAATGTAACTACTTCAACCTAATCAGGGTCTGTGGCCCTCACGTGCAGCTTGAAATGTATAGAAGCAAGAATAGCGGTGAGTTCAGCAGATTTATGAGTTGGAACGCTGACATACGACTTTCAGAAGCAGGCAAGCGGACGGTTTTGTCCGCTTGGCGGAAGGTAAGCCGTGAGTGAGAACGAACGCCCCAAGGTAGACGCACTTATCCTTGACATGGATAACACACTGTATGACTGGGTGGCGTTCTTTGTCCCGGCGCTCTACGCGATGGCCGAGGTAGTCGGCAAACTACTACATGTGCCAACAGAACTAGTTCTGCGCGAACTTCGTGAAGTCCATCGGACGTACGGTAACACCGAGCATCCGTTCGCGCTGCTGGAAACCAGGTTGGTTCAATCAGCGTTCCCACGGGCGACTCGGCAGGAGGCTCATGACGCACTCCAGCCCGCATTTCGCGCTTTCAACAAGGAGCGCGCCACCCGCCTTCGCTTGTATCCGGAAGTCGCATCTACTTTGGCCACAGTGCGCGCCGCTGGGTGCCGCGTGTTCGGTCACACAGAGGCGACGGTAGTAAACATCGAATACCGTCTTCAGAAGCTTAAGATTGCGGACTTTTTTGATAAAGTTTTCGCTAGTAAGTGGAATGGCCTTTCGCACCCGCAGGGTAGAGACTCTAAAGGTTCTGGCCAGCGTGTCCTTGTTTTGCCTACAGTGGCCCGCAAGCCAGACCCTGAGGCATTGCGAGTACTGCTTAATGAAATCCATGCTGTTCCAAGCCGGACCCTCTACGTTGGAGATAGTTTGAGTCGGGACGTGCAGATGGCCAATCAGGCTGGCGTTTTGGCGGCATGGGCTAAGTATGGGTCAAGCAACCAGAAAGAACTATGGGAGAAACTAGTTCACGTATCTCATTGGGCAGGGGAGAGCGTCGCAGCCGTCGATAGCGAAAGGTCGGGTCATGTGCCCCTCAAGCTGAAGTACCGCTCGATTACCAGATTTGGGCAGCTCTTAGAAGAGTATGTGTTTACAGCGCACAACGGCGAGCCTAACGCGACTACTTAGAGACGGTCAATTCGTATTGATTGCAGCTGATCGTTCGTTCTGTAGCTGAGCGACCAACGCACCGATTTCTGTTTCCCAGGCCAAAGTTTCGAGCTTTACCACATCGTCGATTTGCTTGTTAAATTGGATAAGAAATTGAAGGCGTTTTCGGACGTTAGCTTCCCCATCGGCCTTCGCTTTGAAAGAAAGTTGCGACCAGTGAGGCCGAAAGGCGACAAGAAGCCGAGAGACTTCCTGGCTTGCTGATATGTCGCGCATCCAGCCCGCGGACAAACCGAAGAATTTGTCAAATGCCACCAGCGTTGCCGCGAGTAACAAAAATGCGTAGCCCAACGAGACTGCGTTCTGGCTCGGCACGAGCAACTGAATCAGAGGGCCTCTTAGGGCGCCACAAACCATCGCGAGAGCGCGTAGGAGCTGCGAGGAAACCCCTCTTGATCCGCTTGTCGTTAGATACCATGCGCTGATTTGGGTGTCGCGTCCCTCCGAGTACTCAAATAGTTCTTGGAGTGCGCGCTCAGGGTCACGCCAGTCGTCTGGAGTGGTTACTGGAAAAGGTGAGACTTGGAGGTCGAGGCGCCTTGTAGAATTTCTTGATCCTTCGTCTCGGGGAAGGGCAGCCGTAGCCTTCTTGCGTCGGAACATCATTTGTCCGCAAGCGCTGCGGCGTAGCGGACTACCTGCTCTTCAAGCGAGGTTAGGTCTGATACTTCGACCCCGCCGCTACGTCGGATCGCAGATCCGATCATGAGGTTGTACTTAAGACCGTCTTCTCCCGACGTGCGCAGGTCACTTCTATAGGCGACTACCGGTACGCAGTGGGCAGCGGCCCACGCGAGCTCAACTACAGTTCCCGTGTCTGGTGGCTCCTGGTCAAGTCCCGCAACCAGGAGTCGCGCGTTTCTCTTGATGTTGTCGAGATGTCGACAGCCGAGCTCCAACCATCTGTCAGTGGCCGAAGCGTCGGCGCTGAGCGTTGACGGTACCTCGACCCACGGATCAAGTACCTCTACGTGTTGCTCAAGCAAAGGTATGAACGTATGGTAGTACCAGCTCCTTGTGGAATCAGCAAACCCGTACGGACTTGCTACGTATGTTGGAATCTTGCGCTCTAACAATGTCGTCACCTCCGAAGGTGGAATTCGCAATCACGTGGGCTGCTCGGTGCGCTGTGGTAACTCAACCACTGACCCAGCACCAGCACCAGATAATGTCGGAGTTCGGTCTAGGTCACGGTGGCGGGTTGCGATCTCGGACCAAGCCGGTTCCAAGGCCCTGCATCCACCGACGCACCCCAAGGCTTGTGGCTGATTCATGACTGTCAAGGGACAGCCTGACTTCCCTGCGGGCGAACAGTTGATCTCCCTGTTGGCGGACAGCTTATGTCCCTGTCCGCGGTCAGCTGATCTCCTGTTGATCTAGGTCAAGGGGGTGGGCCCCTTGACCTAGCCTGAGTTTCCAAAGATCTTGAGGTTCCGCTCTGATTTCCGCAGGTCCAGCAGTTTTTTGATCTTCAGTTTGGTGTGTTACCCATGTCAGCGGTGGGGGGCGTACGTGGCGAGGTCGAAGATTTTGTAGAGGTGCTGCTGGGTAGGGGTCATCTTGGTGATGGTGTGGCGGGCCCGGGGCCGGCCGCGTTCGCCTTGGTAGAGCAGGATGGTCTCATCGATGCCGTCGAGCTCGGCGAGCAGCGCGGGCACCGAGAGCGACAGATCTGCGTGGGTGCACTCGCGGCGCATCAGGTGGGCTAGGGCCAGGGCGAGCACGCAGGTGAACAGGTGCATGCTGATCTTGTGGTCGGTGAAGTGGCGGATCGGGGCGAAGGACACCACGTGCGGGTCCTTGGCTTGGCGGAACCCGGATTCGAGGTCGTCTTGGATCGGTAGGCGTCGATGACCTGCGCGATGGGCCAGTTGTCGTGGTCGGTGACCAGGATCGGCTTGCCGAAGATCTCCTCTTCCAGGGTGGCGTGGGCCTTCTGGTCGATCCGCCAGGACAGGCGCATCGTCGCGGGGGTGTCGCCGGTTAGGTCGGTTCTGATCACTCGGGCGACCCATCTGGGGGCGCAGATGGCGTCGATGTGGGCCTCGACCTTGGGTCGTGGTCGGCGGGCTCGGCCGCGGGCCAGGGTGTCGGCGAGCGTGGTCAGCGCGGCGGTGGCCTTGCGCAGGGTCTGGGCGAACCCGGCTTGTTGGGCGGTGTGCAGGCCCACCGAGTGGGTGAGGATCACCCGGCGTCGCCGGCCCAGCACCATCGCGGTGGTCTCGAACGCGGTCAGGTTTTCCTCGGCGTAGGCGGTCACGAGGTGGCGGTCCGTGGCGGGGCGGGCGAGCAGTCCGGGATGGTCGCTGGGGGGTACCGACCCGACGAAGTGCAGGCCCAGCGCGTCGAGACGGGTGAAGTTGGGCTCGGAGTTCTGGCCGGCGTCGAAGGTCAGCGTGGTCGCGCCCGGGCCGCCCAGCGCTGCGGTGTAGCGGCGGGACAGCTCCTCGACCATCGCGGTGAACTGGGTGACGTCGACCTTGTTGCCCGGGTAGGCCCGCGAGAGCAGCGGGATGCCCCCGTCTCGGGTCGCGACCAACCCCAGACCCACGATGCGCAGGTCGTAGCGTTTCTGCTTGGCCTTGCCTCGCTGCGCGATCGGCGCCCGGTCGTTGCCCGAGTCGATGAACGTCGCGAAGTTGGTCATGTCCAGGATCAGCGCGTGGGTGTCCAGGCCGAACACCTCGATCATCCGCCGGGTCAGCGCCGCCTCGATCTCCTCCAGTTGCTCCACGGTGACCGCGTCCATCGCATCTCAGAACCGGCGATGATCCACCGCGGTGCCCGCCCACCAGCCGGCGAACGCCCACTTGGACTTGGGGTCACAGACCCGGTTCAGCACGGCCAACCCCAAGTAGGTACCCACCGACACCCCGCCGCTGACCTGCCCGCCCCCGACCACCGAGTCGATCACGTCGAGCCGCTCGAGCATCCCCATACCGCCGCGACATCACCGAACCTGCGGTGCGCAGTCTCCGGCAGCCCTGGGTCCTCGCCCGGCGCGGCCCTCAGCCGGGCGATCACCTCGTCCTCGGTACCCAGCTAGACCTGCTCCACGATCCGCGGCCGGCCCTCCACCCGAGCCGAAGTCGCCGCATACAGATAGGTACTCCCACCGCGACGCTTCTTAATGATCGAGGACACAATTATGGATAATACACTCTCCGGGTCAGCCCGTCGATCGGACACGCCCCAGGACAGGGCCACCAACGCAAAATCTCAACATCATGATCAAGCCCGCAAAGCCATGATCGTTGGAAAACTCGGGCTAGATCAACAGGAGATCAGCTGACCGCGGACAGGGACATAAGCTGTCCGCCAACAGGGAAGTCAGGCTGTCCCTTGACACGGGAATTAGGAGACACCGAGCAGGCATCTGTCAGGCGCGCTGTCGCTGAGCTTCGCCGCAAGTCTCCTTGTCATAGCACCGGCTCACCCCAGCCACTCCCCGAAGATGCCGTGCAGTGCTCTCGCGGCCTGCTCATCCATCCGCAGCACGCAGCAGTTCGCCAGGTGCGGATTCAGCACGATGACCCCGTCCTCTTTGGTCACTAGTAGGTTGGTGAACCCCGCCGCGCCATGTGCCTGGCAGGTGGTCCTGATCACCAGCCTGTGACTGTGGCGCGCGCTGTTCTCTTGGCGCGGCCGCGTTGGTTCGTCTACCACGGGGGAACCTGCACCGACGTCACTGGGACAACAACTCTGGGATGTGTCGCTGGCTCGCGACACTGATCAGGACCGGTCGGCCGGGCGGAAAGCTGGCTCACTTCCTGCAGCCTGTGGATCGCTGACCCGATCGTCATCACGGACACGGGATACTGTCCTGGCGATGTACACACCGCGATGGTCATGATCGCGGTTCCCAGCGCAGCACCTCGTTGAGGACATCCAGGGCTCCGCCCTCCACCCGGCGTTGCACAAGTGCGTCCTCGGACACGATCAGCGACGACACCTGCTTACGCCAGGCGAAGCAGTCGCGACTGAACCCTTCGATGTGGATCAAGTCCACGTAAGTATCGCTGACTCGGTACCCCACCAGCGGAGCGTCCTCGCTCGGCGCGGTGCGCTGGAAGACAAAGCCACCCTGCTTGGCGTAATCAAGGAGTCGCTTCGCGATCACCACGTCCGGACTATCAGTTGTCTTCATCATTGATCACCAACCGCGCGAGCTGGGGGATGCGGACTCGTTCGCCCGTGCAGCTCCTCGGAGTCATCCCTCCCGACTGTCAGGCTCTGATGCCTGCCGCTAGCCTGATCGACATGGACCGCCAAGAGAACAACTCAGAGGTTCACAAGCGTTGACAACGATGATGATCGGAGACGTACTGAGGGAGGCCCGCAACGCCGCCGGGATCAGCTTGTGCGTGATGGCGACCCGCACGCACTACAGCAAGCCCTACCTCAGCATGGTGGAGACTGGCAAACGACCTGCCACGGCAGGTGTGGTCAAGGCGTACGAGAGAGTACTCGGCATAGGCCAGTTGGGCGATGACGTGAACCGTAGGAAATTCTTCAAAGTGGCCGGCCTTGTCGCCGGGAACACCAAAATAGCTGCCGAGCTAGCGGCCAGCATCGCAGGAAACGACTCCGGCCCACTAGCCGCAGTCCAGACCACCCACGGCACCGACCTTGCAATCGCGACCCTGGCTGATCGTGGCACCTTGGCACATCTCCGGCGGTGGCTGGATAACGGCGATAACCCCATTCTGCGGGTGAACGCCGCCGGAATCCTCGCCAAGATTCCCGGACAGGTCGAGTCATCCCGCGTGACCACAGCCCGTTCTGGTGGCCCAACGGTTCGTCCGTGAAGCCTTCAACGACCGCGACGCTGGTGCGCGATGGTGCGCCGCCGCGATACTGCAAACCCTCAGTCCCTTGATTGGGAGGTAGATCCGTGGTTGTCATCGAAGTCCGCAACGCTGAGCTGATGGAAACCGTGGCCAAGGAAGCCAAGCGCCTCGCCATCACCAACGGAGCAATCGTCAGCCTGATCGGTGCCGTGGACAGCTTCACAATCTCCACCATGCCTAAACACGACGCCACCAAAGACATCATCACTGATTATTCGCTACCAGCCGAGATGACCGGTACTGGAGAGATCAGCGATGGCACGGTGCACATCCACGCCGTCATGGCCATTGAAGGCGATCAAGCAGTCGCCGGTCACCTGCACCGCGCAGAAATCAGAACCTTCTTCGGCCGCGCTTACGTCATCCCCTGCTGAGGGGCCACGTGCCTGGAGAGACACGCCCCCTTCGATAGTCACTAAAGGTGACGAACGGGGCAGGGAGTCAGGGGGATGCGGCAGGGATGACAGGGAGTTATCCCTGCCGCATCCCCCTGACTTGCCTCCCGGCCTGACAGGCCACATAGCCGCCAGGGATCCACGTCCACGCCATGCTGATTCCCCTCCAACCCCTCCCCGGAAAGCAGGAAATCTGACACTGGCAACCGCCTCTCTCTCCGAAGAGTAGCTGGGCAATAGATTCTCCGCTGCCAGTCGGGCGCGAACCTGCTTGGCGGCGTCCCCTGGAATATCCCAGTCTACTAACACCGACCTGACCAGTGAAAGAATGTACAGTTTCCATAGGGTAACGAATTGGAGCTCAGCGGTGGGCGGATCTGCGGCAAGGTTTTTAAATGCAGGAGTGCCACGTGGGTTCTCGGCCAAGATTAAAATACTCCACGATCAAACATTTTCCGCGTCACGCTGCAGCAGGGTCGAGTAAATCGCGCTCTTACCTGCACCTTTAGGGCCGAAGATAATGTCAACTTCGTCCGCTAAAACCTTGCGCCACTGCTCCGTTTCGACGAAATATGACGCGAGGTCATCCACCTCTTCCTCTGCCACACGTTTGCCCAAGCTGAGACCAGTCAATAGACTTCGCTTACTCTGAGCCATCGCAACATCATAACGATACCCTCGTTGCGCAGCGGCGTGGTCTTGCGGACATCTACAGGCGCCTCGGCAAGGGGTGCAGGGTGCGCTGCCAATCAGGCAGGCGCAGCCTTGGCCGACACCTCGCTCGGAGCGGCACTGCTCGAAGGATCTTGTCCATTTGAACTGTCCATTAACCCTGGTCCCTTGGGTGCCGTTGGTGCCTCTGGGCCGAAACTAGGGTAGCCAAAATCCCAGGTAGTGCTCCCCTGAATGGGTGGACTTCGCACTCTTAATCAGCGGGTTCGGGGTTCGAGTCCCTGCTGCGCACCACCTTCTTGATCAGAAGCACCGCCCGGACGCCTCGACGCCCCGCCATTGTCAGCTATTACGGTGTTCTGGTCGGGATGACGCTCGCCAACCTCCGATCCTCTGTTCTGCACTAGAGGTCTGGCCATTCGCAATGGAGCCTGTCCCAGTATCAGCTCAGCGAGCACGACAGGCCTACGACAAAGTTCGGCGCAGGCTGTCCGGTTCACGTACGTTCGCAGCACCGACTACCCTATTAGGCATGCCCGCAGCAGCAGCCGAGCCGCCGGAGTCAGGTCGCCCGCCCTTCGCGGACGCATCCCCGGCCCAGATCCGCCAGGCGTTAACCCCTGAGGATGCGGCCGACTTCGACCGCCAGTGGCAGCGGCTGATGCAACTCGCAACCGACAAGCTCGATCTCACCGAGGTCCACGAGGCGCTTGAGTCCTGGCGACGGGTCGCGTGGATGACATCGGCACACGGCCCGAACCTCTACCGGAAGACACTTGCCTCCGCCGAGCAACGCCTGCGAACCGGTGAGCGCGTCGATGGCGCCGTCTCCTGGGACCAGCTCAAAACCGAACTCGGGCTGTCAAAGTAAGAGCCCACAGGTGACCTACTCGATCGACATCGATCCGCAGGCCCAGAAGTCGATCGCAGCGCTGCCCACGGACGCGCTATCCGCGCTGGCCGAGGCGTTCACACTACTCGAACTGAGCCCGTGGAGCGGCCGATCGGTCAACGCTGAGAAGAACCCCGACGCCCCGGTGCGGAACCTGCCGTTCGGCCGGGCTGGCCTACTCACTTACCTCGTACTCGATGATGAACAGCGTGTGGACATGCACCTCATCACCTGGGCCGGTCGCTGGTGAGAGTGCAACCGATCGGTGATCGTCGCGGGGTGGAGCGGTTCCCCGTTCTCCCGGGTGAACACCTTGCCGGAGTCCACCCACGCTGGTCCCCACGCCATCCGCTCGGTGAATTGGAGGCCACCCCACGTTTCTTACGCTCGTAGACCTCCACGTCGGTGGTGTCCAGATCGATGGTGACCTCCTCGCACAACGCCGCCGCTCGCGCCGCTGGCAGCGCCGCGAGCATCGCGGTGTGAACCTCACCGATCCCGGTCTCCATCGCACGCCACTGCCTCTCAGCCAACCTGCGCGCCAACCCCGCGGCGGTAGTCGAGCTCAACCCGGCCACCGGCGCTAGCACCTGACCAGCCACATCAGCGCGCTGCCGATCCAGCCCAACCAGAAAGTCCTCCCCGGTCAGCTGCGTACACGCCAACCCGACCAGCAGCTGCCCACCAGACACCCCCCGGTCCCGGACCTTGACCCGCCCGATCGCCGCATCCAACAGCTTGATCATGCCCAAACGGTGGACCAACTGCCCCCGGGCCAAGCGCGCTACGTGGTCTTCGACTATGACGCTGACGGCCGGCCCGACGCAGGCGAGATCGAGAAGCCGGTCGACGCGGACGAGGTAATCATCACGTTCACCGACACGTCCGGGCCGCGGTGGCGGCGTGCCGGAAATGGAGAACCAAGCCGGGTAATCGGGCCCGGCTCCGTGACCGAGTGACTCAGCTCAGGCTCGAACACCTCAACCTCGTAGCTCAGCGGCGACACACTGGATCAGGGACACCGCGTCAGAGCCCACAGCCGCTCGTTGCCACATCTGGTCATAGAGAGCCCGGTAGAGATCGACCTGATGCGGGTCAGTCACGGTTTCCGGGCGGTGCACCAGCTCCACCGACACGAACGGCTCGTCACCTCGTAGATCACGAAACCGTGGAACGGAACCGCGTCCACCGGCTCACCCAGCGGCAACACCGCGACACTGACCGCCTCGAGCGGAGCCAACGCCACGATCCGCTCAAGTTGAGTTGTGAGCAGTTCCCGGGTCGACCGCGGCCAGTGCAACGCGGCTTCGCTGATCAAGAACTCGAAGCGTCGCTCGCCCGTGAACAGTGCCTGTTGCCGCCGCAACCGTGCTGCTGCTGCCGCGTCACGATCCATCACGTTCTCGATGTCCGCGCGCGGGATCACGTAATGCGCGTATTCGGGGGTCTGGAGCAACCCGGGTACCACGGTGGGCTGGAAGTTCCGCACCGCCCGTGCCGCGGCGTCAGCCTCGGGTACCGGGAGCGGCTGAGCGAGTCGGCGAGGCCGTCCATCGAGCCGGAGCACCCAGCGGACGTAGGAAGTTTTCCCAGCGGTCAGAAAAGGTGCCTGGTCGCGAATGGGCTGGCGAGGGATAGTTCCCGGACCGACCTTGAGGACTCCGGCATGGCGAGACGTGCGACGGCGAAGTTCGAACTCGCCCGTCTGGTCGTAGCGGTGGCTGAACTCCAGCAGGAACTAGCCACGCTCAAGGCCCGCCACCAGTGCTCGTGCCCAGCATGCACCCGCGGCGTCGTTGACCCTGGCACTGCGGGTGGCCGAGCTCGCCGTATTGGCGCTGGCGCCCGCAGTCAACCGGCTAGCCCAGGCGCAGGAATTCATCGCTAACGCATAGGCGTAACCGGCGGTCAGCGGAGTCCCGTAAACGACGAACGCTCAGCTACCTGCTGGACGAGTGGCTGCGCTCGATTCGGGTCATCACGGCGCTGGCTGGCCTGTGGCTGGCCGCGGTGGCCGGGCGGGGTCGGGATACTTCCTGGCGAAGTAGTCATAGACATTGGGCCGGAGCCGGGAGAGCATACCCGGTTCGCTGATGTACAGCGAGAATGACTCGGCGAAGTACTCCTGCCAATCCGTGTCCGAGTACTTGGTGATCCGGGTGGGGCCGGCTGGCAGCCGACAAAGGTCCGGTCGTCCACCCGAATCTGGGTGCGTTCGGCTGCCGGAATGGCGTCCAGGTCTCTTCCCGCCGCGCAAGTTCACCCAGACGACGTCGAGCGAGACGTACGTACCGTGCGTTGTCCGTCTTCTTTCCTGTAGTTGCTGATGGTAGTTCGGTGCGTGCGAGGGGTGATCGAGATGTCGAGGCCACGGGTGGAACGAAGCATCGGCCATGGCGGAGCAACGGAGACCACTCCGCCGACTGCTGAGGACGGCGGTCACACTCTGCTGCCGTGGCTGCGCGAGATGCGAGATGAGCACCCGGTGTGGCGCGATGCGTACGGCGGATGGCACGTGTTTCGCTACGCCGACGTAGCCCGGGTGATCTCCGACCCGCAGGTATTTTCCTCCGACACGGGCCGGGTAGTCCCCGCGGTGCAACGCTTCAGCGCGGGCAATCTGGTCCAGACCGATCCACCACGCCACCACCAGCTGCGCCGGCTGGTCGGTGCGGCCTTCAGCCCGAAGGTCGTCACTGGGCTCGTTCCCCGCATCACTGAGATCACCCACGAATTGCTCGACGCTACTGGCGGTGCTACTGAGTTCGACCTGGTTTCTGCCTTGGCCTACCCGCTACCGGTGATCGTGATCGCCGAGTTGCTCGGCCTGCCCACCTCCGACCGTGAGCTGTTCCGAACTTGGGCTGACCAACTGCTCACCCTCGACGTCGACGACCCCAACGATCCGCAGCTCGACCGGAAACTCGATGAAGCCACCGCTGAGCTGCTCGCCTACCTGCACGAGCACTGCGCCGATCGGCGCGCCCAGCCACGTGAGGATCTCATCAGCAGGCTGGCCACAGTGGAGGCCGACGGTCAGCGACTGACTGATGAGGAGGTCGTGAACTTCTCCCTCGTGCTGCTCCTGGCCGGCCACATCACCACCACGGCGCTACTGGGCAACACGGTGCTGTGCCTGGACGAGCACCCGCAGGTGTGGTCCACGCTGCGCACCGACCGATCGCTGGTGGAGGCCACCCTCGAGGAAGTATTGCGCTTACGCACACCGTTCACGCAGCTCATCCGGGTGACCATGGCCGAGACCGAGCTGGGCGGACAAGCCATCCCGGCGGATGCGCTCGTCACTCCATGGCTGCTCTCCGCCAACCGGGACGAACGCGAGTTCCCCGATCCGGACCGGTTCGACATCCACCGCTCTCCGCGCCATCACGCGGCTTTCGGCCACGGCATCCACTTCTGCATCGGTCAGCTGCTGGCCCGGGTGGAGGCCAGGACCGTAGTAGGCGTGCTGCTCGACCGCTACACCGAGATCCGCCTGACTCCCGATGTACCGGTGGCGTTCTATGGCAGAGGCATCTTCGCCGCACGGAACATGCCGGTAGCCGTGCGGGCGAACAGCGCCCTCTCGGGCGCGATCAGCCCAGTGCGCCGGCTCGAACCGCGGAAGAATCAGAGTGAGATCACGACACAGCCTAGATCAGCTTGACAAGGAACGGCGTTTCGGTGGTCAGCATCATATTCGCCATTAGCAGGATCAGGAAATGTATGGCGGGGACCGGATTCTGTGCGACGTGTCTCTTCGGTCCGCCGAGTCACGCTGTGCTCAGTCCCACCCTCGTCACCTAGCGCTGGGAGCACCCTCGATCTGATCTCCGGATTGCTGACCATCCGGCGCAGCCCGTTCCGGCGTAACGGCACGACGATTCTCAAGGACACCAAGACCCACCAGACGTGGGCGATCAAGCTCGATCACACGATCATGATTCCTAGTGATCGCCGCCGGAAGTCCGTCGGATGCCGCGGCCCAACTGCTTAGCTATCAAGTTCGCCGAGGAGCTGTTGCGCCCGAAGCGACGAATAATGGTCCGGACCGCATGTTGCTTCAAAGATGACGAGAGAATCGGTGGCCTCAATACGCGCCCGGGCAATTTCCCCGCCGAGCTGTAGGCTTTCTGCTAGGGATAGTTTTGCATCCGCGACATATTGATGCCGTTCGCCCATGCGCTGCGCGAAAATACTTACCGCGCGTTCTAGTACTTCGATCGACCTTTCAACCTCGCCGAGATCACGGAGAACAGCGCCATAACTCACGAGGCTTCCTGCCACGTCCGGATGATCCCCAAGTCGCTCTTCTCGTACCTGGACAACATGCTCCAAGAGTGCTTGAGCCTGAAGAAGCCGACCTGTCCTTCGGAGTACATCACTAAGATGTCCATCAACGTCAATAACATCCGGGTGATCATTGTCGTAGTGTGGTAACAGTAAGGAGTTCGCCTCTTGGAGCTGCTCCTCGGCAACATCAAGTTCGCCCAGCTCGGCCGAAATTATTCCGATATGTTTATGACAGGTGGCCAGATCGATCGACGCAATGCCATTGCCGAGCGATCGTCGAATTCGTAGAGCCTCACGAAAGACATCACGGGCGTCAGTGAGTCGACCACGGCGCCAAAGCGAGTCGCCCAGGACTTGTTGGCCCGCTGCGATGGTAGAAGGGTCAACACCGTCGGCACTCTCAAGAATTCTCAGTGCCTCACGAACAACCCGTTCGCCCGCTACGGGATCACCTCGTTCGCGAAGAATACGACTGAGGTGGATCAAATTCTCGCCGCCCGGGACTACGCTACTGTTGGAGGCCTCGCGATACAAGGCGATGGCTCGCTCGGTGGCGCTCTGTGCATCTTCAAGATCGGCAAGATGATAATACAGTCGACCAAGGCTGCTCAGAGTCTCGGCTTCTGCGATGCGGTCCGCACCGTTAGGTTGCTTACGCGCCTCGAGCGCACGTTCGAGATAGATACGCGCGTCGATGTAATCGCCCCTCATGTGAAGATACCGGCCAGCGGCTTGGAGCACCGTCCCAACGTCACAGCTATATTCGGGCAGCAGCGTGGTAAAAGACTCCGTGGACACCGACACGTGCGGGAGCAATCGCCCACAGGCCGACCAAGTCGCCACATCTGTTGAATCTTTCGGAAATGCCGCGGCAAGCAGCTTCACTACATCTGAATGACAGAAAACCTGCTCGGTCGGCGTGAGTTGGTCTCGAACGATCAGCTGAACAAGTCTGTGGATCACGATCCGATGCGGATCCGCGCTGACAAGAGAGAAGCCGATAAGGGAGGCAAGCAAACGATTATACTGGATTTGGTCTGATGCGACCGGCCGCAGAGAGTCACTCAGAACTTCGGCATGCTCATGTGCAAGCTGGCGAGGTATGTCATCTGGCGCCAGGTAGGCGAACAAGCCGAGCAGGGCACGCGCCTGCGGTTGTTCCTCGCAGGCGCGGCGGATCGATACAGTCCACGTAGTTGCCACTGTTTCGCTATACCAGTTCGGTTGTCCTAGTGTAATAAGTTGTTGGCGGTTGGTCGCGAGGAGGCCAGTGTAAGCTTCGAGGGAAGTTTGGGTCTCATCGACGTATGCTCCGGCTTGTTCGAGAGCCAATGGGAGATATCCGAGCTTTTCAGCGACGACGCCAGCAACGGATTTCTCGGCGGTCTTACCTCTTTTTCCGAGGAACGTTATGGCATCAGCCGGTTCAAAAACGTCAACCAGTACAGTTTCGACTAGGCCACCCCAGGCAATGTTTCGAGATGTGATGAGAATCGAACCGGTTCCAGTCGACGGCCAGAAACGATCGAGAATTTTATGACTTTCCACATTGTCAAATATTAACAGCCATCGGCCCCTATTTCGGAGTTCGCGCCAAAGTCCGAAAATAATCTGATCTTGTTCCACGGTCTCCGGGATACCGAGTTCCCGAGCCAACCACATCAGATGATCCGCGATACTTGCAGAATGCTCGGCCCGAATCCACCAGATGATGCTATAGAGACTCCCGAAACGGTAGGCGAACTCGATGGCTGTCTGTGTCTTCCCAACTCCTCCCAATCCGTGTAGCGCGCATGCCGTCAGGCTCTCGCTGCTGAGACCTGGCTGCAAGACTTGCCGTATCGCCTCAATGACGCCTAGTCGATCGGTGAAGTTTCCATTGCGCGGAGGAAGGTTCGATATCTCTGGTCCGCTCCCCGGGAAGTCACAGACTACAGCGGGGTCACCGAGATTCAAATGAGCCCTGTTCGTAACGAGTCCGCGCTCCGTCAATTCATCCAATAGCTGCACGAGTGTCGAGGCTGCCGATTTGTTCGTGATGTCGAGAAACGAGTGACCGACTAAAAGCTCCGGGAGCTGGCCCGGTTCAATCTTGAGGGGAAGTATATGGGCCCGTCTCGCAACCCGACAGATAAGCTGCTTGATCCAGTCCTCACTACTGTAGGGTGACATTGTAAACGAAATGGAAATCAGCAGTATGATACAGTCGCTGGTTTCTGAAGTTTCTACCGCTCGCCTGTCCAGATTCTCGCCGACCACAAAATCCCAGCTCTGGTTGACCACCTTATATCCGGCTAGGCTGAGCGCTGCGGCAAGCCATTCGGCCCACATGCCATCCGCAGCAATGTAGCTAACGAAGATCCTTGGTCTCTGTACCCCAGCACGCTGGGTGCTGACCAAAGCCTGTTCAGCACGTGCAGCGCTGATTCGATCGCCGGCTATCAGGGTGCCCAAGAATCCGACGGCACCACTGATGACAGCGGCTGCCACCGACCAGATTGTCTGTGACACCGTCGGGACGCCGGAGATACCTGCTGCAATGCTCGCGTATACCGCCGCACCACTAGCGATCCCCATGGCACTGGGCGTCAGCCAACGCCGAGGAACCGGACGTGCCTTGGCTGGTTCGCCGGGATCGGACGGTTCGATCGTCGGCGGTACGGGGATATTCATCGCATCCATTCCAGCCAGGATGATGCGCCGCGCATTCTTAATCGATTAGCATCCGTCCGATAGGAGATTCGTTTTTTGTTCATTTGCTCATCACTTGCCCGGTCAGGGGCTCGACATAACCATTTAGGACTTCTCCTACCCGGTCCCGCATAGGCACGTGCGGCAGGCCGAGCTCACCGCTCTCAACCTCGTCCAACAAACTCAGCGAGCGGCGGCAGAAGTCAGCAAACGGCGTTCGAGTAAGGCCACAGCGGGCAAGCCAACGGGCGACCCGCCAGCCAATCTCCCGCCATCGTTCGCTGGCGTCGTCGATGGACACTGTGTGGTGCTCCCGTTCAGGATCGATGGGGACCTGGTCATGAGCAACGTGAGGCAAGCTGCTAGCAGGCTCAAGAGCCTACCGGCACAGAACCACCGTCCCGAACCGCGGCATTAGACACTTCGCATGGCGGACGTTGATCATCAGAACTTTAGCGTCTTGTTCTGGCCCAAGAACTGACGTCGTACTGCGTGATCTTCTCGGCGCGACCGAGACCAAGGGTGACCGAGATCCGGTCTCAGAGCACTTGGCGCGAGTTGAACCACGAGGTGTCCGACTGACTACGCAACCTCTCGATCGTGGGGCCACTAAGGTTGTCGATCTGCAATACGACTGACCGCTTCACGTCCGGGTCCTCGGCTGTGATCAATCCCAGCTCTGGCCAGTGACCCTTGTGTGACGGAGAGCTGAGACCGCTCGAATCGATCCGTCGTTCCTCCAGCAGACGTAGGGCCTGGCGGGCTTGACGAGGCCCTTCACTACCCCAGGGGTCTTTCCTGCCTGCCGCGTCGAGCAGCTGGTTCCGCATTGCGGCGAGGAACTTGCCTTCAAAATAGCGTTCTAGGAGCGGGATCTCTTGGAAGTAGTTCAGCAGTGACTCGTAGTTTCGGAGGAACTCCTCGAAGCTGAGCGGAACCATCCCAAACTGGGTGGCCCACGGTAAGTCGAGCACGAAGAAATCCGTCGACAACCCTGCAGCCGGGAGCAAGCCCGGGTGTCTATGCCTGCGGAGTCCATGGATGGACTCCGAGATCTCCCAGCTCGCGGCGGCGAGCCGGTGTTGAGCCGCCTGCATACCATCGACGGTTTGACACAGCCACCTAGGGTCATAGATCCAGCAGTCTGCGGACAGGCATACCACGTAGCGAACGGTCGGAAATTCGCGACTCACGGCGGCGAGGCCACGATCGATCAGCTCGGCGGCGCCCGTGAAGTGGCTGCGGGCCGGTGGCACAGTGATCAGCATATCTTCGTGTTCGGGCCGGGGATACCAGTCGGGGGAACCGTTGTAGGCGTGGACGATGACGACATCCGGGAATCCGCCCAGACGACTCCAGTTAGACCGGATGACCTCCATGTTCGCTCGAGCATCGTCGACCCGGTCATAGGTCGTGATCAGTGCAGCGATCGGACGGACGGTATCGAATGTCAACATGTGCCCTATGATGCTAGCCCGGCGAGGCGTGCGCCGAGTGTCAGGCATCGCCGGGTCTCCTTGTCCTTCCGCTCCCAGCTCTGGTGACGTTCGTCCTTAACCAGCTCACGGACACCTGCCTCCATAAGCAGTTCGAGCCCCAACAACGCGCGGGCCAGCTGTACATCGAGGCCCGATTCGGTGCGCATCCAGTTGTTCAGGAGCGGCAGGGCCCGTTGTGAGCCTCCGACTCGCGCGCACCAGCGTGCTCCGTCGAACTCGGCAGGTCCTGTGTAACCGCAGGTATCCAGCATCCTGATCCGACCACTTGGCTCGCGCAGCAGGTTACTCGGGGCGAGGTCGCCGTGTAGAAAGGTTGGGTCGCCGCTGCGGTAGAGTCGCCGAGCAGCGACCTTCCAACCGTCTGGCAGCGCATAGCCATGTCGTCTGAGCGCGGCCAGCACGACGCCGAGGTGGCCCGCGATCCCGGTGTACAAATCGCAGGGGCATCCGACCGCGGGGGAATACACAGCGTGGGCGGTGGTCATGATTTCGGCGAGTGCGCCGGTCAGCGCGTTAACCTCCCCAAGCTCCGGAGGGGCTCCCGAGATCATCGGCATAAGCAGCCAGCTCACAGGATCGTCGCCCGCAGCGAGCACTTCGACAACCGATACGCCGGCTCCCGCCCAGAATTCCTGCACGGCGGCCTCATTCGGCCTAGCGCGGCCGTAAACCTTGAGCACGACACTGCCACATCGGACAGACCGGAATCCCAACAGCAGCTGTGGTTTCCCGCTACCGGGATTGAGGGTGTGGAGGAACTCCTCCAGTTCGAGGTGGATACGTAGCTGCTTCACGGTCTGGGTGGCGCGGCGAATCTCCTCCCGCTCCGCGGCATAAACCTCACCGCCGCCCATCACTCGTCGGTCGACCTGCTCGATCTGCTGCCGGATCGCGACGGAGAGTTGATGGCCATCGTCGCTGCCTGTCACCGCAGAGATACCGGCGTGGTCCATCGCCACTCGAGCATGGTTGTAGTCGAACGGGGCCCGAGCTGGTTCACGATCTGCTTGAACTGGGCGTCCGGATAACCGGCCCCTGTCCGCCGCAGCTTTGGTCGGTCGGTCAAGCTGGCGCCCCGACGTTCAACGCCATCCAACACGTCCTCCCATTCCTACGGTTGAGCTTCCTGGCCAGCGGAGCATGCGAGATGCTTCTCCATCATGGCGAGGACGTTGTGTCCGGCCCTACGTGGGAGCATAGACCACAATAATGGACAACTCGATAGACAACGAGCCACAGCAGCTGTCAGATCCGTGTCGGCACCCGCAGATCATGCATCGTGGCGAGCAACGTGGCATAGCTATATGGACCAGCGCCGCCGAGGAAATTCTCGACGACGTGGCTGCGACAGGCCGCTCGATCGATCCCGTCCGATCACCCAGCAAGCTCGGCGGTGGTGTCCCGAACGAACCCAGTTACCCCATCGCGCACGATCTCCGAAAACCGCGCTCCTGTTGGTGGCCAGCACCGGCGTGTCGCAGGCTATGGCATCGACGAGCACTGACCGAGCCCGGCGTAGCGGCGAGCGTCACGTCGGGCTCGGCTGCGGCCAGACCGACAGCCTGCAGTGCGACGACCCGCTCGATGCCGCCAGCGGGATGAGATCCACGCTGGGGCTTTGTAGTCGAACGCTCCCGCAACCCGGATTCTCAAGTTACCAGCCACGGACGAGACGCGCGCGTCACGCCTCACCGGTCGTGGACCGCCTGGCTGAACTCTCCATGCGGCCGAGCCGGGCCACAGTTCGGATAGTCTCCTTGGCGGCCTGGTAACACCTGGCTTCAGCAGCTGCCGTCGGAAACTTCTCGAAGTAGTAGATGTGCACCGGGACCTCAACCGCCCCGAAAGTACTCTTGAATCTTTTCAGATCGTCCGTCTGAGATAGGCCGAAATCGTAGCTATGCCGTTCGCCGGCGCATGCCGTCTCGATTGCGCAACGATGGAGGAGCTCGTTCGCGCCGGTCCCCCGCGAACGATCTTTGTCCATTGCGCCCCGCCAGTAGGTGACTCGCGGCCCCTTCGTCAGAATGATCACACCGGCGATGGGCTCGCCGTTACGCCACGCTATCCACACGGTGCAACGATCACCCAAGCTGCGTGCCACCGCCGCGAACATGCTCTGTGGGTGCTGGCGCTGCGCAAGCCAACGCATCAACGGCACCGGATAGCCCCGCTCCTGAGCCCATCTGTCGACGGAGCTCCGGTACAGCAGGTCGAAGACCGGGATCAGCCGTCCGGTGCTGTCCGACTCCACGACGACGCCGCGTCGTTCCGCTTTCCGGGAATTGGATCGCACCTTGCTCGTGAACCGCTTCGACCAGACCGTGGAGAAACCGCCGCGGAGATCGAGCGCATGTGCGGTCCTGGCGATGGAATAGGTCGTATTCGGAACCGCTGACTCCCATGCCCGGGCTTCGTCCCTGCCGACCACGATGCGGGTACGCAGACCGGCATGGCGTCGGACCTCGTGGATCAGCGATCTGGTCTCGCTGGGCGACGCCTGCCCTCCTTCGCTGAGGAAACCGCTCGCATCGGCGCCGAGATTCCAATGGCGCGGAGGCGATGAGAACACACCCGGAAGAACAGGAATCCCAGTGCTCCGCACGCGAGGCAGGATCAACCGACGTCCATCTTCGCCTCGAAACAGCAGAGTCGCGTCCGAGAACTGGTCACAACTGCATATGCAATCGACCCACTGCGGAGTCTTCGACAGCGAGGCGCTCTTGTCCTGGTCGGCCAGCTCTTCCCAGGCCGGACGCGCATCAGCACCCTCTGCCTCAATAGCGACGCGGTAGCCTTGCGAGATCACTGGGCCCGCCTCCCTCGATGCTCATTTTAGCGGGTTGCGGCCTCCGGAACGAGTGATGCCACGCGCGGCCAGCAGCGCTGCGGGTCCGGTGGCGGAGCGCGGGTCGATCGCCAGCAGGCGCGCAGGTAGCTGCAGCGCTACTCGCTGCAAGGTCACCGAGCATGATCTGGTAATCGCAGCGGCGCCGGATGATGTTACCCGGACGCGTTACCGGTTCGTGTTGGGATCGCGACTCGTAGGACGAGGGCGTAGACCCCGAGGGCGGCGATCCCCCCCAGGGTGAGAACAGTGAGGGTGCTGAGCTGGTTGCCGTGGTAGATGTGCTGGATCCACCACACCGCGGCGGTGACGGGGACCATGGCGGCGGTAGCGATCAGCGTGCCGGTGAGGGTGCGCAGGTCGAGGAACCGCTCGGGTCGGACGGCTCGGTACAGCCGGGTCAGGACCATCCCGGCGGCGGCGAGCTCACCGGCGAGGATGGCCACCACCAGCCAGACCAGGCGTGACCCATCGGCTGGCAGCAGCAGGGTCACGGCGGCGGCGGCCAGTGTCACGCCCAGGGCCAGCTCACTGGCCCGCCGCGGGATCCGGTCCTCCAATCGCGCGTAGAGTGCCTGGGATCCCAGGTCGCTCAACCCACCGACCAGCTGGGCTACCGCTACCACCGCCAGGCAGGCGGCCAGTGGGCCGATCAGGGCCGCATGCCGCAGCTCACCGGTGGCGAGAATGTCGGCAGTGGGTCCAGCGAGCACTGCGAGCAAGACCAGCAGCGGCAGGCTGGCGATCACGGCATAGGACAACCCCTGGCGCCAGGCCGCGCCGAAGGTGACCGGATCCTCGCGGTGAGCGGCCTGCGCCAACCCGGGCAGCGCGGCCATCGACACCGCCCTGGCGCTGAGGTAGGACAGCGAGAACAGCACCGCGTAGGACAGTTGCACCACGAACACCCCGCCGGGCACCGCGCCGGCCAGCGCGAACAACCCGTACATCGCCACGGCCGGACACGCCGCCACCCCCACCGAGCGTCGCAGCCGCCGCGTCACCTCCAGCGTCTCGGGATCCTGCCGCCAGCGCCTCGACGGGCGAGCCAGCAGACCCACCCGCGCCGCACCGACCAGTTGCACCACCGCGTGCAGTGCGACCGCCGAGGTACTGCCCACCCCGAGGACGACCACCAGACCGACCGGCACCTGATCGAGGTCAAGCCCGGTCCCGTAATACCAGCCGGCCAGCACCACCGTCAGGACCAGGACGACGTTCTCCAGGGCGGGTGCGGCCGAGGCGAGCGCGAAGCGCCCACTCGCCCGTTGCGCCGCCATGCCGAGGTGGGCCAAACAGTTCAGCAGGACCTGCGGTGCGACGAGCAGCACCAGCAGCGTGGTCAGCCACAGGCCCCGAGCCCGTTGCTCGGGATCGGAGATCCCCACGCTCAGCGTCCAGGCCACCGCCGGGGCCGCGATCATCAGCAACCCGACGACCACCAAGGAGACCGTGAGGAGCCATCCGGCCACCCGGCCGAGCACCTCCCGGGCCCGCGGCAGACCCCCATCGCCGATGGCGCGGACCACGCCGGGTACCAGCACCATCGCCAGTACCGGCCCGGCGATCAACGTGAACACGATGCTCGGCACCACGTAGCCGGCCTGGAAACAGTTGGCGAAATAGGTGGGCCCCAGCACCGCGCCGATCACGACTATCCGGAGCAACCCGGTGGCCCTGCTGACCAGCGTCCACACCGCGACGGTGGCTGAGTCCCGAGCCGTGGTGGTGGATGTCTCATCCCCCAGCGCGGTCACCGCACCCACCAACCCGACGCGGTGACGTAGACGTTCCCCATGCCAGCGCACGGTAGCGGTGGCAGCGCCGCCATCCAACAGCGACGCCGACCGGCAACACCTTGCTGAGGATCACCGCGAGGTGTTGCCGGACTCCTGGAATCCAGGCGCCGACTGCCGATCGATCTCGAACGGACGCAGGTCACCGGTTACCGTGTTGTCGATGACCGTGCAGTCCGTGGAACCCTCAGTGATCATGACGGCGCGGTCGCCCGGACCGGAGAAACGGTTACCCCGCACGACCACGCCGGGAAAGCTCCGCAGCAGGACGGCTTGGGAACCGTTGACCGAGACGGTGTTGCGCTCGAAGATGATCGTGGTCTGCCCCCGCGGGGCACTGCGGCCGCCGCGACCGTCGTTGGTGGCGATCAGGGCCTGGACATCGACATTCGTGCAGACGTTGTCTGCGATGACCACGTCGTAGGTGGGCGGGGCGTCGGGAGTGTCGTAGGTCTGGAAGCAGTCGGTGTGCGGACCCCCGCGGGGGTAGCCGGACGCTGAGATGTCCTTGATCGTGTTGCCGGTCAACCGGTGACCACGCCCGAAGAACCGGACACCGTCGGCATCGCCCTGAGTGCGCGCCACCGAGTCGCTCACCGTGTTGTTCCGGACGGTGACGCGTTCCCCGGAGATCCAGATACCGGTCCCGTCGGCACGCGCGACGGTGTTCGACTCAATGATCGTGTCGGTGCAGTCCCGACACTCCACGCCATCCGCGGCCGCGTTGTAGATCACATTGTTGCGGGCGATGAGCCCGCGACCGGACATCGTCAGCCCATCCCCGTCTTCTAGCCGTAGACCCTCGACGACGACGTAGTCCGCCTTGACGCTCAGGCTGCGCACTGTCGCACCGTCGGAGACGATGGTGATCGGCTCCTGGGGTGTCCCGGACGCCGTCACCTGTAGCTGCGCGCCAGCCAGACCCCCGCCGCTCAAGCACACGACGCTGCCGGGCCGGACTCGCCGAAGGGCCGCGCTGGCCTGAACGGGTTCGATGACGCGGTCGACGCACTCCGCGGGGAGCGGACCGACCTGATTGGGTGGCGGGGCGCCGGCTGGTGGGGGACCGGGATCGGCGGTGCAACTGCTCATGATCATCGCCACTCCGATCATCGTGGCGAACAGGCGGGCGACCCGCCGGACACGCACCACCGTCCTGCACCGCACATCAACGCTAATGCGTGATCGCCTGCTTCCGTCGTTCGATCAGTCGCCAGATCATCGGGGTGAAGATGAGCTGCATCGCGAGGTCCATCTTGCCACCGGGGCAGACGATGGTGTTGGCGCGCGACATGAACGAGTCGTGCAGCATCGAGACGAGGTAGGAGAAGTCGATGCCGCGCGGGTCGGCGAAGCGGATGATGAGCATCGACTCGTCCAGCGTCGGAATCGTCCGGGCGATGAACGGGTTGGACGTGTCGACCATCGGCACGCGCTGGAAATTGACGTGCGTGCGGGAGAACTGCGGGCAGATGTAGTTCACGTAGTCGGGCATGCGGCCCAGGATCGTGTCGGTCACCGCCTCCGTGGAGTAGCCGCGCATCGCCTTATCGCGTTGCAGCTTCTGAATCCACTCCAGGTTGATCACCGGCACGACGCCGATCAGCAGGTCTGCGTGCTTGGCGACGTCAACCTTGTCGGTCGCAACCGCGCCGTGCAGCCCTTCGTAGAACAGCAGATCCGAGTCGGCAGGAAGATCACTCCAGGGCGTGAACGTACCCTGAGGCTGCCCGTAGGGCGCCGCCTCCTCGTCATCGTGCAGGTACCTGCGCACCCGGCCCCGGCCGTTCTCACCGTACTGCCGGAACAGCTCCTCCAGCTCCTCGAACAGGTTCGCCTCTGGGCCGAAGTGGCTCAGACCATGATCACCGCGGTTCAACGCCTCGGCCACCGCGGCCTTCATTTCAGTGCGGTCGTAGCGGTGGAAGCTGTCGCCCTCGATCAGCGCCGCGTTCACGTGCTCGCGGCGGAAGATCTGCTCGAAGGTGCGCATCACCGATGTCGTTCCGGCGCCCGAGGAACCGGTGATGGCGATGATCGGATGCTTGGCTGACATGGCCACCTCGCTTCGCTCAACCGCTGGTTCGGAACAGGCCGCGCGTGCTGAACAGCGGTGTGTCGTACTCGACCACGTTGTGGTCGCGATGGTATTGCTCGATGCGCTCGACCTCCTCGCGCGCGCCGAAGATGAACGGGACGCGCTGGTGCAGATCCTGCGGCGCAACGTCGAGAACCCGCTCACGCCCGGTGCTGGCGAGGCCGCCGGCCTGCTCCACGATGAAGGCCACCGGATTGGCCTCGTAGAGCAAGCGCAGCCAGCCCCGCTTCGCCCGGTCCTTCGTGGCCCGCGGGTAGAGGAACACACCACCGCGGGTGAGGATGCGGTGCGTCTCCGCGACGAGCGAGGCGACCCATCGCATGGTGAAGTCCTTGCCGCGCGGCCCCACACTGCCGGCGAGGCACTCGTCGACGTAGCGCGCCACCGCCGGCTCCCAGAATCTGCTGTTCGATGCGTTGATCGCGAACTCGCTGGTGACAGCGGGGACCCCGATCGCCGGATGAGTCAGGATGAACTCGCCGAGTTGCGGCTCCAGTGTGAAGCCGTGCACACCCGAGCCGACGGTCAAGACGATCATCGTTGAAGGGCCGTAGATCGCGTATCCGGCGCAGACCTGCTCCGCCCCGGGTTGCAGGAAGTCTTCCGCGACTGCATTAGTGCCCGGATTCGGCGCCCGCAGGATCGAGAAGATGCTGCCGACCGAGACGTTCACGTCGAGGTTGGTCGATCCGTCGAGCGGGTTGAACACCAGCAGGTACTTACCCCGCGGGTAGCGCTGCGGGATGGGATGCGGCGCCGCCAGCTTCTCGGACACCATCCCGGCGACCAGACCGCCCCATTCAACGGCGTGCAGGAACAACTCGTTCGCGACCAAGCCGAGTTCCTGCTGTGTCTCCCCCTGGACGTCGGTGGTCGCTGCGGACCCCAGCACACCGCCGAGCGCACCATAGGCCACCCGCCTGGAGATCGCCTTGCACGCGAGCGCAACACCGAGGACGAGCGAGTTCAGCTCGCCGCTCGCGCCCGGATAGCGGCGCCGCTCCTCGATCAGAAACTGGGTGAGCGTCGTACGGTCGGTCAGCATGACGTCCTTCACCTGTGCCTTCCTCTGGTGACGATCTCACATTGAGGGAGCCGGTGTGAGCTTCTGGCGGCGTGTCGCGCTCGCTATTCAGGTCGTTTGCTGCGGCGCGCCGCGCATCTCCGTAGTGAATGGAGCGGGCCGCCATTCGGCTCCGAATGGCGGCTGGGCTGGCCGGATCAGTCCGGACTGTCGGGCGACATCGCGCGGATCCGCTGCATCACTACTTCGGCGTGCAATGGCATCGAGTTCTCACTGAGTGGGCCCGTACCCCGTAGATGCACCTTCGACGGCAGCTCGGGTTCGATATCCTCCATGGGATACACCTCACCCGTCCAGACGGTGCTGTCGGGAAAATGCAGCTCGATGGCCAGGTCGTTACCTGGCAGGTCCCAGGCCTCCGATCCGTCGCGAGAGTTGACCGACCAGCTCACCAGGGGGACGGCTACTTGCGTGACCTCCAGCTCACCCGGCCGCAGCGGGCCATCGGCGATGCGACACATTATTTCGATGATCATGGCCTACCTCCCTGTGCGTAGTCGCCATCCTGCCTCATGCGGTCCGCGGCAAGCCTGACGCCTACTCCGGCGCTACGGGGCGGCCCGAGATCAGTTGATGTCCTCGATGGGTACGTCCAAAGTCCGGATCGCCTCGAAGAGCCGTTCCGAGTCCCAATCCGGCTCGATATCTTCGAGCAACCCCGCTGCTTGACCCAGCGTGAGGGACGCGATCCGAGTGCCGTCCCCTATCTGGATGAAGTAGCTGATGAAGGTCGGCCGCCCGGCGCCAGCAGGAACCGACTTGGGGGTCACCTCGTCGGCCCTGACGCTGGCCTTGGTTCCCTGGCAGGCACTGGCGTTGAGGCGTTCCTCGATCGAGGCAGCGATCCTGCGGGCATCGTCTACAAGCATCGACCCAGTCTAGGCCCTCCGTGAAGCTCCGGCACTCCGCTGTTGGTCACCCGCAGCTGTTGGTCACCCGCAGCTGTTGGTCACCCGCAGCTGTTGGTCACCCGCAACACCGCGGGAACAGGGGCGGTATCGTCGCCTTCTCCGTCACCTCGACCACGCCGACCCACTGTGCCGGCAGCTCTCCAGCGGTACCCGGCTGCACCGGCTGACAGCGCAACCGACCGGGAGTAGTCAGGACTTGTCCTCACCAGCCGATGTGCGACCCGGCGACCGCTGGTGGCTGCTCGCCGTGGCGATGCTGACCGCCGCCGGGATTGTGACGGTCTTCAGCAGCTTCCACGGGTTCCTCGACTTGGATGTGTACCGGCTCGGTGTCCGGCAGTGGCTGGGCGGCGGCGACATGTACGGCCCGCTGCCGGCGACCCAGGACGGGGCACGGCTGCCGTTCATCTACCCGCCGTTCGCGGCCATCGTCCTGAGCCCGTTCGCCCTGATCCCGTGGAGCGTCGCGAAACTGCTCAACTTCGGCCTCGCGGTCGCTGCGCTGGGTGGGACGATCTACCTGTGCACTCGACGGCTGTGGCTGGGCAGCAATCGGCCCAGTGCCGTCGTGATCAGTGGGGTTGCGCTGCCGCTCGCGCTGTGGCTCGAGCCGGTCCGGGAGACGATCGGATTCGGGCAGATCAACCTGATCCTGATGGCGCTCGTCGCGGTCGACTGCCTGGTCGAGAAGCCGCGCTGGCCACGTGGCCTGCTGATCGGCATCGCCGCGGCGATCAAGCTGACGCCCGCGGTGTTCGTGCTGTACCTCCTGCTCCGCAGGGACATCCGGGCCGCCGCGGTCACGTTCGTCTCCGGAGCGCTCGCCACTGCCGTCGGCTTCGCGGTGCTGCCCAAGGAGTCGGTGCGCTACTGGTTCGGCGGTTTCGCCGGCGCGGCCGGCGTCTCGGGCTCGCCGTATGCGAACAATCAGACGGTCAAGGCGGTGCTGGCCCGGCTGAGCCTCCCGCCGCCCCTCCAGTTGGGGTTATGGCTGCTGGTCGCGGCCGTGGTGATGGTCGCAGCGGTGATCGGTATCCGGCGGGCGCTGCGCCGGTCTGATGCCGTGCTGGCGATGGTGATCACTGGTGCGGCTGGCCTGCTGTTGTCCCCGACCTCCTGGTCACACCACTGGGTGTGGGTCGTGCCGGCGTTGCTGACGATGGTGGCCGAGTCGGTGCGCACCCGATCGGTGGGATGGATCATCGCCAGCGTGGCCACCATGTGCACCTACTATGTCGGAATGCACAATTTTCTGCCGAAAGGGGACGGCCGCGAACTCTCGTGGAACTCCGGCGAGCACCTTCTCGGCGCCTCCTACGTGCTCCTGGCGCTGGTGTTGCTGATCGTCTGGGCCGCCCCGGCGGTCCGACCGGCATGGCAGGCGGCGCGGACACGGCTCGTGAGCCTGGTCGGATGATCTGCGGGCTAGTCACGAACGTTACGTTCGTCCGTTGGGGCCGGATCGAGTCCGCGGCGGGTGGCTTCGGCGGCGAGGTGGGCGCGGGAGGGGGTGTGGAGTTTGGCGAAGATGTGGGAGAGGTGGACCTTCACGGTTCCGGGGGTGATGAACATGCGTTCCCCGATTTCGCGGTTGGTGAGGCCGGTGCTGATGTGGCGCACTACTTCGAGCTCGGTGGGGGTCAGGCTGTTCCAGCCGTGGGAGGGGCGTTTGCGTTCGCCTCGGGCTCGGCGGACGTAGGCCAGGGCCTCGTTGCTGGTCAGTGCGGCGCCTGCGGTGAACGCGGTGTCGTAGCCCTCGTATCCGAGCGCGTCGTGGGTGGTGAGCTCGATGGAGGCCCAGAATTGCGGCTCAGGTGGGAACCGGACGATGCCCAACCGATGCCGGGCGGCGGCGGCCGCACCTAGCAACCGCGCGGCTTCCTCGAAGCTCAGCTGTGCGGCGGCGATGGCGGCGAGGATGTCGAGGCACTCCGGGACATCGAGCGCGAAACCCTTGTCCACCAACCGGCCCAGCGCGTCGTGCACGTAGCGCTCGGCCTCGGTGGCCTGGCCGGCGGCCAAGGCGAGCCGGCTCAGCAGGCGCTCGGCGTGGGCTTGCATCAGTCCACTACCGATCCGGCGCGCGATCTCCAGCGCCTCCTCGGCATGCCCATGGGCTGCTTCCAGGTTCCCGTCTATCCGGTCCAGGGTGCCCCGAACGGAAAGATCCCAAGTCAACGGGTAGAGGTTTCCCGAAAGGCGGTCGGCTGCAACGGCGGCTTCGAGGTGTTCGCGGGCCGCAGGGAACTCACCCAGTGCGATCTCGGTTCGGCCCAGCACCTGGTGGGCAAAACCAGCGGTCAAGCCTGCGCCGGTCGCCTGCACCCGCCTGAGCGTCTCGTCGGCAAGCGAGTACGCGAGCTCCGTATCGCCGCACGCAAGCCGCGTGTACGCAATGAGCCCGTTGGCGAAACTGTTCGCGCCCGGGTCACCGACCTCGTCGCTGGCAGCGACGGAACGCGCGAGCAACTCGCGGGCCGCATCCAGTCGCCCGCGGTACATCGCTTCCCAGCCCAGGCAGAACCAGTGCCACGCAAAACCTCTCCAATAGCCGAGCCGGACCGCGGTCGCATACGCCCCATCGAGCACCTGGCGGGCAGCGTCGAACTCGTCCTGGAAGATCCAGCCGAACGCGAGGGCCTGCAAAGCACAGGTCCGGCACCAGTCGTCGCCGGCTTGGGTGGCCAGCTCCACGCTGCGCTCCAGCAGCGGGCGCCCGCCGGTCGGGTCTCGGAGGCTGGCCATGAGCCCGAGGGGGTGATAGGCCCGTCCTTGGGTCCGTGAGTCACCGCAGGCCTCGCCGATCGCCACCGCTGCCTGCGCCCACCCGTAGGCGGCCTCGTAGGCGCCGCCGTACAAGCCGAGGTCTGCGCGGCCGGCGAGCACCCGGCCGCGCAGCGGCGTCGGCTGCTCGCCGGCGGCGTCCAGCGCGCGGGCGTAGGCGGTGTCACCCTCCCGGTAGCGACCGGTGAACAGCCAGAACAACGTCAGCGCGTCCACCAGGCGCAGGCCGGCGTCGGGGTCGGTGGCCGCCGCCCACTCCGACGCGGCGCGCAGGTTCGGCAACTCAGCGACCAGCGCGGGTAGCACGGGATCATCACGGCCGGCGCTCAGGACCTGTGGCGCAGCGGCCTCGACCAGCGCGAGGTGGTAGGCCAGGTGACGCTTCCGCAGCGCCTCGACCTCGCCGGCGCCGGCCAGACGGGCCGTGGCGTACTGCCGGACGGTCTCCAGCAGCCGGTACCGCGTCCGAGGACCGTAGTTGTCCGCAGTGACCAGGGACTTGTCGACCAGACCGGTCAACGAATCGAGCACCTCATAACGGTCGATCCCCTCACCCGGACACACCTGCTCAGCCGCCTCCAGCGTCCACCCCCCGGCGAACACCGACAGCCGCCGTAACAACGTCCGCTCACCGGCGCTGAGCAACTCATGGCTCCACTCGATCGACGCCTCCAGGGTCCGGTGGCGCGGCGTGACCGTGCGGCCACCCCCGGTGAGCAGGTGGAACCGGTCACTCAATGCGTGCGCGATCTGCTCGGGGGCCATCATCCGTACCCGCGCCGCGGCCAGCTCGATGGCCAGCGGGATGCCATCGAGGTCGGAACAGATCTGGGCGATGGCGGGCGCGTTCGCCGCGGTGATCACGAAATCGGGACGGACCTGGGTGGCCCGATCGATGAACAACGACACCGCATCCGACTGCCGCAGCACCTCGATCGGCTCACGCTCGGGCTGGGTGGGCAGCGACATCGAGGGCACCCGCCAGGTGATCTCACCGGGCACCCCCAGCGGCGCCCGGCTGGTCGCCAAGATCCTCAGCAACGCACACGAACGCAGCAGAGCCTCCGCGAGCTGGGCGCAGGCTCCCAGCAGGTGCTCGCAGTTGTCCAGAGCGACCAGTGCCCGGCGGGCCCGCAGGTGGGTGACGAGAGTGTCGAGCAGTGACCGGCCGGGTACCTCGCGCAACCCCAGCGCGCCGATCACCGTCGCGGGCAGCAGGGTGGCGTCCTCCAGCCGCGCCAGCTCCACCCACCACACCCCATCCGGGTGGTTGTCCATCGCGTTGACCGCGGCCTGCAACGCCAGCCGGGTCTTGCCACAACCCCCCGCACCGGTCAACGTCAGCAGCCGCGCGCGCTGCAGCGGCTCGCCGATCTGGGCCAGCTCGATGCGCCGCCCGACGAAGCTGGTCAGCTCTCCGGGCAGGTTGTTGGGCATCGTGTCCAACGAGCGCAGCGCGGGAAACTCCGCGGGCAGATCGGGATGCACCAACCCGAAGACGTGCACGGGCCGGCCGAGGTCACGAAGCCGATGCACGCCGAGATCGGCCAGCTCGGCGTGTTCGGGTAGCCGGTCCAGGACCAGCTCGCGGGTCGTTCCGGACAGCACGACCTGCCCACCATGCGCGACCGCGCGTAACCGGGCGCAGCGGTTGACCGCCTGGCCGAAGTAGTTACCGTCATCCCGCAGCTGCGCCTCGGCCGTATGCAGCGCGATCCGCAACCTCAACGACGCCCCATCAGGCCACCCCTCGCAGTGAAACACCCGCTGGACATCGAGTGCGGCGGCCAGCGCATCCGAGGCCCGGACGAACACCGCCACGACACTGTCACCCTCACCCTGCTCCACCGGCCGCACCCCGCCATGTAGCGCGATCGCCGCCTCCAGCAGCTCGTAATGGCGGGCGACAGCGACGCTCATCGCCTCCGAATCCGACTCCCACAGCCGCGTCGAACCCTCGATATCGGTCAACAGGAACGTCACCGTGCCAACCGGCAGCTGGAAAATCGCCCGCTCACTCTCGTCTGCGTCCACCGGGGCTCTCCCCACCTCAGCGGTCGACCGACTCGGCCACGCGCTGTGAGATTCTGTCATCCTCAGGCCCTTTGAGTGTGTACGGTTTCTCGCGCCCCAGCCCAACGTTACGTTCGGCTGGGCCACAGACACTGCACAGCCATGACGATTCCGCAGCGCATCGCCTCCGGTGGTCGCGGGACACCATGGCCTTTTACGAGCGGGCGCTCCTACACCTTCGCTCGGTCCCCGAGACCGCCGAGTTTGCTCCGTGTCATCCGCTGGTCAAGCAGGCCTGAGCAGCTGGTCGCAGGCCTTCTCATCGTAGGACGAGAAGAACGCGTGAAGATCGGCGAGCATCTGCTCGAACGACGCGGCGGCGAACAGGACCGGCTGGTAGTGCGTGATGTCGTAGTCCTGCCGCGCCATGGCGAGCAGATCCCAGCTCCGGATCTCCGCATCACGGAACGTCTCGATCTCCCCGTACGACGACAGCAGGCCGGCACCGTAGGCCTTCAACTCCCCGTCCTGGTGGACCACGCCGAACTCGAGGGTGAACCAGAAGATGCGGCTGAAGACATCGAGCGCCATGTCGGTGCCGGCGCGCAGCGAGGCCCGGCCGGCCACCTCGTAGAGATCGGCGAATAACGGGCTGGCCAGCATGTTGGCGTGTCCGATGATCTCGTGGACGATGTCCGGCTCGGGAGTGTAGAAGGGCACCGAGTGATGACGGATGTACTGGGTGGACAGGAACGTGCGATCCGCGAGTGAACTGTAGAACGTTCGGGTGGGGACGAGTCCGGGCACCGGGTTGATGTGGAATCCGGTGAGGCCGTGGACTCGTTCGTCGACCTCCCGTAGCTGCGGGACACGCTGCGTCGGCAGGACCAGCCGGTCAGCACCGAGGAGGTACTCGGCGCAGGCATAGCGCCGGTGCTTGCCGGCGAGCTCGGCGGACACCACCCGCCAGACCTCGTCCTCCTCGGCGCTGTAGGTGACGTCGGGGATCGGATCCCCGCGCCGGTAGGCGGCGCCGACCTCGGCGATCCGGGCTCGGCGCGCCCGATAATGTGAATCTTGAAAACCAGGGTGACTCCCCGGGAGCTCGAACCCGGAGGAGGCGATCGGGGTGAACATAATGAAAGTCTTCGCCTACCAGCGGGATCATTCAACTGTGACCTCTGTGAGCTCACCCACGACCTCGCACACCGGCCACGCGGGTCGAGCGGTAGGCTCGCGTTACTGCTGGCCGTGGCATTACCAACAAGACGGCTCCTCGGAGCCGGCGGAGGTTGACTATGGTCGTTATCGATGATGGACCCTCTCACATCGTCGGCGAGGTCGTCAGGGATACCGATGATCAAGGTGAGCCGTCGCGTCCGAACACGGCGGAATCTCGGAGGCCGTGGGTGACGCCGGCCTGGGATCGGCGGGACACTCCGATGGAAGTCACAATGTACGCAGGTCAACGATAGTTTTTTGAGCCCTGATGCGCATTCGCATCCTCGGCTCCGCCGCCGGCGGCGGGGTGCCCCAATGGAACTGCGGATGCCCGGGTTGTGTCGCGGCGC
Source organism: Pseudonocardiaceae bacterium (assembly GCA_050699515.1). Taxonomy (GTDB): domain Bacteria; phylum Actinomycetota; class Actinomycetes; order Mycobacteriales; family Pseudonocardiaceae. The sequence goes on from JBOHFF010000017.1 coordinate 113,734, forward strand.
GGTCGGGCTCCCACCCCGTGACGAGGCGGCTCTCCTCCACCATCGCCGTCGGCGACGGTCACGGTGAATGGTTTCTTGGCAATGCCGGCCCGGAGCTCGATGTCGCACTGCGCGAATGCCCTCCTTTATGGCCGGCACCCGATGATGCCACGGCACCGATTCACGGCGTTTTTCTCACCGATGCCGAGCTCGATCACACGCTCGGTTTGTTGTCCCTTCGCCAAACCCGCGAGCTGCACGTGTACGGCACCGCAGCGGTGCGCGGTCTGCTTTCTCAGTGTGGGGTGCTACCGACGTTGGAGAGCTATACGGCAGTGCGCTGGCACGAGGTCCGGGCAGGCGAGAGATTCGCACTGAACTACCGTCACGGCGCGGCCTCGCCGCTGTGGTGTGAGCCTTTCGATGCGACCAGCGGCCGGCTGCCCCGGTACGCTCGCGGCGGCACTCCGGGCTCCGGCGCGGTCGTCGGTTACCGGATCCGCGACGAACGCACCGATCTCGTCGCGGTATTCCTGCCGTCGGTGACCGCGCTCGACGAGGGTCTGCTCGAGCAGCTCCGCGGGGCGCATCTCGTCCTGGTGGACGGCACGTTCTGGACCGATGACGAGCTGCACCAGCGTCAGCGCGGCACCGCGACAGCCCGCTCGATGGGCCACCAACCGATCCACGGCGAGCAGGGTAGCCTGCGCCTGCTCCGGCAACTGACCGGAACCCAGATCGTGTACACCCACCTCAACAACACCAATCCGCTGTTATTCGACGATGCACCTGAAAGGGCGTACCTCGCCGACGCTGGCGCAACGGTCGCGCACGACGGTGCCGAATACGAGCTGTAGAGCTGGGAGTGACGATGTACGACAATCGGCCAGCTTTGGGTCGTGACGAGTTCGAAGGTATGCTCCGTGCCGCCGAACACAGTTATTGGGACAAGCATCCCTTTCACCAGAGAATGGACGCCGGTGAGCTCGAGCCCGCCGATCTGCGGGCCTGGGCGGCGAACCGGTGGTATTATCAGCGGAGCCTGCCGCAGAAGGACGCCGCCGTCGTTGCGAACTGTCCACTACCAGAGATCCGCCGGCGGTGGCTGCCCCGAATCACCTATCACGACGGCACGACGGAGCGCGATGGTGGTTGCGCCCGGTGGTTGGCATTGGCCGAGGCGGTCGGATTGAGTCGGGCCGAAGTCCTCGACGAACAGCATGTCTTACCGGGGGTGCGCTTTGCGGTCGATTCCTACGTCACGTTCGCCCGGACGCGGCCATGGGTGGAAGGTATCGCGTCGTCGCTGACCGAGATGTTCGCGCCACAAGCGATGGCCACCCGGACCGCCGCACTGCGGAAACACTACTCCTGGATCGACCACGAGGCATTTGGATACTTCGATGCCCGGGTTCCCCGCGCCCGGGAAGAATGCGCTGATGCGTTGGATATCGTGTTGACGCACTGCAGGTCCGCAGACAGCCAGGACGCCGCCGTGCGGGCTCTGGAGTTCAAGACCGACGTGCTGTGGAGCATGCTGGACGCGATCGAGCATTCCCGGCCGGCGATGGGATGACCGCGGCGTTGTCGCTCACCGACCGGCCAGCGCTGCGCCGTGGGGTGCGCACTGGCACCGACCCGCTCAGCGACGAGCCGATCCTGCTGTTCCCCGAGGGAGTGCTCTTTCTGAACGAGACGGCGGTTGCCGTCATCCGGCGCTGCGACGGCAACCGAAGCGTCGCCGACGTGGTCCAAGCGGTCGGGGAGGAATACCACGGCGTCGCGCTCACCGACGTCGTGGCGTTGTTGCGGGACCTGATCGCGCAGCGGTTGCTGGTGGCCGACCGTGGATAGGCCGCTGGGCCTGCTCGCCGAGCTGACCTACCGGTGCCCGCTGCACTGCGCGTACTGCTCCAATCCCGTCACGGTCCCGGATACCCCGGAATTGACCTTGCCCGAGTGGTTGCGCGTGCTGGCGCAGGCCCGGCAGCTCGGCGTGCTCCAGGTGCACCTCACCGGGGGTGAGCCGCTGGCCCGGCCCGACCTGACCCCGCTCGTCGCGCAGGCCGGCGAGTTGGGCTTCTACGTCAACCTGGTCACCAGTGGGGTGGGTCTCGACAAGCGGCGGGCCGGTGAGCTGGCGCACGCTGGACTCGACCACGTCCAGCTCAGCTTGCAGGACTCCGACCGGGTGGCGGCCGAGGCGGTTGCGGGGGCCCGCGTGATGAACCACAAGATTGCCGCTGCGCAAGCGGTCACGGCGCTGGGGCTGCCGCTGACGATCAACGTCGTGCTGCATCGTGGGAACATCGGCCGGATCGCGGCGATCGCGGATCTCGCCGCGGTACTCGGCGCGGACCGCCTCGAGCTCGCGCACACGCAGTACTACGGCTGGGGACTGCTCAACCGCTCAGCGCTGCTGCCGGCGCGTGAGCAGGTGCTCGCCGCCGAGCAGGCCGTCATGCACGCCCGTGCGGCGCACCGGGACACCCTGGAGATTCTCTACGTCGTCGCGGACTACTACGAGCCGTACCCGAAACCGTGCATGCACGGCTGGGGACGCCGGCACATCGTCATCGCACCGGACGGTCGAGTGCTGCCCTGCCCGGCGGCCGCGCAGATCACCGGGCTCGGGATCGACACCGTGCGCGAGCGCCCGCTGAGCGAGATCTGGCACCACTCCCCCGCCTTCACCCGGTTTCGCGGGGCGGAGTGGATGCCGGAGCCGTGCCGCAGCTGCCCACGTAAGGAGATCGACTTCGGTGGCTGCCGGTGCCAGGCCTTCGCCCTCACGGGGGACGCGGCACGGGCCGATCCGGTGTGCCGGCTCTCACCCGACCACCACCTGATCGACGCGGCTCTGAAGAACGCCGGTCCGCCCACGACGCCGCTGCCCCGATCGAACCCGTGAGTGGCATCCGGTGCTCTGGACCGATGCCACTCACGGGTGCAGTCGCCGGCGGTGTCGGTTCGGCGCCAGCTCACCGAGCCGGCGCGGGGAGCCGGTAGCGGTGCTGGCGACGAGGGTGTCGGCGCGCGTGCAGGTCAGGTCGGGCAGGCGGCTGGGGTAGGAGTGTTGCCGGTGCCGGCTGGCCAGTGCCGCGTTGGTGGACGCCGCGCCGGCACCGATCGTGGCGAGTATCAGGGTGGCGGCGGCCTGGCCGAGCATGCCCGGCGCGAGCGTCGGTGCCGGGCCGACTGTTTTCGTGATCGCGTACCACCATTGCAACCACAGGGACAGGCCGTCCCACGTGTCGGTGAAGCGCTGGTCGAGCGGTCCGGACTCGTAATTGGCCAGCGCGTGCTCGAAGACGCCGTACGCCGACGCCGCGAGCACGAGCAGCGCCAGCCCGCGTACCACCGGGAGGTGGGCCGGTCGCGTCATGTGTAGTGCCAGGGCACCTGCCAGCACGACGAGCGCGAACCACGGCACGAGCTGGATGGCACCGTGCCAGTGTTTCAGGCTCGCCAGCTCGAATGCGGTGCCCGCGATGCCGAGCGCGGTGAGCGCAACCAGGCTGCCGCGCAACACGTGCAGCGGATCTGCTCGCCGCGCGTGGCGCACGGGGGTCACGGCAGCAGCACTGAAAGGATCTGGTCGAGGGTCTGCTGGGTGGGGTTGTACTTGAGCAGGCTGTCCTTCAACTTGGCCAGGTCCAGGTCGTCGGCGGCGTAGGGCCGGTACTCGACGACCTCGGCGGCCCACCGGTTGGGGCTGCCCACACCGACGGCCTTGAGCGCGGCCGCGATGGCGTCCTCGCTCGCTGTGTTGGCCGACACTTTCGGCGTGCTCTTCGCCGGGTTCCGCTCGGCGACGACCGGGGCCGGGTCGACCGGGACCGGCTCGCCCGCATCCACGTCGCCTGCGTCCAGGTCGCCTGGATCCGCGACATAGCTCACCGCGGCCGCTGGCACCGGCGCGCTCGAGCCCGCGGCGCTCGAACCACCGCAGGCAGCCAGGGACACACCAAGGACGACGGCACCGATAGCCGTAAGGACGGGTTTATCAGAACTGGGCATGATCCTTCTCTTCCGCCGAGTGGGAGGTTGGTTGTCACATGGCGCTGCGCGAGCGCGACCCTATGAAGTCAGATCGAGATCTCGCTGAGATCTGAGAACGTGGATTACGCGCTCGCGCCCATCGGCTCGCTGGGGGCGCCGAGAGACGCCGACGTTGCTCCGGATGCCACGCCCACTAGTCCATTCGGCCGTAACCCTCCTCACCTCAGGCGACGCGGCGGGATGAACGGCGCCGGGCGGGGCGCCGAGGGGCGCGACGGGAGGGCGCGGCGGCGCTGTTGCGGCGGTGCGGCGATGGCGGTGATGGTGGCGCGGCCTCGGATGGGACCACGAGGGCCGCCGGGGGCCCGGTGAGCGCGGCGATCTGCTCGGCGCCGGGCCGGATGCGCGCCACCACTGGCCGGATGCCGGCCAGCCGGGTCAGCGCCCGTACCTGCTTGAGCTGCTCCGGAGTGGACAGGGTGATCACCAACCCCTCGGCGCCCGCTCTGCCGGTGCGACCGGAACGGTGCAGGTATGCCTTGCACTCGGCGGGGGGATCCACGTGCACCACCAAGCCGATCTCGTCGACGTGGATGCCGCGCGCGGCGATGTCGGTAGCCACCAGCACCCGCGCGGTGCCGTCGCTGAAGGCTGCAAGGTTGCGGGCCCGGATGTTCTGCGAAAGGTCCCCGTGCAGCTCCACGGCGGGCAGTCCTGCGATGGTCAGCTGTTTGGCCAGCTTCCGCGCGCCGTGTTTGGTGCGGGTGAACAGCAGGCTGCGACGCTGGCCCGAGGCGAGCTCGCGGATCACCGATGGCTTGTCGGCGTGCTCCACGGTGAACACGTGGTGCTCCATCCCGGATGCCGGCGCTACCGGCGGGTCGACCGAATGCACCACGGGGTCGTTCAGGTAACGGCGCACCAGGACGTCCACGGCGCTGTCCAGTGTGGCGGAGAACAGCAGCCGCTGGGTGCCGGCCGGAGTGCGGTCCAGCAGCCTGCGTACCGCCGGCAGGAAACCTAGGTCGGCCATGTGGTCGGCCTCGTCCAGCACCGTGACCTCGACCTCGTCGAGGTGCACGTGGCCCTGGCCGAGCAGATCCTCCAAGCGGCCGGGGCAGGCGATGAGGACGTCGATCCCGCCGCGTAGTGCGGACACCTGACGGCCCTGGCCGACACCGCCGTAAATAGTGGTGATCCGCTGCCCCAACTTCGCCGCCAGCGGGGCGAAGGTCTCGGCAACTTGGTCGGCCAGCTCCCTGGTGGGCACGAGCACCAGGGAGCGCGGGTGGCCGGCGGTGCGGCGCAGCCCGGAGTGAGCCAGCGCGGTGACCGTCGGAATCGCGAAGGCCAGTGTCTTGCCGCTGCCGGTTCGGCCGCGACCCAGGACATCACGGCCGGCGAGTGCGTCCGGTAGCGTCGCGGCCTGGATCGGAAATGCTGTGGTGAGGCCCTGCCGGTCCAGCACGGTGAGCAGTTCCGCTCGCACTCCGAGCTCGCGAAAACTGCATGGCTGCCCGGGGGCGGGATGGTTCGAAGACACGCGGGAGTGTTCCTCTCCTCCGAGAGATTGGTGGCCGCTGATGCGTGGCCACCCCGCTACCCCACGGAGAAGCTCCCGCGCCGTGCAGGCGCGCACAGTCGACCTCGGCTGGCACCGGCCTCGGCGCCAGCATCGCTACTCCATTGTGCCCGATCATCGGCACAACCTGAAACGGGAGGGGCTCATGGAGCGTGTGGTAATCGTCGGTGCCGGGCTGGGTGGCTTGCGCACCGCGGAGTTTCTGCGCTCCGAGGGGTATTCCGGGCGGATCACCCTGGTCGGAGACGAGCGGCATGAGCCCTACGACCGCCCCCCGCTGTCCAAGCAGATCCTCGCGGGGCGCTGGCCCGAGGAACGGGCCGTGCTGCACCGCGGTGAGCTGGCCGAGCTGGGCATCTCGGTGCACCTGGGCCGGTCAGCGGTGGGTGTCGACGGTGCCGCCGTCGACCTCGACGACGGCACCCGGCTGCGTTATGACGCGCTGGTGGTGGCAACCGGGGTACGGCCGCGGCGACTGCCCGGTCAGCCCGATCACCCGGAGCTGCACGTGCTGCGCACGCTGGAGGATTGCCGGGGATTGCGGGACTCGATCTCCCGGGCCCGCTCGTTACTGGTGGTAGGAGCCGGTTTCATCGGTGCTGAGGTCGCCGCGACCGCACGCACGGCCGGCCTCGAGGTGACCATGCTGGAGGCGCTGCCGGTGCCGTTCGCGCGCGTTCTCGGTGAGCAGATGGGACAGCTGTGCGCCCGGCTGCAGACCGACCACGGGGTCATGCTGCACTGCGGAGCACAGCTGACGGAGCTCGTCACCAGCGAGGACGGGATCACCGCGCGGCTGGCCGACGGGAGCACCGTGCAGGCGGATTGCGGCGTCGTCGGGGTGGGCACCGTGATCGACGCCGGGTGGCTCGCCGGGCTCGAGGCACCTACCGCCGGTGGGCTGCCCTGCGACGTCGCCGGGTTGGTGGAGGGCACCGGCAACGTCTACGCGGTCGGTGACATCGCCGCTTGGCGGCACCCCACCGTGGGAGATCGACCGCGCATCGAGCACTGGACCTCGGCCGGCGAGCAGGCCGCGGTCGTCGCGCAGCGGCTCGCCGGCCAGCCGATCACCCGCCACGCCGACGTCGTGCCGTACTTCTGGTCCGACCAGTACGGGCTGACCTTGCAGCTGGTCGGGCGCTGCGATCTGGCGACCTCCGTCGAGGTGCTGCACGACCCCGGCGTGATCAAGGGCACGGTGGCGGGTTACTTCGCCGGCGGCGCGCTCGTCGCCGTGCTGGCCTTCCAGGCCCCCCGGCTGCTCAACCGTTACCGCCCCCTGGTGGCCAGCGGCGCCGGCGAGGACGAGGTCCGCGCCACCGCGGCCGAGCTCGCCGCCCGGTAGCGGCCCCGGAGCGATTGACACGCAACCAATAGGCTGCCTATCGTCAAATTACGCAACTACTTGGTTGCCTAACTGTGGTGATGGGCATGGACGCGATCTTCAAGGCGCTTGCCGGCGCCAGCCGTCGGCGGCTGCTGGACGGCCTGAACAACCGCAACGGCCAGACCTTGCGAGAGCTGTGCGCCGGCCTGGCGATGACCCGGCAGGCAGCGAGCAAGCACCTGGCCGTGCTGGAATCCGCCAACTTGATCACTACGGTCCGGCGGGGCAGGGAGAAACTGCACTACCTCAACGCCGCGGCGATCAACGACATCGCAGAGCGCTGGATCAGCCGATACGACCAGGAGCGGGTACGCGCGCTCGCCGACCTGAAACACGCACTGGAGGACAGAGCGATGAGCAAGACCGAATTCGTCTACGTAACCTATATCAAGACCACACCGGAAGAGCTCTGGCAGGCGCTGACCGACTCCGCCTTCACCCGGCGTTATTGGGGAGTCGAGCTGGAGTCGGACTGGAAGGTGGGCTCGCCGGTGCTGACACAGGCGGTTCCCGGTGGGCAGCTTCGCGACCTGGAGCAGGTGGTTCTCGAGTCCGAGCCACCTCGGCGACTGTCCTACAGCTGGCACGACTACCAGCCCGAGCATGCCGAGATGTTCGGCTGGACCGACGAGGTATTCGCCGAGCTGGTCAAGGAGAAGCGCTCGAAGGTGACCTTCGAGATCGAGCCGGTCGAGTCGATGGTCAAACTGACCGTCATCCACGACGACTTCGAGCCGGACAGCGAGATGCTCAAGGGCGTCAGCGGAGGGTGGCCGGCAATCCTGTCCAGTCTGAAAACGCTACTCGAGACAGGTGAAGTCCTGCCCTTCGATGCGGCTTGATGAGGCGTGTGGGTGCTCGCTGTTCGTCGCAGCTTTTTCTTCGAGGTTCGGAAGAGAGTAGCCGTTTTTGTCAGGGTAGGCTGAGAGAATCGGGGTATGAGACCGGCTCGTGTGGACAGCGTGGATGCGGCGTTGGGTTGCGTCGATGCCTTGCGCGAGTCGGTTTCCGTGTTGCACGGCCAGGAATTGCTTGATGCGCTCTGCGGTGTCGAGGTGCTGGCCCGGAAGACCTATGCCGCGATGCTGGAGCTGGTCGCTGGCGTGGAGGCGACAAAGGTGGCCGCCGAGCAAGGCTTCGGTACCACCGCCCGGTTGCTGGCCGCGATGCTGGACCTGAGCGCGGGTCAGGCGCGGGCCCGGGTTCGCGAGGCCGAGCAGTTGGCTACCCGGCCGACCATGACCGGTGAGGTGCTCCCGGCCCGGTTGCCAGCCACCGCCGCCGCACTGGCCGCCGGTGCGATCGGCACCGGACAACTGAAGGTGATCACCCAGACCATGGCGGCGCTGCCCTCCAGTGCCAGCCCATCCGAGCGTGAGTGGGCCGAGGCGACGCTGGCCGAGCACGCCCAGAACTTCGACCCCCGGCGGCTGAGCGTGATCGCGCGCCGGGTCCTGGACAAGCTCGATCCCGACGGACCAGCACCAGCCGAACCCGACGATCCGTGTCCCGCCGCTGGTGAGCTGCGCATTCGCGATCGTCGTGATGGCGGGATCAGCATCGAGGGCTGGCTCGACGAGCTGCATGGCGCCGCGTTTCGTGGGCTGATCGAGCAACTTGCTGCGCCCCGCCCGCTCACCGAGACCCTCCCCGACCCGCGGACCGCTGAGCAGCGCAACGCCGACGCACTGGTCGAGGTCTGTGAGCTGGCCCGCGGCAACGACCAGATCTCGAGCGCGGGTGGGGAGCCACCACACGTCACGGTCACTCTGGACTATCAGGCCCTGCTGGATGGGTTGTCCGGGGCCAGGCTGGACTACGGCCAGCGGCTCTCCGCGACCCAGGCCCGATTGGCGGCGTGCGACTGTAAGATCATTCCGGTGGTGCTGGGCGGTGCTGGTGAGCCGCTGGATGTAGGCCGCGCCCAGCGCACGGTACCGCTCGGTATCCGCCGGGCACTCGTCGCCCGAGACCGCGGATGTCGATTCCCGGGCTGCGACCGCGCTCCCGCGCTGTGCCACGCCCACCACGTTCAGGAATGGCATCACGACGGCCACACCAAGGTCGAGAATTGTGTCCTGCTCTGTGCCACCCATCACCGGTGGGTCCACGCCACTGGATGGGACATCACCATCCGAGGAAACCGCATAGGATTCCGGCCACCCAGCATTCTCGACCCCAACCGAAGACCACTACACAACCCACTCCGAAACTGATTCTGCGTTCCAGGAGGATCGTCCATGCCTGAGCGGATCGCGCTGCACAGCGTGCGGCAAATTGGAGAACTCCAAGAGAGGGCCGCGCGGGCGGTGCCTGCCACGGTGCAGGAGAATAGGGACGGGTGCTGGCTGCGATACACCGACAGTATGACGACGTGGTGGGCGGGAGCTGTGCTGATGCACGGCCATGAGCAGGTGCGCGACCTGGCGGCGAGGATTGCCGTCGCCGAGGATTTCTATGCCGCACACGGTGCACCGGCCCGTTTCAAGTGTGTCCTGCCTGCCCGCCCGATCTCGACAACGCATTATCCCTTCGCCGGTACCGGTGGGGCGATGTCATGTCCCTCCAGATGGCTACCCCGAGGCGCATCGCGCGTCGCCTGTCGGCACCATCACCGCGGGTCGACCTCAAGGAGTATCCGGACACGGTACGCCACGGCCGTCATCTCCGGCCGGCCGGTCGCCGTGGGCAGAGCTGTCGCCGACACCGGTTGGGCTGGCGTGTTCGGCATGGCGACCCTGCCAGATGCCCGCCAGCAAGGTGCAGCCAGTGCAGTATTGGCCACGCTTTGCTGACTGGGCTAGCAGCCAAGATTCCACGCACATGTACCTACAGGTGACCCACAACCATTACCGCGCAGCCATGCCCTGCTGATCCCCGGTCGACGGAGTCGGCCACTGTGCTACCAGGGTGTGCCCATCCGGCCGGGGTCAGGAAGGTCCGCGGTGGCGCCGATGGTGCACGGCAGGCACAACACGCCCCACGGTCGGTCGGCGCTCTCCATCCCGACATCAGGGACATGGGTGCCGCACAGGGCTTCTGCGTAGCCGAGCGTCCCCGACTTGTCGAAGTCACCGGGTGCTACCGCGTGGCAATGCAAGTCGCCTGGGTGCAGTGCCCACCGCAGTTCGCTCACGTGGCCACCATCACGATGCCCCGCACCAACGCCACCGCTTTTCGGCCGTGCGCCACCCTCGGACCGCGTTCCCCGCGGTGTCTGGGCAGCTCGACGCCCCTCACCCACTCCTGCCCTTCGCACGAAGAGGCCGTCCGGTTCGGTCCGGAGCCCGACCACCTCGTTGCAGAAGGAGTTCCCCGATCCCGAGATGGGGGTGATCCCGCTGCGAGCGCCGATGCGTACCCCAGCGTCCCGGACTTGCGGAGATCACCGGGGGCCACCGCGTGGCAGTGCTCGTCACCCGGGTGCAGCGCCCACCGCAGCTCGCTCACCTGGCCACCGTCAAGATGCCCCGGGCCAATGCCGCCGCGTCGCCCTCGGAGACCTTGACACCGGGCACACCCAGGCCGTGAAACGACCACGAGCCGTCGTTCTCGTGCACCACCAGCAGCGTGCATCTACTGCCATCAACGCTGCTCCGGCCTGGTGCCACCATCCGACCGCGCTCATGTTGCCCGCGGCGCCTGGGTGGCTCGATGCCCATGTCGTTCATGGTCGGTAAGACAACCTGGCTGGACCGCCCACCGGAAGTGGTGCCCGAGGTGCCTTTCGGTGCCTGAGGTGGGCACCAGCTGCGCCCTGGTTCCACCCTGCTTACCACGGCGTTACAGTGCGAGACCACCATCGGATCACGATCACGGACCCTGGGATGACGGACTCGACAGATACCAGCAGGCTCGCCGAAATGCTCACCGAACTGGGTTGGAAACCGGCGATGCTGGCCCAGCGGCTCAACAGCTTCGCCGCCTTGCACGGGCGCCGCGAGTGGATGCATGCCAAGACGCCCTACAAGTGGCTACGCGGCGACCGGCCGCGCTCACCTTGGCCCGCGCTGACGGCCGCGTTGTTGACCGATGAGCTGGGACGCCTGATCACCCCGGCCGAGCTGGACTGGGATGATGCTGACGTCGCGGCGGTCTCGGCGATCAGCGGGCTGGTGCTGCCCTGGACCGCGGCGGGCAGCTTGCACGCGGTCCGGGTGGTCACCGACGCTGGGAGCATGGAACGGCGGATCCTGCTCACGCTGCTGGGTGCTGCGGCGTGCGCGCCCGCCCATGAGTGGCTGATCGCCCGCTCCGACGCCGAGGTAGCTCGCTCCGCCGGCCTGCCAGTGCCGGCCGGTGTGGTCGATGACCTCGACGACATCACCGGCCGGTTGCGGCGGATGGACGACCAGCTCGGCAGCGGGACGCTGCTGCACCTGGTCCGCGCTCATCTGCGGCATGTGCTGGGCCTGCTCGATCAGCGCTGCTATTCCGACAGCGTGGGACGGCGGCTGCATGCCACCGCCGGCGAGCTGATGCGGCTGGCCGGCTGGCTGTCGTTCGACAGCGGGCACCATCCGCAGGCCCAGCGATACTGGGTCGCCGCGCTGCACGCCGCGCACGCCGCCGGTGACCGAGCACTGGGGGCCAACATCATCGGATTCATGTCTGCCCAAGCCATAGACCTCGGCCAGATTCGGGAGTCGGTCACGCTTGCCGAGACTTCGCGGGCCGGTTACCCGGGGGCCACCCCCCGAGTGGCCGCGATTCTCGATCTTCGTACTGCTCAGGCACACGCCTACGATCGCTCGATTACCCAGTGCCGCCATGCGCTGGACCGCGCGTTCGACCGACTCGGCGACATTGTCTTGTCCTCGGGAGAGCCGGGCTGGTGTTACTGGCTCGACGAAGCCCAAGCCCATTCCATGGCGGGCTTCTGCTATCTGCGGCTGGCGGACTGGGGCCAGGCTCGCAGACACCTACACGCCGCGCTGCGCCTGCGAGATCTCAACTATCCCCGTGAGGGCACGCAAAGCCAAATCATGCTGGCTCACACTTACCTGCGCCAGGACCGGCCCGAGGTCGACCACGCGGTCACCTTGGCCTCCCAAGCGGTCGAGACCCTCAGCGGTGAGGTTGACTCCGCCCGCTGCGTCGGGCACCTGACCCGGCTCGTCAGCGACCTCGCCCCCTACCGGCGACGCCCCGCCGTCCGCCAGCTCGTCGAGCAGGCCAACGGACTCCTCACGGCGCACTAACGGCCTTGCTGTGCTGGCGGACACAAGCAACCATCAGTCAGATAGCGAGAGCGCCAGTGCGACCAACCTGGAACGCTGACCAATAAAACCGTCGTCCGCCGGGTTGCGACGCTCACCCAATCGGGTCCGTCGAATCAAGCTGGTCCATGATTTGCCGCACCGACAAACCGGCATCATTTCTCAATGGTGTCCTGCCACGAGGTCCGGAATCAGGACCCGGGGTTACGACGGCACGTCCGCGTCCAGCCACGGGCCTCAATGGGGTCCGGCCGCGAGGGCCGGAATCAGTCACTGGCGCTGCGGGTCGCCTTCGGTGCGACGACGCCTCAATGGGGTCCGGCCGCGAGAGCCGGAATCAGGAGGAGGGCGAGTGGGACGAAGAATGCACCGATTTGCCTCAATGGGGTCCGGCCGCGAGAGCCGGAATCAGTCGATCGTGGTGTTCAACGGGGGTGCGGTCAGCCTGCCTCAATGGGGTCCGGCCGCGAGAGCCGGAATCAGGACCGAGCTGACCAGTGAGCGTTGCGCGCGTTCCCCGAGCCTCAATGGGGTCCGGCCGCGAGAGCCGGAATCAGGTGCACGGAGGGGGTGTTCTCCCACCGGATCTTCTGCCTCAATGGGGTCCGGCCGCGAGAGCCGGAATCAGCGGGGTCGAAGATGACCAGGCAGGCGTAGCCGTCGAGCTGCCTCAATGGGGTCCGGCCGCGAGAGCCGGAATCAGCGGCGCGCGGCGCGGCGTGGGCTAGCCCCTCATCGCAGATGCCTCAATGGGGTCCGGCCGCGAGAGCCGGAATCAGCGGGGGTGGTGGTCGAGTCAGGACTTGCCGGACTGGCTGCCTCAATGGGGTCCGGCCGCGAGAGCCGGAATCAGTTATGGCCGTCCGCAGCCGCGATAGTTTCTGCTGGTGGCCTCAATGGGGTCCGGCCGCGAGAGCCGGAATCAGCGCGCGAAAGCCGCCGGGCTGCTCAGCAAGGACATCTGGCCTCAATGGGGTCCGGCCGCGAGAGCCGGAATCAGGGCTCGCCCGAAAACGGGCCCGTGACCTGGGAGTATAGCGACCCTCGCGAGAGGTGCCAGCAGGCCCCCGCGACACGCCGTGCGCCCCGAGGCGAAACGGCGGAAAAAGGGGCGCTGACCTGCATGCGAGTGGTCCAGGCGTGTCGTGGTGGTACCGGACCGCTCGCAGATCTTCACACGATCTGCGGCCCGCTGGTCGGCAGGCGCCGGGGACGTCCC
>JBOHFF010000018.1:0-34546 GCA_050699515.1 Pseudonocardiaceae bacterium
CCAGTGCGTCGCGGCTCATGGTGGTGCCGTGTCGGCTGGGGAACAGTGGATCGCCTGGCTCGCCGCGGCGTTCGGCGAGCCAGGCGGTGATGACCGTGGTCGTGGCGGAGATGAGCGGGGTGATCCGTTGCTTGCGGCCTTTGCCCAGGCAGTTGACGTGCGCTCCGGTGCCCAGGTGGACATCGGCGCAGGTGAGCGCGGTGAGTTCGGAGACTCGTAGACCGGTCTGGATGGCCAGGACCAGCAGGGCGTGATCGCGGCGTCCGGTCGGGGTGTTGGTGTCGGGGGCGGCGAGAAGCGCGGTGACCTCGGGCTCGGTGAGGTAGGTGACCAGCCGGCGATCGAAGCGTTTGGGCGGGATCGCTAGGACGCGCTGGATGACTGCGGCGTGTTCGGGATGGCGCAGGGCGGCGAACCGGAACAGCGCGTGCACCGTGGCCAGCCGAGCGTTGCGGGTGCGGGCGCTGTTGCCGCGTTCGGTTTCCAGGTGGTTGAGGAACGCACCGATCAACGGCGCGTCCAGATCCGTGATCTCCAGGTCCGACGGTTGGGTGCCGGTGCGCCGGGCGGCGAAGACCAGCAACAGCTTCAGCGCGTCGCGGTAGGAGGCGACGGTGTGCGGGCTGGCCTGGCGGTGCCGGGCCAGCCGGTCGGTGAAGAATGCCTGCAGGGTGGGAGCGAGTGTGGTCAACGCAGGCCTTCCTGGTGAGCGGTGAGCCGATCGGCCGCCAGCGCGAGCAGTTCCGGGGCGGCGGAGAGGTACCAGTAGGTGTGCTTGGGATCGACGTGGCCGAGATAGGTCGACAGACGCGGCAGCATGGCTCGCACGTCGGCGCCGTCGCGATACCAGCCGAGCAGGGTGGTGACCGCGAAGGTGTGGCGAAGATCGTGAATCCTCGGTGTGCAACCCGGTGACCGCGGGGTCAGCTCGGCCTGTCCGACCAGCCGGTGGAAGGTCTCCCAGACTCGCTCGTAACGCAACCGGAACCCGCGGGTCGAGAGCAGCAGCGCCGATGTACGTGGCTCGGGCTGCAGCCGGTCGCGCAGGTCCAGGTAGTCACGCAGACCGGCGCTGGCGCTCGGGTGCAGCGGTAGCTGGCGGGACTTGCCGAACTTGGTGCCGTGCATGGTCAGCAGACCGAGCCCTTCGTTGAGGTCCTCGCGGTCGAGCCCGATCGCCTCTCCGACCCGCATCCCTGTGACCGCGAGTAGCCGGATCAAGGTCTGGTAGGTCGCGGCCCGCAGCGGGCCCGACAGCGCGCCGGCCGCGTGGAGCAGGGCGGCGATCTCCGGGTCGGTGTAGAGGTAGGGGACGACGGTGCGTCGGGGGCCGCCCGGCATCAGCCCGCGGGGCGGCACCTGGTGGGCGGGGTCGAGTGCGTGCAGATAGACGGCGAAGCCACGGACCATCGACAGCCGCGCCGCCCACCAGCGTGGGTCCGCCGCGCTCGGGGCGCCCGCCCAGGCCAGAGCGTGCTCGATTGTCAGCGTCGTGGCGTCGTGCGCGGCGAGGTGGTCGGTGAACTGCCCGAGGAGCTTGGCGTGGCGCTCCATCTTGAACCCCATAGCCCGGCGGATGGTCAGGTAGTTCTGCAACTGCCGGTGCAGCCCGCTCACGCGAGGTCACCTGGCCAGGGCCGAGCCAGCGCACGCAGCCGTTCGTGGTCCACCTTCGCGTAGCCGGCGGTGGACAGTGCGTGCCGGTGCCGCAGTACTTGCCCGATCTCCTCCAGCGACGCCCCCGCGTGGAGCATGGTGGTCGCCGCGGTGTGCCGCAGCCGGTGCGCGTAGATCGTCCCCAGACCGCACCGACGCGACGCGCGGGCCACCAACTGGGTGACCGCTCCCCTCGTCAGAGCCCGATGCGGGGCCCGAGTTCCGAGGAACACCTCCCGGCCTGTGGTCGCGGCAGGTCGGAACCCATTCAGATAGGACACGAGAGCCTCGCCGACATCGGCCGGCAGCGGGAGACGCTCGCGCCGGTCGCCTTTGCCCACCACGGTGATCTCGCCGCGCCGCCAGTCGATGTCCTCCAGCCGCAACCCAGCCACCTCGCCGGCGCGCAGCCCCAGTCGAGCCAGCAGCGTCATTATCGCCAGGTCACGCCGCCCGACAGCGGTAACACGGTTGCACGAAGCCAGCAGCATGCCGACCTGTTCGGGCGTCAGATACTTCGGCAGCCCAGCCAATTTCCAGTTGGCGGCGGTGGGCACCGCGCCCACCAGAGAGGCACCAATCACCCCGCGCAAGTGCAGAAACCGCAACAGCGAGCGCAGGGCCGTGCCCATGCGCTGCACCGTCGCGGGCGAAGCACGCTCGGTGCAGGCGAGCATGAACGCGCTGACCTCAACGGCGCTCAGCGAATCCAGACCGAGCACGTCTCCGCAGACCCGGGCGGCCAAAAACGGGCGAACCAGGTCCACATTGCGTCCGACGGTCAGCACGGACAGCCCCCGCTCCTGGGCCAGGTAGAAGGCGTAGTCGCTCAGCATCGCCTCCACCGAGCCGAGCACCCGCTGCCGCACGACCAGCGGGGCTACCGCCCCGACCGCCCGCAGGTGCTCCAACAGCGGCCTCAGTGATCGGGCCGACCGCGCGTCCCGATGCCCAGCCGCTCGACGATCCACGACAAACCCATCCACGGTCTCAGCGTTCAACGCCGAGCCGTCCAGCCCGCGCCCGCCCAACCAGCCGCTCAGGTCAGCCATCAGCCGCAGATGCCCGGCCCGCGACCCCCGGGCGTAGCCCCACAGCTCCAGCCGGGCGACGAACCCCTCCACGAACGGCGCCAGCGGGCCCGCGACCTGGATCAATGCAGGATCTCTCATGCTCTTCCCTCTCCGTGAGTAGAAGAGGCCGATCCTGCACGCGATTATGCCAACCTCAACGACCCGGCCACCGCCACCAGCGGCAGTCCCGGGCAGCACCTCGGCATAACCCGCACATCCTCATAAGACGCCCTCCACACCCAGCGCGCCCACGCCGAGTACCTCCACGCCCGGGGCGCACAGTTCGTCCTGACCGTCAAACACAACCAGCCCACACTGTTCGCCGCCCTCGACGCACTGCCCTGGGCCGACACCCCGATCACCCACCGCGACATCGACACCGCCCACGGCCGGGTCACCACCCGCACCATCCAGACCCTGCCCGCTCCCACCGACCTACCGTTCCCGCACGTCAACCAGGTCTGGCTGATCGAACGCTACGTCACCGACCCCACCGGGGCCCAACGCTCCGCAGTCGCGGCCCTGGGCCTGACAAGCCTCACCGACACCCGCGCCACCCCCGAACAGATCGCCGGCCTCGTCCGCGACCACTGGGGCATCGAGTCGCTGCACTGGCTGCGCGACACCGTCTACCACGAAGACCACTCCACCGCCCACACCGGCTCCGGCCCCCGCGTCATGGCCGCGCTCCGCAACCTCGCAATAGGCGCGATCCACCTAATCGGACGACGCGACATCACCGAGACCACCAGATGGGCAACCCGCCTCATGGATCGATCCTTCAAAATCCTCAACCTCATATGATCTTGGAACGACCCTGGGGGCAGCCCTCGACGCGAGTGGCGTGTGCGTCGTCTGGTTCTGTTCCCGGGTCGCCGTGTGGTAGCACTGGGGGAGGTCGACGGGATGCCACACCCTGTCCACCCGACCCGACCTCGCCCGCGCTGGTGGCTGGCTATCCCGGAGATCTGCCCGCCCGGCGAGGGCATGTTTTGTGTTTGGACCGGGGCGCGTTTGCTGATGTAGCGCCGCTGAGAGAACGCCGACTAGGATTTCGATAGTCGGGACGGCCGCTGACCTGTGGGAAGGTTGGGTGATGTTGGTCAATATCGGCTAGCGTTGGGTGACGCGGTCTGTACCCGATTTGTACCGAACCGCCTGCATGATCTCTTCGGTGTGAACGTTGATCGGCCGTGCGGCCGCTTGCCGACGAGACTATTCACCAAGAAGTGAGTATGGACACCGAGGACATCGAGAAGGCCGTCGAAGAGCGCCGGGCCTGGCTCCAGGGCCAGCTCGAAGCGGCAGCGCCACGGTTCGGCGTCGATCTGGTCGGCGACGTCGTGAACACCTACGACATGCGCTCAGCCGGCGCGCGGGCACGTGAGGGCGACCACGACGTGTGGATACGCGTCGTGGTCGAAGACCCTGACTACCAGCCGGCCTGCCGTTGGGATGGCAACGTGGCGGCCAACTCGATTCGCGGTGTCCCGAAACCACAGGTGCTGCGGTGGGCGGACTGGACGAACACCGACAGCTACCTGGAAGGTCGTCGGCTCCGGGGCGAAGTGATGACTCTCGCTCCGGGATCGACCATCGCGCCGGACAACGTGCTTCACGACGACCCACAGCTGCCCGAATCCTGGTGGAGCGATCTTGACGCGGCGCTGGAAGCACTCGCGGCGCTCCCGATCAATAGGGACAACGAGCTGGGCGCCGTGCAATACACGGTCAACGGGGTGCACGCACACTTCGATGTCGAGTTGCCTTCGGAGATGTTTGCGGACCTGGAGTGGACTACCGCCCACGCAGATCTCCACTGGGGCAACCTGCGTGGACCGCAGCTGTGCATCCTCGACTGGGAAAGCTGGCGGCCAGCGCCCGCCGGCTACGACACGGCCACCCTCTACTGCAACAGCGTGCTCCATCCGCCCACGGCCCGGCGCCTGCGCGCGAGGCCGGTGTTCGACACGCCTAGCGGACAGATCGCGCTCCTGTTCGCCATCGTCCGATATCTGTGGGTGGTCGGGGAGGGCAGTGACATCGACCAGCTCGACGGACCGCTTCGTGCGGAAGCCGCCGAGATCCTGGACGGCCTCGGTGTACCCGAGCACGTCGCCAAGCCGTGACAGGGCCGACCGGCTCCGTGCGCTGGAAGCGTGGGCAGCGCGGCGACCTGCTCTTGTACCTGGTCGTCGTCAATAACGCAATACACCTACACACCCAGCCGGGCAAGCCGTTCCTTGAGTTGCGCTAGCGGCTCATCCTCGGGCACGACTTCGCCGGACAGGAGGTGCGCCGCGCGGCGCAGCATCCGCCGGTACGCCTGCGGGTCGGCGGACATGATCGCGCGGCGCCGCCAGTGCTCCAGCGTGTCCAGTACACCTGCCAGCTCCAGCGTTTCGGCCGCCTCAACCAGTGCCTGCCAGTATGCCTGGTCGAATTCCTCCCGCTCCTCCGCGATGAGCGCGACACGGATTGCCCGCGGACCGGCTCCTTCCGGTAGCGGGGTGATGGCCGGGATCGGATGGGGCTGCCCAGCGGCGGTCATGACGACCACGATAGCGGCTGGCGTCGATCTTCACCGGGCTCGCCCACGCCATCTGATCGAGGCAGCACGCGCGAGCCGGTGTTCGACACGCGCAGCGGGCAGATCGCGCTCCTGTTCGCCATCGTCCGATATCTGTAGGTGGTCGGCGAGGGCAGCGACATCGACCAACTCGACGGACCGCTTCGTGCGGAAGCTGCCGAGATCCTGGCCGACCCTCTGTGTGTCCGAGCGCATCACCAAGCGGTGACAGCGCCGCGTCGCGGCGATGCACTGGTCGCCGGGTCCGGGGTCGACGACCGCGCCTGGAGCCCAGGCGCCGGCGTTGTCAGTCGAACTCGCCGTCCTTCACGCCTCGGATGAAGGCGTGCCACTCAGTCGAGGGGTAGTAATGGGCCGGTGTGGCACGGTCCTTGGTGTCCCGCAGCCACCGGCCACCGTCGGAGGCGATGGCGACCTCGACGCATCCGAGTTGGTCGTTGCTGTAGCTGGACTTGCGGAACTGACGGTCCTGCGGCTGCTCGTTCACGTGGGTGCCTCCTCGAGTGCTCGCTGCAAGAGCGCCCGCGATTGTTCCTGGGAGGCGGCCTGCACGCGAAGCCGGGTCATGGCCCGGTCGTACCGGGCCACCTGCTCGGGATCGTCGTAGTAGCGGCCTTCGCCGAACAGTTCGAGGTACACCACACCGGGATCGCCGACCATCTCGGCGGGGAACTTCAGTATCTGGAAGCCGCCCTGCTGTGCCACGTGCGCACCGGAGTCCAGCGGCAGCACCTGCAGGTCGATCCTGGGCCGCTGCGAAGCCTCGATCAGATGCTCGATCTGCGCGGCCATGACCTGCGGGGTACCTCGCCGCCGGTAGAGCACGGACTCTTCTAACACCACCCACAACCGGACCGGATCGTTCTCGCGGTCGAGGATCTTCTGCCTGCCCATGCGCACCTCCATCCGGCGCTGAAGCTCCTCGTCAGTGAGCTCGGGATCGGCCCGGAACACCGCCTCGGCGTACTCGGGAATCTGGAGCAAGCCAGGCACGAGGTAGATGTCGAAGCTATTGATCTCGGCGGCGCCAGCCTCCAAGCCAAGGAACAGGTCGAGCCAGGGCGGCACCCCTTCCGCCAGCCGGTCCCACCAGTTGCGGCCCTTGCGCGCCGCGTTGACCAGGTCGCGGAAGAACGGCAGGCGTTCGGGTACCCCGTAGTAGCCCAGCAGTATCTCCAGCGCCGGCCCGGAGGGCAGGTTCCGGCCGGTCTCCAGGTGACCGATCGCGGTCCGGGACTGGTTGAGCCGCGCGGCCACCTCGGGCCGGCTTCTCCCGTTCTCCTGGCGCAGCCGCCGTAGCTCCAACCCGATCCAACGCTTGAGCACGGCTGGGCTCGATGACGTCACCATCCGGGTTCCCCTCCTCCTCGCCACGGCAGGTAACCGGTGATCGTCCCAGACCCGCCTCGCCCGCATCGAGCGACCCCCGTAGGCGTTGATATGTACCGATCCATATGTAGTGTCAACGAAGTGTCGACAAGTACAACGATGGTGACCTCCGGCAGACCCCGACTCGGCCGAGGTCGACGGCGACCAACCCGATCCCGGCAAGCCCCGGCGGCAGGCACCTACAGCCGCGGTGATCACCATGGCTGAAGGGCTGTACACCACACCGATCACGTCCCAACTTGTCGACCAACGGCTCGAACACCGGGTGACCGACGAATCCCTCGCCGCCGGCCGCGGTTCCCACCGCTACCAAGCGCTGTGCGGTCAATCGTTCGTCGCAGCACCCCTGGCCGCCCCACCCGGTCGACCCTGCCCGGCCTGCGCGGCGATCCTCGGGACGACCTCGCGACCAGCCGCCGTGCCCCAGCCCCGTCGGCGCCGTCACGGCCTGCTGTGGCGGTTGCTGCGCTCAGGACGGCTACTCCTGCGGTGAGTCTGCGTCAGTCGCCAGGTCTGCGCTCGAGCCAGGAATGCCTACCACCGGAGATCGAGCAACTGCTGGTCGACATGGTCGCCGACGGGTTCGCCGTGCATTGTTGCGGCCCCAAGGTCGCACCGGTGGCCCTGGTCGCGGCCTACCGCTGGGAGGACTTCGTCGATCTGGCCACGATCCGGTGTTTCGACCGAGTCACCACGGCCAGGATCCCCGCACCCCAGCGCCGCCGGATCGACGTGTTCGCCCCCGAGGCCGTGGTGTGGGCCTATGAAGGCCCGCCGCAGCGAGCGCTGCGCGCGTTGCTCGACCTGGTGCACCCCCAGCACCCCGACGCCCCGGCCATCCCCTACCCGGCTCCACCGGCCCTGCACATCCCCCGCGCTGCGCAACGCCCGATGACCATCCGGCTCGCGTCACCGAATGACGCCCGGACGCGAGCCGTCCGCCTCGCCGCAACAATGGCAGGGTGCGGCCCGGGTTGAGCCTGATATGAAGGCCTGAACGAGCAGCGGCGGCCCGCCTTCACCGAGGTGCTCCGCCACGAGTTCATCCCGGAACTGGTCGTGACGCCGCCGCGACCGCAACACCGGAGGTCACCGCGACCTGGTGCCGCCGCGACACGCCGATGCTGTCGGTGCCGGCAGCTATCGTGTTCGACATGACCTCTGCCGCCAGATTCCCGGACCCTGCGCAGGTCTCGCCGCCAGCGGAGCCACAGGCTATCCGCGCGTGCTTGGCACCGACGCTGGCTGCCGAGTTCGAATCACGAGTGGGAGATCGTGCTCGACCGGGTGAAGCAGTCCAGAGACCTCGCCGACCTGCATGAGTTGCTGAACGAATGGCAGCACACCGCGTACATGGAGATGCGTGATCCCGGCTCGTACTACCGGATGCTGAGGAAAGCCGAGCAGATCATGCACACGGGCAGCAACCCGGACGCTGTCCCGTTCGAGGAGATGCAGGCACTGATCCGCCGGCGGCAAGCCCGATAGGTGTACCGGCTCGTTCCCGATCGACGCCGTGCTGCCGGTCGGCCGCCGAGCCCATAACAGCTTTCTGTCATGTCCAGGGCATCCACAGCGCCGCGAGCGGCATCGCGACCAGCCGATCACCGAAGGGCAGCACCTGGTCGCCGGTGTAGAGCACCACCCCGCGCACGAACCGCCCGCCCGACGCGTCGAGCAGGTCCCGCAGCCGCGCAAGATGGCGGAAGTCGGCCGCCGACACCGCTGTCGACGATTTGACCTCCACTCCGCTGACCCGCCCGTCCGGAGCCTCCGCAACGACATCGACCTCGACACCGTCATGCGTGCGGTAATGCGACAGTGTCACCGGCTCACCACCGAAGGAAAGCTGGCGGATCAGCTCGTTGACCACGAACGTCTCGACGAGCGGACCGGTCGCCGCGCACATCGGGTCGGCCAGTGCCCCCTCATCGACGCGCAGCAAATGCGCCGCGACCCCGGTATCAGCCACATACGACTTGGGATGGCGGGTGATGCGCGACAGCAGGTTGCGCGACCACGCCGGGAGCCGCACCGCCATGAACACGGTTTCCAGGAGCGGGAGGTAGGTCGCGTCGACCGTCTGGCGGGCGAGCGCGACCTTCTCGGCCAGGCGCGCGACCACCAACTGCTGCCCCGTCATGGCCGCGAGCGCCGCGAGCAACTTGGGTAACTCAGCGACATGCTGTACCCGGCTGATGCCCGGCACGTCCCGGCTGGTCACCGTCTGGATGTAGGCGTCGAACCAGCGCCGGCGCTGCGCGGGCCCGCCCAGCCTCTGGACCTCCGGGAAACCGCCCACGCAGATCCTCGACAGGTAGGACGCCCGGCTGGGCGGCCGCTCAGGGAGCTGGCGAACCGGCAGGCCCGGATCCAGAAGCTGCCCGAGGAACCCGTCACCAGTCTCACCACGGCACTCCACCTCTCCCTGGGTGTAGGGCCAGAGATCGACGATCCCAGCCCGACCGGCCAGCGACTCCGAGATCGACGGCACCGTGAGAAACCTCGTCGAGCCGGTGAGCAGGTACTGCCCACGATCGAGATCTGTATCGACGATGCTCTTGACCGCCCGGAGCAGCACGTCGCCGGCCAGCTGAAATTCGTCGACGACCAGTGGCTTGCGATACGCCGTGAGAAACGTCCGCGGATCACCGAGGCAGGCCTGCAACGTCGCCGCGTCGTCGAGGGTGACGAAGGATCCGCCTGCGGCAGCGACGAGCTGCCGAGCCAGCGTGGTCTTGCCCGCCTGGCGCGGACCGTTGAGCACGGCGACGCGCAGGACCTGCAGGGTCTCCTCGAGCTCGCGCCGCGCCCGACGCGGCACCAGACCGTCCGATGGCATTTTTCAGGGTCCTCATCGAGCATTTTACGGGATGTCAACATAGCACCGGGACGCGAACCGCCCGTCTCAGCGAAGCACCGGGAGCACGGGACGGCTCGTCCGGCCGGTTACGGCTTCAATGAACTCCACCGGCTCGGCCATGGCAGTGAGCAGACCCGCCACGCGCCGCAGCGGGCCGCTGCCCACTCGCTCATCTGCGCGGGGAAGGGCAAGTGCGTCGGCGAGGTCGAGGTAGTGCACTACCGCCTCGACCAGAAAGATGCGGGCCGCCTCGCCGAATGGCAGGACGGCGACGCCAAAGTAGTCAACCAACTGGTGACAGTCGGTGCGCCTGGCCGCGGCCACCGTGATAGGTGCCGTTCGGGCGAAGGACTCAACAAGCTCGGCGCGATCGGCTTCCGCGGCGTGCCGCACGGCCCAGTCGGCGATCTGCCCGGCCATCCTGTGTGCGATCCCCTGCGGGCGGTTGAACGCCGCCAGCAGCTCAGCGGCGTCAGCGTGGGTCGGCGGACCTTGCGCTGGCGCCGCTTGGGCGAAGCCGTGCAGCAGGCCCGGAAAGGGAGCGTGGTGGGCGACGAGGTCGGCAACGGTCCAGCCCGGAAGCCGGGTCGGTCGGGCCCAGTCCCGGACAGGGAGATCGGTGACGGTCGTCGTCCAGGCATGCCAAGCGGCCTCGAGGTCGTCCCACAGCGTTCGGTCGGTCACCCTGCAGAGCCTGCCACTAGCGAGGATCGGCACGCTGAGGCCCCGCTGCGGCGGAACGTTGACCCGTGACGGCCACGGCGCGGACTGGTCAGCCGTGTAACGACCGGTAGGCGGCGATCGCGCCGGGGTGCAGCGGGATTCCGGCCGTGGCGATCAGGCTGCGCGGGTCGAGGAACTGGGTGCCCAGGGCTTGTTCCGGTACGAGCCTGGCCGCGTGGGTGACCAGTACCCGGGCCACGACGGCAGTGACCGCGGGGTCGGCGTCGGGCCGGCAGACCAGCAGGTTCGCGACCCCGATGGTAGGCAGTTCCGAGGTGGAGCCGTAAACGTTGGCGGGCACGGTGTCCGGTTGGTAGACCGGGCCGTACGCCGACTGGAACGCGGGGAGCACGCTGGCCAGCGGTAGCAGCCGGATACCGCGGCGTGCGCTGAGCTCGTCCAGCGCCAGAGTCGGCACCCCACCGGCCCAGAGCAGGGCATCGATCTGGCCGGTCTCGAGCGCGGCGATCGCGTCGGAGAGCCGGTGATGCTGCACCCGCACCGCGGGTGATGAAGCGGCGAGTCCGGCGGCGATGAGGAACCGTTCAACGATCAGCCTGGCAGCGGAACCGTACGTACCCGGGGAAATGGTGCGCCCGGCCAGCTCAGGCAGAGTGCGGATGGGGCTGGTCTCCAGGACGATGAGGTGGAGATAGTTCTGATAGATCCGGCCGACGGCGCGCAGCGGCACCGGGACCGGCGGGGGGCCGCCGAGGGTGGCCGCGGCTTGGGCAGCGTCGGCGAGCACGACGGCCAGGTCCACCTGTCCAGCGTGCAGCCGTTGCAGGTTCTCCAAGCTGCCCTCGGTGGGTACCGCTGTGGCGTGCAGTCGCGGCTCCTCGTTGCGGATCTCGGTGGCGAGCAGCTCGGCGAACGCCAGGTAGAACGCGCCTGGCTGGCCCGCCGCGATCATCAGCGTGCGCTGGGGCCCGCGGTAGCCACCACGGCCGCACCCGGCGGCCGTGGCCAGCCCGAGCGCCAACGCGGTCAGCGCGCTCCGGCGGGGGATCCCGGTCATCGGTGGGCCTCCGATTCCTCGGCGCGAGGCAGTACCACGTGCACGGCGAGGCCACCGCAGTCCCCGGCCGTGACGTGCAGCGCCCCGTTGCGCGAGAGCAGCAGCCGCTCGGCGATGGCCAGCCCGAGCCCGGTTCCGGTGCTGTCCCGGTGCTCAGCGGCTCGCCAGAACCGCCGGCAGGCCAGCGCCCGGTCCTGCGTCGACAGGCCCGGCCCATCGTCTGCGATGATCAACCGCACCGTGTCGGGGTGGATCGCGGCGCCCACGGTGACGGTGACGGTGGCACCGGGACCGGCGTAGCGGATGGCGTTGTCCAGCAGGATGTCGAGTACCTGGGCGAGCTCGGAGTCCGCGCAGGCGACCGCGGCGGGCTCCGCGAGCAAGCCGTTGACCAACTGGACCTCGGCCTGGCAGGCGGCGGCCCGCCAGGCGTCGAGCCGGGCGTCGGCGACGATGCCAGGCCGGCACCGGGCATCATCAGCGGGCTGCGGCTCGGCGGCCACCCGATCCGCGGAGGCCAGCGTGAACAGCCCGTCGAGCAGTGCCTCCAGCCGCTCGACCTCGGCCGCCAGTGATCGGTAGCCGGCCTGCGCGGCCGCCGGAACACGAGGCGCCAGCGAGTCCACCCGCAGCCGCAGGGCGGCCATCGGGTTGCGCAGTTGGTGGGACGCATCGGCGACGAGTTGGCGTTCCTGCTCCGCGGCAGCGGCCACGGCGTCAGACATTCGGTTGAACGAGGTGGTGAGCGCGCGCAGCTCCGCCGGCCCACTTGCGGCTGCGACGTGTGCGCCGGGCCCACCGGCCGCGACCGCGAGCACGCCGCGTTCCAACTCGGCCAGCGGCCGCAGCACCCAGCGAGCCAGCACCAGTGCGAGCAGCACGAAGCTCACTGCGGCGGCCAGTGCTCCCCCCAGGATCAGCGCCCAGCTGCTGGCGACGTCCGCGGCGGCGGCATCGATCGACGTCCGCAGCGCTACCACCCCGATGATGCGGGATCCGGTACCGACCGGTCGGGTCAGCACGACCTCGCCGGAGGACCACGGCCGTAGGTGAGGCAGGGGCTGACCGGGCTCGTTGCGCAGCGCGCCGTCGATCAGCGGTCGCAGCCCGGGATCGTCGGCGGTGAGCCGACCGGCGGCGGCCATCACCCGGCGCTGCCGGTCGAGGATCAGCACGCTCTCCCGGTACAGCTCGGCATAGGCGATGACCTCCTCGGCCAGCGGCGCGCGATCGCCCGTCGCGGCGGCCTGCTGGGCCAGCACAGCGAAGCGGTCCAACGCGGCGGTCCGGTCGATGAGCAGCCGCTGGGTCCGCTCTGCGGCGGTGGTACTGAACAGCGGCCAGGCGAACCCGGTGACGGCCACCGTGGCGAAGATCAGCAGGACTACCAGCAGTCGTCGGCGCACGTCCGCACTCTCACTCTCCGCGTCAGCCGAACCGGTAGCCAAAGCCGCGGATGGTCTGCAGCAGCTCGGGGCGGCCGAGTTTGGCGCGCACTGCTGCCACGTGCACGTCCAGCGAGCGGGACACCGCCAGGTACGCGTCGCCCCACACCTCGTCCATGATCAACTGACGGCTCACTGCGGTGCCCGGGCGGCGGGCGAGCACCGCGAGCACCGCGAACTCCTTAGTGGTGAGCACCACCGCCGCACCGGCCACCACCACTGTCCGGGCGTCCAGGTCCACGCGCACGTCCCCCACCTGCACGACGCACTGCGGGCCGTCCCCTCCGTCCCCTCCGGCCACCGAACGGCGGGCCACCGCCTCCATCCTGGCCAGCAGCTCACCCAGCCGGATCGGCTTGACCACGTAGTCGTCAGCGCCGCTACGTAGGCCCCGGATCAGTGAGCGTTCGTCCCCGCGTGCCGTGAGCACGAGCACCGGCATCTCGCTGACCCGGCGCAGCCGGCGCAACACCTCGAAGCCGTCGATACCGGGCAACCCGAGGTCGAGCAGCACCAGGTCCGCGTCGCGGTGCAACAGGAGCGCGTCCTCGCCTCGACGGCACCGGGTCGAGCGGTACCCATGCGCATCGAGCGCCTCGGCGAGCGCGCTCGCGACCCCGTCGTCATCTTCGACCAGCAACACCCGCATCCGCACGCCCCTCAGCCTGACGGCGTGGCAGCCACCAGAGCTGCGGCCGTACCGGTCGGCAAAGCGCCCCAGCAGCCAACCACCGATCAACCACATCAGAAACCCGACCGAAAAGATCGCTACAGTGTTCAGCAGCTGCGCAGTCGCGTTTCCCCCCGGAAAGAACGTGGCCGCGACGTAGACGCCGAACGCCACGTAGGTATGCCAGTCGTACCACCCGATCAGATTACCTATCGATTCCTTCATCCCATTACTGATCACCCGGCGCTCGTCCTGACGAGCGGAAGCCACCGAAGGCATCATCTACCTCCTACGACGTGTCTGGGTTGACCCTCACCCTGCCGGCGCGCGGTCGGCAAGACCGCACCCACAGTCCTTACAGTCGCTTAAGACGATCGGAGCCACCGGGGAGCGGCGGATCCGGCATCCGGTGTGACATCATCAGCTGATTCCGCTGATGCCGCCGGCGAGGAGGTGCCGTTGTCAATCGATCATCTGCTCCAGATGATCCCACCGCTGGCGGTGTATGTGCTGGTCGGGCTCGTCGTCGGGATCGAGAGCCTCGGCGTTCCGGTGCCTGGCGAGATCGTGCTGGTCAGTGCGGCGTTGCTGTCCTCACGGGACGAACTGGACGTCTCGCCGCTCTGGATCGGGATCGCAGCCAGTGCCGGCGCGATCATCGGAGACTCGATCGGCTACGCCATCGGGCGCCGCTACGGCAAATCGCTGTTCGACTGGGCCGGTCGTCGCTTCCCCAAGCACTTCAAACCCTCCCACGTCGAGTACGCCGAGCAGGTGTTCACCCGCTGGGGCGTGTTCGCCGTGTTCTTCGGCCGCTTCATTGCGCTGCTGCGGATCTTCGCCGGGCCGCTGGCCGGGGCGCTGAAGATGCCCTACCCGAAGTTCCTGGCCGCGAACGTGCTGGGCGGGATCGTCTGGGCGGGTGGCACCACGGCGGCGGTCTACAGCCTCGGCCGGTTGGCCGAGACCTGGCTGGCCCGGTTCTCCTACCTCGGTCTCATCGCCGCAGTCGTCACCGGCCTCACTGTCGGCTGGCTGGTCAAGAGACGCACCGGACGGCTCATCGAGCAGCATGCCGACAAGCAGCGCACCGAGAAGGAGCATGCCGACCCAGCCCTGTAGACCAGTAGCCGGCTCAGGTGACCCAATCAGCGTCGGAGTGGGTTGATGAGCGGTCTGCGATCGGGATCGATAATCGCGGGCGCTCGGAACTTGACCCGCCCGCCTTGAATGGTGACGTCCCATCCTTGCAGATGTACCTGCTGATGATGAGCCGGACACAAAAGACAACAATTACTGACGCTGGTCCCACCATTGTCGATCCAGTGCCGCACGTGATGTGCTGTGGGGGCTCGCCACCAGTGGTGGGGAAATCCTCGGCGGCATTAGGATGAACGGTGCGGGAACGCTGACCACTGTCTCAAGCACGCACGATGTCGGAGCCTGGCCGGGGAGTCGCTCGCCTGACACAACGTACCCCGGCGGGATGACGTAGCGTGAGATCCGAGATCCTCAGCTGCCGCATCCGGGATTTGGCACGTCCACGGCGAGCTGGCTGCCTGCCGGGTTGACGTAGGTCACGTAGAGCTCGACCGGCTCGACGCCGAGATTGCGGCCGATATGAACGTCACGGGAGCCGCCGGACTCGACCAAGGATTGCCCGGCCGGGTAGGAGACGGATTGGCAGGCGGCGTTGGTATGGGTGAGAGTTCCCTTCCGGACAATGCCGAGCAGGGTGCCGGGGTGGTAGTGCCAGCCGGTGCTGCCACCGGGCGCAATGGTGATCTGGCGGACGACGAAATCCGTCGCGCCATCCGTCTTCAGCTGCACGTGGTCCCTCATCGTGCCTTGCGCGAGGACCGTGCCGGCCACTCCCGACGCGGGTGTTGCCTGCGCCGCAGTGGGCAGCAGGCCCAGACCGACCGCTATCACGGCCATCGCCGAGATCTTCCACATACCGTGCATGAGTTCCCCTCACTCTCAAGTGGACGTCGCCGGGAACGAGAGTACGCCGGACTACCGTGGCGAAGAGGGACGGACTGGCCTATGATGCCGTTGGCATGCGCATCATGGACAGCTACTGGACAGCACAATTACACCCAACGTCTGATTACACCCAACGTCTGATTACACCCAACGTCTGATCGCGCCAGGTGAACGCTGCTGGGCCACGACGAGCCGGTGCTTGGCGTAACGGGTCACGGCGCCCAGGGTTGAAGAACGTGTGCGTGTCCAGTATGCGCAACAACGCTGAACAAAATTTACTCGCAATAAATTATATAGTCGATCCACGAGGCCAGGATATGATGCGGAAACGACCTGCGTGCCGAGTATGTCGATCTCATTGAGCCAGCCAGCCCTGTTCGCCCTGGTCACGGCTCGACGCACTAGAGCGATGCGCTTGGCGCCACATGTCGAAGTCCATACTGTCCGCGCACGGGCATTGACTAGACCGCAAAAATCCTACGTCAACCGGGTAGACACAGATCAGCCCACCTCCCCGAACGAGTGAGACCCCGCGACTACCAGTAACATTGCAAGCCCAGAACAGGTGAAGTTCCTTAAAAATACTTGTCCATGCTTGCCATTTTCAATAACATTCCCCTGTCCTGCCCACTCATGCGAATTTCCCACAACAGTATTCTTGGCGAAGCCAAGCTGACGAAGCGTGCTGTATCCTTGCAAGAAATCCCGCGTATCTCCGCTCAGGTGCAATCTAGGCAAGGTCGATGGGGGAATTTTCGCTTTAAAATTTCCCCCATTAATAGCTAATGGTAGGGAAGGCAAACACAGGAGGCGTTTCCATGAGCGATAGATTCGACTTGATCGAACTGCCAAGCACCGGGCCCGTGACCATTCAGGTGGACGGGAGCAAAGCCAACATCTACGCGGGTGGCCAAGGGGCGCAAGGCGACATCGCCCTGCGAGACGAACAAGGCAGAGAAACCGTCCACATCGACGGGGGTGGCGGCAACCTCACCCTAGGTGGTAACGAGTCGCAAGGCGACATCGCCCTGCAAGACGAACAAGGCAGGCAGACCGTCCACATCGACGGAGGCGGCGCCAACCTCACCATGGGCGGACAAGGCCACAACGCTGATATCCGCCTCCTGGACGCGAGCGGCAAGCTCACCATCCACCTCGACGCCGGCACAGGCGAGGTGTTGCTCGGCGGCAAGTCGTTGCAGCCGGCGGATTTCGTTCTCGCGGCGGATTATTCGTTACCAAGCCTGGGAGACGTGCGGTCGTTCATTCGCCGCCATGGTCACCTGCCTTCCGTTCGCCCGGGCCGAGAGATGGAAGAAACAGGAGTCAATCTGGGCGAGTTCGTTATGACATTGCTCCAGAAAGTGGAGGAGCTGACGCTGTATCTGATCAAGCAGGAAGATGTGATCGAACAGCAGCGGCGGCGCGTCGAAGAGGTCGAGAAATGTATGCACACATAAGCCACGCTACGTAACCGATCGAAGTGTTCCGGCCGACCGGCAGATCGACACTGCCCGCCGGCCGGAACACTGGCATATTTTCTCCCGCTGCCACCCCCGCCAAGTTGCGGCCCGAATTCACAGCAGCTTCGCCGGCTGGGCAATGCCGAGCCGGTGCTTGGCGTAGCGGGTCACGACATCGGCGCTGAGGAAGGTGTGGGTGTCGAGGGTGTGCAGGTCCCGGAAGCATCGCTGGATCGGTTGGTCGGCGTAGACCGCGCCCGCCCCGGCCAGACGGAACACCCCGTCCACCGCCGCGACCGCGGCCCGTGCCGCCTGATGAGCGGCCAGTTGCAGCTGGGCCCGCTGGTCGAGGGACAGCGGGTCACCGGCACATGCGGTGTCCCACGCCTGGCCGATCACGTCGAAGGCGAACGCGCGCGCGGACTGCAGAGCGCCTTCGGCGATCGCGAGCTGCACCTGGGCATACCGGTCGTCAGCGATCCGCAGCCGCTCCGGTCCGCGGATCTTGGTGCGGGCCAGCTCGCTGAACTCGTCGAGAGCCCGGCGGGCGACCCCGAGCGGGAAGCCGACCAATGTGACGCTGAGGTTGGCGAACAAGGGGAACCGCCACAGCGGGCCGTCGTGGCGCGGCTGGCTCTCGAGCGGGTTGACGAACAACTCAGCAGGCACTGGCACCCGGTCGAGGACCAGGTCATGGCTGCCGCTGCCACTCAGGCCAGCGCCGTACCAGGTGTCGAGGATCCAAACCGGATCGGTCGGCAGGAATGCCACCCCCCACTCGTGGCCGTCACCCGCACCGGGCCGCGGTGATCCGTGCTCGTCGCGCACGACCGCGGCGACCTGGGAGAACCGGGCGTGCCGCACACCGGTGTTGAACGCCCACCGCCCAGCTAGGGTGTACCCGCCCGTACCGTCCGGTATCGCCGAGCCGGTGGGGGCGATCATGCAGGTCGAGGCGCCGTAAGGTCGGCCCGCGATCAGCTCTCGGGCAGCGTCGGGTTCCAGCCAGGCGAAAAACGCGGTGCTCCCGCCGATCAGGGTGCTCCAGCCAGCAGACCCGTCCGCGTAACTGATCTCCTCGACGATCCGGACGATGGTCGCCGGGTCCAGCTCGAGCCCACCTAGTGAGCGAGGCAGCCACAGCGCGAACAGACCGGCCGCCTCGATCCGATCGGCGAGGTCGGGTGGCATGGTGCGCAGCTGTTCTCCCTCGCGGGCACGCTCCCGGATCTCTGGCGCCAGCACACGCGCTGCCGCCAGCGCGGTCGCAGCCGGATCAGCGGTGGGCTCCGCCGGGGCAGCAGCGCCGGTCCGGGTAGTCGTCATGCCAAACTCCCACCTGGTCGCCGTGACCCGCCCATCATGCCTCAACGGCGTCCCGGCAAGCCCGGTTCACACGGGTTTGAGCGGGTCATGCCCCAGCGACATCAAGCGATGACGCCAACCGGTCCGTCCTACGATGGCCTCCCGCCCGCCGTAGCGCCCACTGTGCACCCGGTGGATGACCTTGCGCATCACCTGGAGATCCACCGGGTTGAGGTCGGTCCTGCGCTTGCCCAGAATGCGCAAAACCTGCTGACCTGTCGGAGTACCCACCTGCTCGGAGCCGTCTGCGGTATCCGGCCGGGTACGCAGCCAGTCCGCGAGCTCCCGCGACGACATGTTCACCACACGGTGGAACTCGGCCCACAGCTCATCGTCAGGCAGCGCGACGTTCATCGTCCAGAGCCTCCTCCCGCAACAAGCTGTATACCACCCAGGTGCCCAGGTCACCACACCTTCAAACCTGTCACCGCGCAAGCGGATGCCACGGGAGAAGACATAGCCGTTTACCACAGCCGGACAACGGGTAGCAATCGGCTGCCGATCCATGTTCATTCCCGACCACTGGGGGTGAACGTGAATCGAGGCATCATCTGAGGGAGGAACCCATGACCATCCGACCACAACAAGAGGAGCGCCGTGGGCTGCTCCCAGGAACAGCGAGCGTGCGCCTGACCGTAGCAGTGTTCGCCGCGCTCGTCCTCACACTGATCGCCTCCTGCGGAGGAATCAGCGGGATCAGCGGACAGCAGCAGGACAACCTTCCCGACGGCACCCAACTGCTCACCGATTCCGCCGCCGCGATGCGGACGGTGGACACCACACACTTCACCATCTCGGCCCAGGGAGATATCCCGGGGGTCTCGCTCCGGTACGCCGATGGCCAGCTCACCGAGCAAGGATCGGCTAAGGGCATCGCCCGGATGCAGCAGGGCGAGAAGCTCGTCGAGCAGGACTTCGTGATCACCGGCGATACCCTCTACCTGCGCGACCCGGCAGGAAAGTACCAGAAGCTGCCGTCGTCGGTGAGCGGTGTGACGTACAACCCGGCTGTGATCCTGAACCCCGAGCGGGGGGTCCCGGCAGTCCTCAGCAGTGGTAAGGATGCCACCACCGAGGCACGCGAACAGATCGCCGGGGTGGACAGCTACCGAGTGGAGGCCACCTTCCCGCGCGAGTCACTCAGCACACTCGTGCCCGGCGTAACCGAGGACACCACGGGCACGGTGTGGATCGCAGCCCAGGGCTCGCGACTGGTGGAAGCCCAGTTCCGAAAGGGCGATGGCCTGATCTCCGCGCGATTCTCCGACTACGACGTCCCAGTCACCATCAACGCGCCTGCTGAGTGAGACCACGCTTTGGGGTCTCTCTCCATCCCGCGGTGCAGCGGCTCTGAGGAGCCGCTGCACCGCAACCCCCGGTCCCGCCGAGATCAAAGCAGGGTGTGGTGGCCTCCCTGTGATCGGGAGGCCCTGTTCGGATCGTCGGTATGGTTGGCCGGTGCGATCAGCGCGTCTAGCCGCGGTGGTTCTCCTGCTGGCGGGCATCACTGCGGCGCGCGTCGCGGTGGATCGGCCCGACCTCGCGATCGCCGTCTACGTGCTGATCCCGATCGTGCTGGCCGCGTTCTGGTTTCAGCTTCCTGGCGCGCTGGTGACCGCGGTCGCCGCGTCGCTGCTCTACGTGAGCACCGAGTCGATCTTTCCGTCTCCGGAGTTGGCGGGCTCGGCGCTGTGGGTGGCTTGGGCCAACCGCTCGGCGCTGTATCTCGGGGTGGCAGTGTTGGTGGTGCAGCTGCTGGGGCGGGAACGGCAGCTGGCGACTCGGATCGCCGAGCAGCAGGTCCAGCTCGATGAGCTGGAATCATTGCGGGCAGTGTTGACCCCACCGGAGCTCCCCGTCCTGCCACACCTGGAGCTCGCCGCGTCGTTCGCTCCCGCTGACGGGCTGGTAGCCGGAGACTTCTTCCTGATCAGCCCAGGCCCGCAGGACAGCACGACGATCGTCGTCGGTGACGTCGCCGGGCACGGTCTGCCCGCCGCCCGGCGCGCCTCCTACGTCCGGGCCTCGTTGGCGACCTTCGCCCAGTTCAACAGCGATCCGGTGCAGCTGCTGCAGTTCGCCAACGCGGCACTGGCCGAACGCAGCGGCGAGGGCAGCCAATTCGTGACCGCCATCTGCCTGAACATCGGGGCTCCACCGGCGATGCAGCTGAGCTGGGCCTGCGCCGGCCAGGATCCGCCGTGGTCTCTCGACACCGCAGCGCAGCTGCAGGGCGGGCAGGCCGGCGTGCCGCTCGGGCTGGCACCCGCCATACCGGCGATCGAAGCCGGCTGCTCGCAGCTGAGCCCCGGCTCGGGCGTCATCGTCTTCACCGATGGCATCATCGAAGCCCGCCCGGCCCACCGCGACCTGTCGAAGCCACTGGAACTGTTCGGCGAGGAGCGCGTCCGTCACGTCATCCGCAGCCAGCGGGGGGCAGCACCGAAACAAGTGCTGCGAGCACTCGTCGCCGCCGTCACCCAGTTCGTCGATGGTCCGCTGGCCGACGACGTCTGCATCGTCGCATGCCGGGCAACGCCGTCACCGTGACTTCAACGCGCAACAATCCTCGAGGAGGCTCGCCGGCACTCAACTCGGGCTGGATCCGGATGAACCTGCTGCTAAGTTGGGGTAGAGCAAACGCAAGGATGGCCATGGCAGAAGACGGGTTGACCGAAGAGCACGCGCTGGCCACCCCGGAGCAGGTGCTGGGGCTGACCGTGCGATGTCCCTCCGTCGGGGTGTGCGTGGTGACGATGGACGGGGAGCTGGACATGCTCACCGCGCCGCTGCTCGAGGCATGTTTGCACCAACAGTTCGCCGCCGCCCCAGCGCATCTGATCCTGGACCTCGAGGCGTTGCGCTTTCTCGGCTCCAACGGCCTGACCTGCTTACTGTGGGCCCGCGAGCTCGCCGACCGGTCCACCCGGACACAGCTGCACCTGGCCGGCCTGGCCACCCGGGTGGTAGCCCGCGCGCTGCAAGTCACCCAGCTGCAAGACCGGTTCCACACCTACCCCACCCTGACCCACGCCCTGACCGCAGTGGCCGGCTGAGCCGCGTTCGTCGATCAAGAGCAGCAACGGCTAACCGCCTAACGAGCGCGCAGAAAAGATTCGACTCTGTCGGCAGCCCCGGCCCTGCCGCCGACCATCCGCACCAGACGCCCCATCTGGTCAGCCCGCATCCGGATTCCCTCATCGCCGGCCACCTCCAGGACGGCCATCCGCAGCGACGCCGCGCTCACTTCGTCGCGCCGGACTACGCGACCAAGACCGAGTTCCTGAATACGTTGAGCCGTCACGTCATGCTCAGAACTCTGCGGCACTGCCACAATCGGTGTACCGTGATACAGCGCCTCCATCACACTGGTCATCCCGGCGTGGCTGAGAAATACACTGGCGCGCGCCAACACTGTCAGCTGCGGAACATGAGGATGAATCTCGATGTTGTCCGGTATCGGCCCCAGCTCCACGGGATTGATGCGATCACCGCTCGCGATCACCACGTGCCACGGGAGATCGGCGAACGCACGCAGGCAGGTATCGAAGAAATCCATGTTCGAATTGAACACCGTCCCTAGCGAGATCAATAGTACCGGCCGATCGTCCACAGGCCCTTCCCAACCGTTTTCAAAAATCCGGTCGTCACCGAGGCATGGTCCGGCGAAAGTGAACCGCTCGTCGAAACTGTCCCCGTCGATCTGGAACGCCCTGGGCAGAAAAGAGATGCAGCATTGCTCGGCGTGGTTCATCAACTGGTCGACGGTCAGAGATGAGAGACCTCGGTCGGCAAGAAAGTCGGCAAGCCGGGCAGCCATGGCGGGAATGAACTTTTCAACGGTTGTCACAACATTTTCTGGCGAGCGACCCTCGGGCACCGCGAAAAGTGGATGAAGTCGAACTGCCGGTAGCCCCCACTCCAGGGCCAGAATACGCCCCGCCATAATGGGCCCGTCATACGATATTACATCGGGTTTATCGTTCTCATACGCTCGTTCCAGCTGCTCGACCATCGCGATCGTCTCATCGACGAACAGCGTCAGAGTTCTGACCATGCGCGACTGAGGATCGATTTCCGATGGTGACTCGGTTGGTAGTGTCGATCTATAAAGTAGTGGTTCGACACCGCGGGACTCGGTCCGGAATCTGTATTCCTCGGTAACGGCGTACGATACTCGATAGCCGCGCCGAACCAGCTCTTCGGCAAGAGCCAGCGCGGGATTGATGTGTCCGGCCCCCGTTACGGTGACGAATGATATATGAGGTGTCACAGCCCTTCCTTCGGATATTCTTCATTCAAGCAACCATGCCTTCTATGCGAGCAGCGATATCTGCTGGACTTTCTTGGGTTGCGATCTCGTCTCGAACCGCGGCCGCCGAATCGGAGAAACTTGATTCTGAAATCAGTCGCTGCAAGCCGGTCCGTATTTCTTCTGGAGTGATTTCCGTGAGTTTACAACGTATTCCAACCCCTCGCTTGGCCAACACTTCCGCATTCGCCGGCTGGTCGGCATCACGGGGAATGACCAGTTGCGGCACACCGCAGGCCAACGACGTCAATGAAGTGCCGGATCCACCATGATGAGCGATGGCCGTGCAACTGGACAAAATGGCGCTCAACGGCATCCATCCGACGTGTCGCACATTCTCCGGTAGCGGGCCGACTGACGACAGGTCGATGTCTCCCAGCGCGAGTATTAACTCGACCTCCAGGTCGGCGAGCTCAATCAGTATGTCCTTCAACCCTACGAGAGCGGCCGCCGCCTGCAGTCCACTACCCATGGTCACACAAATCCGCGGCACCATGGGTTTGGTCACGACCCACGCTGGGATCAATCGGCTCTCATTGTACGGCACGTATCTCATGAGCCACTGACGAGTCGCCGTCGCACCGCCCATGCTCGGTGGACGAATATCGATCACGGTCGTCTGGCCAATTGAGGGGAGAGGCAATCCCAAACGAATTCTCGTAGGTTCCAGATACTCAGAGATGGAGTCCCGATAATGCTGCGCCTGCGGGTCGGACCCTGCCCAGGCAAGACGAATGCTCTGTTCGATGTGAGGGACATTCAGTGCCGCTGCGATCAATGGGGCAGCGCCCTGTTCCAGAGTGGCTAGTACAACGTCCGGTCGAAAGTCTTCAGCGAGATCCAACAGCCCTTCTGCCATTTCTTCGCCGAATAATCCAAGCCCGCCTTTTTTCGGGAGCGGTCGCCCTGGAGAGGTGGTGTTGATCGCGAGACTGGCGGCCATGAAATCACCGAAGACATCACGTTCAGGACATACCTCCACAGCGGAGAATCCCGCCCTGACGATCGTCTTGACGGATTCTCCGTTATTGGCCATCAATACCTCATGACCGGCCGCTCGCAAGGCCCAGGCGAGCGGAATAGTGGGGAGGAACAGGCCGGACCCGGGAGCCGCCATGGCCAGGACTCTCATCGTCACTCCTCGTGCAGCAGAAGACTGGCACGTGAACCGGGCGGGCGGCCCAGTTGGTTGCATTAGTCCTTACGTGTAGTGACGAACTGTGTCGCGATTGCGCTGAAGACCAGGATGGCGACGGTAATCGCAAGCAATACGCCAATCGGCGCCATCAGATCCGAGGATTCGGCGCCGCTGGCCGTCAGGCGTAACAAGGAGTTGATGGGGGACACGTCGCGCGCGAACAGTGCACCCATGACGAGTCCGAGGGCGACAAGGAGCGAATAACCCTGGCGCCTGATCACCAGGCGTGAGCACAGCAAGCCGATGGCGATACCCGCGGCAGCACCCGCGAGTTCGGCCTCGATGCCCACTACTAGATCAACGGTCTGGACAGTGTGTGTACCGACGAGCAGCGGCAGTACCAAACCGAACACTGCCAGGATCAGGCAGCCGATAACGGCCACACTGATAGATGAGAGCAGGATCTTACCGGAATTCTTCGCGCTGACAATGGTGATCGCACGGTGTATAGGATCGTCAATACTGATCAGTGCGACAGTGAACCAGGTAGCGCAGACGAACAGAGCGGCCGCGGACAGGCCGTAAGTGGGGAGAATCGGCCCGGAATCGTTACTCGATGCTATGCCTATCACCGCCATGAACAACAATACCGGAGGCAGATACCGCTGCGAGTGCAACATGGTGGCCGATGTGTAGCGGATGAGAGGGATCATCGGGAGTTCCTATTCACGGTCGCGCTCGGTTTCCCGGTACTCTCCTCGATCGGACCCAAGCACGTTACGGACCAGCCGTGCTGCAACGCGGTCAGCAGCAGGGCGTCTGTGTGCTCCCGGCTGACTCGCATAATGATCGTCTCCACCTGGTCGGTCACGTCCAGCACTCCCTCCAGCGTGTACCAGTCGACGTTGTGAGGCTTCGCCGACCCACGCGGGTGCGCCAGCACGAGTTCGGCTGTCGAACTGCTGTCGATACCCCGGTCCGTCCGACTCCGACTCACCTTCCCGGAGGCTGTGACGTAAGTCCGAGATGCGTATGCGCTGGTGATCGACTCACGGTGATCAGTGAAGACCACCATGCCACCGGCACCAGCGACCTCGGCGATGATGTCGCCGAGGACTCCGTGAGCCGACGCGTCCAATCCCGACCACGGTTCGTCGAGCACCAACAACTGCGGCGCCACCAGCAGCGCCTGTGCGAGCGCGATCTTCTGCGCGTTTCCCTTGGACAAGGTTCGCAACGGGGAATGCTTCCCGCCCACGAGCGCGAGCCGGTCCACCAGTTGGTCTGCTTTGGCAATCGCCGTACGGGTAGCCAGACCGCGAATACGACCCAGGTGCGTGAGATACTCCATCGCGGACAGCCGCTCATTCGGCGGAAAACGGTCTGGAACGTAGCCGATCACCTCGGGCCGACCCGACACGGTACCCCTCGTCGGCCGGGAGACACCGGCCAGCAACCTCAGTAACGTCGATTTCCCCGACCCGTTTCCTCCAACAATCGCCGCGACTTCTCCGTCTGGAATTTCGAGATGGACATCCTGAAGCACCCATCCACCCCGCCCATAACGTTTGCTCACTCCTTCCAGACGAAGCAAGTCAACTCCTTGTCGTGGTACGAGGGCCGCTGTGAACGCCTTGATCGGCGAAGAATCCGGCCAACCTGTTCAATCCTTCGTCGATCTGCTCACTGTTCAGCGAGCTGCACGAGAGCCGCAGTTGGTTGCCACCTCCGGTACCGCCATAGAAGTGGCGCATCGGTGTCCACAGCACGCCGTGTTTACGCGCGGACAACTCTAGCAGATCGTCGTTGACGTCGAACGGTACCGTGACGACGAGGAAAAATCCGCCGACCGGCACGTTCCAGCTGACGTCTTCGTGATCAGCGAAGCGCGCCTGAATACCGCCCACTATCTGGTCGAGGTTACGACGGTAGAGCTCACGCTCACGAGAGTTTGCCCGCCGCAAACTGCAACCGTGTTCCAGTAGTTTCCCGCCGACGACTGCTTGGGTGATGGGGGACGTATTCACAGTGATCATACTTTTGATCTTGGAGAGTTGCTCGGCGAGCAGGCTGGTTCGGCCCTGATCGTCCATCACCCGCTGATCGGCCAGCACATATCCGACTCTGGCGCCGGGTAGGACGGTCTTGGCGAACGAGCCGAGATAGATCACCCGCCGGCGGGTATCCAGCGCTTTCAGCGTGGGAGTCGGCGCAGCTTCGCTGTTGAACAGTCCATAAGGGTTGTCCTCCAGGAGAAGGATGTGCTCCCGTTCGGCGATGCCGAGCATCTCGCGCCGAGTGGGCAGATCGAGGCTCACGCCGGAGGGGTTGGCGAAGTCCGGCATGACATAGCACGCACGGGGTCGCAGGCCCTGTTCCCTGGCCCGGCGTAGCTGGTCGGCCAGGTCGGCCAGGTCCACCCCGGTCGAACCGCTGGACACCGGAAGCACCCGCAGGTCCACCAGTCGCGCCGCTCCAGTCAGTCCGACGTAGGTGGGCGACACCGCCAGCACTGCGTCACGATCAGAGCTCCGTAACGCGCGCAGCACGAGGAAGATCGCCTCCTGGCAACCAACCGTGACGACGATCGACTCCGGATCGACATTGATGTGTTCGTCAAGCGTCAGGCTCCTCGCGATGAGATCGTGCACGATGCCGCTGGTTCGCCCGTATTGGCACAGAATCCGGCGGACGTGTCCCTCGGAATAACCGAGCTCGTCGGACAGGTACCGGCAGAACCTGCGCAGGTGGTGGTGCAGCGACTCGATATCGAAGAACTGCTCGGATGGTCGCCCCGGCGCAAAGGAAACCGCCTCCGGATACCGTTCTGCGACCTCGTTGAGGAAGTTCATCGACCGCAGCGCCGGGTCCTCCAACGAACTATGCAAGCCGGCCAGATCTAGATCCACGACGAGCGGCTCAGCGGGATCGCCGGGCATTGACGCTCACCTCCCTCGTGCGAAGCCGAGCCGCCGCGGCGAGGTCGGCGCAACCGGCCAGGGTCATGGCCTCCCGGAACTCGACCTGCAGCAAGGACAGCACCTCTGCGATGCCCCGCTCACCACCGACTGCCAATCCCCACAGCGCCGGGCGACCGATCAACATCCCGACGGCGCCGAGCGCCAGCGCCCGGAGCACGTCCGTGCCACTGCGGACACCGCTGTCCAGCAACACCTCGCACTCACCCGACACCGCCTCGACCACGGCCGGTAACTCAGCGATGCTGGGTGGCGCGCCGTCCAACTGGCGACCGCCGTGATTGGACACCACGACTGCGTCGACTCCGCATTCCACCGCCAGCCTCGCGTCCCGCGGATCGAGGATTCCCTTGACCACAAGGGGAAGCGCAGTGTGCTGACGCAGCCACTCCAGATCCCGCCACGCCAGACCTTGCGCGAAGAGTGAATCGGTGTACGTGGCGATCGCGGAGGTGCCGCTCGCCGCCAGATTCGCCTCGGTCGGCCCGGAATCGAGATTGACGGCTCCCACATCGGGCGGCAGCGCGAACTGGTTACGTACGTCGCGATTCCGACGACCCATGATCGGAACATCCACGGTGACCACGAGCGCCTGGCAGCCGAGGTTCTCCGCGTTGCTCACCAGTTCGACGACCTTCTCGTGGTCGCGCAACCAGTAGAGCTGGAACCACGTTCGCGCACCGGTTGCGGTGATATCGCCAAAGCGGCAACTACTCATCGTGCTCATCACGAAGGGGATTCCCGCCGAGCACGCCGCTCGTGCGGCGGCAATCTCACCATCACGGTGGACCAGTCGCTGGTAAGCCATGGGAGCGATCGCGACCGGCATCGCCACCTCGCTACCCAGCAGCCGTCCCCGGGTGTTGCCGGTGATCACTCCAGCAAGAACCCTGGGCACCAGTGCGATACCGTCGAATGCGGCCCGGTTTGCCTCGATTGTCTTCTCCATGCCGCTGCCACCCTCGATGAAGTCCCAGACGTCGGACCTCAGCACCGCCTTGGCCGCCCGCCGGAAGTCGGCGAGGCAGCTGGGCATCTCGGCGGCCGGCTCATCGATATCGATCATTTGATGCGCTCCGCCTCAACGGCTTCATACAACGCCTTGATGTTCCCACTGCCGAACGTGGTGGCGCCGAAGCGCTCGATGACTTCGAAAAACAACGTCGCGCGGGGATGCGCCGACTTGGCGAAGATCTGGAAGAGCTGGCCGGCGTGATCCTCGTCGGCCAGGATGTTCAGCTCGCCGAGGTCGGCGACCGGGTGCCGGGTCAGCTCCAGCCGGTCGCCGAGCAGCTCATAGTAGACGTCGGGAATACTCAGGAACTCGATACCACCGGAGCGCAGCGCTCTGATGGAACGCACGATATCGGCCGTCTCGAAGGCGATGTGCTGCACTCCCGCGCCGCCGTGGTTCTTGACGAATTCATCGATCTGTCCTGGCTCCCGTCCGGTATCGGGCTCGATCAGGGTCAGCGTCACTGCGCCGGAAGCGCTCTGCACCACCTTGGAGTTCATCTCCTGCGAACCAACGATGATCCGCTCGGTGAAGGTCATCCGGAAATCCAGGACCCGCTCGTAGAACTGCACTGTCGGCTCGAGCTGACCGGCCTCCAGGCACACCGCGAAATGGTCGACCGAGCGCAGTCCGCTGTCGAGGGCGCCGGCGCCGTCTCGCGCAGGTGCGAATCCCGGGAGATGGCGCACCTCGGCACCATCCCGGCGCTGCACGAACGTGTGCAGCACATCGCCGAATCCCAAGACAGAAGCGGTGATCGTGCCTTCTCGTTCGACCGGTCCCTCCACCGGGCAGGCACCCCGGCGTACTGCTTCCGCGAAGGCGGCCGGGGCATCGGGAGCACCGAGGGCGATATCGGCAACGCCATCGCCGTGTCGCGTGAGGTACACCGCGCCAGGGTGATCATCGACAAGTGCCCTGGTGAGCACCAGTCTGATGTGATCCTTACCGATGGCGACCGATTGCTCGTCGCGCTGCTCGGTGGCCCTCGCGTAGACGTCGAAGCCGAAGCCCCGAACCAGTTCGGCCAGGGTTGCGCCGATATCCGCGACATAGAACTTGATGTGGTCGATCCGCAGTTCTTGAAAAATTCTCGCCCGCTCCGAGCTCATCGCCTACACTCCGCCGACTCGTATCCCGTCCCCAGGTTTACGGAGACCTGTTGTTCATCGCTTCGATGAGGCTGTTCGGGCGCATGTCGGTCCAGTGCTCGCTCACGTAGTCGAGGCATTCCTGCCGGCTCGTCTCGCCGTGCACGGTCTCCCAACCCGCCGGCACCTCGATGTACGCCGGCCACAGCGAGTGCTGCCCCTCGTCGTTGCGTAAGACGAGGTATGTCCCATTTTCGTCCTCGAAAGGATTGGTCACCTGCTTCCTCCTCCATCACTGCCCGCCGTAGCGGGGGATCTTGCTGCCAGCTTCGCCGCCAGGACCGCACCTATCTCGGCGAGCGGACCGGATTGCGTCATTTCCTCGTGTGTGCACTTCACGACATGCCGCTCGATGTTCCCGCTGATGTGCGGCGACCAGGAACCGGCGGTGAGTCGTGACGCGACCCTGCTCTGCTCAGCGCCGAAATGCAGCAGGTCCCCACGGAAGATGCCCGGCGTGAATTCGCGTGCGGCCCGTGCGTTGTCGAGGTAGACGGCCGCGAGCCGCTCCAGTACGGCGTCGCCGATGGGGTAACTGCCAGCCGCGCAGCGGGCAGCCGCTGCCACGAGCCCAGGGGAGGGCACTGGCTCGGCTCGATCAGCGAGCGGGTAGGCGTCCAGGACGGCCAGCGTCGCCACAAGATCACCACGAGCTTGCAACAGCACAGCCACCTCATGGGCGATCAGTCCTCCCACCGACCAACCGAGCAGGTGATACGGGCCGTGGGGAGCGACCCGGCGGATCTGGTCGAGGTAGTCCACCGCCATCTCCGGCACACTCGAGGCGATCAGGGGCGGCCCCTCCAGCCCGCGCGCTTGCAGCCCGTAGATGGGGTGCTGTGTGCTGACGTGCTTGGTGAGTCC
Organism: Pseudonocardiaceae bacterium; assembly: GCA_050699515.1. Taxonomy (GTDB): domain Bacteria; phylum Actinomycetota; class Actinomycetes; order Mycobacteriales; family Pseudonocardiaceae. The sequence goes on from JBOHFF010000018.1 coordinate 29,700, forward strand.
GACGAACGACCAGGCGAGTCCGCCGGCGGGATGGATACAGAACAGCGGTGGGGCATCTCCTGCCCGCCTGATCGGCAGCAGTACGTCGAACTCGCTGCCGTTGACCTGCGCGTCCAGCGCGCCGGCCAGACCGGCCACCGTGGGCGTCTCGAACAGACGGCCCAGCCCCATCTCGATCCCGAGCGTCGCATGGACCCGGCTGATGAGCGCGGCGGCCAGCATGGAGTGGCCACCCAGATCGAAGAAGTCGTCATCGATGCCGACGGTTCCCATGCCGAGGATCTCAGCGAAAAGCCCGCACAGGACTTCCTCGCGTGGGGTGCGCGCTGCCCGGTGCGCCGAGGAGATGAACTGCGGTGCGGGGAGCGCGTCGTGGTCGAGCTTTCCGTGGGGAGTCAGCGGAAACCGCTCGAGCCCGACGATGCGGGCGGGCACCAGGTAGCCGGGCACCGAGGCCGCAACGTGCCTGCGGAGCTGCTCAGCATCGACGGGCCTCCCGTCGGCCGCCACCACGTAACCGACCATCATCTGCTCGCCTCTGGCGTCCTCGCGCATCACGACCGCCGCCTGCGCGACGTCTGGGCAGGTGAGCAGCACAGCCTCGATCTCACCCGGCTCCACTCGAAAGCCGCGCACCGATACCTGCCGGTCCGCGCGTCCGACGAAATGCAGCTCGCCATGCCGGTCGCAGCGGACGAGATCCCCGGTGCGATACATCCGCACTCCTGGCCGGCCGAACGGATCGGCCACGAAACGCAGCGCTGTCAATGCAGGCTGCCCTCGATAACCCCGCGCCAGTCCGGGGCCGTTCACATAGAGCTCGCCGATCACTCCTGGCGGTACCGGCCGCAGGTGGTCGTCGAGCAGGTAGGCACGGGTGCCCTCGATCGGGTGTCCGATCGAGGGGCGGTCGTCGCCACCGAGCGGCCGGCTCATCGTGACGCACACGGTGGTCTCCGTCGGCCCGTAGGCGTTGATCAGTCGGCGGCCCTGCCCCCACCGCCGGACGATGCCCGCCGGCAGTGCGTCACCTGCCACCACAAGGGTGGTCAACGAATCCAGCTCGCCAGGTGAGAGCATGGGCAGTGCGGCGGGCGGCAGCGTCAGGTGGGTGATCTGTTGCCGGGCCAGCAGGTTGCTCAGCGGCCGGCCGGGGGTCAACTCCTCGGCGGATGCCAGCACGAGTTCCGCTCCGGAGAGCAACGCCATGCACACTTCGGAGAAGGCTGCGTCGAAACCTGGTGACGCGAACTGCAGCACCCGATCACCTGGCAGCACCCGGAACCGCTCGATCTGGTTGGTGGCCAGGTTTGCGATGCCCTCATGGGACACCACCACCCCGTGTGGGCGGCCGGTGGAACCCGAGGTGTAGACCAGGTAGGCAGGATGAGCCGAGCGCAGCGACGTGGTGCGGTCGGCGTCAGTGGGATCGGTGTCGGGGTGCGCGCTGATCTGCGCGATCAGGTCCGGATCGTCCAGCGCCAGAGTCGGGGCCACGTCAGGCAACCGTTCGGCGATCTCGTGGTGGGTGAGCACCAGGCAGCACCCGGCGTCGCTCAGCAGGTAGCTGATCCGCTCAGCCGGGTATTCGGGGTCGATCGGCGCGTACGCGGCACCGGCCTTGAGCACCGCGAGCACCGCAACGATCTGGTCGGGTGAACGCGGTAGCGCGAGCGCCACGACGCTCTCGGGCCCGATACCGGATCCGATAAGCCGGTGCGCAAGGCGGTTGGCCCGGCGGTTCAGTTCCCGGTAGGACAGCGTGGTATCGCAGTACTGCAGAGCTGTCCGGTTCGGCGTGCGCACCACCTGAGCCTCGAACAACCCCGGTGTGACGACCGCAGGCGCCCCCCGCGGCGTGCTGTCCACACAGCCCACCATCTGCCGCTCATCCGGTAGTAGCAGGTCGACGGAGCTGATCGGCGACTGCGGATCGGCCAGTACGGCTGCCAGGAACCGCACAAACCGCGCGGAGATGCGGACGGCGGTGTCCTCGTCGAACAGGTCCGCGCTGTAGCGGATTCCACCACCGATCCCGGCGGGGCCGCCGGCATCGGTGAACTCCTCACCGAGGGTGAACTCCAGATCGAACTTGCCGACGCCCAGATCCACACCCGGATCGCTGACCCGTAAACCGGGCAGTTCGAGCTCAGGTCGTTCGTTGTTCTGCAGGGTGAACATCACTTGGAACAGCGGATGCCTGGCCAGGGCGCGGACGGGGTTGAGCACCTCGACCAACCGCTCGAACGGCGCGTCCTGGTTGGCGTACGCGCCCAAGGCGCTCTCCCGAACCCGGCCCAGCAATTCAGCGAACGTCGGGTCGCCCGAGGTATCGATGCGAAGCACGAGGGTGTTCACGAAGAAGCCGACGAGTCCGTCGAGTGCCTGGTCACCTCGCCCGGCGACGGGAGATCCGATGGGGATGTCGGCGCCCGCACCAAGCCTGGTGAGCAAGGCCGCGATCGCGGCCTCCAGCACCATGAATGTGGTGACGACGCGGTCCCTGGCGAGGCCGATCAAGCACTGGTGCACCTCGGCACCGACGGCGATGGGCACCTCACGGCCGCGGTAGCTCGGCAGCGCCGGTCGAGGCCGGTCCGCTGGCAGCGCCAGCTCCTGCGGAGCGCCGGCCAGCCTTTCGCGCCAGTAGGCGAGCTGCCGGGAGACTTCGCTGCTCTCATCGTCCTCGGAACCGAGTACCTCGCGCTGCCACAAGGTGTAGTCGATGTAGTGGACCGGCAACGGAGTCCACCCCGGCGGGCATCCACGCACTCGCGCCAGATACGCGACCCCGAGGTCTCGGGCGAGCGGCCAGAGCGAGGCACCGTCGGCGGCGATGTGGTGCACCACGAGCAGGAGCACGTGCTCATGGGGGGACAGCACGAACAAGATGCTCCGCAGCGGCGGCTCTGCGCTCAGATCGAAGCCCTCTCTCGCGACCGCAATGAGCTCAGTGGGCAGCTCGCGTGCACTGGTGTGGATGGCCGCCAGCGTGGGCTCGGTCTCACAGGTGTCCCGCACGTACTGGTGAGGAACTGACTGGACCTCCGGGAACACTGTGCGTAATGGCTCGTGCCGGTCGATGAGATCCCGCAGCGCCGCGCCGAGCGCGTTCTGGTCGAGGGTGCCCGATAACCGCATGACCAGCGGGAGATTGTAGGTGGCGCTCGCGCCCTCCAGCCGGTTCAGGAACCACAGCCGTCGCTGGGCGTAGGAGAGCGGGATCAGCGCCGGGCGATCGACCCTGACCAGGGCGGGGCGCGGGGCGTCCGCCCCACCGAGCCGTTCGGCGATGCCGGCCGGCGTCGGCGTTTCGAACAGCGCCCGCAACGGAATCTCGGCGCCGAGAACAGAACGGATACCGTTGATCAGCCGATTGGCCAGCAGGCTATGGCCACCGTGGTCGAAGAAATTGTCGTGGATGCCGATCCGAGAGAGGTTGAGTACCCGGGCGAATAGTCGGCAGAGCAGTTGTTGTTGGGGGGTTTGGGGGGTGGTGGGGGTGGTGGAGGTGAGGTCGGGGACGGGGAGGGCGTGGCGGTCGAGTTTTCCGTTGGGGGTCAGCGGGAGGCGTTCGAGGACCACGAACGCGCTGGGCACCATGTATTCGGGTAGCCGTTGGCGGAGGTAGTCGCGCAGGGTGGGAATGGGTGGGGGGGTGGTGTGGGAATGGTGGACGAGGTAAGCCGTGAGGTGCGGGGTGGCGGTGGTGTGATGGTGGTGGGTGGTGACGGCGGCGTGGGTGATGGTGGGGTGGCGGGTGAGGATGGTCTCGATTTCGCCGGGTTCGATGCGGTGTCCGTGGATTTTGAGTTGGTCATCGGCTCGACCGAGGTAGTGCAGGGCTCCGTCGGTGCTCCAGCGGGCCAGGTCGCCGGTGCGGTACATGCATGCTCCGGGTGTGCTGCTGTGGGGGTTGGCGATGAAGCGTTGCGCCGTCAGGGCGGATTGGTGAAGGTAGCCGCGAGCTAAGCGGGGTCCGGCGAGGTAGAGCTCGCCGGGGACGCCGGAGGGGACCAGCGCCAGGTGGGGGTCGAGGACGTAGGCGGTGGTGTTGGGCAGGGGGTGGCCGATCGGGGGGGTGTGGGTGTCGGGTGGGGTGGTGTGCCAGGCGGTGGCGTAGACGGTGGCTTCGGTGGGGCCGTAGAGGTTGAGGATGGTGGCGGTGGGAGCCGCGGTCCGGATCTGGTGGAGCACGCCGGCGGTTAATGCCTCACCGGCGAGGACCACGGTGGAGGCGGGCAGGCTGTGTGGTGTGGTGGAGTCGGTGGCGGCAAGCAGGGCGGAGAACACCGAGGGGACGCCGCTGAGCAGGCCCAGGTTGGGTGGGTGTGCTGGTTGCTGGTGTTCGGCCAGGGCGAGGAGGTCGGTGATGATGTGTATCTGGCCTCCCACCAGTAGGGGGGCGAAGATTTCGAACAGGGAGACGTCGAAACACCATGAGGTGGAGGCGGTGACGTGGGAGAGGGCTTTGGGGCCGAGTTCGGTGATGGCCCAGGTGAGCAGGTTGGTCAGGGCGGCGCGGGGGATTACGACGCCTTTGGGTGTGCCGGTGGAGCCTGAGGTGTAGATCACGTACGCGGCGCAGTGTTCGGGTATTGGGGACCGGGTATCGGCCCGATCACGGCCGGTGAGCTGGTTGAGCGGTACCGGGTCGTCGAGGAGGAGTCGGGGGATGGTGGGGGGGAGGTGGGGGGTGGTGTGGGTGGTGGTGATGAGCAGGGTGGGGTGGGCGTCGGTGAGGATGGTGGTGAGTCGGTTGGGGGGGTGGGTGGGGTCGAGGGGGAGGTAGGCGGCGCCGGTTTTGAGGACGGCGAGGATGCTGGTGATCATGGTGGGGGTGCGGG
>JBOHFF010000019.1:0-39555 GCA_050699515.1 Pseudonocardiaceae bacterium
CGGACGGGAGTGGCCCAACCGACCCATGCTGATGACCACTCGCTGGCCGAGCAGTGCGGACCCCGCACACATCATTCCCCACGTCGCCGTCGTCAAGGTCGACTACCCGTAGTCCGGATAAGGAACCTGCCGTGGTAGTCCTGCCAGGCCGGGGACCCGAACGGGTGCGGTGTCAGCCTGACCAGGGCCGCCGCGGTGGTCTCCGCTTCCCGCGCCACCGCGTGCGGCAGGACGACGCCACAGTCGAGCCGCAGGTCCACCGTGACCGCTCGCTCGGCGCTGACGATGGCCGCCATCCTCGCCGACGCGGCGGATCTGCGCTCACGCAGCTCGGTGAGTGCGGACGCCCGGTTGTGCCGGGACAGATCACGGTGGATGCCGCACAGCTCGCCGACCAGCTCTGCCACCTGCGGCACCGCCTCGGCGTCTACCACGGCCAGCTCCTCGACGACATGGCCCAGCGGATCGGTGGCCGTCATGGGTGGGTGCAGGCTGGTGACCAGGATCCGCTGCGCCACCAACCCGGCCAGCAGGCCCTCGATCGCCGACTCCGGTGCCTCAGGGAACTCGACCGTCAGCTTGCCGGCCAGGTCAGCGATACGGATCGGCGCCTGGGCGGCCTGCAGGACAGCCCGGACCGCCGCGGTGTGGCGGACCGACACCTCCACCGGCTCCGTCCCGGCTGCGGTACCCCCCTGCTGCTGGCAGCCCACCACCAGCCTCTCGTCGCGGACGAACGCGAGGTTGTTCCGCACCACGAGCAACCGGTTCCGCAGCTCGTGGCAGGCCTCCAGGCGTCTGATCACCCCACCGAGCCATTCCGCGTCCGCCCTTGCGACGGCGCGATGTTCGTCGCCGAAACGCGCGGCTGATCGGGAACCCACCCGGGCGGGCGCCACCCCCGCGAACAAGCCGAACGGCGTCGCCCGGCTCTTCGCCCGCAGCACGTACCGCATCACCGACACCACGGCGCGGCGGACCTCACGCTCCCGCACCCGACGTCCCTCGCGCACCTCACCAACCCGGCGGGTCAACGCCGGACTGGCCACCTCGATAGCCGCCCCGACAGCCTCTGACGCCCAGACCCGTTGCAGCCAGCGACACCACCCCGCCACCTGCTCATCTGTCCCGCCCGTCAAGTCTGGCCAAGACGGAATATCCACCTCGACCGGCAGTGCAGCCACCCGCACCACGGCCGCATCAACGAACCTGTACAACACCGCCCCCACAGAACTCAGACCGTCGCGGTGGCGGGGAAGTGTCAGGCCCTGCCACCGCGAACACGGACGCACGTCGGGCCGAACCGGCTAACAACCGCTTTCGGCGGGGCAGGCGGTCTCGCAGGTGCTTCCGCAGCCGTCATCGGTGAGCCGCATCAGGTCGTCGATGACCGGGCCTGACTCCACGATGCTGACATCGAGATCGAACTCCGCGTCTCCTGCCAGGTCGCCTGCTTCGGCTGCGTCTGAATTCCTCTGAACCGTCACGTTTCCTCCTTCAAGGTGTTGTTCTCCGAGAGCTGTGGCTGGTGGGTATCACCGCTGTCCGGGCCAGGAGATGACGACTCGCGTGTGTTTCTTGTTGATGACCCGCCCGGCGGGGAGTTCCGCGTCCAAGGCCGCAGCGGGATGCACCTCGATACGCGCACCCGGCCCCCCACGATAGTCCCGATCCCACGTCTGGATCAGGTCGACATATTCCTCCGCGAGGCGTGCGGCGTCGGGGCCGTGTGCGTACGCGCCGAACTCGAACTTGGTACGTTCCGCGTCGACCGGGCGTGCTGAGGCCCGGTAGGCGAAACTCCCGTCCGCTACCATCGTCTTGCCACCGAAGAGTGTGGATTTGCTGACCAGGCCGCTGTCGATCGCGTCTTTCGTCGCTTTGAGCAGACCGAAATCGTCCACAACAGTGGCAATCCACAAGTCCAGGTCGTGGAGAAGCTCGCCCGTGCCAAACTCCATACCCGACCAGCGCTCGGTCCTCGGGCCCAGCAAAGCGTCCCGTAAGCGGTCAGCGTCAACAGGCTGTTCCCCGTCGATCCGCAGGCTGACTCTGTCCCCGTCGAGTGCGATCACCCGCTCGCTGTGGGCACCGGTGCCCTGTATCGGCACGAACCCGCACAGCCGGTAGTCGCGGCTGACCAGGTGATTCCCGTCCCGCTCGAAGGTCGCCGACCGGGTCAGGCCACGCATCCGCAGCGGCACGACAATCCGACCATCGTCGGCGAGTTGGTCAGACCAAGCAGGGGGGATATCCCACGCACCGGCGGTCACGATCACCCGGTCATAGGGAGCGTGGTCCGGCACGCCGTCCTCGGCGTCGGCCAACACCACCTCGACCCGGCTGTATCCCGCTGCCGCGAGACAGTCCCGGGCACAATCCACGATGTCGGGGTCGATGTCGACCGAGACGACCTTCCCGGACTCGCCGACCAACTCGGCGATCAACGCCGCGTTGTAACCGCCCGTCCCGATCTCCAGAACCCGCATGCCAGGTTTGAGCCCCGCCTGTTCCAGCATGGTGGCCTGGATGTGCGACTCGGACAGCGAACTGAGTGCCGCCCCCTGCTCGTTGCGCTTGGTGACAATGGAACGAGTAGGGGCATACACCGTCTCCAACGGCTCCCCCGGGGCGAACAGATGCCGCGGCACGGCGCCGACGGCGGCGGCGACCCGGTCGGTGCAGATCGCCTTCAGCTCGCGCAACTCAGCGATCATCGCTGTGCGTAGTGCGTCAGCCTGCACCGCCTCGACGGCAGTGCTGACGTCCACCGGAGTGCCCGGTACTACCGCGTCCGTCTGGCTTGTCAAAGGGATTCTCCTCATCGAGGGTGGTGTTCGGAGTGATCTGGCCTTGGTCAGGGTGCCGTCGAGGCAGGCCGGTCATTCATCGGTGTCCCCTCGGTCGTCTGCCAGGCCGTGTGGACTGGTGATCTCGCTACGTATTGTGGCTGACCGGCCACGTTGGGGAGGAACAAGGAAGGGATAAAGGTGCCCCACCCGTAGGGTGGGGCCCAGCGCTTCCCAACGATCCCATCCGTGGGAGGAACACCATGAGCATGGCGCACATCGGGGCGCGTGTCGCGCAGGCGCGGCGGGAGCGGGGCCTGACTCAGGCGCAGTTGGCGACAGTGATCAATTTCTCGTTGTCGCTGGTCAAGGCAGTCGAGCAGGGCAGGGTTCCGGCCAGTCACGCGTTCACCACTTCGGTCGCTCGCGCACTGGGCCTGGAACTGGGCTGGCTGCTCGGACAAGATCAAGTGCACCGCCGTGATCAGGATGGTGACCCCACCGCGGCGGCGTTGCGGTCGGCGATCGACGCCTACGACGATCCGCAACTGCCGGGCGCGGTACATACCTTTGCCGAGCTGGACGCGATGGTCGCCGACACCGAGCGGTGGTGGCGAACCGGTCGCTACGACCGGATGAGCCTGGTGCTGCCCGAGCTGCTGCGCCACCTCTACGTCCACGTCCGCGATGCCACCCCCGGCACCGGGAACGCGGAGCGAGCCCACGGGTTGCTGGCCGATACCTACTCGGCGGTCCAGGCCACCGCCGGCCGCTACGGCTGCACCGATGTGGTCGGAATCGCCGTCGAACGGCATCTGGGCGCGGCTGCCGCCTCCGGCGACCCGCTGCGCCCCGCGGTCGCCGCCTTTCGGCGGTCTCAGTTGCAGATCCGCTGGGGCCGGTTCGACTCGGCCGTCGCCTCGTTGCAGCGGGCCGAATCCAGCATCGCCGACCTGCCCGATCCGCGGGCCGAGGCGGTACGAGTGCAACTGCACCTGCGGCAGGCGCTGCTGCGAGCCCGCCAAGGCGACCGGGAGACCGCCGACGAGTTGGTGAGCGAGGCCCGCTCCCGCATCCGGGCACGTCAGCTCCCCGCCTACCCCTACCCCGCCATCATCGCCAGTGGACTCAACGCCGACATGCACTGGATGGCGGTGGCGATGGAGGCCCAGGACGGCACCACCGCGCTCACCCGAGCCAGGCAGGTCACCACAACCGCCCTCCCCAGCGGCCCGACCGACCGCAACCGCAACGCTTCCTGGTGGGCCGACCTCGCACGGGCATACCTGCTCCACGGCGACCGGGCACGCTGCCTTGATGCCATGCGCCGGGCCCGAGCCGAGTCCCCACAATGGGTTCGATACCACCCAGGGGTGCACGAGACCCTGCACACCATCGCCGCCCAGGACACCCGGGCCAGCGACGGACTGGCCGAACTCATCGCCTGGATCCAGGGACCCCGATAGCACAGGCGCGCAGGGACAGGAGATCCGCGGCACCGTGTGGAACGCCGCCTCGACCTCCTTCGACACGATCGTGCCCGCAGCCACCAACTCGTCGGTGAGCCTGCCCCGCAGCTGCCCGGCATGAGCTGAGTCAGCGATCACTTCCACCACCAGATGTCCCCCTCTTGGTCCTGCACGTGTGCGGCACGGAGCGGAAGGCTTCAGCGACCCGGTCGCTGCGGATCGCCTTCAGCTCACGCGACTCAGCGATCATCGCCTCGCGCAGTGCTTCAACCTGCGCGGCTTCGACGGCGGAACCGGCGTTCATGGTCCGGGGCGCGGTCACGTGGTTACTCCTTCAGGGGTGGTCTCGCGGGGGTGGTACGGGCCGGTTGTGCGGCCGAGGGCATCCGGGGTCGGGCAGGTGGCCTGGGAGTGAGCCCGCATGGTCCTACGGTGCTGCGCTGCTGCAGGACATGACCGTATCTCCTGGACAACTTTTCACGGCGATCTGACACGAGTAGTGAACGCGCAGCGCACCGGCGGTGGCAGTGGCTGCGGCTCGACACCGGGTCGACATGCGAGACGGGGGTCTCACTGGGGTCTCACTCGGCGGTGACGGCTTCCCAATCCGCTCAGCGCCAGTCCACGATGGACCGCACCGAGCGATCGAACGGGATACGGGGTGGCACGGCCATGAGTGGCGAGGGTGGGACGGCGGCGGGCGGCAACGGTGCGTTGCGGGCCCTGCTGGAGGAGGCGGAGATGAGCAACGCCGGGTTGGCGCGCGCGGTGGTCAGCTCCGCAGCCCGGGAAGGACTGCATCTGGCCACCAGCACCACCACGGTGCGCCGGATGCTGGCCGGCGCCCAGCCGCGCTGGCCGGTGCCGCGCCTGGTCGCCGCCGTGTTGTCTCAACGGTTGCACCATGAGATGACGGTCACCGAGTGTGGGTTCGTCGATCGTGAGCCCGCCGGGGAAGATCCGTATGACGGGTTGACCTGTTTCGCCATACTGGAGGGCACAGTCCGCACGGTCGTCGAGCTATCGGGACGTGACATGCGCCGTCGCAAGCTGCTGCTGGGCTCTGTGTTCAGCGTGGCCGCGTTCGCCGAGCCCACCATGTTCGCTCTCATCGTTCCCCCGGCGCAGGGCACCGCCCGCGCGGCGGGCCAGCGTGTGGGCATGGCCGACGTGCAGGTGCTCACCGAACAGATCACCCATCTCAACAAGCTGGGCCAGGAGTTCGGGTCGGGGCGGGTGCGCGAGCAGGTGGTGGTGGTGCTGCACCGGGAGGCCAACCAGCTGCTGCACGGCAGCTACTCGGAGAAGACCGGTAAGGCCCTGCTGTCCGGGGTCGCTCAGGCCACCCGGCTGGCCGGATTCATGGCGGCCGACGATGGCCGCGACGCACTGGCGCAGCGCTACTACATTCAGGCACTCGACCTGGCCATGCGAGCGGGAGACCGGCTGTATGCGGCCTTCGTACTGGCCACGATGAGCCGGATGACAGTCCGGATCGGCGAGAACACCCCAGCCGAGCACGACACGCTGCGCCACGGGCGCCAAGCGGTGGCGCTGGCCCGGGCCGGGCTGAGCATCACCCAGGGAGCGGCCACCCCAGCGCTGGCCGCCGAGTTGCATGCGCTGGAGGTACGCGGCTTGGCCCTGTTGGTAGAGGCCAGTGCGGCACGCCGGGCGGCGCTCGCGGCCCAGCGGGTCTACGAGTCGGTACGCCCCGGCGATGAGCTGCCGCAGCAGGACTTCTACACCGAAGACGCACTCATCGCCGACCTTGGTCTTGGTCTCAGCAACGTTGGCGAGACCAAGGAGGCCCTCACCCTGGGCACCACGGCGTTGCAGGGCTTCGAGCCCTGGCGGGTCCGCGGCCGGTCGCTGGTCCAGACCCACCTCGCCCTCGCTCACCTGCGCCGCCGTGATCTGGAGCAGGCCGCCGCGTACGGCCGGGACGCGTTGCGCTCCGCCACCGACGTCAGCTCGACCATGATCGCGCAGCGGCTGCGCACCCTGCACCGGCAAATCCAGCCCCTTCAAGCCGGCTCCCCGCACCTGCGTGAGCTGGACGAGCGGCTCACCACCTTTTTCACCCGCAGCGCCCGACAAAACTACCGCCGGTTCAGACAGGCGATCTAGCATCCTGTGGCGGGGCAGGCGGTTTCGCAGGTACTTCCGCAGTTGTCATCGGTGAGCCGCATCAGCTCGTCGACGACCGGACCGGACCGGACTCGACAATGCTCACGTCGAGGTCGAACTCCGAGTCCGCCGCCTGAGTGCCCGGCACTGCCGGCATCTGATCCTCCTGGGTAGTCACAGATTCCTCTTTGGTGCCGGTGCTGTATCCGAGAACTGTCGCTATTGTTCAAGGTGCCTGCCGTGAGGGCCAGGAAATGACGACTCGTGTGTGCTTCTTGTCGATGACCCGCCCTGGGGGAAGATCCGCGTCCGGGGTTGCCACGGGATACACCTCGATGCGCGCCCCCGGGCCACCACGGTGGTCGCGGTCCCACGTCTGGATCAGCTCCACGTACTCCTTGGCGAGGGCTGCAGCCTCTGGGCCGTGCGCGTACACACCCAACTCGAACCTGGTGCGATCCGGGTCGACCGGTCGCGCCGGGGCACGGTAGGCGAACGTCCCATCCGTCAGGATCGTCTTTGCCCTCACGCGCGCCGCTGCGGGAGACGTCCGCTGTCGATGACAGTCTTGTTCGCTGTGAGGAGACCGAAGCCGTCCACGACCGTGGCCAGCCACAGGTCCAGGTCATCGATCGGCTCGACTCCGCCGAGTTCAACGCCCGACCACCGCTGCACCCTCGGCGCAAACAATGCCTCCCGCAGCCGATCGGCATCCACCGGCAGCGTCTCATCGACCTGCCGCGCTCACCGACCACCATCACGCTTCTCGCACCGCGGGCAGATCTGCTCGGGGTCGGGCGGGTTCCCTTTCAGCGCGAGAGGACCGTCGACCAGCTCCCCCGGCGGTGGGCCGGCCACTTGCAGGGTGCGGCGTGGCGTGAAGCGTGCACCGCATTGCGCCAGGACGATGCCGTGAGCGTCCATCGCGCCACGATGCGTGTCGAGATCCCCCAAAGACCGTAAATACCAGGTCATCGGCCGCATCCCCACCACGATGAAGCCGCTCGGCCAGCTGGGGGAGCGCTCGGTGAGGCCCGCTCGCGGCAAGGTCGGCATTTGCTGCGCCCCGGGTCGACCATGCTGGCGGCCAGCAACCGGACACCGCAGAGCGCCTGGTAGTTCCCCCGCTGGCGACCGGCCAGCAGCTCGTCGGAACTCACCCGGTGCGCCACCCGGCTCCGTGCGTCCACCAGCTCGATGCCCGCTCGGCGCGGGGCGGGGACCGCCACGTGTGGTGGCGATCGGTGCAGGCGCAGCGCTCTCGCGAGAACGCCGGGGCGGCGGTGACTGGACATCACGACTCCCGTAACCCATCGCTCATCCCGGTGCCCTCCTCGCGATCGCATGGACGCTTACGCATGGAAGAGTATCATCGTAGGCATCCATTTAAGAAGCCTCCATCAGAAGCGTCACTACCTGCAATGACTGATAAGCTGCCTGTCATGGCGGGACCCACGGTCAGGCGCATCCAGCTCGGCCGGGAGCTGCGCAGGCTCCGCGATGCGGCTGGTGTCTCGCCGGTGGAGGCGAGAGCTGCCATCGGGTGCTCGAAGTCGCGATTCGAGCACATCGAACGCGGCCGCAACGTCCCCAGCAAGGCCGAGCTGGTGGTCCTCGTGCGGGACACCTACCACGCCGGCCATGCCGTCGCGGCGCTCGACGAGATCCGGGAGGAGGCCAGCAAGCGCGGGTGGTGGTCTACCTACGCGCTACCTGAATGGCTCGCCGTCTACGTCGGCTTGGAGCACGACGCCACCGAGGTGCGCCAGCTGGCACTGGAGAGCATCCCCGGCCTGTTGCAGACCGAGGGATACATGCGGACGCACTACACGCTCGACGTTCGATTCTCCGAAACCGAAGTCAGCAAGCGGCTTCCCTCCCGGCTCCAACGTCAGCAGCGCCTGACCGGTGACGATCCACTGAAGCTGACGGCCGTGGTGTCGGAGGCCGCTCTGGTGCGGTGCGCCCGGGACCGCAGGGTCGCCGCTGATCAGCTGGCGCGGCTGGTCGAACGGGCCGCCTGGCCGAACATCGAGCTGCGCGTGCTGCCATTCGAGGCCGGACTGCACGTCGGCATGAACGGGCCGTTCAGCCTGCTCAGCTTCCCCGACGATCTCCTCGCCGATGTCGCGTATCACGAGTATCCGGTGGGCGGTCACATCATCGACAACCCGTCGATCGTGTCTCAGCTGGATACGCTGTTCAACGAGCTGCGCAACCAGTCCCTCGGCGCGAGCGAGAGCCTGGCCATGATCGCGCAGCTCGCCGAACAGGCGCACGAGTGATCACGAAGAGAGGCATCGGCGATGGATGACCTGACTCTCGCCACGTGGCGGAAGTCTACCCGCACTACAGGCGAAACCAACTGCGTCGAGGTGGCCAACCTGGGCGGCCACCGCGCCGTCCGGGACAGCAAGAACCCCACCGGGCCCGCGCTGAGGTTCACCACGGCAGCGTGGTCCACTTTCACCACGGGAATCCGTACCGGCGAGTTCGACTAGTTCGACCAGCGCGATGGCCACCCGGTTAACCGGGTGGCCATCGCCTTCCCGGGTCAGCTCAGCGGATGGTTGCGACCGGCTCCGCCCATGCTGTTCGGCACCCACGCACCAGTGAGATGCCTATCTGACAGGAACGCGTGCGGCAGGGTTCCCTGACGCACGGTGTCGCTTGGTTGCGCAGAGTCGTATCGTTCTTGGTGGCAGCCTGGCGCTCGCCCATCAGGGGGATTATGGGGGGAGGGACCGCCGACCGGGTATCAGGGGGGCGGGGTGGAAACCCGGTCGGCGTCCCTTTACGCAAGCGGCCAGGGGGAGTTGCCGCTCGCGCAATCGGCGCACCGGGCATCGCGCAGATGCCCTTGCAACCATGAGGTCCGGCTGACTTCAGGTGGAACCGGGTCCTACGGCTGGTTCGCCGACAGTGACAGTGTGCGTGATGCGCCTACCCGCTGACAACCACCGCAGCACCATGACTACCGCACCGGTAGGCTGACGCACCCGGCGTAACGGGAGTGATCGCAGGGACGGTGGGTCAACGTGGAGTTCGAGCTGGAGCGGGATGCGTTCGCCGAGGCCATCGCGTGGACGGCGAAAGGACTGCCGGCGCGTCCGGTCGTCCCGGTGACCGCAGGCGTGGTCCTCGAGGTGATCGATGGAGCGATGATCGTCTCGGGTTTCGACTTCGAGGTGCTCAATCGGATCGAGGTGCCGGTCACCGACAAGACCCCGGGACGGGTGCTGGTCTCTGGCAGGCTGCTCGCCGAGATCGCTCGCGCGCTGCCACCCAAGGACGTCCGGGTGGCCGTGGAGAGCAATCGGCTGGCGGTGCGTTGCGGGTCGGCGCGGTTCAACCTGCCGCTGCTGCACATCGAGGACTACCCCGCGGTGCCCGAGCTGCCCGCAACCTCGGGCAAGGTCCGTGGTGACGTCTTCGCCACCGCGGTCGCTCAGGTCACCGCGGCGGCAAGCAAGGATGAGACGCTGCCGATGCTCACCGGGGTGCGCATGGAGATCGCCCCCGACCACCTCACCCTGGCCGCCACCGACCGCTACCGTCTCGCCGAGCGCTACCTTCCCTGGACGCCGACCGGCACGGTGCCCTCCACTCCGCTCATCGTCCCGGCCAAGACACTGGCCGATGTCGCCAAATCGCTCGGCTCGGCCAGCGAGGTGGTGCTGTCCATGGGCGCCGCCGACGACGCCGGTTTCCTGGGTTTCTCCGCCGGCGGCCGGCAGACGCTGACCCGGCTGCTCGACGGCGAGTTCGTCAAATTCGCTTCCCTGTGGCCCACCGGGGTCGCCACCACCGTCGAGGTGGTGGTCGCCGAGCTCATCGCGGCACTCAAGCGGGTCTCGCTGGTTGCGCAGCGCTTCGCGCCGGTCCGGTTGTCCTTTGCCGACGGCGTGGTGCAGCTCTCCGCGGAAGCTGAGGACGAGTCCAGCGCCGAGGAGGAGTTGGAGGTCGGGATCACCGGCGAGCCGCTGATCATCGGGTTCAACGCCGGGTACCTCCTGGACGGGCTGAGTGCCGTGACCACGCCCCGGGCCAGGATGTCGTTCACCGAGCCGGCCAAGCCCACCGTCATCACCCCGGTGACCGGCTTGGATGCCGGCGACGCGGATGACGCCCGGGACGGGTCCTACCGCTACCTCGTCATGTCGATGCGGTTACGGGGCTAGACGCTCTGCGCAACTCAGTCGACATCCCGAGCCGGCCTGGCCATGGGGATCACGGCGTGGACCGGCGAAACGGCCAGTGTCGCCGGGCGTCCGGGGCTGGTGGGGTCGGCAAAGGCGGCTCGGTGCGGGTCCGCCAGCTGGCGAACTGGACGATGGCTTCCGCGGGAGCCATCACCGGGATGCCGAGGGTGCCTGCGGCGCGCACCGTGGGATGGTCGACCGACACCGAGGGGTCGGCGATCACAACGGTCACCGCTGGTGTGAGCCGGCTACGAGTCACCGCTCCGTGTGCTTCCATCATCCGGCGCAGTGCTCCGATATCGGCGGAAGTGCCGACGTAGAGCACGTGCACCGGGTCCTGGGTGGCCGCGTGACGACCCACTACGTCTCCAGCCTCCCCGACAAGGTGTTCCTGGGTGTGACCAGAGTGGAGTGACCGACTGCCCACACGCTAGCTAAAAGTCAGAGAATGATACTCCGTTCAGGCCAGTGGTTTGCTCCGCCTCGCACCTCAGCGCGTAGTGATCCTGGCCACTCGAGAGCGCAGTTCCGCGTGCGCCTCGGTGGTGTCGACCCGGGTGGATGTTCCGCCGTGCAGGACCCGCTCGCCGGCGACCCAGACATCCCGGACTGCGCGTGCTCCGGCGCCCCAGACCAGGTTGGCCAGTAACTGGCTGTCCGGCACGTCCAACCCGGCCGCGAACGCCGGGTCGTCGGCTCCCATGTGCACCAGATCGGCCCACCCTCCCGGGCGCAGCGTGCCCAGGTCATCACGGCCCAGCGCGGCCGCGCCACCGCGGGTGGCCAGCAGCAGCGCCTGCGCGGCGGTCACCGCGGCGGCATCCCCGGAGGCGAGCCTGGCCAGCAGGGCCGCCAGGCGGGCGTCATTCCACAGATCGAGATCGTCATGCGAGGCCGGACCGTCGGTGCCCAGACCGACGGCGATCCCGGCGGTGCGCAGGTCGAGTAACCGCGCGATGCCCGAGGCCAGCTTGCTGTTGGACCCCGGACAGTGCGCGACTCCCACCCGGTGCCGGGAGAGCACCGCGATGTCGATGTCGGACAGCTGCACCGCGTGCGCGGCGAGCACCCGCGCGCCGTCCCCCAGCACCCCGAGGTTCTCCAGCAGCAGCGGCACCGAGCCGTGTGCGTCGCGGATCGCGGTGTCCTCGCCGGTGGTCTCGGCCACGTGGATGTGCAGCAGCGCACCACGTTCCTGAGCGGCCGCCCCCGCCGCGGCCAGCGCCTCGGCGGGCAACGTGTACGCCGCGTGCGGCCCGTAACCCACCTCGATGCGCTCGCCGGGACCGAAGCGCAGCCCGTCGGTGTCGATCCAGCGGCTCACCCCGTCGAGCATCTGCTGCCAGCTGCCCAACCGGTCCCAGCCCGGGGCCGCGATGATGCCCGGCGTCACCACCGCCCGGCTGCCCGCGGCCAGCACGGCATCCGCCACCGCATCCTGGTAGAAGTACATCTCCACGCTGGTGGTGATCCCGGCGCCGAGCATCTCCAGCACGCCTACCAGCATGCCGGCCCGCACGTCCTCAGCGTCCACCCGCAGTTCCGCGGGCCAGATCACCTCGGTCAGCCAGCGCATCAGTGGCAGGTCGCCGCCCAGTCCGCGCAGCCCGGTCATCGCGGTGTGCGCGTGCACGTTGACCAGACCGGGCATCAGGATGCCGGTCACTGCCAGCACCGGCCCGGGGGCGGGCGGCGCCGTGGCTGAGGGTCCGACGTGGCAGATCCGGCCGGCGTCGTCGACGTCCACCACGGCGTCGCGCAGGACCGTGCACTTCTCGTCGCAGGGCAGCACCACCGGTGCGATCAGCCGCATCACAGGACCGGCTCCGCGATGGTGTGCCGCAGCAACGCCGACAGCGGCCGCAGCGGGGGCAGCCAGGCGCCTTCGGGCGGCAGTGTCTCCAGCGTGATCCGGGGCAGTGGCTGCAAGAACAGCTCCGGGATGTCTTCGAGGTCCTCGAAGCCCAGCACCCCGGAGTTGACCGCGAATGAGGCGTGCTCCCGGAACCCGAGCACAGTGACCTGGACGCCCTGAGCGACCAGCTCCTCCAACGGCTCCCGGAACGCGCGGCTGTCCCCGGAGGCCACCAGGAGCTGACGCAGCACACCCTGCTCATGGCGGGAGTGGATGTGGGTCAGCATGTCCTCGTCGATGTCCGATTCGTCGATCTTGGGTTTGGCGAACACCGCGAAGCCGGTGTTGCGCAGCGCCTCCACCCAGGGCCGGACGAAGTCGGTGCTGCCCGAGGCGACGTTGGTGAACACCGTCGCCTCCGGCTCGGTGTCGGATCCGGCGCGTGCGATGAGCCAGCGACCCAGCGCATCGAACCGGGGCCGGGACGCGGAGCTGGGGCGCCCGCCCAGGATCGAGCCCAGGCTCATGTCGATGTTGGGAGCATCCCAGACGAGCAGCGAGATCGGGACGGTCGAGTCAGGCGCCAGGTTCATGGTGACCGATCCTGCCTTATCCGGGGGCCTCGGCGGGCGGGCACTGTCGATGAACACCGGGCACCGTCGATGGACACACCGGGCACCGGACGCGACACACCCAGCACCAGCGTGCGACACACCGGGCACCGGGGCGCGACACACCGGGTGGGGGTGGTCAGACCCGGGTGAACAGGAGGTCTCGGACTACCCGGCCCTCGTCTCGGGCGCGTTGCTCGAATTTGGTCACCGGTCGCCAGGATGGGCGGGGTGTGAAGGTGTCACCGGTGCTCGTGTTGCGCAGGGCTGGCTCGGCGGTGCCGGCCTCGAGCATCTCCTGCGCGTAGGGCTCCCAGTCGGTGGCCAGGTGCAAGGTGCCTCCCGGCGCCAGCCGGGAGGCCACCAGAGCGACGAGCTCGGGGTTGACCAGCCGGCGTTTGTGGTGCCGTCGTTTGGGCCACGGGTCGGGGAAATAGATCCGGACGGCGTGCAGGCCGCCCGCCGTGAGGTGTTCGCGCAGCACCAGGTAGGCGTCACCGCGCAGCAGCCGCAAATTGGTGATCCCGGCCTGCTCGATGCGCAGCAGCAGCTGGGCCAGACCCGGTTGGTAGACCTCGACGGCGAGGTGGTGGAGTTCCGGCGTGTCCAGGGCCATCGCCGCGGTGGACTCGCCCATCCCGGAGCCGATCTCCAGCACGACCGGCGCGGCGCGGCCGAACCACCCGGCGGTATCCAGCGGGCCCTCGGGCAGTTCCATGACGTCGACGCCCCACCGTTCCCAGCTGCGTTCCCAGGCACGGTGTTGCCCGGCGGTCATCCGCGTCCGCTGTGGGTAGATCGTCTGGCTCGTTCCCGGCACCCCTCCACTCTGGCCTGCCGGCGCCCTGGACGCGAGGATGATCGGCATGAACACGCTCAGGGAATGGGTCGAGCTGGTGTGTCGCGAACTGGACGTCGCCGAGGTCGTCTCGCCGGCCGCCATGCAGTCCCGGGTGCTGGACATGTCTCGGGACGTCGCCCACGGCGTCGCCCGGCCGGCGGCCCCGCTCACCGCGTACCTGCTCGGACTCGCAGCCGGTCGCAGCGCTGACCCCGAGGCGACCGCTGAGGAACTCGCCCACCGACTCTGCCTGCTCGCTCAGCGCTGGGCGGACGAGCAGGGGGGGTCCTGAGGGCCCGGGTCGCACCCCGAATCGCGACCCGGGCCTTCCCCCGGATACCCGCCTCGCGCATTCCCTGCGCGCCGCGGGCGGCCGATCAGCTGGTCTGGGCGTCCCGGCGCTGCGCCCAGGTGGTGCGACCGACACCTCATACGGTGCCGGACCGCACTGCCTGGGGCATGCGGGTTGCCCCCGATCTGCTCCCCTGGTTGGAACACCCTGACCCCGGCGGGGATTCCCGGAGACCGAGCCCGCCGCGGGTGGGAAACCCGGGGCAAGCCCCCACCACTGCGCCAGCGTGACGATCTACCTGAAGATCCCGAGGAGTCCACCGCCGTCCCTGGAACTCCCCAGGATGTGGGCGAGACCCTGGCGGTCTCCTCGGGGACCGTAGTAGAAGGGGCCGCGAGGGCTCTCGCAGTAGGGCCAGCTGCTGTAGCAGGGGTTGTCGCTGCTGAATTTGTAGTCGCCGTAGTAGGGGTCATCGTTGAAGCCGCCACCCATTGCGAAGACGTCCGAGATCCTCATAACGCTCCCTCTCCCCTTTTTCAGCCGATGGATGTAGTCATGCAACCGACAAGGACCGAAGCGACTTGAGGGAAGTTGTCCGCAGCGAATTCATACGCGACTGCTCAACAGTACGCAGCCGGCAGGCGCGGCTGTCGGATTGTTATCTGATGATGGGTGCGCCCCGGAGAACTCATCGCGACACGATGCCCCCATCGTCGACGCCATCGGAGCGTCTTCGCGAGCTCTGCCCCCGGTATCACATCAGCAGTGTCGATCCGCTGCGCTCATAATAGTCCCCCCAAGATGACCCGAGCGGTCCCCCTTACTCTCCGTGGTCATGCAAGCACAAGCTAGGCCATTTCGGTGGCCACCGCAACAATAACTTTTCGTGCTTACATGAACACGTTCGGTGACATCGACCGCGTGCTGGAGACAGATGGTAGTTATCAGCCCACCCTTCACTACAGTCTGTCTCCGGAACGCGGTCGGTGGCAGGCGCTAGGGTCGGTACGGTGAGTACTGACGGGATTGATCGCGACTTCCTTGCGCTGCCCTTGCGGGCGCTGGGTGACGCTGCGCTTGCGCGGGCCGGGGAGTTGGGCGCTGAGCACGCCGATATCCGGATCGAGCGGATCGGGCGGCAGCTGCTACGGCTGCGCGACGGAACCGTCGTGACTGCGCGGGACTCGACCACCATCGGGCTGGCCGTGCGGGTGATCGTCGAGGGCACCTGGGGCTTCGCTTCACACCTCGAGCTGACCCCGGCCTCGGCGGTGGCCACCGCGCAGCGGGCCGTCGAGCTGGCCCGCACCCTGCACCCGCTCAACGCCGAGCGGGTCGAGCTGGCCGCCGAGCCGGTGCACGCCGGCGCGGTGTGGGTCGGTGACCATGAGATCGACCCGTTCACGGTGCCGCTGGGCGAGAAGGTGGCGCTGCTCTCGGAATGGTCGAACCGGCTGCTCGCCGCGAACGGGGTCGAGCACACCGATGTGATCTTCCAGGCGGAGAAGGAGAACAAGTTCTACGCCGACTCCGCCGGCACCAGCACCACCCAGCAACGCGTCCGGCTGCACCCCAAAGTCACGGCTACCGCCGTGGACCGGGCTGCGGGCTCGTTCGAGCAGATGCGGACCTGCGCGCCGCCGACCGCCCGGGGCTGGGAGTACCTCACCGGCAACACCGTCTGGGACTGGGACAGCGAGCTCGCCCAGCTCCCGCAGTGGCTGGCCGAGAAGGTCAAGGCACCCAGCGTGCCGCCCGGCCGCTACGACCTGGTGATCGACCCGACCAACCTGTGGCTGACCATCCACGAGTCGGTGGGGCATGCCACCGAGTACGACCGGGCGATCGGCTACGAGGCGGCCTATGCCGGGTCCTCCTTCGCCACCCCGGACAAGCTCGGCACCCTGCGCTACGGCTCGCCCGCCATGCACGTCACCGGGGATCGCACGCAGCGCCACGGGCTGGCCACCATCGGCTACGACGACGACGGGGTGGCCACCTCGAAGTGGGACCTGGTGCGCGAGGGGACGCTGGTCGGCTACCAGACCGATCGGGTGTTCGCCCGCCGGTTGGGGCTGGAGCGCTCGGCGGGCTGCGCGTTCGCCGACTCACCGCACCACGTGCCCATCCAGCGGATGGCCAACGTGTCGCTCCAGCCGGACCCGGTGGCCGACACCGCGACCGCTGAGCTGATCTCGCGGGTGGCGCGCGGCATCTACATCGTCGGTGACCGGTCCTGGTCGATCGACATGCAGCGGTACAACTTCCAGTTCACCGGGCAGCGCTTCTACCGCATCGAGGACGGCCGGCTGGCCGGCCAGGTCCGTGATGTCGCCTACCAGGCCACCACCACCGACTTCTGGGGCGCTTTGGAGGCCGTCGGCGGTCCCTCGACATGGGTGCTCGGTGGGGCGATGAACTGCGGCAAGGCCCAGCCCGGCCAGGTCGCGTCGGTCAGCCACGGGTGTCCCTCGGCGCTGCTGCGCGGCATCAACGTGCTCAACTCCCGTGAGGAGGCCGGCCAGTGAGCGTGGGTCCTGACGAGCTGACTTCGGCCGCGCTGGCCGCGTCCCAGGCCGACGGGTGCGTCGTGGTGCTCACCGACACCAGCGAGGTCAACCTGCGCTGGGCGAACAACACGATGACCACCAACGGGCACACCACCAACCGCTCGTTCACGGTGATCTCGGTGCTGGACAGCGCAGACGGCCCCGCCGTCGGGACGGTCAGCGGCAACGGGGTGGACCTCGACGAGGTGCGCGCCGCGGTGGCGTCCAGCGAGCAGGCCGCCCGGCAGTCCGGCCGGGCCCGGGACGCCGCACCCCTGGTGGAGGGCGACGCCGACGACGATTTCGACACCCCGGCGGCGGCCACCGGTGTCGAGGTATTCGCCGGATTGATCGACGGGCTGGCGCCGGCGTTCGGTTGCGCTAGCGAGCTGCTGTACGGGTTCGCTGAGCACCGTCTGGAGACCACCTGGCTGGCCTCCTCGACGGGGCTGCGCCGCCGCTGGGTGCAGCCCACCGGCACCGTGGAGCTCAACGGCAAGGTCGCCGCGGACCTGTCTCGCAGCGCCTGGGCCGGCGCCTACACGGCTGATTTCACCGATCTGGACTTCACTGCGCTGCTCGCCGAGGTACGCCGGCGGCTGGGCTGGTCGCAGCGACAGGTGGCGCTGCCGGCAGGCCGGTACGAGACGATCCTGCCGCCCTCAGCGGTCGGCGATCTGATGCTGTACCTGGCCTGGTCGATGGACGGCAGGCCGGCACACGAAGGCCGCTCCGCCTTCGCCGCACCCGGTGCGGGCGATGGTGGCACCCGGCTGGGCGAGCGGCTCACCGAGTTGCCGCTCACGCTGTCCACCGACCCGGCCTCGCCCGGCCTGCAGACCTCACCGTTCCTGGTGACCACCGCCTCGAGCGACGCGGTGAGCGTCTGCGACAACGGGGCCCCGGTGCCCCGGGTGGACTGGCTGCACGAGGGCGCCGTGAACGCGCTGGCCTATCCCCGGGCGGCCGCCCAGGAGCTGGGTGGCCGCTACACCCCACCGCCGGAGAACCTGTTGTTGACCGGTGGCTCGTCCGCCTCGATCGAGGACCTGGTGGAGCGCACCGAGCGGGGGTTGCTACTGACCTGTCTGTGGTATATCCGCGAGGTCGACCCGGTGTCGTTGCTGCTGACCGGCCTGACCCGGGACGGGGTGTACCTCATCGAGGGTGGAGAGGTGGTCGGCCAGGTGAACAACTTCCGGTTCAACGAGAGCCCGATCGACCTCATCCGCCGGGTCACCGAAGTGGGCGCCACGCAGCGCACACTGTGCCGGGAGTGGAAGGACTGGTTCTCCCGCACCGCCATGCCTCCGATCCGCGTCCTGGACTTCAACATGTCCTCGGTCAGCCAGGCCAGCTGATTACGGCTTGCGTGCCACGGCTCCGTAGGCGTCGATCGGTTCGGCCTGGCCGACCTCGGTGATGTTCGGTCGCCACTGCGTGATCGGTACCAGGCCGGGGTCCACCATCTCCAGGCCCTCGAAGCACCGCCCGATCTGCTCGGGGCTGCGCAGGTGGTACGGGACGGCTCCGGTTTCCGCGTAGTTCGCGGTGGCCTCGCGGGCGGCTTCGTCGGCATCGGTGCCGTCCCACAGCGTCAGGTAGCTGCCGGAGGGGACGGCGGCCATCACCCGCGCCACGATGGAGCACATCTCGGCGACGTCGGCGACGTGGCCGAGCACGCCCATGAACATGACCGCGACCGGCTGGCTGAAGTTCAGCACGTCGCGAGCATCGGAGATGATCAGCTCTGGGCGGTGGAAGTCGGCGTCCACGTAGGTGGTCACGCCCTCCGGGGTGGTGTTGACCAGCAGTGCGCGGGCGTGCGCCAGCACCAGTGGGTCGTTGTCGACGTAGACGATCCGGGACGTCGGCGCGATCTGCTGGGCGACCTGGTGGGTGTTCTGCATCGTGGGCAGGCCGGTGCCGATATCGAGGAACTGGCGCGTCCCTGCCTCACCCGCCAGGAAACGCACCGCGCGGATGAGGAACTGCCGGGACTGCTTGATGATGCTGACGATGTCCGGGAACACCGCGATGTAGGCGTCACCGGCCACCCGGTCCACCTCGTAGTTGTCCTTGCCGCCCATCCAGTAATTCCAGACCCGCGCAGAATGCGGCACATCATCTTTGATCTTGACTGCCGGTCCGGAGTGCTGTTCCGAGAACCGCTCATCGGCCATGTCAGGCTCCTCTGCCGTCAGGTCGCGCTCGATCGTAGAGGATTGCCGGAGACTGTCCGTGGGTGGCGCGCCTTCCAGGTGAATGATCTTCTCCGGGTGAACCTGATCCACCTTCGACCGCTGGCTACGGCTTCCTCATGATCACCGCATGGATCGTTCACCGACACATGTCCGTGATGGTGCGAGATGATGTTCTTCCGCAATGTTGCACACGCTTAGTCAACGATCGGAAGGTGCCCGTGGTTGTCATTGTGGCCTGCAATGCCGAGCTGATGGAGACCGTAAGCAGGGGAAGTCCATCGCCTCGATATCACAGATGGGGCGATCGTCAGTCTGATCTACCGGCCGAGGTGACGGGCACTGGGGAAATCACCGATGGCACGGTTCGCATCCACGCCGTCATGGCACGCACGGCGTCATCCAGTGCGGTGGGCTCCATCCCTCACGGCTTGCGTGCAACGGCGCCGTAGGCGTCAATCGGCTCGACATGGACGATTTCGGTGGTGTCCGGCCGCCACTGCGTGATCGATACCAGGCCGGGGTTCACCATCTCCAAGCCTTCGAAGCACTGCCCGATCTGCTCGGGGCTGCGCAGGTGGTACGGGACGGCTCCGGTTTCCTCGTACTTCGCGTTGGCCTCGCGCATGGCTTCGTCGGTGTCAGTGCCGTCGTACAGTGCCAGATAGCTACCGGACGGGACGGCGGCCATGACCCGCGCCACGATGGACCGCAGCTCGTCGAAGTCGGCGACGTGGCCGAGTACGCCCATGAACATGACCCCGACCGGCTGGGTGAAGTTCAGCACGTTGTGAGCATCGGAGATGATCAGTTCTGGGTGGTGGAAGTCGGCGTCCACATAGGTCGTCACCCCCTCCGGGGTGGTATTGACCAGCAGGGCGCGGGCGTGCGCCAGCACCAGCGGATCGTTATCGACGTAAACGATCCGGGACTCGGGCGCGATCTGCTGGGCGACCTCGTGGGTGTTCTGCATGGTGGGCAAGTCGGTGCCGATATCGAGGAACTGGCGTATCCCGGCCTCACCCGCCAGGAAACGCACCGCGCGGATGAGGAACTGCCGGGACTGCCTGCTGAGGGTGACGACGTCCGGGTACACCGCGACGAAGGCGTCACCAGCGGCACGGTCCACCTCGTAGTTGTCCTTGCCGCCCATCCAGTAATTCCAGATTCGCGCCGAATGCGGCACATCGATTTTGATCTTGATGGCTGGCTCGAAACGCTGTTCTACGGGCCGCTCATCGGTCATGCTGGGGCTCCTATGCCTTCAGGTCCGGGATCGAGGGGGACTGCGAGGGATCGTACGTGGCTACAGTTTCGCGCGAACAAAGACGTCAGGACGGATAGCGAGGCGTACTCGATAATATAATTATCCGGTCGACCGCGAGGTCGGTGAGCGGGTCCGTCCCGCCCAGGATCGTCGATCTCGCTCGCGGCGAGCGGGGGTTCCTCGTCCGCGTGTCTACCGCGAACAACACCCACGAGGTGGCCCGGTCCGCCGCACCGGAGCGCCGCATCGTCTACGTCGACAACGACGATCGATGAACCCGGAGGCGAGACCATGGTGAGGCAGGGGCGTCGGCGGATCGGACTGAGCCAGGGCACCGGGATGTGAGGGATTTCTCATTTGCGGGTGTCTGTAGTGCTACGGGTCTAGCCTGAGTTGCGATCCCTTCGACGTCACACCGCCCGTGCAGAGCATGAGGCGGTCCTCGGCGTTCGCCGGTGAACGCAGTCGGTCAGAGGGGGGCCGGTTGGCTCACGAAGGAGACGGGCCGTGACTGCCACGATCGTTCCGGGTCTCGATGATGCCCCGACCAGCCATGCACGGCTGCGTGACTGGGTGCGCGAGACCGCGGAGCTCACCCAGCCTGACCGCGTCCACTGGTGCGACGGATCCCAGCAGGAGTGGGAGCGGCTCACCGCGCAGCTGGTCGCGGCCGGTACGTTCGCCCGGCTGGACCGCAAACCCAACTCGTTCTGGGCGGCCTCGGATCCCTCCGACGTGGCCAGGGTAGAGGAGCGCACCTTCATCTGCTCGCGGGCCGAGCAGGACTGCGGGCCCACCAACAACTGGATGCCCCCCGACGAGATGAAGTCGATCATGACGGGGCTGTACCGGGGGTGCATGCGCGGCCGGACGATGTACGTGGTGCCCTTCTGCATGGGTCCGCTGGCCGACCCGGATCCCAAGCTGGGCGTGGAGATCACCGACTCCGCCTACGTGGTGTGCTCCATGCGCATCATGACGAGGATGGGTGCCGCCGCGCTGGGCAAATTCACCCGTGCCGACGGCAGCGACGCCGAGTTCGTGCCGTGCCTGCACTCGGTGGGCCGCCCGCTGCAACCCGGCCGGCCCGATGCGCCCTGGCCGTGCAACGAGACCAAGTACATCAGCCACTTCCCCGAGGAACGGCTGATCTGGAGCTACGGCTCCGGCTACGGCGGCAATGCGCTGCTGGGCAAGAAGTGCTACGCGCTGCGGATCGCCTCGGTGATGGCCCGCGACGAGGGCTGGCTCGCCGAGCACATGCTCATCCTCAAGCTGACCAGCCCCGAGCAGGCCGTCCACTACATCGCGGCGGCATTCCCGTCGGGCTGCGGCAAGACCAACATGGCGATGCTGGCGCCCACCATCCCCGGCTGGAAGGCCGAGACCCTCGGTGATGACATCGCCTGGCTGCGTTTCGGCGCCGACGGCCGGCTGTATGCGGTGAACCCCGAGAACGGGTTCTTCGGCGTGGCTCCGGGCACCAGCTGGAAGACCAATCCCAACGCCATGCGCACGCTGTGCGCCGGAAACTCGATCTTCACCAACGTCGCGCTGACCGATGAAGGCGACATCTGGTGGGAAGGCATGGAGGGCCAGCCACCGCACGTCACCTCGTGGCGGCTGGAGGACTGGACGCCGGCCGACGGGGCCGGCGGCGCGCGCTGCGCGCACCCGAACTCCCGGTACTGCACGCCGATGGCGCAGTGCCCGGTGCTCGCCGCAGAGTGGGACGATCCGGCTGGCGTGCCGATCTCGGCGATCCTGTTCGGCGGTCGCCGGGCTGACACGATACCCCTGGTCAACGAGGCATTTGACTGGTCACACGGGGTGTTTCTCGGCGCCACGCTCTCCAGTGAGAAGACCGCGGCGGCCGCGGGTCGGACCGGCGAAGTGCGCCGTGACCCGATGGCGATGCTGCCGTTCATCGGCTACCACGCCGGCGACTACTTCCAGCACTGGATCAATCTCGGCAAGGGCGCCGATGCCGACAAGCTACCGAAGATCTTCTATGTGAACTGGTTCCGGCGCGGCGGCGACGGCCGCTTCCTGTGGCCGGGTTTCGGCGAGAACAGCCGGGTGCTGAAGTGGATCGTCGAGCGGATCGAGGGCCGGGCCGCAGCTGCCGACACCCCGATCGGCCGGGTGCCCCGACCTGCGCATCTCGACCTGTCCGGCCTGGATACCGCCCAGGAGGACGTCGGCGCCGCACTGGTGGTGGACGTCGAGGAGTGGCGAGCGGAGCTCTCGCTCATCGAGGCGTGGTTCGCCAAGATCGGCGACGCGCTGCCCAGCACGATGCATGACGAGCTCGACGCGCTCGAACAGAGGCTGGTATCGGGCTGATCACGGGCTAGCATCCACAGATGCCGTCTGGTTCGTCCTCCTCGCGCCCGCCGAGCTGGTCAGCGCTTCGCTGGAAGCTCTTGCTCCTGGTTCCGCTGTTGGTGTTGGTCACCCCGCTGTTCAATGCTGATGAGCCGCGCCTGTTCGGGTTTCCGCTCTTCTACTGGGTGCAATTCCTGTTCATCCCGCTCGGCGTGGCGTGCGTGGCGGTGGTGTATGTGAAGACCCGGGAGCGGCGATGACGGTGCTCTGGACCGAGCTGGTCGTCTTCACGCTGCTGTTCGCCCTCGTCACCGGGTTGGGCTTCTACGCCGCGCGGTGGAAAGCCGCGGACAACCTCGAGCACCTCGACGAGTGGGGGCTCGGCGGTCGCAAATTCGGTTCGTGGGTCACCTGGTTCCTCATCGGTGGCGATCTCTACACCGCTTACACCTTCGTCGCGGTGCCCGCGCTGATGTTCGGTGCCGGCGCGATGGGGTTCTTCGCGCTGCCCTACACCATCCTCGTCTACCCGCTGGTGTTCCTGCCACTGGTCCGGTTGTGGTCGGTGTCCCGGGTGCACGGTTACGTCACCCCGGCCGACTTCGTGGCCGGCCGCTACGGGTCGTCGACGCTGGCGCTGCTGGTGGCGATCACCGGAATCATCGCGACGATGCCCTATATCGCGCTGCAACTGGCCGGGCTGGAGGCGGTGCTGCGCACGATGGGCCTCAATGGGGCCGGGGTGGCCGGGCATGCCCCGCTGTTCATCGCCTTCGTGATTCTGGCGATCTATACCTATCAGTCCGGCCTGCGGGCGCCCGCGCTGATCGCGTTCGTCAAGGACACGTTGATCTACCTGGTCATCATCGCCGCCGTGGTCATCCTGCCTGCTCAGCTCGGTGGCTGGGGCGCCATCTTCGACGCCGCGGACGCGAAGTTCGCCGCCACCCCAGCACCGGCCGACGGGATCGTGCTAGGCGCGAACAACCAGCTGCAGTACATCACGCTGGCGCTGGGTTCGGCACTGGCGCTGTTCCTGTACCCGCATGCGCTAACCGGTGCATTGGCCTCCCGTGGTCGCGATGTGATCAAACGCAATATGGTGGCCCTGCCGGCGTACTCGCTGCTGCTGGGGCTGCTCGCCTTGCTGGGTTATGTCGCGATCGCGGCCGGCACGAAACCGATCGTCAATGCGGCCACCGGCCGGCCGGATTCCAACACCGTGGTCCCGATGCTGTTCGAGAATCAGTTCTCCTCCTGGTTCGCCGGTATCGCGTTCGCGGCCATCGGGATCGGTGCCCTGGTGCCCGCCGCGATCATGTCGATCGCGGCGGCGAACCTGTGGACCCGGAATATCTACAAGGTCTATCTACGTCGCGATGCCAGTGCCGAACAGGAATGCAAGCAGGCCAAGCTCGCCTCTTTGGTGGTGAAGTTCGGCGCGGTCGCATTCATCGTCTTCATCGACCCGCAGTACGCCATCGACCTGCAACTGATCGGTGGTGTGATCATCCTGCAGACGCTGCCGATGGTGGCGATCGCGCTCTACACCCGCTGGTTCCACATCTGGGGGCTGGTCGCGGGCTGGGTGGTCGGTATGGGCTGGGGCATGGTGATGCTCTACGGCATTCCCAACCCGGCCAGTGGAAAGCAACACTTCGGCGGTTCGGCGCTGGCGCTGGACAAGCTCTCGCTGCTCGGCTGGCATCCATTCGCCGGCTCACCGATGCAGATCTACGTCGGTTTCGTCGCGCTCCTCGGCAATCTCGTGGCGGCCGTCCTGGTGACGATCGTGCTACGTCGGATGCGTGTCTTCAACGGCACCGACGAGACCAATCCCACCGACTACCACGAAGACGAAGGTTCCCCGCGCCTACGCCCCGTCGCCGGCATGCTCCGCTAACCCCGGTCAGTCCGCGTTCTGCCCGAGAATGTCAGGGTCGGGTTGTAACGTGATCCCATGCTCAGCCAGCAGGTGGTGCCGGGGGATCTGGCGGATATTACGCCGGGTGCCCCATTATCTGCTGCGCTGGCTGGTATCGACCTGACCCGGCTGTCGGGTTTCGACTGCGTGGAGGTGCTCAAAGCCCGCTACCGGCAGCTCAATCACGACCGGGCCCAGGTGATGGCCGCGATGGTCGAGGTCGGGCTGCGCGGTCGTGCCCCGGCTGGTGACCAGACCCGGATGGCCGTTCCTGACGAGTTCTCCGCCGACGAGATCCGCGCCGCACTGATGCTGACCCGTCGTGCCGCGGACGCCCAGCTCGACCTGGCCTACGACCTGATCACCAGGTTGCCGGCGGTGCACGCCGCGATGGACGCTGGTCGCCTCGATGAGCCCCGGGCCCGGGTGCTGTCGGAATGGACCACCGAGTTGTCCCCCGAGCAGGCTCGCTGGGTGTGCGATGCGCTGCTACCGATGGTCTCGACGCTGACCACCGGGCAGCTGATCGAGAAGATCAAGAAGATGGCCATCGCCATCGACCCGGCGTGGGCCCAGCGGCGTTACGAACAAGCCGTGGCCGAACGCAAGGTCGTGGGTTACCGCAACCCGGACGGTTCAGCGAACCTCTCCGGGTACAACCTGCCCGTCGATCGGGTCGCCGCCGCCTGTGGGCGCATCGACGCCCTGGCCAAGGCCGTCAAGCACGCCGGTGACGCCCGCCCGATCGACCATATTCGCGCTGACCTGTTCCTCGGCATGACCGATGGCACCTACACCGGGCTGGACGACGCTACCATCCTGGAACGGCTCCGCGTCGCCAGCCGGGACCAGTGCCCTCGCGATGATGGTGTCGCGGACCGGGAGGACGAGCCTGACCACCACGACTCCGGTGCCGGTGACCCCGACGGCGCATCTGGCGAGGGCGGTATGACCGCAGCGGACGGGCACGCAGCCACGGATGACCCCTCGTCGCCACTCACTCCGGTGGGCGCGGGAATGGAACTGCGGGCACGGCTGTCCACCTTGCTCGGGCACGACGAGTATCCCGGAGAGCTGACCGGCTGGGGCCCGATCCATGCGGACTCGACCCGCAACCTCGCCACCTTGATGTCGCGTGGGCAGTGGCGTTTCGTCATCACCGACGAGCAGGGGCAGTTGCTGAACTGCGGCATCACCACCGCGCGTCCTCTTGGGTCAGCGCGCCGCTCAGGTAGTTCCCGGGAGATCGTGGAACTCCAGATCCCCGCCACGGCCCTGCACGAGCTCGCCGGCGACTCCAGCACGGTGGGTTGCTGGGGGCCTGTGATCGCCGACCTCGCCCGCCAGTACGCGAACGCGCAGGGACTACCCGACGGCGACCCCACCCGGCGCTTTCCCGGATCCGGGTTGCGCCGGTACATCCAGATCCGCGACCGGCGCTGTGTCATGATCGGCTGCCGGGCCCCGGCCCGCGGCACCGACGCCGACCACACCCTGGACGACGCCTGCGGCGGAACCACCACCGAGGACAATCTCGGCTCCGTCTGCAGACATGATCACCGTGTGAAACATGACGGCGGCTGGCGGCTCGACCAGCCCAAACCCGGCTATTTTCGCTGGTGGACTCGCCTTGGGCACACCTACCTGGTCGACCCTCCGCCGATCATCGAGCCCCTGCCCGATCCCATCCCCCGCGACGGACCAGCACTGCCGCTGGTCAACCCACTTGATCATCACTGGGACGACTCCGGGATCTGGGAGGACAGCCCACCCGGCGCTGACCCCGGGCCGCCACCAGAACCCTCGCCGCCGCCCGTCCCCGACGACGACCCACCCCCGTTCTGAGTTCCAGCGCGGGTGGTGATGGCTCGCGCTACACCGGCAGGCCAGCGCCAACGTTCCGTGCGATGCTGACCGCCGAGTCGGGCTCGCCCGACTCGAGCGCGAGGGCCATCCGGACGAGCCCCAGGTCGGCCCGCGGGTGAGCGAAACCCCAAGGAGTCGTTGGATACTCCGAGTGTGGACGCTGCGCGGGCGCGAGCTCGGTGTCCATGGTCGAGCTCGGGATCGCACAGTCCGGCCACCCGCGCAGCGGGAGGCAGACCAGCAACCGGCTCCACACCGCTCGCGGGCAGCCGGACATCACACACACCACACCCGGGTCCGAGCCCGGACTATCCAGCACCACCGCCTCGTGGCCACCGTCACCTGACGCCACCCGATGAAAGGTGACACCCAGGAACGCGGCATTGACGATTGACCTGCCGACCCGAGTGACCCGATCAGTGTTTCGAGGTGGGCGCGGATCTCGTCTTGTTGGCTGAGCAACTCGCCCATGGTGATGAGTCGGTCGATATCTGGTGAAGCCGGTGGTCGATCGAGGGAAGCCTTCCCAGCACGTCATCATCAGTACGGCTCACCGGCTCACCGACGGAATCCGCGCTCATAGCGTGTTCCCCCGATGCCCAGTTCCGGTTGGCCTGGCGTGGGAGGCGGCGGTTTGGGAGGTCGGTCGGGGTGGTGGGCAGGACCGGCGACGGCGGGGGAGGGCACCGCCGGTCCTGCCAGTTCGGGGGACTGTGCTCAGCTAGCGCGGACGTCGCGCCGAGGCGATGCTGTCGTCCCGTGCAGATCATGCCGACAAGACAACCGCAGTTCAGGCCGTCACGGTAGGCGAAGCGCAGTCGATTTCGCGCTATTCCGGAATCGAATAGTCGGCGGGCGACTAATCGCTGTTCAGCACGTGCACGAAGTCGCGGACCGCGCTGCCGTCACCGTTGATGACCAGCTCGGGTGCCTGGCCCTTCCGATGACCAGGACCTTCATCAGCCAAGCAGCTGGTGCCGGTGCCGCCAGGCCAGCTCGATGCAGGCCTGGGCGATCGGTGCTAACGGCTCGGTGCGCAGCCGCTCGCGGGCCGCCGCGGTGAACGGGATCCCCACGGTGGGGCGACCGGCTTCGGTGCTGACCGCGGCGCCTTCTTCGTTCACGGCGACCATCCCGGCGAATAGCGCATCGAACACCGGAGCCTCGATGACCGCGACCGTCAGCAGCCCGACATACAGGGTGAGCGGATCGCACACCATGCCGCAGGCGACGACGCGGAAATCACCGGCCTGGCGGGCTCGCTCGAACGACGCGAAGGGCTCGTCGGTGTCGTAGGCGATCGGGTCGGCACTGTTGCCATCGTGCTCACCATTGCCGAGGAACTCCTCGGAGTACTCCCGCTGGACGTTACGCCATAACGAGAAGTCATTAGCTTGATGTGCTGGTGCCAGCGCTGCGGGCTGGAAGACACCCGCAGGCACCACGTGGTACATGCCGCCAGTGGTGGCCACAGACGTGGCGTCTCGTCGGTGCAGGTACATCCGGTGGCCCTCGATGGGGTCGCGCCGGATCGTCAACGTATCGATACTGGGCAGTATCGGGCGCGCGGGCAGATCGAACGGGTCGACTATGCTCCGGCGAAACGGCAGCTCCGCGAGACTCGGTAACTTCCGACCCGCAGTGAGCCATGCTTGTGCGAACTCGTGTCCTAATGCCTCACCCACATCGAGTACGTCGAAATAGCTTGTGTAGTTGAACCCCAAAATTCCCCGGGAACCAGTCCATTCCACGTCGAGCAGTCGATAGCTGACGCGATTGTCGAACAGTCTGGGCCGGGCCAGGTCCCGGAGCGCCCGCGAATACCGGTCATAACGCTCACCGCCGGCCATCAGAGGCCGCGCGCCTGCTGATGAGGGAGCCCTGCCGCCCAGTGTCGGCGTCGGCGCTTCGGCGCGCCACGTCAGCTCGACGTCAGCTAGGTCGACCGGACCCTCCGGCAGCCAGCTCGCCGAGGTCAGGACTGTCGTTCCGGGGACGCGCTGCTGCGCCGGATACAGCTCGGCGGACAGATCCCCCAGCACCGCGCGGTGGGCGTTGAGTTGGCGCCGGATGTCCCGCCAGCGCTCTTGGCTGTCCCGGACCGGGCCGGGTCGGTCGCTGACGTGTGCGGCGAACGGGCGTGCGTCGGCCGAGTGGTCCGGCAGGACACCCAGCTGCTCCGGCGGGATGCCGAGCTTGCTTGCGATGTGCCGCAGCTCGGTGACGTCTCGCAGGGCCTGGGTGCCCTTCTCCAGCTTGGACACCCGCGACTGCGTGGTGTTGAGCTCCGCAGCCAGGTCGTCCTGGGTGAGCCCCTCGTGCGTGCGGTACCAGCGGATGATCTGCCCCACGTCCGAACCATCCGGCGGCGCCGAGGCGGCGTGCGCCACCTGCAACCAGCCCATGAAACCCCCCTCCGCGGTGCCGCCAACTGTTTCCGCCATGATCGCAGGTGAAGCAGAAGCTGTCAGGTCGTCCCCCGCTGTCACGGTCCCATCCTGCGCGGCGTGAGCTGAATCCTCCACCGGCGGGCTGGTCGACTCCGGTCGGGCGCCCGTGTCGGCGATATTCCTGGTAAACCGTGCTCTGGGGCGTGGCCTTGGGCCTCCCCGCCCTGTTCGCCGGTGCCGCGATCGCCCGGATGTTCTCCTTCGGCATATGAGCGGCGACAGCGACGGGGGGCGGATCGCCACCCCAGAATATTCGCGTCGGCGCTCCACCCCGTGGCCAGGACGGCCGCAGCCAGCCGCGAGACGTTCAGCCCGCCGCCTTCGCTCGGCCCAGCAGATCATCGGGAACCGTCCGCTCGGGCGGGGTTACGTCGGATCAAAAGTCCCGAACTGTCACCGGGGTGACAGACGATTCCCGCCCCGGTGGGCGATCTTTGAGTCTGCACCGCGACACCCCGTCACGGATGGCCCCGTCACAGCTGACATTGAGGCGGCTCGGGCCTTGCAAGGTATCGATCAAGTCAGGAGAGAGCTAGAGTGTCCAGCACCACGGAAATCCAGATTTCAGGCTCACCATCGGACGACTCAGGCATTGCCTCGTCGAACATGACGGTGTTGCTCAATGACGATAAGAAGATCGTCGTCCCGCCCGGCGTCACCCACGCGAAAATCGTGGCCCGTGGTGGGCAAGGCGGCTACGGCAATGATAATTCGGGAGGACCCGGCCGTGGTGCCCTCGTCAAAGCGACGGTGGCAGTACAAACAGAAAAGACTCTCACCGTCATCATCGGCAAGGAGGGCCGTGGCGGCGTTAGAGGTGCCGGCTTTACCGATGGTGGCCATGGAGGCATCGGGAGAACGGATCGGGGCCGGAACGGGGCCGGAGGCGGCGGGTCCTCTGCGGTCCTGCGTGGATCTCAGCCATTAGTCGTCGCTGGGGGCGGCGGAGGAGCGGGGGGCGGATCACCGCTTTATGACGGTGGCAATGGTGGCTCTGGTGGGCTCCCGCCGGCCGCTGGCACAGCGGGCGGTAGTTCGCCTTTCGGTTCGGGTGGCCCAGGCGGCGTCGGGGGTAACGATGAGGGTCCCACATGGGGCAATCAAGCACGGACTCATGGGCACGGCGGGAATGGCACAGACGCAAACAGGGGTTCGACAGCTGGTGGCGGCGGTGGTGGCGGTGGCGGATACCTCGCGAAGGACGAGAAGGTCAAGGGAGGCGGCGGAGGAGGTCACGATGGAGGCGGTATAAGTGGTGACGCGGGAGGTGGAGGCGGCGCAGGAACCTCCTACGTGATCGAGTCCGCCACGGACAAATCCATCGAGAAAACGAGCACGAAAGGCAACGGGATGGTCCAAGTCACGTTCGAGCGTTAGGCACCAGCGCGGCTGGTGCCTAACGCCCCAACGGTGTTCCACCTGGCGAGGCCTAGGAGTGCGAGGCCAAGGAGTCCAGCCCCTTGGGCCTCGCCAGGTGGTGAGCACTGGGTGCGTGTGGTCGAGGTGACGACCGCCGGACTAGGTGATCTATCTGGCGAAGTTCCGAGAGAATCAGTTCAGGATCAACGCGCACGGCCAGATTCGTATGTGAATGGGTGGGCGCTCACTCACCCGCGTGAAGGGAGGCAGACATGGCACAGGATGTTTTGGACGTAGCCATCATCGGCGGCGGAGTCTCGGGGGTCTGGTCGGGATGGCGACTTACCGGTGAGTGGGCCGGCGCCGGCCGCAAGCAGCGGGTGGCGGTGTTCGAGGCGAGCGACCGCATCGGCGGTCGGCTGCTGTCCGTGCAGCTGCCGGGCCTCCCCGGCGTCATGTGCGAGCTAGGCGGCATGCGGTACATGTCGACGCAACCGCTGGTGAAGTGGCTGGTCGAGGACCAGCTGGGGCTGACGCCCGAGGACGCCCCGGTCGCCGAGCCGCACAACCTCGCCTACCTGCGCGGTCGCCGGCTCCGGCAGAGCGACCTCACCAACCCGGATCTGGTGCCCTACGACCTGAGCCCGACCGAGAAAGGGGTGAGCCCCGACGCGCTGCTCCAGAATGCCGTGGCCCAGATCGTCCCCGCGATCAAGGACCCGGGTGTTGACCTGCGCAAGGCTTTGCAGGACGCTGTCTACGACGATCGGCCCGTCTACCAGCAGGGCTTCTGGAACCTGCTGGCCCGCACGATGAGCGCTGAGGCCTACCGGTTCTCGGAGGAGGCGGGCGGTTACGACACCGCGCTCCTGAATTGGAACGGTGTCGACACCATCCTGCTCAACTTCGACTTCGCCCACGGCGTGACGTTTCACCGCATCAAAGAAGGCTACCAGGAGGTTCCCCTGGGCCTGGCTCGACGGTTCGAGGAGCAGGGCGGCGAGCTACGCCTGAATGTCCGCGCCCGGTCGGTCGACTCGGTCGTCCTGGCGGACGGCACCACCGGGGTGCGCATCGAGCTGGACGACACCACCGCCGGCACCAACAGCACGGTGTTCGCCCGGGCCGCGATCCTGGCGATGCCGCGCCGATCGCTCGAGCTTCTCGATCCCGCCGGGGCGGTCCTCGGCGATTCCCGCTTCCAGGATCTGCTGACGACCGTGACGCCGATCCCGTTGTTCAAGGCCTTCGTCGCGTATCACGAGGCGTGGTGGGAGAATGTCGGTGTCTCCACCGGTCGATCGGTCACCGATCTGCCGCTGCGTCAGGTCTATTACTGGGCGCCACCGGAGCCGGGCGGGAACTCGGTGCTCCTGGCCACCTACGACGACACGCTCAACGTAGCGTTCTGGCAGGGGCTGGCCCGGGACCCCGAGCGCTACGGGCTCACCCTCGACCACCTGCCCGCGCAGCGTCGGGCCGAGATCGAGGGTGCTGCCGGGGACTCGCGCTGGGAGGACCACCGGGCCACGGTGAGGCTGACGCTCGAGGTGCATCGGCAACTGCTCGAGATGCACGGTGTTCCCGACGCGCCTGCGCCATACGCAGCGATGTACCGCGACTGGAGCGAGGACCCCTACGGCGGTGGCGTCAATTTCTGGAACATCGGCGCCAAGAGCTGGGAGGTCATCCCACAGATGGTCGCCCCGGTCGGGGACGTCCCGGTCTTCGTCTGCGGCGAGGCGTATTCCGGCGCCCAGGGCTGGGTCGAGGGGGCACTACAGACGGCGGAGCTCGTCCTGACCAGCCATCTCGGCCTCGACCCGGTCCCGGCAATGCTCCCCCTGACGGCGGCGGGACACCGGTGAGCGGCGGCCGACGGCCGGCCATCCTCGGGACCGGGTCGTGCCTGCCGGACACGGTCCGGCGCAACGACGACCCAGTGTTCGACTGGCTGCACCGGAACAACCCGGCGGGCAGCGAGCTGTTCCAGGGCTACGAGCAGCGGCGGGTGCTGGCCAAGGGACAGACCGTCGTCGACATCATGGTCCCGGCGGCGCGGCGGGCGCTGGCCGCCGCCGGGCGCACGATCGAGCAGGTCGACCTGCTGCTCGGCTACGCCAGCGTCAGCCAGTGGGCCATGCCCAACGACCTGGCCCGGGTGGCGGCCCGGCTCGGGCTGCCACCGCACGCCGAGGTGGTACCGGTCAACAGCGAGTTCACCAACTTCAACCAGGGCCTGGTGCTTGCCGACGCCCTGCTCAGCCTCGGCCGGGCCACCTGCGCCCTGATCGTGGTCGGCGGCAACTGGACCCGCTACGTCGACTACCACACGGCTCCCGCGATCTCCGCTGGTGACGGCGCGGCAGCCGCAGTCCTGGCCTGCTCGGACGACCCGACGCGGTTTGCGGTCGTGGCGTCCCAGGTTGAGCACCGGTACTCCTACCTCGGCGGCATGTTCCTGGATTCCGACCCTGCCTGGCCAGCCACCACGCCGCCGCGGTACCTCGCCCCCGTGTTCCACCTGGAACCGCTGGGCGTGCGGGCTTTCAAGGACTTCGGGACGGCCGGTCTGCCGGCTCTGGTCGGCGACGTGCTGGCCCGCCACGGTGTGGCCGCCGGGGACGTCGCGTTCCTCGGCCACCAGGCGTCAGCCGTGCTCAACCAGGCCTGGCAGGCCGCCATCCGCCCCGGACAGTTCATCAGCACGCTCCCCACGTTTGCGAACATGACGCTAGCTAGCGTCGCGGTGAACCTCGACATCTGCTACGAAGAGATCGTCACCCCATTCGTGGTGATCGTCACACTAGGACCCGAGGTCTCGGGCAACGTGGTGCTGCTCGGGCGCGAGCTCCCGGCCAGCGCGGTAATGTGATCGTCGCACGCGACCGCCAACCGCTCGGCCCCCCAGGACCGGTAGTGGTCGGCGGCGATCCCGAACAAACCGGCGGCGGCGGACGGGTCACGGCCCACCGTGTGGCGCGCCCACCGCTCGGCGGCTAGGCCGGCCCATTGCGGAAATCCATCACGGGCCGCGGCGGCGACGGCATCGGCGAACAGCCCCACGCCGGCCGCCCCGGCACCGTCGGCGATGGCCAACTCCGCGCCCACCAAGTACACTTTATGGGCGAAATTCTCCGGGCAGTGCACCGCCCACTGCTGGAGCTGGGCGAGCTGGGCCCCGGCGTCGGCAATGCGCTGCCCGCGCTCGGGTCCGTCCGGGGGGAGCTCAGCCAGCGCCACCAGCGCCGCCAGGACGGCCAGCTCGATCTCAGCTGTCTGGCCGGCGAACGCGGGCAGCAGGGCCGTGGCCGCAGCCGCGCAGGCGCGGGCCGCGGTGCTGTCACCGGCCAGGTAGGCGAGCCG
This sequence comes from Pseudonocardiaceae bacterium, assembly GCA_050699515.1. Taxonomy (GTDB): domain Bacteria; phylum Actinomycetota; class Actinomycetes; order Mycobacteriales; family Pseudonocardiaceae. The sequence goes on from JBOHFF010000019.1 coordinate 33,500, forward strand.
GCATTTGGCGATGTGGTAATAGCCGGCCTGGTTGATGTTGTCACTGGCCGCCATCGCGGCTAGCTCGTCCTCGTGGCACCACTGATCGGTCAGCGAGATCAGGTCCGTGGTGCGCCCCGAGAGCGCCTTGGCCACCTGGGCCTCTAGCGTGCAGTGAAACGCGGCGGTGGCACTGTTGGCTCCGATGCGCTCGCGGTACTGCTGCGCCATCGCGATGAGAGCGTCGAGACGGTGACCGGAGGCGGCGGCCACGCTGATCGCGGTGCCCAAGCCGTAGGCACCGAACAGCAGGTTGGCGCCACCGAGACCGGCGTCGGCCGCGGCCAGCGCGAAGGAGATGCCGCCGACCATCGGGTAGTGCCAGTGGTGCTGAAACCATGCGTGAATGAACGCCACCGCCGGGGTGAGCCGACCGCCGGTGGTGGCGTCGAGGCGCAGGGCCAGCTCGCTGAACTCCAGTGCTGTGACGCTGTCGCGCCCCAGCACTCGCAGCACGATCGAGTACATGGCGTACACCCCGGGTGTATGCGGACCGGCGCCGAACCGCAGCGTGAGGTTGAGAGTGCGCACTGCCATCTGAGTGAACAGCTCGGGCTGGAGGCTCAGATGCGCGGCCGGCAGCGTATCGAAGAACAACTCGATCACGGCGCCGACACTGTCATCGAGCAGCTCCGGCAGCGTCTCCAGATCGGCCGGCCGCCGGCCGGCGAGCAGCCGTTCGATCTCGGCCAGCTCGGCCGGCAACCGGGTGGCGATCACGTCCCGGTCGGTCTCCAGATCGAAGCCGAGGGCACCCGCAGCAGCCACCGCGTGCGTGACCGACTCCCGGGGCATCCCGTTGGCGAGGGCCTCGACCGCGGCCACCCGCAGGTAATGCGCCGCCCGCTCATTGTCGGCGGCCCGGCCCCAGTGCAGGGCTAGCACGGTGGCCATCGTCGCGACATTGCCAGTGGACTCGTAGTGCCGGGCGAGCGCCCGGTGCAGCTGGCGCCGCTGGTCGGCGAGCATAAGGTGATACGCCGACTCGCCGATCAGCACGTGCTTGAACTCGAACACGCCCGGTGCAGGGGTGGCAGCCAGGAAGTCGGCCGCTACCAGCACCGCGATGTCCTCGGCGATGGCGCCGGTCGGTCGGGCCGTCGGGTGGATGGTAGCCACTGCGGTGACCGTGATCCGGTCACCGACCACGCTGGCAACCTTGAGCGTGAGTTGCTGGTTTACGTCGAGCTGGTCGATCCGGCTGGTGATCGCTACCTGGATCGTCTCAGGGACCGTGACCGGTGCGCCACTGGCCAGCGCGACCTCGTTGCGGCGGCGCAGCAGCGTGCCGGCCCGCTCCAGCGAGGCGAGGACCTCGATGGTGAAGAAGGGATTGCCCCCGCAGCGGCCCATCAGCAGTGCCCGCAGGTCGGCACCGACGGCGCTGGCCCCAAACCGGGCCTTGACCAGCTCGGCGATCTCGGCGGCGGACAGCGGCTCCAAGTGGATGATCTCCGTTGACGGTCGGGCCAGCAGCCGGGTCTGGCCAGGCGAGCCCGGCTCCGGCAGCGGGCGGGTGGTCACCACTGCCACGACCCCGTCCAGCTCGGCGGCGTCGGCCAGGGTCACCCAGGATGCGCTGTCGAACCAGTGGGCGTCCTCCAGCAGGAGCACCAGGGGCCCATCCCGGGGCACCGCTCGCGCCAGCAACGACGTCACCGCCCGCCGGGTCGCCGCTACCCGGGCCTCGCTGCTCAGCCCGGCGGTGCCGGCCAGGTCGAGGCCGATGGCGGCCGACAGCAACGGAGCCACCTCGGTGCCGTCGGGACAATCGGTTTCGAGCAGAGACCGCAGCACCGGGCGCCAGGCGTGGTACGGGGTCGTTGCCACCAAGGGGTCGGCATGTCCGGTCAGCACCGTCCGGCCCGCGGCGGTGATCCGCTGCCGCAGCTCGGTAAGCAGCCGCGACTTGCCCATGCCCGCCTCGCCGACGATCATGACGACCGACCCGACGCCCGAGCAGGCGAGGCCCTCGAGCCGGGCGAGCTCGGCGGCCCGCCCCACCATCGGCGACACGAACGAGGCCTGCGGCGCGACCCGCATGCGCGGGGTGGACGCGGTGATCAGTTCGTTCTTGCCCTTCACCCGCAGCGAGGCTGCACTGCCGAACTTCCAGCGCCCGCCCACATCGGCCCTGGTCTGCGCGTCGCACAGGACCGAGGGCCGGGTGTCGTCCACGGCAACACCGGCCAGCCGGGCGGCCACGTTCACCGCGTCGCCCAGCACCGTGTAGTCACGCCGCCGGGAAGTGCCGAGCGTGCCGCAGAACGCCGGCCCAGTGGCGATGCCCAGACCGTGCCGAAGTCCCTGTTCGCCCAGTTCGTGGTCGAGCTCGCGAGCAGCGGCCAGGGCCCGGTCGGCGTCGTCCTCGTGGGCGTGCGGTGGGGTGCCGAACCCGATGAGGACGAGGGCGCCCTGCTCATCGACGGACAGGCGGTTGACGACTGACTGGTAGCGGGCGACAAGCCGCTGCAACGCCGACGTCACGGATTGGAGTCTGGCGAGGTCGGCTGATGACGTCAGACCGGGCAGCCGCACGAACATGACGGTCACGGTGCGGATCTCGGACACGTAGTGGTCCAGACCCGCGCTCAGGCGAGCCACCACGGCATCGGGCAGGTACGGTCGAACCAGCGCGCCGATCGCGTCGGGGGTACTGCCTGCGGGTATCCCCGGGACAGATGGCATGTCCGGTGCTGCCCTCACCAGGCTGACGCCGTCGCGTTCCACCACCTCGAAGCTGTCCCCGAGCACGCCCGCCACAGCGGTGGTGACCGCGACCTCGCCCACCGCGGCCGACGCCTGAGTGGCGTTCGCGTCGGTCAACGCCTGCCCGCTGGCCAGGCAAAGCCATCGGCCATGTTCACCACCCAGGTTCCACAGGTCGACCGGGCCGGATGCGACGCCGAAACGGATGCGGACCCGGGGATCGCCGCCCGCGGCGGCGCGCCGGGCGGTGCCGGCGGCAGCTACCGCCCGGCGCGCCGCCGCGGCAGTGCCGGGCCAGAACGCGGTGAGCCCGTCCCCGGCGAAGGTCAGGATATCGCCGTCGGCGGCACCGATGGCGTCGATGACCGGGGCCAACCCGGCGTTGAGGACCGCGCTCAGCTCCTCGACCCCGCCGGGCGACGCCGCCAGCCGCGACGCGAGCTCGGTGGACCCCGACACGTCGGCGACCAGCACCGCGCCGGCGCCGTGCTGGTGCCCGGGCTCGAGCAGGGCGCCTTGGCGCAACCGCGCCTCGACGGCGACCGGCACGAAGCTCGCCAGCGGATGGCGCCCCGGTGGCGGGGGCCTCGGCGGCGGAACCGGCCCGGTCACCCGCGGCCACCGCTGGACGTGGCGGGCGGGTACGGGGGTGGGTAGTACGACGGTATCTCGGATGTGTCGATCACGACGCCCACCACCTGCGGCACACCCTCCGCGGCCCGGGCGATGGCTGCCACGAGTGCAGCCCGGGTGTCTGCGACCGTCCGCACCATAACGGCGTCGGCCCCCAGCCCTTGAGCCGCCGTAGCGAGATCGTTCCAGCCGATCTCGTAGTAGTGCAGGAACGACGGGTCGTCCTCGACGTGGGTCATGCCCTGGCTGACCATAGCGAGGTCGTGGTCAGCCAGCACAACCCAGATCGCCCCGACGCGGTACTGGGCGGCGGTTGCGACCTCGCCCAAGTGCATCATGAAGCCGCCATCGCCCACCACGGCGATCCCCGTGGCCGCCGGGTCGGCCAGCTTGCCGCCGACGACCGCGCCCACGGCGAAGCCCATCGGCCCCATCGACAGCGAGAAGTGCGCCCTTGTCGGCGGGTCGATGACAAGCCCGTTGAGGCACCAGCCGACGCAGTTACCCGCGTCGACCCACACGTGTCCGCCGGCTGGGAGAACGTCATTCAGCACCGCGATGAGCGCCTGGGGCTTGATCGGGTCGCTGTCGCACGATGCCGCCGCGGGGTCGGCGAAGGGTGAGTGCGCGTTCTTGATCGACGCGATGAAGGCCCGTCGCGCCGCTACAACGGCGGGTTGCACGGCGTGGGCGATGGCCGCGTCGGCGAAGGCCCGCAGCGCGGGACCGATCTCGCTGACGACGCCCCGGGTGATGGAGAACGTCCGCCCGATCTCGCGCTGGTCGTCGTCGATCTGAACGAACGGGCCGGCCGGGACGAGGATCGGGTCGTACGGCTCCCAGCCATACGTGGCGAGCTCCCCGAGCTGGCAGCCGATGACCACCAGAGTGTCGAACTGCCGCCGGCCCGCACCGGTGAGGTCGCACATGTAGTACCGGGGCCACGAGCAGCCGGCCATGCCGTAGTTGCGCAGGGACAGCTCGTGGGTCTCGGGGAAGATGCCTTTCGAGTCGGGCTCGGTGATGACCGGGACGGCCAGGACCTCGACCGCGGCGGTGAGCTGGGCGAGCAGCTCCGTATCCCGCAGTGCCGCCCGGCAGCCGTTGCCCAGCAGCAGCAGGGGCCGCTGCGCGGCGGCGATGACCTCGACCGCGGCACCGACACCTGCCCGGTCGACGGAGCCGGGTGTAGCCCGGTAGGCAGCGGTGGTGATCGGCGGGATGAACCCGGCGACTGGCGTGGCGGCGATGTCGCCGGGGATGCTGAGGTGCGCGGCCCGGTTCGGGACGCCCCGGGCGACCCGCAGTGCGCTGAACAACAGCTCGGGGAAATCAAGCGCGGAACCGACGATCTCGCTGTAGCCGGCAGCGCCCCGGAACACTTCGACGACGTCGAGGCCGGCATCCACACCTTCCTGCAAGTACCCGCGGCCGAAATACTGGGTGGCAATCTCACCGGTGATCGCGAGCAGCGGCGTTCCCGCGGCGTCGGCGTTCATGGTACCGGTGAGCGAGTTGGTCGCCCCCGGGCCGGAGGTCACCAGCACGACGCCGAGGCCGCCGCCGGCCCGAGCGTAGCCGTCGGCGGCGTACGCCGCGCCGGTCTCATGGCGGCAGACCACGTAGGTCAGCTGGTCCCGGCGGGACTTCAGCTCGTTGAGGATAGCCACCAACGCACCACCGGGAAGGCCGAAAAGGTGGCGCACCCCCTCACGCTCGAGCACGTCCAGCAGCACGGCCGCCACCGTCGGTCCCGCCGAGGGTGGCGCACCGATGGGCGCCGGAGAAGGTCCCGTCCATCCGCCCACCGTCTTACCCCCTGTGTGACGTGCAGTAGCGAAGATATTACGCTTGATCTTGTACCGAGTCGGCCCTTGCGCGCAATGCTCCGCAGTCGCGCACCACAATGCGGCCCCGCCTGATCTGCAGTTCCCCAGCGTCCTGGGCGGTCTGAAGCACCCGGTTGACGGTCGGGCGCGCCGTCCCGGCCATCTGGGCCAGCTCCTCCTGGGTGAACGGAACCACGACCGGCCCCTGTCCAGCCTCGCCACCGAAGACGCGAGCCAGCTCGACCAGGCGCACGAGGATGCGAGCCTCGGCCGGCACGTACAACGCCTCCATCAGCAGCGCCGACAACCGGCGGACCTCGGTGGCCAGCGCCTGGATCAGGACCCGGTCAATAGCCGGAAACCGGCTACGGACGTCGCTGAACGCCGCACCGCTGACCGCCAGTGTCTCGACGCCGTCGACTGCGACGATGGTGGCGTTGCGGCGTGCGGGTGCCACGACCGCCAACTCGCCGAAGACGTCACCGGGGCACAGGACCAGCAAGGTCCCGACATCGCCGGTGGGCAGTGTCCGCCGGACAGCCACATGGCCGCGCTGCACCAGGTGCAGGGTGTCGCCCGGGTCGCCTTCGTGAAAGACGGCGTCGCCGCGGCGGAAGATCCGGCGGCGGGCGGACGCCAGCAGACCGTCCCGCTCATCGTCGGACAGTACGTCGAGGATCGGCCAGCGCACGTCACGATGCTAGCGACGACCAAGGATCCCTAGCCCGAGTTTCCGATGATCATGGTCTGGTGGCTCCCGGTGGGAGCCGGGTCTGACTGATTTTCCTGATGACACGTAGTGGCGGTGCTTGTTACGGCCCGTCTTCAGGTGTATTACCCATATAT
>JBOHFF010000020.1:0-6825 GCA_050699515.1 Pseudonocardiaceae bacterium
AGCGATCGGGATGATCCGTCAGGCCGGCCACACCAAGATCGCCACCACCATCCGCAAAGCCAAAACCGACCCACACCTGCTCCTAGCCATCCTCGGCCTGCACACCACCCCTCCAAACAACTCATGAACAGCAAGAACGACTTTGCGGGTCACCCTGGCTCACCGAGGCGTACCCACGAGCGTGACGTGAGACTGAAACTGCTCCTCGATCTCTTGGACGCTCGAAAGCGCAGCGTATGGGCGCAACTCGCGGCGCACTGAGTTGATTCGTTCGAGAGTGCGGGCGCTGGTCAGCGAGCTGAGGGACGGGATCACCTGGCCTAGCAGGTCACAGGCTCTGTCGATGTCGCTGTGTACGTTGCCTTCCCTGGGCAGGTAGGAGCTGGCGAGGGTGATGGTGCACAGGGTCCGGCTCCGCTCCATGGCGGCCGAGGAGTTCAGCACTCCCGGAGCGAGTCGGTGGACCTTCTGGTATTGGCCGAGGTCTGCGGTTACGTCCAGTATTTCGGCGGTCAGTACCTCAGGAGTGAAGAACTGGATCCATACGGGCTCGTCTGCGGGCACGGCCCGGTCCAGTGCTCGTTCCGCCAGCGCGCATGCTTCGGCGCAGGCCCGCTGGTCGCCGGACAGAGCGTACGCACGGCCTTGCAGGACAGCGCACCGGGCCGCTGTCAAGGGTGAGCCGCAGTCCAAGGCGGTGGTCAGCCCAGCGTCGGCCAGCTCACGGGCTTGGCGGGCATCGCCGAGGTAGTGCGCCTGCTTAGACATGTCGGCCAAGATGTCCGCCCCGAGCGCGCGGTTTCCGCTGGCCTGGGCCAACCGCAGGGCTTGGATGAAGTAGCGCTGGGCGAGCCCCTGTCTCCCGAAATCGAAGCTCATGAACGCGCACTGATCGCACAACGCCGCGGTGGCGGCCATCAGCTCCCGGCCGATGGTGTCGTCGTAGCTGCCGCGCAGCAGTGGGAGCACCATTTGGTTGAGGTAATGCAGCAGAGTGGAGAGGGCATACCCGCCACCCAGACGGGCGTCGGCGTCGACGAAGGCACTGCGCACGGCCCAGAGTGCGGCAATGTCTTGCTGGCTGACTGGCCGAGTGCCCTGACCATGGAGGACCTCATCATTGCGTTGCAGCAGCCATTCGCGGACCGGTCCGGCACACGCTGCCGCCATCCACGCCGTGTGCGCGAGAACTGAGCGCCGGTTCAAGTCCATCCTCCACAGCTCGGCTAATACCTCAACCGTAGCTGCGGGGGTGGCTGGCCAGCTGAGCCCCAGGTCTTGGGCTCCGGACTCCATTCCGGTAACCAGTGCGTCAGTGCGGTTCTGGCGGGTTGCTCGCTCGTGTTCCAGGTGTGGCCACAGGCGTTCGAGTGCCCCGCCGGTCTTCAGGGCGCGATCCAGCCGTTGGGCCAGTGCGAGGCTGGGAAACCGCTCACCTTTCTCGATCTTGCTGATCAGAGCGCCACTGTCATGGGTGTGCTGCCCGAGCGCGACCTGCGACAACTTGCGCGCGGTGCGCCAATGGCGCAGCTCGGCACCGAAGTAGTCCAGTGCCGATTCTAGTGGCGTCAACTCGCGCGGTGCCTGCCCCATGGATGCGTCTCCCCTTGGCAACGATGAACCCTTGCACACTGCCTTGGTGCAGTGTGGCACCACAAAATACCCGACCTCCGACGTGGACAAGGGGCCCCGTCCACATGCGCCCCCTGGCCAGCAGAGTCCTCGTCCAGCATCGTCAACGCGAACGATTCGTCCCCAGCCTCACGTCCGCGCGGGTGGATCGGGGCGGACCCACACAGCAACGAGGTGACTACCGTGATCAACGATGAGCTGCGGCGCGCTCGCCCAGCTACTGCCCAGATTGCGTACGCGACGCACCGCGGGAGTGTGCCCAGCCCGGCGCCGGGTGAGTGCGGACACTCCGGGGGCTCGCGCCGATGAGTGCTGAGAAGTCCCACCGGTTCGCACTGACCGGTTCCGACCCTGACGGCCGTAGCCGCACGATTATCCTCTGGCGGGAGGCCGACCTGGTGGAGGGCAAGGTAGTGCGCCGGGTGGTACTCACCCTGGACGCCACGATGACCACGGCGACGGTGCTCACCCGTCCACAGGCTGTCGAGGTAGCAGAGGCGATCCTGGCGGCGGCCCGGTGAGCGCCCCGGCCCTGGTGACCGGCCCCGCCCACCTTGACCCGTGCCCCTACTGCGGTGCCACGAGCGGTATGCAGGTGATCACCGGCACCCCGCTGAAAGTGCGGGGATGGTCGTGCACGCCGTGCGGCGGGCAATGGTGGACCTCGGTGGTGAACCCACGCCCGTGGCTGGATCACCTCACCGCGACGGTGGAACTCGCGGCGGCGCGCTCGGTGCTGCGGGAGCTGCTCAGGCTGGCCGATCAGGCACCCGTGCTCACCGAGGAGCAGCTGCGGTTTCGGCTGCTCGCGCTGGCCGAGTGCGGCGCACCCCGCGCAGGCGCCCCACCCCGATCCTCGGCTGGCCGCTGGCCGAGCGAGACCCCCGACTCCGCTCCCAGCGGCCAGCCGGCACCACACGACACCGCGGGAACCGCGCCGTGACCGCACGGCACCCCGCTGGCCGGTGGCGGGATGCCGTGCGGGGCTCCAATCCCGGTGCGTGCTCGGGTGGAACAGACCGAGGTGGACGCTGGGCTGGGCGCGGTGCGCTCGCGGCTGGGCAAGCGGGGCCGGGTGCTGCGCCGCAGCGCCACCCGGCTGGTGGTGCGATTCGAAGGCGAAACCGCACTGACCCGGATCCGGCCCCACCTGGTGCGGGTCCTGCCCGGGGATGAGTCCCGAGAGCCCGCAGCCCGGGGCAGCCACACGGCTACTGGGCCTCACCACGCCCTCTGCGCACCACCGCATGATCCAGACGAGTACCGGAACGGGGGCTGATCGGTGTTGGACGTGACTGACAGCGCGGATGTGGTGATCGCCAAACGGCTCCTTGACTACGTCAAGCAGGTCGGCTTCACGTTCCAGCGCATCGCACCGGGGGAGGATGCTCCGTTGGTGGGATACCGAGTCAGCGATCGCTGGACGGACTTGATCCATATCGAGGGATTCAACCGGGACTGCTTCGCCTGGCGCAAGCGGACATCCTCGTTGATCGTGTCCCAGGATGCCCTGGTGCAACGCCGGGTCGATGGCAGTGCCCTCGATGTGCTCAACGAGGTCCTGACCTGGGATCCGGAGCCCTGACTATCGCCCGATCCTCGCGGTGTCCCGCGAAGGCTGCGGGCTGCCCGATGCTCAGCTCGCGGGTGGCTAGCCGGTTAACCAAGCAGATCGCTCAGATCTAGAGAGGTGCATCAGTGTCGCCTACACCGGGACCAGCCCGGGACCGCTGGGGTGATGTCAATGGCGTTCACATTTCGCTGTTTTGCTGGGTCGAGCAGGTCGTGGAAACAACCGAGTACACGGTATTGCGTCCCCGGCTACACCAGCAGGGCCAGGTCGTCGGCCGGGGCCTTGATTCGATCTACATACGCTTTGACGACCGGGTGGTGATCAGCATGGCGCCGCACTCCGTGCGTCTGCTCTCCGATACCCATGATCACACTTGAGGTAGCGGAAGAAGCGAGGCAGCGAGGACGGATTGGGGAAGGTCGTTGGTGGGGATAATCTGTCTGGTACCGATGAACCTTCCGGCGATGAGCAGGCCGGTGTTGTGGGCTCGGGTCCGGCATCGGCCGCGGTCTTGAGTACACATACGTCGGTATCGATGCCGCAGGGGTAGAGATCCGTCCAGCCCCTCTTCGCTGACGAGTTGAGTGCCTTCGGGCGTGAACAGCGAGTAGATATGCTTATCGATGATGGGCGTGCGCGGGCCGATGTAGGTCGCCAGATCATCGACGATCTCGATCTCCGGGCTGTCGACCATCTTGATCCACCCTAGAAGCCTCTCGAACGGGCCATTTTGTACGTCTACCACGATGAGTACCGGCTTGCGTTCGCCCACGTCATGTTCCTGTCGCATTCCCGAAGAATCTCTACCGCTTGGGTCAGGTGCCGATCCAGCCCGCTGGTCTTTACCACGGCCTCACGCATGGACCGGTGCTGAGATGTTCCTGCGGTCGTTCGGTCGTCAGTCGTGAGCGAACTCCACGAAGGAAGCGCCAGCCGAACTCCGCAGGCACCACCGGGTCGGCACCCTCCTCGACCTGCTGGCGGAGGTGATCACAGTAGGCCCACATCGCCTGCACGGGTAGCTCGCAGGTGATCAGCTCGTCCTCCCGCAACGCTCGATCTCGCGCGATCGCATGATACACGACACCGGACCAGGACGCGTATGCCCGTGAAATCCCCTCATTTCCGAAGTCAATGAGTTCCGGATGGTCGACCCGTCCCGCATCAGGGCGCTTTCGATGAGCGCCGCAGGTGCGAGGCAGGACTCGTCAACCCTGTCCGCTCGCGGCAACAGCGCACGGGGAATGCAGATAAGCCTCAACACGTAAAGCTCTCCGGCCACGGCGCCACCGATAAAATCTTGGAGTCGTTCGCGGGCCCCCTGCATGTTCTGTTCATACGTGACCCTACGCCAGATTGCAAGTTGAGCTACGGGATGCCCCGCTGAGAGTCGCTGACACTCTGTCCACTGGCCACCGGCATGGCCCCATTCCTCCACGGCGCATAGTGCCGAAGCCGGACCCACGCCCACAAAAATCGGTATGAGGTTTATGGCTTCGCGAGGAAATCGGGTCAGGGTGAATCCCTGTGTTGCCAATATCTCCGAACAGATTCATATCGCTTCGATCGGACGTCAGGCAGTAAAGCTCCGAGTGCAGCGCGCCAGGTCGCACCGTGCGGCCTGTTTCGAGACGATAGATCTGCTTCTCCATAGCTGCAGACTCAGGCGTGATGATTCCGTGTCGCAAGACGCTTTTTCACCGATTTTCGGATGTCCATGGACATTATCGCTGTCCTTCTCCGTCCATCGCTGTCATCTACCGGAGAAATGCCACAACGGCGGTTCTGTAGGCATGCACCTGAACCTCCCACTCGTCAGCCGGACTCACCCGCCCGCTGCTCCAACCGCTCCAGCCGTCGCCGGATCTCGGCCATGTCGAGCTGCAACGCAGCAACCTGGCCAGCGAGATCAGCCACGTCCGACGTGGGCTCTCCTGATGCCCGCACGTACGTGCCCCGCCCTGGCGCAGAGACGATCAGGCCCTCGCCCTGTAGCTGCTTCACCGCCGCATGCGCAGTCAACTCCGCCACCTCGTACTCAGCCGCGAGCGCCCGCAGAGATGGCATGCGGTGGTCTTCATCGAATTCACCCTCAGCAATACGACGGCGCAGATCCTCCGCTATCTGCACGGTGATCGCCGTTGGATCGGCGCGGTTGATCGGCACGCGCACAGAGTAGTGGTCGGCGCGCTAGCGGTCCGCAGTGAATCGCGGTTGAGCGCACCAACACCGGTTTCCGACCGGCCATACTAAGGCGCATTGATGTGCCTTGTTGCACATCATAAATATCTCGGTCGACTTGATCCAGTAACCCGAGAGATGCGCTTATCCGCAGCCACGCCAGAACAGACCCGCCACCCCACTCACACCGCCAGACCCCGACGAACCACCTCCCTTTCAGCGTTGGGCGGCGTACCTCGGCATCTCGTCATGGGTCTACGGGTCACTGCGCCGAGACGCTCCGGAGGCGGGCTCACGCTCGTGTTGCGCGGGCCTCGGGGTAGGCCTGGTGCAGGGCGGCGAGGAGATTGTCGGACACGTCGTTGATGGTGTTTCCCTGGCCCAGTGGGACTGGGGCTATCAGGGACTCGATGCTCTCGGGTGCTCGACGTTCGAATACGGAGCGCCACACCGAGAGAACCGCTGAGTCGTCTGTCCACCGCCAGAGGGAGACCAGCCCGGCGCGTTCGGGCAGCAGCCGGGGCAGCAGCCGGGGGAGCAGCCGGCAGGCTCCAGCAGCGTCCACTCACCGTCGGGACTCTCCTGCTGTCAGATCGCCGTCATGAACGCCTCTCGTCGTCGGAGTCGGCGACGATACGGCACCGGACGATCTCGAGCAGGCCCCGCTGGTGCAGCCAGGAGGCGATCATGAGCGCGCGGCCCGCGGGCAGCGATCGCTCCCAAGTGCGCAAAGCCTCAGCCAGTGATGGGGCGATGGGCAACTGGTCGAGCAGCGGCGCCAGCTCGACGTCACCGAGGAACGCGACTGGGCGATCGAGAGCGGGGTGGGCGAGCGCGCGGCGCAGCTCGATGCGATCCCCGAGCAGGCAGGGTGTGTCCAGGATGGCGGCCGCCGGTGGCAGCCGAACCCGGAGCGGGAGCAGGTCGGCGAGCGGGACGCCTCCCGCGCTGGGGGATGGAGCCGGTGGCGCGCCCGCGCCGCGGCGGCGCCAGAACAGCGCGTCGGCGTGCGCGCGGTGCTCGGCGTACAGGCCGGCGGCACTCGCCGCGTGCCGCTGCACCGAATAGTGCTGGTGGTCGGTGTAGTACCGCAACGCAGCGGGGGTGTCACCATCCGGTGTGAGGATGGAGTGGATGGCGGCAGCGGCGGCCAGGCCGGTCTGGATCGCGGTCTGCACGCCGCAGGAGGACAGCGGGTCGATCGCGAACGCGGCCTCGCCGACCCGCACGCTGGTCACGTCGACAGGTGTGCTCACCGCGTAGCTGGTGGCGTCGCAGGTCTGCACCCGCCCGGTGAGCTCGGCACCGGTCACCAGCTCGCCGAACAGGGAAGACGCGGCCAGCAGCCGGCGGTAGAGCCGCTCGCGGCCGCGGCCGGCAGCCACCACGGTCTCCGGATCGAGAAACGCCATCGCACGGAAATTCGCGCCGGGTAGGTG
>JBOHFF010000021.1:0-42400 GCA_050699515.1 Pseudonocardiaceae bacterium
CCATGATCCGTCGGAAGGCGTCCGTCGTCACGCAAAAGCCGGCCGGCACGCGGATGCCGTCGATCCGCGATAGTCCGCCCAGGTGCGCGCCCTTGCCGCCAACGACCGCGACCTGCATCTCGTCAACCTCGTGAAGACCCAACACGGACTGCTCGATCATCGCGATACCTCCGAGGCAGCCGTGCTCCGTTGCCCAGCACTGACCGGTCGAATCACCGGCGTCTCACGCAGTGTCGAACCTCTTGCTCGGCACGTCCTCATCTCTGGCTGCCTTCCCCCCGACCAGTCAGGCGGCGCGCACACGTCGTGGCCCATGTCTTCGTCCGTTCTTGGTCCGGCCGCCGATTCTGCGGCCCGACCCGGGTCTTGCCGCAAGCCCCCCGGTGCGCTATACGTTAAAAGTGGCAAGGAGCGAGATCTCCTTGCCTTTGTCGTCCGCTGGGAACTGACAACCTTCTTGCGAAGCGGCGGTGCGCCACGTACGGCGGTACACGTCGTTGGCCCGGGAGGATGTCCCATCAACCTACGGATGCAGCCGCGGAACGAGAAGTCCTTTCCCTGGCAACGCCGGCCACAACGCATACGTAGCCGCTCATCCCCGACGTTCACGGCGTAAGTGCGTATCGGACGCACAGTCAGCGGCTACTTATACCACAACCGGTAGGTGAAATATAGTTCTGGCTGCTTCACTGTCCATGGCCTTGTCAAGGTAATGTTGGCGATGTTGCCCTCGGCTACCTGTAGACCAGTCCAAGATAAAGGGTAAGCCGGCCACGGCAGCCAGCAGCCCAATCATTGTAATCACTAAAGCCGCGCCACGACCACGGCGCCACCGCTTCCGGAACGGAGATCGAGCATTCCACGAGGTCGCGTCGACTTGGCGTAATGCTTCAATCAGCGCCGTACGGGTCGTGGCCGAAGCCCCTCTCAAGTCACTGTGGTGAACCGGCTTTAGCAGAGGGTCAGTTATCCCCGCTTCAGCCTGCAAGGGCAATAGCCGGATGCCCCGGGACCGAGCAATCGCGATCTCGGCCGTGCACCACCGCGACGCCAAAAAGGCCGACGTAACCACGCAAACCACCGCGTCGGCCTGCCGTAGTTCCTCGTGGAGGCGCCGCTCCCGCTCTTCACCGAGTACGATGCCGTCGCGTAGATCCGGAGCCAAGAATACTTCGTGGCCAGCCTCAACCAGCCACCGGTGCAGCTGGTCAGCCAGTGCCCGATCCGCACTTGCGTGACTGATGAATACCCGAACCACCACACCTCCTTCGTCCGCCCCATCAGATTGTCCCAGACGCAATCAATTCCACCACCCCGACCTTCGCGGACTGTCTGACCCGAATCCTCGAGTGAGTGGGAGACACGCGTCGTGAGATGACGATAGGTATCCTGTTGACCTGGGGTGATGGTCTTTGCGAAGAGATCGATCACCCCAGGTGAAAGGACACCTATCTGGTGAGCAGGGTACACGGGAGGAAGCGGGCGGGGCAGCAGGTACAGTCTGCCGGCGGAAGGAACATGGCGAGCGCGAGCGAGGACACATGGCGAAGACGGCGCGGGAACGACTGGCGCTGCTACTCGGCGACTCCGAGCCGGCCGAGTCGTTCAGTGCTCAGCTGCTGGCGCCGGCGCATTTGCTCCAGCTCGAGGTGTGTGGCGTCGGGTCGGTGAGCCTTCCGGTCCGCGCACCCTTGGCGAAGAAGCTGATCGCAGTGGCGCGGTCGGCGATGTTCGGGCGAGGTGAGGAGACGCTGACCGACACCGACGTCCGGGACACGTGGGAGCTCACCCCGGATCAAATCACGCTCGGTGGACCCGGCTGGACGGCGCTGATGAACCGCGCGCTGGGACACTTTCGTGACGAGCTCGGACTCCCGCAGACGTCACGCCTGCGGGCCGAGCCGCACTCGATGCTGGTATACGGCAAGGGGCAGTTCTTTCTCCCCCACCAGGACTCGGAGAAAGACGACGCGATGGTGGGCACGCTGGTGGTGTCACTGCCTTCGGCGCACACCGGTGGGGAACTGGTCATCGACCACGCCGGGGAGAGCACCGCCTACCGAGCGTCGAAGGAGGAGCTGACCTTCGTCGCGTTCTACGCCGACTGTCGTCACCAGGTCACGCCTGTCAGGTCCGGGTACCGGGTGACGCTCACGTTCAACCTGCTCTCCGACACCGAGACCCTGGCTCGGGAGGTTGGCCCCGCCACCGAGCTGGCGCACTGCCTGACCGAGCACTTCACCACGCCGGCCCCGCGATACGGAAGCCGCGACCTCGGCCTGCCGAACCGGCTGGTCTTCCTGCTCGACCACGAGTACACCCAGCGGGGCCTGAACTGGAGTCGGCTCAAAGGAGCCGACGCGGAGCGGGTCGCGCTGGTGCGCGCCGCGGCGGAGCAGGCCGGGTGCGAGACGGTGCTGGCACTCGCCGAGGTGAAGGAGACCTGGGACGCCCTGCCATCCGACAGCGACCAGTGGGACGACTACGACGAGGACGGGGACGACCGCTGCCCGAGTGAGGACCCCAACGACTTTCAGCTCAATGAGCTGATCGACGACGAGATCACCCTCGGCTGGTGGACCAGCCCGGACGGCACCGTCGGCGAGCAGATCTCGCTGCACGTCCCCGACTACGAGGTGTGTGCCACCACCCCGAGCGTGGGCCTGGCGCCCTACCGGTCCGAGTACGAGGGCTACATGGGCAACTACGGCAACACGCTGGATCGGTGGTACCGGCGGGCCGCGGTTGTCGTGTGGCCGCAGGACAGGGCGTTCGCGGCGCGTGCCGAGGCCGGATCGCAGTGGGCTCTCCACGAGCTCCGCGACCGCATCGATGCCGGAGACCTGGAGGGCGCTCGTGCCGCGGCGGAGTCGCTCGCGCCGTTCTGGAAAAAGATTAGGAGCACAGCCGGGACTGCTCGGTGCGGCCCTGGACGTGGCGGCGGGCCTGGGCGTCGCCGGGACGGCGGCGATGCTGCTGGAACCGTTCCGTGTCGAGACGGTCACGCAGGAGCATGCGGGCGGGTTGGCGGCGGCGGCCGGGCGCTACGGCGAGGACTGGACGCGGAGCGTCATCGACGGGTGGTTCGGGTCGGGGCACCACTTCGGAACCGACCTGTCCGAGTGGGTCGACAACAAGCTGCCGGGGCTGTGCGGGACGCTGCGTACCACCGGGAGGTCGGAGGTGGCACGGCTACTGGCCGCCGGAGCCTGGCGCTGGATAGGCGACCAGCTCCGGCTCTGGACTACCACCGCGCGAAGCGAGGTCCGCCAGCCGCGGCTGGCGATGCTGAGCTCGCCGTTGGTGCGACTGCTGGAGGCGGCCGACGACAAGCTATGCGACGAGATCACGGAAGCGCTGCGCGAGTGCGGGGACCACGTACTGGAGTGCCTGATGCCGGCGCTGCGTCTGGCGGACGCGCGGCGGACGGCGGGGCTCGACACGGTCGCGCGGGACTGCGCGCAGCGGCTCGACACGATCATCGCGCGGCCGCTGCGTGACGAAGACGACTGGTCGATCGAACGCACCGGGTGCGGGTGCGGCCTCTGTGACACGTTGAGGACATTTCTCAGCTCACCGTCACAGCGGACCTTCGCCTGGCCGCTGGCGACAGACGGACGCCGGCACGTGCACACCCAGATCGACTCGGCAGGGCTGCCGGTGCGGCACCAGACCCGGCGGCAGGGGCGGCCATACACTCTGGTGCTGACGAAAACCGACGAGCTGTTCACGCGCGCCACGAACGCGCGGCACAAAGCCGTGACCGACCTGGCGTGGCTGACGTCGACGTGGGTGACGCATCCGCGCGAATCTAAGGTGGCGGAGCGGGAACGGGGTGCATGATCGCCCATGCGGTCCCACCTACCGTGATCGCCAGTGCCGCCGCCGGCTGAAACTGACTCTTCGAATTCGATCGGGGTTCACGCGGGCCCCGTTGATGGTGGCGCAGGCCAGAATTTCGCGTGCGTGCAGGGTGGACTCGTAGCAGGCGGTCGGATCGGCGGCCTGCTACGCACCGCGCCCGCAGGCGAACGCGACGCGCATCTGGGAGAACATGTCACCGGGCACCATCGCGGCCGCGTCGGCGCTGAGGGCGGGTTCGGCACCGCACTGCGCGAGGCCCTGCACACGCTCAAGCTGTCCGGGACATCGGAGACCCTCCACACCCGGCTGACCCCAAGCCCGCACCGGGAAACTCGGACGCCCAGACTCCCACAAGTCCTCTGCCACAGCGAGATCACCCCGCCGCGAGCAGACACTCAGCGAAGGTACAGAGTCACCCAAGCCACCTCACGTGACTAGAACTCCAACATGGCCTCTGCCCAGGGCATCCCCAACGGCACGAACATTCAAGTAGGACTCGACACGCGAAACCCCTGGTCAGGGCAAAGTTAGAACTTATAGTGGAGACGAAGGGGCTCGAACCCTCAACCCCCGCCGTGCAAAGGCGGTGCTCTACCAAGTTGAGCTACGTCCCCGGCTCTGGGCACGACGGGCGTGCCCAGCAGCGTTCAGTCACCCGGGGTGGTGGCCTCACGCCAGAGATCAGCTTCCGCCCTGGCCGAGCGCTGACGCTGAACGAGGATCAACGCAACCAGACCGACCAGCAACAATACGACAATCTTCTTCACGACGAACCGCCTCCTGCGACTACTTCTTCCGTGGGCTCTTGATCCCAGTGGGCCTAGCTGGACTTGAACCAGCGACCTCATCCTTATCAGGGATGCGCTCTAACCGACTGAGCTATAGGCCCCCCACACGACCCCGGCGAGGGTACCGCACCGCCCCGAAGTGTCCCAACCCGAGTTCGGCGGCGCGGATCAGTCAGGTTCGGACAAGGTGACCTCGACTCCACCGACGAAGTCCGCCGCGATGTTGTAGACCAACGACCCGACGGTGGCCAGCGCGGTGAGCAGCACGATGTTCACCAAACCGATCACGAACGCCACCCCGAACACCCGACCACCACTGATCAACTGGGTACTCACCTGCGGGTTGTTCAACGAGGTGAGATCGGAGTAGGTGCCGTTGATCTGGTCCCACACACCCATTCCGGCGAGTACCCCGTAGAGCACCCCGACCGCTACCAGCCAGACCAGGAACCCCGCGACCGAGAGCACCAGCGACAGTTTGAGCACCGACCAGGGATCGAGGTGCTGCAGCTGCAGGCTGGTCCGGCGCGGCACCCGGACCGAGCGAGACTGTGTACCCGAGACCCCGACACCCGGCGCACCAGCGCCCGACACGCCAGAAGCTGACATGCCGGAGCTCGGCGCCGCTGCGGGCGGCACCCGCTCAGGCCGCGTGTACCCGCCGACGCGCACCGTGGACGGCGAGAAATCCGGACCGCCACCCTGACTCAGGTTCTTGGTCGGGCGGGCGTGTTCCGGGGCACCCACCTGCAGAGCTACCGTCTTGGGATCCCCGTCGCCCGGTGTGGTGCGCTGGCGCTGCTGCGGCGGGGCACTTGCCACGCCGTTGCGCACAGATCCGTGTTGGTCCGCCGCCTCGGTGCCGACCACAGGGTCCGGTGAGGCGTCCTGGACAGTCGTCTTCTCGGCGTTCTCGGGCCTGGTCACAACTCACCTCCCGTCGCGGCAGCGCTGGCGTCCGGGTCGCCGGCCTCTTCGGCATTGCGAGCCACCGCCACCAGGCTCGCGCCTTCGCCGAGGTTCATCAAGCGCACCCCCTTGGTCTGCCGCCCAGCCTTGCGCACCTCCTTGGCGGTGGTCCGGATGACCCCGCCGGTAGAGGTGATCGCGTACAGCTCGTCGTCGATGTCCACGACGAGCGCGCCGACGAGCTTGCCACGCCTGCGATCGTCCTGGATGGTCAACACGCCCTTGCCGCCGCGTCCCTGCACCGGGTAGTCCTCGATCGGGGTCCGCTTGGCGTACCCCCCGGCGGTGGCGACCAGCACGAACAGTCCCGGCTGCACCACCGCGATGGACAGCAGCTCGTCATCGTTGTTGAAGCGCATCCCGAACACACCGGAGGTGGCCCGGCCCATCGGGCGCAGCGCCTCATCGGTCGCGGAGAACCGGATCGACTGGCCCTGCGCCGAGACCAGCAACAGGTCGTCATCGGCGGAGCAGAGCACCGCGCCGACCAGCTCGTCCTCCTCGCGCAGGTTGATACCGATCAGCCCACCGGCCCGGTTGGAGTCGAAGTCGGTCAGCTTGCTCTTCTTGACCAACCCGTCGCGGGTGGCCAGCACCAGGTACGGCGCGGCGGTGTAGTCCTTGATCTGCATGACCTGGGCGATCTGCTCATCGGGCTGGAACGCGAGCAGGTTCGCGACGTGCTGACCGCGGGCGTTGCGGTTGGCCTCGGGCAGCTCGTAGGCCTTCGCCCGGTACACCCGGCCCTTGTTGGTGAAGAACAGGATCCAGTCGTGGGTGGAGCAGACGAAGAAGTGCGCCACGATGTCGTCGGTCTTCAACCCGGCACCCATGACGCCCTTGCCGCCGCGTTTCTGCGCCCGGTACAGATCGGTGCGGGTGCGCTTGGCGTAGCCGGTCCGGGTGATGGTGACCACCACGTCCTCGACGGCGATCAGGTCCTCGTTGGACACATCGCCGTCGTAGCCGGTGAGCCTGGTGCGCCGGTCGTCGCCGTATTTCTCGACGATCTCGGAGAGCTCGTCGCGGACGATGGTGCGCTGCCGCTCCGGCTTGTCCAGGATGTCCAGGTAGTCGGCGATCTCCCGCTCCAGCTCGGCGAGATCCTCGATGACCTTCTGGCGTTCCATCGCGGCGAGGCGCCGCAGCTGGGTCTCCAGGATGTAGTTCGCCTGGATCTCATCGACGTCGAGCAGCGCCATCAACCCGGTGCGCGCGTCGTCCACCGTGGGGGAGCGGCGGATCAGCGCGATCACCTCGTCGAGCATGTCCAGCGCCTTGACCAGGCCGCGCAGCAGGTGGGCCCGCTCCTCGGCCTTGCGCAGCAGGTAGCGGGTCCGCCGGACGATGACGTCGAGCTGGTGGCGCACGTAGTGCCGGATGACCTGGTCCAGCCGCAGCGTGCGGGGCACGCCCTCGACGATCGCCAGCATGTTGACGCCGAAGGTGTGCTGTACCTGGGTGTGCTTGTAGAGGTTGTTGAGCACCACCTTGGCGACCGCGTCTCGCTTGAGCGTGATCACGATCCGCATGCCGATGCGGTCGCTGGACTCGTCGTTGATCTCGGCGATCCCGGTGAGCTTGCCGTCCCGGGACAGCCCCGCGATCGACTCGACGAGGTTGTCCGGGTTGACCTGGTAAGGCAGCTCGGTGATGACCAGTGTGGTGCGACCCTTGATGTCCTCCTCGACCTCCACCACGCCACGCATCCGGATCGAGCCGCGACCGGTGCGGTAGGCGTCGGCGATGCCGTCGGTACCGACGATCAGGCCGCGGGTCGGGAAGTCCGGGCCCTTGATCCGCTCGAGGAGCGCGGCGAACAGGGTGTCGTCATCGACGTCGGGGTTCTCCAGCAGGTAGACCACACCCGCGCCGACCTCGCGCAGGTTGTGCGGCGGGATGTTCGTCGCCATCCCGACCGCGATGCCCGAGCTGCCGTTGACAAGCAGGTTCGGGATACGGGCCGGCAGCACGACGGGCTGCTCGGTGCGCCCGTCGTAGTTCGGCTCGAAATCGACGGTGTCTTTGTCGATGTCCCGAAGCATCTCCATGGCCAGCGGGGTCAGCCGGCACTCCGTGTAGCGCATCGCGGCTTGGGGGTCGTTGCCCGGAGAGCCGAAGTTGCCCTGCGGGTCGACCAGTGGGTACCGCATCGCCCATGGCTGGGCCATCCGCACCAGGGTGTCGTAGATCGCGGTGTCACCGTGCGGGTGATAGTTGCCCATCACGTCGCCGACGACCCGGGCGCACTTGACGAAGCTGCGATCCGGGCGGAAGCCGGAGTCGTACATCGAGTACAGCACCCGGCGGTGCACCGGCTTGAGCCCATCGCGGACATCCGGCAGCGCGCGTCCCACGATCACGCTCATCGCGTAGTCGATGTAGGAGCGCTGCATCTCCTGCTGGATGTCGACCGGCTCGACGCGGTCTCCGTTCGGCGGCAGGGTGATCTCGGTCACGGAGCTCGATTCCCTTCAGCGGCCACTGACGTGCGCGCAACCAACCCAGTCTACCGGTCACACAGCGTGCGCCCCTCCCGGACGCGCCTCTATAACCGTCGCGCGCTGGGCGCGCTCTGTAGTTCCCGAACTCAACAGCAGAGTTTTTTGATCATGTGCGCATAGCTCTGCTGTTGAGTTCGGGAGCGGGAGAGTTGTGCATCTGAATGATGTTCAGAGGCTGCGGAGGAATGCCAGGGAGGGCATGAAGAAGTATTCGCCGCCTTTCATGCGCACGGATTGCGGGACGGCGGGGACCTCTTCGGTGGACGTGCCGGCCCAGTGCAGCGGGTAGGTCTGGGCTGGGCGGGCGCCCTGACCGATCACCGGGTCCAGGCCGGGCGGGGGTGTTCCGGCTGGGACGCTGGGGAAGCCGGGGTTGTTGGCCCACGCCTGTTGGGTGAAGTCGAACTGGGACGCGATGAGGGAGTTGAACGCCATGAACAACAGCCCGACCCCGCCGGTGGGTCGCTGCGCGATTGGGACCGAGGTGTCGAAGGGCACGTCGGTCCGCTCTCCGAAGGGTATGCCGCGGCGGACCATCAGGTGTTTGCGCTCGTCGGCGGGGGGTTCGAACCCGCCAGAGCCACGAGGGTTGGTCTTGCGGATATGGCCGTGGAACGGGCACTTGGCCCCGTGCGGGTCGCTGTCGTAGCTGAAGTTGTTCATGACCGGTTGGTCCGCGCCGTCGGCTCGTTGCAGCGTCAGCGGGGTGCCGTCCCGGAACCGGCCCACCAGCATCGCCCCGGCTCTGGCCCGGTCCGCACCGGTGAGTCCGAGGGCGTCGGCGAGATCCTCCTCGGCCTGGACGAACCGGCGTACGTTCTGCTCGAGCTTGCGGAAGATGAAGTAGCTGCCGAAATGGCGGGTCGGATCGGGAGCGGCCCGGTCCGCCACCAGCACCTGCTTCAGCGGCGCGGAGGTATCCCACGCGTTGGTGCCGTCAGTGCCCTCGCGTTCATCGGTGATGTCCTCGGTGAGGAACAGCGGCTGGCTGCGGCCATCGATGTAGCCGAAGTGCTCGATGCCCTCGCCCTGTGCGTTGCGCTGCGCGAGGCCGGTCTCCTCGCCGAGCACCGTCGCGGTGTCGGGGAGCAGCGCCAGGATTTCCTCCCGGAGGGCACTGACCGGGGCGTCGCGGACATCCCCGATCATCACCACGGCGTGGATGGCTGCCTCTGGGGTGGCTTGCCGGTAGAGCGGTTCCCACACCGATGGCGGCGGATCCGACAATGTCTGCCGGGAGTCAGGATCGGTCATCCCCCGCGCGAAGGAGCTGTCGTCGGGCGTGTTGGCGTCGGCGATCCCTAGCGCGCCGTAGCCGGCGTGTGTCAGTCCCACGCCGACGTAGGGGCTGCCGGCCACACCGGTGGTCTTGAACGCCGTGATCTCCTCGAGATGGGTCTTGGCCGATTTCATCAACGGTACGAGCGCGCCGAGGAAGCTCCGCCCGTCGGCCTGATCAGCGAAGTGCAGGAACAGCACGGACAGGAATTCGCGAACATGAGCCTTGAGGATGTCGGGCTGGAGCTCATCCAGCATGACCGCTGCGTCCCCTGTCGCCGTTGTCCAGGACAACGGCACGTCCAGATCCACCGCCATGCTCACTCCTCCCCCGGCCGCGAGAGGGTCTCCCGCGGCACCCGACAGAATATCCGATGATCATCGGACTCGAGAACAGCTCTGCGTGAGCAGATGCGCGGCGGGCTCGCTTGATGCCGGAGCACCCGGATATGCCCGATGGTGGTAAGTGGTGGCCGGGGCGGGCGCGGCGGCGATGGTCGGCAGGACAGCGTGCCCTCGGTGAGGTTTGTAGGCACCCGACAAGGACTCTGTGGTGGACTTCGTGGACGGCGGCATCACCGGCACGGCCGGAAGCGTGTTTCGTAGTGGGTGGACTGCCAACCAGGGCGCCGGTCGCCTGGCATCGCCGACTGATCGGTGACGGCAACGGGAGGTGTTGTCGATGGAAACGCATTAGTCGTGGCCCTGCCCGCCCGTGGTGGGCGTGACGTTCGTGGTGGGAGTCTCTGGATGCAGAGATCGACACGAGTGCACGATGTATCCAGAGACGTCCCCTCCTGTTTCATCGTTTCCTCGAAAAGACTACCCCTGCCCCATGTTTCACCACCCATCCATTCTTGCGATCAATAGAGCTATTGAGGTGGCCACTCCCATTGGATGCCGTATTTCCGGCCGTGCTCACACGTCTCGAACCTGTGCTCGACGTAGCCATTCGGTGAGATATCGAGCAGCCTGGGCGAGTCGTCGCCGGGAGCTCGCGAGCTGTCGATCTGAAAATCCACGTCGAAATACCAGCATTTCGCGGGGATCGCCGGACCATTGAATTGCGCTCGAATTGTGAGGGACCGCACGTTGAGCGTTCGCACCTCGTACAGTATCGTCGGTCGGCACGGCAACTTCGAATTGAATCTCGTGGTATAGGCGAAGAAATATCTGTCGCCGGCGCGCAGCGTTCGGGAGAACCTCAGGGTGCCGGCGCGGCCACCCCGCGGCAGGTCCCGCAGCGGACCGTCGAGCTCGCAGTTCGCCAGTGGCACGATCTCGACCGGGGCGTCCGGCTGGCTGTAGTACCACGCCACCGCGTCGAAATGGTCACAGTCGCCGTGGGCGATGATGGAACAATGGCAGCTCGACTGGACCCCACGGTAGCCGTCGAAAGTGTAGATGAGATCCACTTGCTCGAAGGAGAGCGGCGGCGTGAGGGGAGGGGCCGGCGGAACCGCCGGCCGGCGTTGCTTCCAGCCATCAGGTGAGTTGTTCAGCAGGTGGAACCGGCGTGCCAGGTCGTCGGCCAGGTGGTGCGCGGCGGTCATCCAGTATCCGCGGTACTTCTCGACGCTCGCCTCGATGTCCTTGCCCCCGGCGCCTTCTCGCCGGGCCAGTTCACGCCAGCGCCCGGCTACCGAGTCGTTGCCGGGACCCTCGTACTGATCGGGGGGCACCCGAAACGCCGCCAGTGCCGCGCTGCGCCACCTCGGGTTGGTCATCTCGTCGACCGCATCGTAGATCACACTCAGGACCGCGACCGCCTTGTCGTCGAGCGACCAGTCAGGAGGGGGCTGCGCCGCATGCATGATCGCGTGAACCTCGCGCGAGTGATCTTGCAGCAGCTTCTGGCGGCTGGGGCCGACATCGAGGACCAGCCTGCGTAGCCCGACCTCTACTGGACTGGGGGGAGTTCCTCCCCTACCCCCGGGGCGTCGTGGCACCCCTGATCGCCTCTCGGTCGTTGAGATTTCCCCACATTGCGCCCCTCCGGGGGGGACGTGCTTTGCTGGCCTTGCCGCGCCGCAGCATACAAGCCCAGGTAGGACTCAGGAGATGGTGGGTGTGGACCTCGTGTGGTGGATTGCCCTCGGAGCCGTGGCGCTGCCCCTGGTGCTGGCCTTCCTGGTCGGCAACTGCGTCGAGACCTGCCGAGCGAGGACTCTCTTGTGGCGAGTGGCGAATGAACGGCGCGATCTCGAGGAGGACAGGCGAGAACTCGAGGCGGGCTGGGCAGAGCTCGAGGTGGCTTGGCGCGAGCTCGAGGTGGCGGCAGCGGCTGTTCACGATAGCCGCTATGACAGGCGGCGGCGGGTGAACGCCGCCGCCTGAGCCGAACGCCGGAGGGCTACTCCAGGCTGGGGTCCCGCTCACGGTCGAGGCCGCGCTGTCCGGGAGGGCTGTTGTCCGGGCAGCCATCGGTGATCCACTGCCGGATGAATCCGATGCGTGCGGTGGGGATTGCCGGGCGCAGTCGAGGCATCCGCCTTCTCAGCATCGGGTGCTCGAGCCGGTCGATGAGCGGTGCGGTCTCCGGATCAGGGTCAAGGGTGCCCTGAATGTAGTTGACCACCGGTGTATCAGCGTCTTCGGCGATGAACTCGTCGCGGGTCTTGCCGGCCCAGAAGTTGGTGGGGTGGGCGCCGCAGCCGATGGTGAACCCGCGCACCCCCTCCTCGAGGATCCGGACCACCTTCTGGAAATCGGCTGGCACGCTCTGCGCGGGGATCTCCCGGCCCTCGGCGAGCTCCTGCATCACGACCTGAGCGTCCCGGTCCAGCCGCACCAGATCGTCGAGGAACTCGTCGCGGTCGCTCACCTGCTCGTCGGGCTGGAGCGTCTCGCGGATCAGCCGCACGGCGGCCCGTGAGATGTCCAGGTGCGTGCGCCACCGCTGCGGTTCCTCCTCTGGCAGGTTCAGGGTATAGGGCAGTTCGAAGGGTGGGCCGGCGTTGAGTAGACCCGGCGGGTCGTCCTTCGGTAACTGCACGAGCTTCTTGGCGATTTTCGCCAAGCGCCGCATCTCGTCGAACGTCAAGATCAACAACAGGCCACGGGCGGTGTGGTCGCCCTGGTGGGCGCCGGAGTCGTCGCGGTAGAGCGCCTGGTCCAGCCGCATGAAGTGCGAGAAGCGGGCGAGCAGCATGCGGTAGCGCAGGTTGAACAGCTTCGCCCAGGCCAGGGCCCGGGGATGAGTGATGCGTCCCGCGCTCGCGAGCTCCTGCTGCGCCACCGCCACCGCGTCCGGCACCCCGTGCTGCTCCATCGCAGCAGAGCTGGTGTTCGGGTTCGCCACCACCGGCCAGGTGATCACGACCTCTTGGGAGGACAGCCTGGCCACGTCCTTGTAGATGCCGAAGAACCTCTCGAAGTGCGACTCGGAGTCGGTGGGGCCGGCCGGCTCGAGGTCGAAGCCCTCACCCTGCGCGCCGATCTTGCTCACGGCCAGGACCGCCGCCGCCCGCACGTCGCTGACAGGAGCGGTCGGGAACGACTCGATGATCAGGGCCTCGCCCTCTTGGCGGTTCCTCGGCTCGAAGCCCCAGTCCTCGTATCTGGCCTGCCGGCCGAAGGTATCCAGCCGGAAGTCCTCGTCGGAGAGGACCTCCGCGAACAGGTGGGCCAGCCGCTCGAAGATGGGACCGACGTGGCGGACCTGCTGCCCGTCGTTGGCGAGAGCGGCGTCCTGCCTGAGCTGTTCGACCAGGTCCTTGTCCGCTTGCGACATGTCGCAGGGCGGCCTCAACGGGCTCTCGGCGGTGACGTACTTGGCGAGGGAACCGGGGGTCACGCCTTCGAGTTCGAAGCGGAACGGGTAGATCTCGCTGGCATAGGGGGAGTGCTCGCGGTTGAAGTTCAGCGGTCCACCGACCAGGTGCAGCAGGTTCTGCACGGTCGCCAGATGGCCCATCTCCTCCCGGGCGATCTGGATGAGCAGCTGCTGTATCGACTCGAGTTCCGTCTTGTGCGGATCGCCCTCGACCACGCGCACCGAGTAGGCGGCGAACAGGTACTGGACCATCAGCGCGTGCTCGATCTCGGCGGCCGCGGTCAGCAGGAAGACGACCTCGTCCCGTGGCTCCAAGGGAGGGTCGTGCATCGGGCCTCCCAGCCCGGTCAGCGCCGCGGCCGCGACTCGCGCCGTGCCGTCCTCCTCGGCCCAGGACGGCAACGCGATGATCGAACCCGTAGCGAAGAATCGCCCTTCCATCCGCGGAACTCCTCTGTTTCGTCGGGGTGGGGTGTATCGGGGGGTGATGCTGGTGTTCAGCGCGTGAGATACACGATCTGGCTCTCCGAGTGACCGTCCACGCTCACCCGGAGCAGGAAGCTGCCGGCCGCCAAGGCATGCCCGGCCTCATCGGTGCCGTCCCACTCCAGGGTGCGCGACCCGGCCGGGGGCGGTGACTCCGCGAGCAGCCGGCGCACGTGTGCGCCGAACCGGTCCCAGATGTTGATCGTCATCGCCACGGCGCCGCGGGGCACGGTGACGGTGATCGGCAGCGGTGCGGCAGCGCGCCTCGGGGCGTTGTCGGCGAGCAAGCGCAAGTGCGGCAGGGGTGCGGCGTGGCGGGGCACCGGCAGCGGCTCGGCGGCATACCGGTAGACGGTGAGCCCCGAGGCGTAGCCGACGGTAACCGGGTCGTGGAAGAACCGGAACCGGTTGATGAACGCGCCGATCTCGTTGGCGTTGCGCCAGTTCTGGCCGCCATCGGTGGTAGCGCTGCTGAAGCCCTCCTCGAACGAGGCCGAGCCCCAGCCGCCCACCCAGCCGGTGTTCTCATCGACGAATCCGACGCCCTCCAGGTTGGCGTTACCCTGCGGGTCGTTGATCTCCAGGCGGGTCCAGCTCGCGCCGCCGTCCACTGTCTTGAGGATGGCACCGCGGGTGAAGCTCTCCAACGCCACGAAGCCTACCCGCTCGTCCAGGAATTGGATCTTCCATCCCCACTCGCCGAGCGGGAGTTGTTCTTCGAGGCCGGCCAGGGTGTTCACCCAGGTTTGGCCGCCGTCCTCGGTGCGCAGCACCACTGCCCGGACGTTGGCGCGCGTCGGGTTGGCGGCCTGCGATTTCCCGCCCGCCACAAAGCCACGCTCGACGTCGTCGAAGAAGCAGTCCACCAGCAGGGAGGCGTGCGCCGACATGTCCCAGGCCTGCCAACTCGCCCCGCCGTCGATGGTCCGCATCATCCGCGGGGGGACGTTCGGGAAGTTCGTCCCTGACGCGTACACGACGGAGGAGTCGACGACCGACATCCCGCACACCGCGGACGGGGCCAGCGGGGGGAGATTCTCGACCGCGGTCCAGGTGGTGCCGCCGTCGGAGGTCTCGAACAGCCGCTTGGTCTCGCTCAGCGTCCCGACCCAGCCGCGGGTGTCGGAGGCGAAGCCGACGCAGCGCAGGTAGACCTCCGGATCGTGGAACTGCTCGGTCCACGTCACGAAGCCGTCCTCGGTGTGCAGGATCTGGCCGTTGCTGTTCACCGCCCAGCCGCGCAGCGGGTCGCGGAACCAGATGTCGTCGGTCCGCGAGCTCGCGACGGGCGCGTTGGTGACTCGCCACACCGGCTCGGCCGCGGCCGTGACTCGGGCCGTGCGGGCCAGGCGTAGCCGGTCGGCCGGGGTGATGGCGGCCAGGCGTACCGCGGTCGCGGCGTTGAGCCTGCCGTGCCCGTACAGCGGGCTGTGCCCGGCCGCTGACCACCGGCCGCCCGGCTCGTCGATGCGGTCGCACGAGCGGCGCAGGATGTCCACCACGTCCTGACGGCTCAGCTCCGGGTTGCACGAGAGCACCAGCGCTGCGACCCCGGCGGCTCCCGGGCACGCGCTGGACGTGCCGCCGAAGGAGTTCGTGTAGTTGCCCTTCGGGTCGCCGCTGACCGCCCCGGTCCTCGGGTTGGGGTTGTACCCGCCGCGCCCGGAGATGTCCGTGGTCCAGATTCCGGGGGTGAGCGGTGCCGGTCGCCCCTCCGGGCTGAATGCGAAGTCGTTGCTCGGGAACGCGCAGAACACGGCATCACCGAAGTCGCTGTAGACCGAGCGTTTGCCCCGGTCGTTGCAGGCGGCGACGGCCAGTACCGACGGGTTGCTCGCGTAGCCGTCGAGATCGATGCTCTCGTTGCCGTTACCGGCGGCGAAGAAGACCAGGCAGCCCTTGCCGCCCCGGCCCTGGGTGACAGCGTGCTCGATGGCCAGCCGGGTCTGGTCCGGCAGCCGGAATCGCGCCCTGTGCCCAGGATCGGCCGGTTCGGACCACATCCCGTCCGAGGGACCCCAGCTGCACGAGATGACGTCCGCCCCGTGGTTGGCCGCCCAGAAGAAAGCGTCCGCCTCCGCGCGGGACCCGAGTGTGGAGGTCATCCGGATCGGCATCAGCGCGGCGCGCGGGGCGACCCCGCAGGCGCCGACCTGACCGTCGGCGCAGGCCACCCCCGCGCACGCGGTGCCGTGGTTCTCCCCGAACAGCGGGCGCGGGTCGTCGTCGCCCGCGCTGGCGTCCCGAGGTGCCACGATCTTGCGTGGACTGGCGAACTCCTCGTGGTCGATGTCGATGCCGGTGTCGATGATGGCGATCGTGATGCCCTCGCCTCGGGTTACCGCGTGCGCAGCGGCGACGTTCGCGCTCGCCTCGATGACCGTGCCGTTGACGGTGGTGCTGGCCAGGTGCCATTGCTGGGCAGGTAGCGCCCGGCGGCCGAGCTTGCGCACCAGCTCGGGGTGGGCCAGCTCGACATCGGGGCGCTCCAGCAATCGTTGCGCGATGGCGAACACTTCCTGCCCGGTTCCCTCGGGGGCAGCGGTGAAGTAGGCGTTCGTGGCGTAACCGGGCTCGTCCTTGATCGTCAAGCCGGCGTCGCGCAGGACCTGGCGGCACTGGTCGGCGCTGAGAGCGTCCCGGAACTTGACGAAGATGTTCTCGGTGTAGAGCACCGGTTCGCCGGTCTGTTCGTCGATGAGTACCCGGCCGGCGAAGCGGGTGTCCGGGGCGGCGCTGAGCGCTTCCTGTAACTCGGCGACCGAGGCCGCGGCATCACGGCGCCGGTAGACCTCGACGCCTGCTTCCGGAACGGCGAGCACCACGTCCAACCCGCTGATCAGCGCCGCTTCGGGACCGGGCACGGGTCCGGCCATCAGGGGGCGGCGGCTGCGGGTCCGCACCGCGAGCAGGTCCGGGTCGACCTCGAGTTGGATCGTCTCGCCGTCTTTCCCTCCGTAGGTCACCCGAGGCACGCCAACCTCCTAAGAACGGTGTTTGGAGAGGAAGAGTGCGCCGTGGCCCGCTAGATACATGCTCCACTCGTCCGCGGTACGGACACCTCGAGCCGGTAAGTTTCGCCGGGTGAGTACCGTCACGGTGGGTCTGCTGCGCGAGGAGGAGTTGGTTGCGGCCGACCACATCATGCGGCTGGCATTCGGCACCTTTCTCGGACTGCCCGACCCCACCGCGTTCATGGGTGACGCCGGCTATGTCCGCACCCGCTGGGCGGCCGACCCCACTGCCGCGTTCGGCGCTCGGCTCGACGGGGAGCTGGTCGGCTCCAATCTCGCGACGAACTGGGGCAGCGTCGGCTTCTTCGGTCCGTTGACCGTGCACCCGGCGCACTGGCACCGGGGTCTCGGGTCCCGGCTGATGGAGCCGGTGATGGAGCTCTTCGACCACTGGGGCGTCACCCACGCCGGTCTGTTCACCTTCGCGCACAGTGAGAAGCACATCGGGCTATACCAGAAGTTCGGCTTCTGGCCCCGGTTCCTCACCTCGGTCATGGCCAAGCCGGCCGTCCCGGCGAGGGGCAGCCCGCTCGAACTCTATTCCGCAGTGCCGCCGGATGGGCGGCCCGACTGCTTGCAGGCCTGCCGGGCGGTGACCGCAGCGGTGTACGAGGGTTTCGACCTGGAGCGAGAGATCCGCGCCGTCGATGACCAAGGGCTGGGCGACACCGTGCTGGTGGTGGACGGTTCCGGGGTGATCGGGCTGGCCGTGTGCCATATCGGCCCGCAGACCGAGGCGGGCAGCGACACCTGCTACATCAAGGTCGGTGTCGTACTGCCTGGTCCTGGGGCGCAGACTCGCTTCACCCGGCTGCTCGACGCCTGCGAGGCGCTTGCTGCGGCGCGGGGCGTGACGAGGATGAACGCCGGCGTGAACCTGGGCCGGCACGAGGCCTACCGGGCGCTGCTGGACCGGGGGTACCGCTCGATCCTGCAGGGTGTGGCGATGGAGCGGGAGAACCGCTCCGCCTACAACCGGGCAGGTGTCTATCTCATCGACGACTGGCGCTGAGCTCAGCTGGGGAGGTCCAGGACGGTCAGGGTGCCGCTGTCGAGGTTGCTCACATAGGCCCGGCGGCCGTCGGGCAGCACCGTGATGCTGGTCGGGCCGGTCTCGGTCGGCAGGGTTGCGCTGACCTGATTGGTGGTGGCGTCGATCACCG
Organism: Pseudonocardiaceae bacterium; assembly: GCA_050699515.1. GTDB lineage: Bacteria > Actinomycetota > Actinomycetes > Mycobacteriales > Pseudonocardiaceae. The sequence continues at coordinate 17,842 of JBOHFF010000021.1, forward strand.
AGACGGTGTTGCTGCCCTCGTTGACCACGTAGGCGAACCGTCCATCCGGCGCCCAGGTGATGGCCCGCGGACGGTCCCCGACCGGGATGGTCGCGACGACCTGCTCGGTCGTGGTGTCGATCGCAGAGACGGAGTCGGAGTCGAAGTTCACGTTGGCCGCGAGCGGGCGCTGCGGGTTGACCGCGATGCTGTGCGGGCTTGCTCCGACTGGGATGGTCTTGAGCACCGCGAGGGTGGTGGTGTCGATCACCGACACCAGGTTGGACTCGTGATTGGCGGCGTAGGCGCGGGTGCCGTCCTGGGAGAACGCCACCCAATGGGGATTGGGCGGGACCGTGATCTGTTTGATGACCTTGTTGGTGGCGGTGTTGATCACGGAGATGGCGCCGATGTCGTGGTTGGGGACGAACAACCTGGTCCCGTCGGGGGTGACGGCCGGGAGGTACGGGCGGGCCGGCTGCGGGATCGTGGTGACCACGGTGTTCGAGGTGGTGTCGAGCACGGCGATCGAGTGGATCGTCCGCGCCTCGTTGAACAGGGTGACGTACAGGGTGCGGCCGTCCGGTGCGAAGGTGAGGAACTGGGGTGGGCCCGCTGCGATCGAGATGGTCTCGATGACCTGGTTGGTTGCGGTGTCCAGCACGGTGACGACCTGAGGGTCGCGGTGCGCGGTGTAGGCGTGTTTGCCGTCGGGGGAGACCGCGACGAAGCTGGGACTGCGCTCCACCCGGACGGTGGCGCTGACGGTGGGTATCGCGACCTGAGGGCCTACCTCGGCCGCCACGATCGGTTCGGGCTTGGGTGGCGGCGCGGCCGCCGCTGGCGTCTGGGTGACCGATCTGCCGCCGAGTATCGCCAGGACGATCATCGCGGTCAGGGCCACCACCGCGCCGGTGCCCAGCAGGACCTGTGGCCCGCGCGAGCCTCGCCTCGGGGGAGGGTCTGTGCTCTCCGATCGTCCACCATGACGAGGGCCCGGCGGCGGGTCCTCGACCGGTGGCGGGGACGGCGTGGTCGGTGAAGGTGGCAGGGATGGCGTGGTCGGTGAAGGTGGCAGGGATGGCGCCGGTCGCGGTTTCGCCACCGGTGCCGTGGCGGCCACGGTCAGCAGCTTCGGGACGGCGGCGGTGTTGGTGAGCACGGTGTCACCGGGTGCGGCGGGCCGGGACGTCGCTGTGCGCTGCGTCGGGATGACCGGCGATGCGCTTCGCTGCCTCGGGGCACTGGGGGCGGGACAGCCGGGTCGGTCGTAACTCACCGGTCTGTACCGGGGGGCCGCCTCAGCGGCCAGCGCCGCGGCGCCCAGCGCCACGACGTACTGGGGCTGGGAATCCACCGTAACCGGACGTCCCAGCTCAGCCGACACCATCCGGGCGACCAACGGGATCTGTGACGATCCGCCCACCAGCAACACCGCGCTGAGTTCAGCGGGCTGGACCTGAGCCGAGCTCAGGGTGCGGGACAGCGCCTCGAGCGTGGACTCGATCGGGCCCCGCGCCTTGGTCTCGACGTCCGACCGGGCGAGACTGACGTCGAAGCGGTCGAACTCGCCGCTGCCGACCCGTTCGAGGCGTTCTGGTTTGCCCAGGATCTGCATCCCGCCGGACTGCCTGCGCAGGACCGTCGCGTTGAAGGTACCGCCGCCCAGGTCGTAGACCGCGACCGTGTCGCCGTCGTCCAGGGCTTGGGACGCGGTGTAGTGCGCCACCGCGGCTTCGGGCTCGGTCACCATCGCGGGCCTGCCCAGCCCGGCTTGCCGCGCCGCCTCCCCGTACAGCGCGCATCGGAACGGGCCCCAGCTGGCCGGGTGGGTCAGCGCGATGTGATCGGGTGGCTCGCCTTGGGTCTCGCTGACCCACTGCACCACGTCATGCAGCAGGACGCCGAGCACCGTGGTGAGCTCGTAGGGTCGGCCACCGAGTACCACCGGCGCCGGGTCGCCCAGCCGGCTCATGAAATGACGGCAGATCCGCTCCGGGTCGCTCACTGCGGGCAGGTCGGCAGCGTCTCCGGCGGCGAGGGTGCCATCACCCCGGACCCACACCGCGGCTGGTGCCACCACCGATCGGGGTCCCAACGGGACCATCGCGGTCGTGCTCGCCTGCGCGACCGCGACCGCGACGAAGGTGGTACCGATGTCGATCCCGAGGCTGTAACTCACCGAGTCCTCCCTGAAACGAAACTCAAAGTAACGTACACCCCACACGAGAGATTGACAGCCTTGTGCTACGAGCTGAACGGTACTGCACGCAGTTCCCGATTTCACTACTTAAAGTAGTTGGTAGACTACGGACCGAGACGCCACCGCAGTGAGTGGTTCAGGGTCCGCGGGACCGGAAGCGAGGGGACATGGGTAGGCCGGCATGAGCTACTGGCTCGGGATCGACGTGGGTAGCACCTTCACCACCGCGGCCCTGTGCCGCGAGCAGGCCGGGCAGCAGGCGCAGCTCGAGGTGATATCACTGGGCGCACGGTCTGCTGCGGTGCCCTCGGTGGTCTACCTGGGGCCCGACGGTGAGGTCGTCGTCGGGGAGGCGGCCGAGCGCCGTGTCGCCACCGACCCCGACCGGGTGGTCCGCGATGCCACCCGGCACGCGCTACTGGTCAGATGGATCGTCGACCTGGTCGTGCAACGCGAGGGCATCGCTGCCCAGGGCATCACCCTGACCCGTCCGGCAGGCTGGACTGCTGTCGATATCCAGGCGGTGGTTGACGCGCTGGCCGCGGCCGAGCTACCGATGGTCAGGTTCTGCTCCGGGCCGGAGGCGGCCGCGGCGGGCTACTCGATCCGGGAGCGCAGCGCCGTCGGCGCCACGATCGCGGTCTACGACCTCGGTGGTGGCACCTTCGAGGCGGCGGTGATCCGCAAGACCGGCACCGGGAGCTTCGTCACGCTCGGTATCCCGGAGCGGATCGAGCGGCTCGGTGGCACAGCCTTCGATGACGCGGTGTTCGGCCATGTCCGCACCGCGGTCCCAGCTCTGCGCGAGCTGGAATCAGGGGCGACCGAGACAGCACGGTTCAAACGCAGCCTCGCACTGTGCCAGCGGGACTGCACCGAGGCCAAAGAAGCTCTCTCGGTGCAGACCGAGGTGACGATCTCGGTGCTGCTTCCGCAGGTGCAGACCCAGGTCCGCCTGAGCAGGGCCGAGTTCGAGGACCTGATCCGCCCCCGGATACAACAGACCGTCGAGGCGCTGCGTCGCACGCTGCGCTCCGCTGGTCTCGACCCGGCTGAGCTCGACACGGTGCTGCTGATCGGCGGATCGTCCCGGGTGCCGCTCGTCGCCCAACTCCTCTCAACCGAGCTCGGTCGCCCCGTCGCCGTGGACGCCGATCCGCAAGTCATGATCGTGCTCGGCGCCGCCGTGTCCGGGCTTGCGACCGCGGCGGCGTACTCCGCAGATCTGGACAGCGCAGATCTGGACAGCGCAGGTCTGGACAATGCAGGTCTGGACAATGTCGGTCTGGATAGCGCCGGTCTTGCCACCGTGAGCTTTGACAGCGTGGGCGCTGACACCGCCGGTCCCGGATCGGCCATGCCGGTCCCGGCCACCGCCGGAACCCCCAGCCTTGCCGGGGTCGGTGGGCCGCAGCCGGCGCGGACCGAGTTGCCGCCCTGGTTGACCGCCGGCCCGCCGGAGGCCGTGCCCGTCGAGGTCCAGCCCGCGGAGGTCCAGTGGCAGCGGCAGAGCCCACGACGGATCCCCAGGTTTGCCGCGGCGGGGCTCATCGGCTTGGTGCTGCTCGGCGGTGTGGTGTCGGTGCCGTTCATCATGAGCGCGAACCGTGCCCCAGTCCCCGCTGTCCCGGCGCTGGCGCCTCCAGCACCGCGGCTGCCGGCGGAGGCGCCGGCGGATCAGAATCCGGTGGTGTCCAACCCCGTGCCACCAGACCCCGCGGTGTCAGACCCCGCGGTGTCGAACCCTGTGGTCTCAGACCGGCCGGCGCCCGCGCCTGCCGTGCCCGATCCGAATGCCGCCAGCGCGGATCCCGGTCTCGCCACACCCGCCGAGCCGGCCAAACCGCCCGCTGGCTCGAGAGCGGCCACGCCGAACAACGGGAGCCGGCCCGCCAGCCGACCCAAACCCCCTGCGACGCCTCCTCCGCCACCTCCGCCACCACCGAGGAACGTTCCGGACTGGGTGGAGACTGCGCGCAGCTGAGCGTCTGGGCGCGAAGTTCGTTCTGGCTCAGCCGGATACGGGCCTTAGTCTTCGCCGGTCACTCCCGGCCCCGAACGTCGAATGACACCCACTGCTGCTACTGGCAGGTGAGGTCGCACTGGTCGTCGCCCACGGTGCGCGCGCACTCTGGGGCGGTGATCTCGACGATCATGCTGCCTTGCAGGTGTTGGCCGCTGTTACCGCACGCCGGTCCGGATGGCTTCCAGGATCGCGGCCTCGGCTGGGCGAGCTGGCCCGGCTTGTCAGGTGGTGCCGATACGATGGCGAATGACCGGCTTCGGGTGGCTCGGCAGCGGACGGTGTCTCTTGTTAGCCCGGATGTGTGTTTATCCCGGCAGGAGCTCGCTGAGTTGGTCAATTCCTGGGTGTGGGAGCACCATCACAAGGTGGTGGTGGTCACCGCGAATTACGTGGGGCAGCTCGAGCGGGGGAAGATCCGCTGGCCGGGACTTGCGGCCAATGGCAGCGTCCTTACCAACCCTCCCAGTCCCCGATCCCATTTGCTACGCGGAGGGTCTGCGCCAGTACATTTCCGGCGGTTCGAACCGACCCCATCAGGTCATCGAGCAGCGATTCCGGGATTGATCCGGCTCCGAGTCCGGCTCGTTCGACGAGCGCGGTCAGCGCTGCGGCCTGGGCCGACGTCATTCGCGTCCGGCATACCGGGTGGCCCAGTGCTTCACGGACGGCGAAGGCGTCTGCGGATCGTTCGGCCTCTTCGATCAAGTCTGCGCATATGAGGTCCGCTTCGGGCTGGTGTACTCCGGCGGAGAGGTCGACCGCGGCCAGGCCAAGCCGGATACGGAAGAGCGTTGTGGCCCGGTCCGATGGCTGCCGGACGAACTGGACTGCAGCGAACATCGCGGCAGGATCTTCGGTGTCCAGTCGTTCAGCTTTGATGTGCGCATAGCTGCGAAGGCACGCCGCCACAGCTTGTTCCCACGGCTGGATCATCACGCTCGTGTCGATGAGCGTGAGTGCGGAGTCGGTATGTCCATCGAGCACGTGCGCGATGATGCGAGTTTGGCGGGTTTCGCGTAGCCGTTCCCCGGCGTCGTCGTACTGCTCGGCGTGCATTGCGGCCTTTCCCCAGTGGCCGGCGGCAGCTAGGGCGCGGGTGGCGTCTTCTCGCAGTAACACCCGAAGCCAAGGGCTCACTTTGGACCTGTCACCGTCTGTGGCGGTGAATCTGTCGAAGCAGATGGACTTGCCATGGACAGCAGCGCTGCCACCGTCGTGGACTGCGCGGTTGATTCCCTCGAACGCGCGGTAGGCGCCTTCGGGATCCCCAGTCCGGCTGGTGAGGCGGGCGAGGTTGACCAGTGGCTGGAGCGAGGCGATGGCCGTGCGTCCGGATACGGGCCACGCGGTGTGGAAGATCTCGAACTGTCGTTCGCACAGCTCGACCGCGAGGGCTGGCATACCGCAGTCGGCAGCGAGCAGCGCTGATAGGTTCCACGCGCTGCACGCCCGGTCGATCCGGTCTTCTGGTTCGGCTGGAGTCTGGCAGGAGGCAGCGAACTCGTGTACTTCCCGCACCCGGGTTTCCAGGTCGGCACAGCGACGGCGGCCCTGGATTACCAGGGGGAACCTAGCCACCGCCCGGTCTGTGGCGGTCTCGGCCGCTGCGGCGGGACGCACCCGTGGTGCCGTGCCGGGAACTCGTCGATCCGTCGGCCGAGTGCCGGTCCGAGCTACGGGCGGCTCCAGGATGGCGGCACGTGCCGCCCAGGCGAGGATGCTCTGCGTCCGGGCGGGTAGTCCGAGGCGGTTCCAGTGGAAGATCACCAGATAGCTCAAGATGTCACGGAGACCCCGCTGCAGTGTTCCCGCGCGGGCCGCAGCCCCCAGGGTTCGGCCCGCCCGGCGGAATGCCTCGGCCCATCCGGCGACGGGGGCCAAGGGTCCGTTCGCGCCCAACAGCGGCCCGCCCGGGGTGATGTCGGTGCGCATTAACTGCTTGAGGTCGTCGGCCATCACGGTCAGCTTCGAGGTCGGGATGTCAGCGGGCAGGGGGCGTTCCAGAGCGACCCGGTGCCAGACGTCGCCTTGTTCGTACCATTCCAGTCCGGCGGCGCGCATCAGGATGCCGCACAGCAGCAACGACAGCTCGCGGCGGCCGAGTCCAACTCCGCCGTCGCGGACCAGATTCACGACGGCGCGGCTGTCGTCACAGAAGAGGTCATGGGCGAAATCCATGCCCGCATCGCCGCCGAACGCCGCCGTCTCCGCCTCGTAGTTGCCTGGCCACCACCCTGCGATCCGGCCGTCGGTGGCGAGCGCATCGAATGCCGCGCCGAGGCGGGCTTTCATCGTGCGCCCGGCTGGGCCTGGTTGTAGCCGCAGCCTCCAGCAGGGGTGTTTACGCATGAACCACCACGCGGTGACAACACCGTCTTCTTCTGCACAAAGCAGCAGTGGCGCGAGGTGGTTAGCGGCGGTCTGTTCGGCGATGTTCCAGTCGGCGAACTGGATGTAGATCTGCCACCAGCCCGAGGCGGTCTGTTGTTCGAGGGCTTGCAGTCCGGCGCGCCGGTAGACCTCGACGGCATCGGCCAGATCAGCCGGTTCCATCTTTTCCGCGGTGGCGGCGTCCATCAGCGGCGTCCCGGTCAAAACCGTCAGGACGGCACGCTCGGTGTTCTGCGCGACGGCGGATTCGCCCACCTTGCCGCCTCCTTTCTGCTGTGACTGGGAGGGCTAGTCGATCAGTAGGCATGCGTCCCATCCAGAGATCGGCGCGACGTTGTGCACGGCGGTGTGCAGGGCGAGTGCTGTTCCCGCGTCGCCTTCTAGGAATCCAGGTCCGGCCGTGGTGCCGGGGTGGGTTCGGCGGCCGAGGTTCTCGGCCAGGCGTGGAAGGTGGTCGGCGAGCGCCGAGCTTGCGGCGTCGTGGGCGGCGTGCCACACGGTCTCATACACCCCGGCCCAACCATGGCACAGCCCACCGTCGGTGATCCGGGCCTGCTGTGCAGGGTCCTCCAAGCACCGGACCAGAGTCTCTTCATACATCTGCTGCCGGCGCTCATCGCCGGTGGCGATGCTGGCCAACTGCCCGGTGCGGGCAATCCCGGGCGTGCCGTAGCACCAACTAGGGCGAGCCGGACCGGGCTGACCAGGCTGCCCGCTACGCTGGTCTGCCAGGGTGATCCATTCCGGCCACCACGGTCCTGCTTCACTATCCTGCCGCCAGGTGTCGAGCCACTCGCAGATGGTGGTGATCGCCTCACGGTGTCCGTCTACGGTGATCCCGCGCCGCATTGCCTGGCTCAGCAAGGCCAGCGGCCCGGCAATCCCGTGGGCAGCTCCCAGGTTGCCGTGGCCGCCCCGGTAGGCGGCGGAGGACCGGCGGTGCGGATCGTGGCCGACCCACCAGCCTGGCAGCACCTGGCCGTCGACCCGAAGCGGTTCGGACAGCGCGACGAGATAGTTGAGGATCTGCTCCATCGCGCTGCCGCCAGGATCGCGGCGCAGCAGCAGCGCGCCGATCCCGCTCAGTCCGAAGAAGACGTCGTACTCGCGGAACCCCGCGAGTACACCTGCACTGATGCGCGCCATCGCGGCCTCGGCGCGGCGGTGTGCGAGTGCGGCCACGTGCCTGTCGATGTCCACGAGGGCGTCGCGGTAGCGCCCGGTGGTGCCCGTCGCGGCGGCCAGCATGAACGTGATCGCCGGTGCGCCGAGGTACAGGCCAGTGTTATCTGTGGCGCTGATCTGACCGGCTACCGCGTTCGTAATCCAGGTGTGGGCCTGCTGCCACGTTCCGCGACCGGCGTGGGCGCGTTCGATGTGCAGCAGGGCGATCCCGGCGGCGCCCTTCGTCAGGGACTGAGCAGCCCAGGGTTCGTCATCGGTTGGGGGTCCGGGCAGCGCCAGATGCCCGGCATAGCGATCGGCCGCCTCCGCTAGGTCGGCCGTGGAGATCGTTGGCGCTGCCACTTATCTTTCCTTGCGGTTAGCGGTGTGGCGCAGCGCGCAGGCCCGTGCGAGTCGACTGGTAACGCGCTCGATGACCGGATCGACGCCGACGGCGCGAATGTGGTGCAGGTGCAGCAGCGATCGCAGGACCGTCAGTGGGTCACGCTGCCTGGCCAAGCTTGCTCGGTAGGTGGCCAGCGCGACGGAGCGCGCTTGCCACGCCGCCACGACGTCAGTTCCGCTGGGCAGGGACCGCAGTGTCGTCCACGTGCCGTGCGGATCGGCCAACTCCAGCGCTTGATCACGTAGTGCCGATTCCAGCCGTCCGTATTCTTGGGGAAGTTCGCGGACCAACCAGTCCAGGCCCGCCTGTGCGGACCCGGCGAAACTGGCAGCCAGGTCAACCAGACTGGCGACGGCAAGGGCTTGGGGATGTACTCCATAACGGACGGCCACGTTGATCTGGGCGAGCGCCGCGGCCGAGTCGGTGCCGAAGACGTCCTGCGCGCAGTCCAGTGCTGGGCCGTGGCCGTAGCGCCCCGATTGGGGTTCGTGGGTGGCGAGTGTGAAGTGCGACAGCAGGCGTTCTCGGCGCAGCCTGTCCGACCACACGGCGACCCGCTCGGCGGCCGAGCCGTACGCGGTCGGCTCGGGCAGTCGCAGGTACACGGCGAGGCACTGGTCGACCTCGGGATGCCTCATCTCGCGATGACGGCGGAACCACCAGCGCGGCGCATCGTCGCCGAAGGCGTCAACCAAGCCTGGCAGGCGCTCGGTCAGGATCTCATCGAAGCGTCCCGGATTCCCATGGATCTGTGCGCATAAGATCGTGGAGTTCCCCGGCAGGTGTCCGGCGTCGCCCGTGACGGCACGCGGTGGGCCGGTGATCGACGGGGCGGCCGCGGCGGCGGGGGCGTCCAACACCAGGGGGATGAGCACTTCGTGGGCGCGGCCCAGCCAGGCGAGGTCTTCCGGGGCCGATGTTTCGCGCAGCTCGAGGCGGCCAGCGCGCACCAGGCGGGTGCGCAGCAGGAGCCGGTGAAACCTGTGGCCGAGATCCACTGGTTGCCGCCGGTCGTGGTCGACCATCGCGACCTGCTCGGGAACGCGCCACGTGATCCGCCATGACTCCAACCCGGCCTCCCATTCGGCCGTCGAGGCGTCGCGGCCGGGGAGGTCACCCGCGGTCAGTAACCACCGTGCTGGGGACAGAGTGGTGCGCCGGTATCGGACTCGGGGAAGGTACGGGAGCCTGGCGGCGGCGCCGAAGTGGAACGCCTTGTAAACCGCTGACCGGGCGATCGTGATCTCGGCGAGGAACCTCGCCAGCGGCGGGGTGTGGACCCCGGCCTCCAGAGCGTGGGTGACGCGCGGCACGACGTGCCGGCCGGTGGACAGTTGTATGAGGTAGAACCGGCGGTCGTCCAGGGTGACCGCGAGATCCGCCAGTGGGATCAGGTGCTCGTTCGGTTCACGGTGCTCTGCCACGGGTATCACGTGCGGCAGCAGTTGCGCGGTGCGGGCGACGTTCTCGTTGCGCCGCTTGCGCGGGGCGAATGACAGCTGGGCGACGACCGCGTCCGGCCCGGTCGCGGTGTAGGTTTCCGCGATCAGGTCGCGGCCCTCCTGCGGCAGCAGATGGGCGTGGCGTCCGGCCATACTGCTACCGGGCCTGGGCGTCCCGGTCACCGTCAACGTGAACCTTCCGCGCGCCAGCGCCTCCGCGGAAACGGCGTGGATCTCGACGGCCACCTCGACGCGAGAAGGCAGGTGCACCAAGTCCGTCTGGTCCCCAGCCGTCAGGTCCTCGATCACCTGATCGGTCAGGACGATCTCACCACTGCCGTCCAGTGTAGCCCGCTGGATCAGCGCCATGAGCTTTTCGTCACGTTCGCTCACTTGACGGGCGGCGCGCCCCCAGGCCGAGCCGAGGTAGTCGGCCGGAAGCCCGAGCCCGCTGTCGGCGACCAGTTCCAACAACGGCACGAGCGCGCCGGTCCCGTAGCGTGCCCGGTGTGTTGACCGGACTAAGTGGCGACACGCCGACACGGTGGACCGGCTGGGACACGGGGGTTCGGTAGACCTCACGCACCTTGAGCAGGAAGGTGGCGATGAGGGGTGTTCGACGATGTGGAGCGGGATATCGGGTCCGTTGAGTTACCTCGCTGGGGCCGCGTCGTTTCCGCCCAGGGAGTAGTGCCTTGGCTGGTTGTCGATCCAGATGGCGTGCCGGTGGAGCCGATTCGGCGGTACTTGGTGGACTTCGTCGCGCGAGACAACCGGGCTGGGTCGGTACGAAGTTACGCTTATGACCTGCTGCGGTGGTGGCGGTGGCTGCGTGCTGTGGGTGTGGAGTGGGACAAGGCCACCCCCGCTGAGGCGCGGGATCTGGTTTTGTGGTTGAAGCAGGCTGCCAAGCTGCGTCAGTCGGCGCGCACAGCGTCGGTGGCGACGACCGGAACGGTCAACCCGGTTACTCGGAAGAAGTACCTCGGCGACAAGTACGAGGTGACGACAGTCCGGCACTCGAACGCGGTGGTGCGTGCCTTCTACGAGTTCTGGGTTGAAGACATGGGTCAGGGCCCACTGATCAACCCTGTCCGGTTGGACCGAGGCCACCGGCACCGGCGTCCGAACGCGCACCACAACCCGTTACAGCCCTACAAAGCCGAGGGCAGGATCCGCTACAACCCGAGGATTCCCAAGCGGCAGCCGCGGGAGATGCCCGAGGACAGGTGGCGGGAGCTGTTCGCGGCGTTGCGGTCCAACCGGGACCGGGCGATCCTGGCCTTCGCGGTCAGCAACGGCGCCCGTGCCTCTGAGCTGCTCGGCGTCCGGTCGGTTGACCTGGACTGGGGCGACCAACTGGTGCGGGTTGTCCGGAAAGGAACCCAGGCCGAGCAGTGGCTTCCTGCCAGCCCGGACGCCTTTGTCTGGTTGCGTCTCTACCTGGTCGAACTCGGCGACCCGCTGAAGCCGAATGACCGGGTCTGGCAGACCCTGCGCCGCCGCGACCACGGCAGCGGGATGCAACGGCAGCCGCTGGAGTACGACGCCCTGAGGGCGGTGTTCCGGCGGGTCAACGCCCTGCTGGGCACGAACTGGTCGATGCACGACCTTCGGCACACCGCTGCCCTGCGCATGACCCGTGATGAGGAGCTGACGCTGAGGGACGTTCAGGAGATCCTCGGCCATGCCCACCTGTCCACCACGGAGGTCTATCTGGTTGAGGACCAGGCTGAGGTGATCCGCCGCGTCCACAAGCACCTCGCCGAACGGGAGATCCGCGCCCAGCAGCCACCCCCGCCCGCCGCCACCGGCTACGACGCCAGCGATCTCAGCGTGTTGTTCGGAGGAAACCTGTGACGACCACGTCATCCACACAGTCTGCGGTGACTCCGGCCGACCGATCGCAGGCACGCTTTCCCCACCGCTTCAAGCGGCATGACAACCTGCTGGTCGCCAATGGCGGGAACACTGATAGGGACGATTGGTCTGTCAGCGAGGTCCTGGACCTCTTTCCGTCGTTGCCGACCTGGCCGGCTACGGATGGCGCAGGAAGGCGAAGCAGGCTTGTCAACAAGGCCCGCCGGATCCTGGAGTGGCTGAGCGCCCAGCCCGGCCAGGGATGGCAAGACCGCTGGCTGGCGTCGGGCGCGGACGAAGGTCGCGACTGGGTCAATGAACTAGTCGTCCCTGGTGCCAGGGCTACGGCGCGGACGCAACGTCAGGAGTTGGTGTCGGGCATGGGCAGCCTGCTGCTCTGCCGCATCGTGATGCCCAGCTATCACTTCCTGGCCAAGTATCAGGCCGCGAGACTCTTCTCCTATACACAGCAGGTGTTCTGTCCGGACCTGTTCGCGAAACTCCACACGCACGGGCTCGAACTCGACACACGCGGCCGGCAACTCCGCAACGCCCTCACCACGATCAGCAAGATCGTGGTGCACACGGGGCGTGACGTCGACCACCTCACGGCCGATGACCTACTCACGTATCGCGCGTGGAGGATGCGGCGCCTGGGCCATCTCGATGACGGTGTGATCCTCGCGTGGATTTTGATGCGCAGTGTCGTCGACCTGGGCGAGCATCTCACCATCCGAGACGCGGCTCGGCATGGGCAGCGCCCCACGGCTGAACTGGTGGACGTTTACCAACCCCAGTGCGAGCCCATCCGTGACGTCTTGATCCGTTACCTCGACGAACGCCGGCCGAGCCTCGACTACAGCAGCTTCACCGGCCTGGTCGGTGTCCTGGTGGGAAGGTTCTGGACTGACATCGAGCACCACAAACCCGGCATCGACACACTGCACCTGCCCGAGGACGTGGCCAGCGCGTGGAAACAACGCCTGCGGACTATCAGGAACAAGGACGGCACCACCCGCCCGCGCAAGGACTATCTGCAGATCCTCATCCGTGTCCGCGGTTTCTACCTCGACCTACAGGAATGGGCGCAGGAGGACCCTTCTTGGGTTCAATGGTCCGTCCCGAGTCCTGTCCGCAAGGGCGAGACGGCTGGACAGATGAAGCTCAAGAAGAAGACCACGGCGGAGATGCACCAGCGCACCCGCGACAGACTGCCGCGACTGCCAACCTTGGTGGACACCGCGGAGCGGCACAAAGCCGAGCAGGCCGCGCTACTCGCCGCGGCCAGCGCGGCCCTCGTCGGGCAGACGGTCCACCATGGTGGGCGCGAATACCAGCGCATTCTGCCCACGTGCTACTCCGAGCCCCGCTATCAGTACGTCACGCAACCTGTCCTCATCCAGGACGCGGCCACCGGCGAGGAAACCGATGTCACCAAGAGCGAGAACGAGGCGTTCAACGCCTGGGCGGTCATCGAAGTCCTGCGGCACACCGGTGTCCGCATCGAGGAGCTGATGGAGATCACGCACCTCGGGTTGGTCTCCTACACGCTGCCTGACACCGGCGAGGTCGTGCCGATGCTCCAGGTCGTGCCGTCAAAGGCCCACGAGGAACGGCTGCTGCTGGTCGGTCCGGAGCTGGCCAGCGTCCTAGCCACCGTTATCACCCGCATGAGGAGTGAGAACGGTGGCTCCGTCCCGCTGACCGCCCGCTACGACGGCCACGAGCGGGTGATGGGGCCGCCCCTTCCGCATCTGTTCCAGCACCGGCACGGAGCACAGTGGACAGTGCTGAACCCCACTACGATCAAGAAACTGCTGACCCAGACACTGGTCCTCTCCGGGCTCTGCGATGCCGCGGGCCAGCCTCTGCACTACACACCGCACGACTTCCGCAGGATGTTCGCCACCGAGGCCGTCACCGGCGGCCTGCCCGTGCATATCGTCGCCCGGATCCTGGGACATGCCAACATCAACACCACTCAGGCATACGCAGCTGTCTTCGACGAACACCTCGTTCGTGTCTACCGGTCGTTTCTCGACCGGCGGCGGACGCTGCGACCGGAAGCCGAGTACCGTGAGCCGACCGAAGAAGAATGGCGCGAGTTCCAGCAACACTTCCACGCCCGCACGCTGGAGCTGGGCGAATGCGGCCGGGCATACGGGACGTCCTGCAAGCACGAGCACGCCTGCATCCGCTGCCCGAGCCTGAGGCTGGACCCGAAGTCCAGACCCCGTCTGTTCGAGATCATCGCCAACCTCAAAGACCGCATCCAAGAAGCCAAGCTCAACGCCTGGCTGGGCGAGGTCGACGGACTGGAGTCAAGCCTCAAGGCCGCAACCAGGAAACTCGTCAGCCTCGACCGGATGCGCGACCGGCAACCCACCGGTTCTGTCAACCTCGGCATCCCGGTCATCGTTGATCCGCCGCGTTGACAAGGATTTTCCTACATAGGTAGTCTAAGGTCTATGCGGAAGACCCATGCACTCGTGCAGGTAGCGATCGAGCTCATGGCCGATCCGGCCGCGAAGCACTGGGGTTATGAGCTGAGCAAGCGGGCCGGGGTTCGATCTGGTGTTCTCTATCCGATACTCAAGCGACTGCTCGAGGAAGGTTGGCTGACCGACGGCTGGGAGGATCCGACCGCCATCGAGAAACGTCCGCCCCGGCGCTACTACGAACTCACCAATGAAGGCAGGGTCCAGCTTAGTGGTCTTCTCCAGGAAGCTCGCACCGACGCACGGTTCACCAACCTCACACTGCGGTGGGCCTGATGACTGAACTCATCGACATGGTGGCGTCCTGGCGAACCCTGCTGCTAGCGGTTGCCGTGTTTGGCTTCGCCCCGGGCTTCACGCTCCGGCTGCTGGTTAAGATTTATCCGCGCGACGACCCACGACGACAAGAACTGGTCGCAGAGCTCTACTCTCGCAAGAGAATTGAGCGGCCCCTGTGGGTCGCTGAACAGTTGGAAACCGTACTGTTCGAGGGCCTGCCCCACCGGGTCGTCGCCTTACGACGGCAGGCGCGAGATGCCGCGTCGGCGAACTGGATCCGTCGCTTGGGCCTCGCCCGTCGCACGCGCGACTTGAAGCGTCGGCGCCGAATAATTGACCAGCTCCGCCAGCAGATGACGATCTGGATGCCCAACGATCGGACACTGCGCACGCTGCCCTGGGCGCATCAGGTCACCCCGATACGACGAGTAATGGCCGAGTTGGCCGGAGTGAGCCGTGTGGCTCTAGTCGGTGAGCCAGGGACAGGCAAGACGACCATCGCGATGACAGTGATGCACCAGATACTGGACAGGCTGGGCGGGAATTCGTTGTTGCCCGTCTGGGTCTCACTGAGTCGGTGGGATCCGCGAACAACGACACTCCGAGATTTCATGGCCAGCCAGATCGCACTTCGGTGGAACGTCCCGATCGAGATCGCAGGGGAACTGGTCGACAGCGACCAGCGACTCTTCCCAATCCTCGACGGACTTGACGAGTTGCCAGGCGAACTCGTGCAGGCCGCAACCCGCGCAATCGGACGGGAGTGGCCCAACCGACCCATGCTGATGACCACTCGCTGGCCGAGCAGTGCGGACCCCGCACACATCATTCCCCACGTCGCCGTCGTCAAGGTCGACTACCCGTAGTCCGGATAAAGAACCGGTTGTGGTAGCTCTTCCATGCCGCCGTGCCGAATGGGTTTGCGCTCAGGCGGGCCAGCGCCACCGCCGCAGCTTCGGCTTCCTGCGCCACCTTCCGCGGCAGGACGAGCGAGCAGTCCACTAGCAGGTCCGCCGCCAGCGGCTGGCGTGCTGTGGCGCTCAGCGCCGTCATCTTCTCCGCGGCAGTCGTCCGGATGGCACGGCTGGCCGCGGTTGTGGCGGCTTGGTTGTGACGCGCCAGCTCCTTGCCGATGTCCCGTAACTGATGCGCCAGGTCTGCCACCTGCGGGATATCACTCGCGCTGACGCTCTCTAGCTCTCTGAGCAGGTATCCGAAAGCGTCGATGACCGTGGACGGTGCGTGCAAGCTGCTGATAAGCACGCGCCGGTACACCAGGCCGGTCACCAGACCGTCAACTTTCGACGGCGGAGTCGTGGGGAATTCGGCCGCGAGCTTCTCGACCAGCTCGGCGTAACGGATCGGTGATCGAGCTGCCTCGACAGCCATCCGTACCGTCGAGGTATACCGCAGCGACACCTCGGCCGGAGTGATGGTCTCGTCGCGGGTCCACGGCGGATAGGGCACGATCAGCCGGTCGCCACGGACGAAGACGAGGTTGTTGGTCATCAGGGGCAGGCGCGCGAGGAGGTGCGGACAGGACTCCAGCCGTGTGATCACATCGGCGATCCAGGAGGCGTCGGCCCGCGTGAGGGCGCGGTGTTGCGTGCCCCAGCGCACCGCGAGCTCAGCGCCGAAGGAGGCGGGGGCCACACCGGCGAACATGCCGAATGGGGTAGCCCGATGCTGCAGGCGCAGCAGGTACCGGAGCACGGACAACACCGTGCGGCGTGCCTGCTGCGCGTCTGGGTTCTTCGCCGCGCACACCTCTTCCACTTGGCGGGCAAGGGCGGGGCTGGCGTGTTCGACGGCCCCGACGACCACGTTCAGCGCCCAGACCGCACGCAGCCAGCTACGACACTGCTGGACGTTGGCGGTCGCACCGTCGGTCAGGTCCGGACAGATCGGCAGCGCCAGCTCGGCGTGTGCGGCGGCCCGCACGAGCGCGGTATCAGCACACCGGTAGAGCGGTCGGTCCTTCCTGGCCATCTGCCCCTCCTTTGATATTGCGAAGCAGCTGGGCGGGTACCCGCCCGCTGGGCGGATACAGTCAGGCCACGTTGGTGGCGCACGGGCTGGCGCAGGTGCTGCCGCAGCCGTCGTCGGTGAGGTTGATCAGAGAGGTGGCGGCGTCCCCGGACTCGATGACGCGGATGTCCAGGTCGAACTCGTCGGTGGTCGGGATCATCGTGGTGGTCTCAGGATTTATCGGCATGCTTGGCACCTTTCGCGTTACGCTCTGTGCGATCCAGGAGTTGCCCGGTGCCCTCCCCGGCGAGGGCACCGGGCAACGGCGAGGGGAGCGCCGATGGGCGAGCCGGTCTTCGGTGACGAGCTGCGCAGGCTGCGCGAGCAGCTCGGCCTGTCGCTGAAGAAGTTTGCGAGGCTGGTGCACTACGACTCCGGCTACCTTTCCAAGATCGAAAATGGTCTCAAGCCGCCAACAAGAACGCTGGCCAAGGCATGTGACGAGGCACTGGGTGCCGGTGTGAGGCTGTCCGCATTGGTGTCCCCGAGAGCAGGATCTACGTCGTCGGGGAGGGCCCAAGTCGGGGTGCGCTTGGCCGGAAAAGGCTTATCGCCACCGATTCCCCAGAGAGGTATCCTGCTGCCAGTCGTGATCGACGGTCGCCGCATTTTGTTGCCACTGGACGCGGCCACTGTTGCCGGGCGGGGCCTGGCCTTGGCCATGAACCTGGCTCCATCGCTTGGTGACCCGTCTCGGCTCGAAACCAAGCCGGCGAACGTGGAGCGAGCCTATGAACTGTACTTGCGGGGCCAAGGGCTGTTGGCCACTAACGAGAGACAGCGGATCGAAGCTGCCGCGACTTTGCTGGACCGTGCACTGGACATCGATCCCCGCTTTACCCGAGCTCAAGCCGCTCGCGGCTATGCTATGTGGCGGCAGTACTTCTCCGGGTGGGGTTCAGAGCTATCGACACTGGAGCGGGCGTTAGGCGACGTCGATGCGGCGCTGCGACTCGACCCTGACTCTATTGGGGCACACACCGCGCTCATTCGCATCTGCTGGGACATGGGCTGGCATGAAAGGGCACTAGAACTCGGTCGAACTATTTACGAGAAAAACCGCGACAGTCTGGACGCCACGCTCGCGTTCGCCCGCGCGCTCAACAATGGCGGCATGGCCGAGGCTGCCCTGCCGTTGACCTTGGCGGTCCTCGAAGTAGATCCGACCAACCCCACCGCCATGAAGTTGCTCATCTGGAACCATCTGATGGTCGGTGATTATCCCTCGGCTCTGGAGGTGGCACGTCTTTACCTGCCCACCTATCCGCAAGATGCTAATACACGTTGGGCGGTCGCGTTGGCGCACCTCGGCTCTGGCGATGTCCACGCAGCCATCCATACCGCCAGAGATGCAATTGCTGCGGACCCCGATGACGTCACGGCGTGGAACCTGCTCGGCTATCTGAACCGTCTGAGTGGTGACGATGCCGCGGCGCATAGTGCCTGGTCGACGGGAATCGAGCACGTCGCTGCCCGCGCGGGACGAGGGAAACGGCGTAACCTGCGTGTGCAATCTTGGCTGGCGAACATCGAGGCGTGTGTGGGCCACGCCGAACGAGCCCGCGCGGCGATTGTACGGTTGACCGAGGCCGAGCCACATAACGGGTACATCAAGTACCGGCTCACCCACGTTCTGGCGGAGCTCGGCGACACTGAGGCCGCCATCCGAATTTTGCGCGAGGCGATACAGGATGGCTTCCTCTCGGTGCAGTTGCTGCGGCAAGAGGAGAGGCTGGGTCTCTCTTGCCTCGTTGACCTGGCGGAGTACCGCCAAGCGAAGCTCGTTCTCCAACAGAACGTCGATCGAGCGAAGAACAAGTATTACCCGCCTCTCCTGAAGGGACGGACTGAGACGCTTCCATGCCTCGACAACTGCAATGCGGAGGATAATGAAGAACGGAGACCGGGCAGATGAGTCTCGCCAAGAGCGATCGGGGTTGGATGTCTGGTGTCGTTGGCGATGATGTCGTCACGATCGGCGATCCACGGCTCAAGGCCGAGACCCAGGCTATCGGTGACGTCCAGGCGGTCGCGGATCTTCTGGCACGCATGGTGGGTCGACTGCGCGAGTTGAACGGTGCCGGGCTGGCCGCTCCGCAGATCGGTGCGTCGATGAAGATGGTCGTGGTCGAGGTGCGGAAGACGGATGTGTTCCCCGACCGCCCGGCATCCCCACTACTGCGGATGATAAACCCGGTGATTGTGGAACAGTCTGGCACTACCGAGACCGGCTGGGAAGGCTGTTTCAGCGTCCCCGGACTCATGGGTCTCGTGCCACGAGCCGAGGCCATCACCGTCGAGTACACCTCAGCGGATGATAAGGATGTTACGGAGTACTACTCCGGCTATGTGGCCAGGGTAATTCAACACGAGATCGACCATCTGGACGGCGTCGAGTTCGTTGACAGGATGACGTCGATGCAGAGCCTGACGACGGTAACAAACTACTTAGAGTTTCATCGATAATTACTATGGCCATGCTCCGGTCGTAGGGGGCGTGCTCCGGCACGCCCTCGGCGTCCGCCAGTACGACGTTCACGCGCGGGTAGCCCGCCTCGGTCAGGCGGCGGGGCGGCGGGCACGCTCAATCTGCGGGCCATGACGAGCCTGGACGCTGGCGTCACCCAGCTCGTGCACGCACGCCTGGAGGTCGCGCTCGCCAGGATGGCCGCCGCGGTCCGCCCGCCCCTGTCCGAGTTCGACCTGCTGCGTGGCCTGACCGGGCTCGGCGCCTACTTGCTCCACCGTGACCCCCACGGCGATCTGGTCCGCCAGTCTTGTCTGGCGGCGCGCATCAGCCGGGTGCCCAGGAGCAGTCCCAGCTCGCGACGGTGATCCTGGCGGCGCTGCGCGAGGTGGGCAAACAGATGGGCGGCTCTCGGCGTGGAATAAGGCGTGCGCCACGCCCATGGGGTCAGCGCCGCCGGGCACCGAGGGAGGCCGGGTCTTGCGATGTCTCACATGTCTGACCTGGATTCTAGTTTCCTCGGCTTGCCGAGTCTGCAACTACTGAGAGCTACACACTGATCACGTGATCTACCCGGCGAGCTACGATCCCTGCCATGCCCGATCTGTCGGATCTTGACCTGCTCGCCTTGCCGGGTATGCGCCATGCTCTCGCCCAGCGCGACATCACCACGGTCTACCGGCTACTCAAGGAGCATGGGATCAGCCATCGCACGATCGCCGAGGCAACCGGGCAGTCCCAGAGCGAGGTCTCGGAGATCCTCGGTGGTCGCTGCGTCATGGGCTACGACGTGCTGGTGCGCATCGCGAACGGGTTAGACATCCCGCGCGGGGCCATGGGGCTGGCATACGATGGTGACTCCACCGAACCTGTCGCAGAGAGCGAGGTGGACGAGGACGTGGAACGCAGGAACTTGCTGGCTATCGGTGGTGCGATTGTGTTCGGCGCGACTGTATTTGGTGAACCTCGCCCAGTGACTCTCCGGGACGTGCTGCTTGCGCCGCCTAAGCGGATCAGCGCAGTTGATGTCACCGCATTAGAGCAGACAACGGCAAGACTCAATGTGCTGGACCGTGAGGCTGGCGGGATGGCCGCTCGCGAGGCTCTCGCCGCGACGGCTAAGACAGGGGAGACGCTGCTGACCTCGCAGGCCACCCCTGAGGTGCACACGCAGCTTCGATACGCGGTGTCCGAGGCCCATCGCCTGGCCGGGTGGGCCTCGGGGGATATCGGGCTGATGGATCACTGCCGCTGGCACATGCACCATGCTCTGGACTTCGCGCAAGGCGATCCTGCACGGGTGGCGGCTGTGCTGGCCAGTGCCGCAGCCATGGAGAAACATGCTGGTGATCCCAGCGCTGCGCTGAAGATGCTGCAGCTGGCCGAGACCGGTGTGCATCCGGGTCAGGATCCGCAGGCCTCAGCCGTGCTGGCCGGGTTGAGTGCTGGCGCCTTCCTGTCTCTGGGGCATGCTGATGATGCGAGGCGCCAAGTGTCCCGCTCCCGCACGCTGTTCGCCAGCGCTGACGCAGGCGACTCGCTACCCTTCTTTTCTTTCTACGGCCCCGGGCATGGCTTGTTGGCATCGACGGGCAGCAAACTCGCCAACTACGACGTAGCGCGCTCGGACATCATCAACGCCTTGCGCACTCGCCCTAGCTATGACGTGCGGTGCAACGCGCTGGACACGATCGTTCTCGCGACGATCTGCCTCAATGCAGGGGAGACGTCGACCGGGATCGTCGAGGCTCGTCGTGCGCTGTCCCTGGTCGCGCAGGTGGGCTCACAGCGCGTCCGGGATCGCCTGGCACCTCTGATTTCAGCCCTGACATCGAGACAGGATTCGACGTCTCGCGAGTTGGCTGTGCACGCACGCCGGGTTAGTGCGGCATCGACGCAGGTTTGAGCTGTCTAGAAGAAGCAAACTGGCGAATCTATTATCACAGTCCGTGCACGTCAGCTCACGCGCGCGGGTCTCCAGCCTGGTGATTTCGGCTAGCATGGGTGGTTCGACCCGGATGAAGATGGCGACGCTGACCGTTTCCGTCGCGACCGCGTCGGCGAGTTGCTCGTGCCGGGCCCGCACGGCGGCGAGCTCGTCTCGGCCGCAAGTAGTCTCGGGCACTCTTTGAATCGGGAGGACCTTCATGACTTCGCCGACCCCGTCCGTCGAGTCGCTCACCGAGGCGCTGAGGGCCGTCGGTGACTTGATCTCCGGGATCCGAGACGACCAGTGGTCAGCACCCACGCCGTGCACCGACTGGACCGTACGCGACGTGATCTACCACCTGGTCGGCATCAACCTGGTCTTCGTCGCTCGCCTGAACGACCAGGTCCCCCCCGAACGCGGCACCGACGTCCTCGGCGACAACCCGACCGGCGCGTACCGCGACTCCGGGATAGCCGTGCGGGCCGTGTTCGAACACCCCGGAGTCCTCGAACGGACCTACCACAGCCCGCTCGGGGCTGCCACGGGCGCTGAACTGCTGCATTGGCGTATCGCCGATCTCCTGGCCCACGGCTGGGATCTCGCTCGAGCCACCGGCCAACCCGCCCAGCTGCCCGAGGATCTGGCCGAGCAGGCACTGGTCTTCGCTCGGGTCCAGCTTGCCACGCAGCCGCGCACCGGCCGGTTCAACTCCGCCCAGCCCGTTGTCGATGACGCCCCCGCCATCGACCGGCTCGTCGCTTTCCTCGGCCGCCCCGTCGGGGTGTCGTAGTCGCATGGCTATAGCCACGGCGCTCACTCAGCCGGCGAGCTGACCGGGTAACGGAGCCGCGAGTGCCTGGCTGACGGGTTGGTCGGTCAGGCTGTCGTTGAACCAGTTCGGATACACCGGTGGCAGTGGCGTGGCGGCGTCGAGCTCGGCGATGTCGTCGTGGGTGAGGTGCAGCTCGGCGGCACCGAGGTTGTCGTCGAGCTGGGAGAGTTTCGACGCTCCGAGCAGGACACTGGTCACGCTCTGCCTGGCCAGCAGCCATGCGAGGGCGACCTGCGCGACGCTTACGTCATACCGACCGGCGATGGCGCGCAGCCGGTCGACGACGGCGAACCCGTGTTCCTTGTCGAATGGCAGGATGTCGAAGCCGGCGTAGCGGTTATCCGGATCGGACAGCGTCTCCCGGGTGTACTTGCCGCTGAGAAAACCCGACGCCAGCGGGCTCCAGACGGTCATGCCCAGGCCGTAGCGCTGCATCATCGGCACGATGTCGCGCTCGACGTCGCGGCCGAGCAGGGAGTAATGCATCTGGCCGTGGGTGAACGGGGCGAGGCCGTTGGCCTTCTGGATCTCCAGCGCCGCGGCGACCTTCCATGCCGACCAGTTCGAGAACCCGAGGTAGCGGACCTTGCCCGAGCGCACCAGCGCGTCGAGCGCCGAGAGCGTCTCCTCCAGCGGCGGGTAGGGATCCTCCCGGTGGGCCAGGTACACATCGATCCAGTCGGTGCCCAGCCGGGTCAGGCTCTGCTCGACCGACCAGCTGATGTGCCGGCGGGACAGGCCGGCCTGCGTGAGCGGCGCACCGGTCCGGAAACCGACCTTGGTGGCGATCACGACACCGTCTCGGTGCTGCCGCAAGGCGCCGCCCAGCAGGGTCTCCGACTCACCCCCGGCATACCCGTCAGCGGTGTCGAAGAACGTCACGCCGTGATCGAGCGCGCGGCCGACCAGCGTGTCGGCGAGCTCCGCGCCGACCTTGTAGACCGTCCCCATGTCCCGGTTGCCGGCGGTGAAGGTCATCGCTCCGAACGCCAGCCGGGACACCACAAGCCCCGTCTGACCCAGCAGTGCGTAGTGCATACGTTCTCCCTAGAGACAAGCTCGACGGCTCAGGGTAAGACGGCTCAGGGTAAGACCGGCGCAGGGTAATCCCAGCACCTTGCCCAGCCTGGCACCACCGGTCACCAGCGGCATGTCCAGATGGATGGGAGAAGACCCTGGGCGTCCTCTTCGATACACAGCCGAATTGCCATCAGTGAGGTGAATGAGCCCCCCGGTGAGTTGATGTAGAGGGTGATGTCTCGGTCCGGGTCGATCTGTCCCTCGAGAAAGATGTTCCGCTCCTCCAAGAGTTGACCAATCCGAATTCAACTGCTGCGCAGGGCGTCACGCGGCCGGACGCGCGCGCTAGGGCCCCGCGCCAGAGGTGGCCTTTTTTGCACGTTTGGCAGCGACGAGCTGGATGCGGAGCTTGTCGACAGCCTTACTCTTTTTTGCTGGCCAGTAGGTCTTGGTCCAATACTCTTTGATCATCTCGCCCACCTCGACCGGGTGGACGGGTGCCGACTCCGCGAGCTTGCCGCCCTTGTGCCGCAGCTCTCCGTTCGCCGCTGCGTAGCACCGGTACATCTGATCTTCCGTTATGGCGTCGGCATTGGCCTGTGCGCGCGGGCTGGTCAGCTCATAGCCCTGCGCCATCACGCCGTCGAGAAGCTCGTTCGCCGTCTCCACCTTGTCAGGGCCAGTGAAGACGTAGCTCGCGACGAAAGACGACCCCGCGCTTCCCTTCCCGGAGGTAGTACTGAACTCGCGGAGCGCGAAGTTCTCGGTGACGTGCCCAGTTGTCGTGTGACCCCAGACCGAGCCTTCCTTACCTGCCGCGATCAGAGCGTCCCTAGTCCTCGCTGCCAGCGACTTCCCACCACCGCCGCACATGGTTCCCTTGACCCATTCCTCACTGTCGTCAGGGTCGCGACCAGCGTTACAGGAGTACAGCACGACGGTGACGTCGGGTGCGAGCGTCGGTGCGATCGTTTTTGATGACCGAAGCCGCAGTCGAGCTCGTAATCGCACCGAGCCCACACCAGTTGCTTGTCCCATGCGCAAAGATCGCTAACGTGCGGACCGTCGATGGGCCGATCCCAGGAGGGATTGGTCCACCGGGAGCCGGCGGCGCCTTCGACACGGCAGCGGTCAACACCTTTCCGAGCGCCAGCAGAGTGCGTCATCGTCAGCCGCAGCGTTCAGTTGAGATCCGATCGGCGTCGTGCTCTCGTGGTTCCTGCCTCCGACTGGCGTGGTTGTGCTCAATCCGGGCGTGCGGTCGGCAATTTTTGGGCCGGCCCGGCGGTCACCAGCCATCACGGCGCGGCGCATGAGGCACCCAGAGCGCGGTGACCAACGGCGTGGACACACCCTTCGCGCCGCAGGTGATGACGATGTCCGCGTGGATGAACATCGCCGCTGGTGGTGGGGGTGTCGGGCCTGGCAGATCACGCTCGAGTTCGTCCGCGGCACCTCGGAGCGGCCTTTGACGACGCTCGGCACTACCTGGATGTCGACGGCATCCCATCGGGATGGGCTCAGGTCAACTCTCCAGCTTCGCTGTCGCCGAGGGACCGGTGGTCGTAGTCGGCTCGAGGCGCTACGGCGGAATGAAGACCCACAGACGGTTCGGTCCCTGGGATGCCGGCACCGGCGTTGTCCCCAGGGGCCATGGTTGGCTGCCCGCCGGGCGCTGCGGGTGGTGTGGTCAGAATGGCGGTTGGTCAGGTAGCTCGGTGGGTGGTGGTCGCGCTGGTGGGGGTGGTTCGGGTGGGTGGAGGATCGACCCCTCCCAGGTCATCGGGATGCCTGGTGGGTCGGGGTCGGGGTGGGTGTCGCGGGGTAGCGGTGGGGGTAGGTCGGGGGTGATTGGTTCGCCGCGGGTGTGGTAGATCTGCCCGAGGGGGCTGATCCATTTGAAGTGACCAGCTTCGGGCTGTTGGAGGGTCCAGCCGCCCTGGTGTTTCATCGTGTGGTGGCGTCCGCAGTTGGGGCCGCTGTTGGTGGTGACGGTTTGCCCGCCGTGGGCGTGATCGTGGGTGTGATCCAGAT
>JBOHFF010000022.1:0-34550 GCA_050699515.1 Pseudonocardiaceae bacterium
CCACGGACCTTCAAGAACCCCGCTGGCCCGTCCATCTCACTCAGCTGCGTCCACTCGCCAACCCTGATGTCACCCACAATCCGTAGCTTACGGATCGACAGGCGCTCAGCGTTGGCGGATCGCCAGGTCTACGCGGCGTGGGTGGGGAAGATGGTGGGTCGGTTCACGTTGTCGTGCCGGTGCTGGGTGCGCTGGTGGTGGCGCTCAGGCGGTCGCGGAGTTCGGTGACGCCGGTGCTGGTGTGGCAGGGTTGGAGGGCGGTGTGGAGCACGCGCAGCCGGTCGTAGGCGCGCAGCGAGTGCAGTGCGGTGACGGCGTCGATGGCCTGGTGACCAAGCGTGACGGCGGTGTCGGTGTCGCCGGCGATCGCGTGGGCCCCGGCCAGATCCGTGAGCGTGGTCGCCCGCAGCCGACCGTAGTCAGCGCCGAGGTGATCCACCGCGGTGCGCAGCAATGATGTTGCCTGGGTGGCGGCGTGCGGGTCGTGGCTGGCCAGGGCGAGTGTGTAGCGGGCGGCACCCTGGGAACTGGAGAGAGCAGCCTTGCCGACGTGGGCCACCAATGGTGGGGTGGTCGCGGGGTCGATGTTGCTGAGGTGCTCGGTGGCTTGGCCCAGCGCGCGATCACAGCTCGCGGTGTCCTTCTTAGCGGCTTGGATTCGGGCCTCGATGTTGGCCAGGCAGCAGTTCGTGGCCGCGGAGACGGGATGTGATCCGGTTGTGGTGGTGTGACTGAGATAGATCAGGCGCAGCGCTTCGTCAGGGCGATCCAGATGAAGCGCTTGCTGCGCCATGTCGTTGAGCAGGAACGCGGTGAGGTCGCTGCTCCTGGGATGATCGGCGCTGCGGGCGATGTTGAGCCCGATCATCCACAGTCGTCGGGCGGCGTCGTGCTGGTTGACTTCGAAGCTCATCCAGCCTGCCATGGTGGCCAGTTCCGTGGTGGCCACCAGCAGCCGAGACTGCACCTCGGGAGTGGACTGAGCATCGAGCAGGGGCAGCACCGCGCGCAGTTGCGCGACCGCGAGATCGCGGATCGGGCCGGCTCCGGTGGCGAAATCCTGGCTCATGAACGCGGCGGTGGCCTGCTCGATGACAGCCACGTCGGAGGCCCCGACGTGACGGGTACCGGTCGGGTCGGCATGCGGTAACAGCGCAGTGAGCCGGTCGATGTCCAAAGTGGCGATCCCGGTGGCGCCCAGGGTCAGGGTCGCGATCTGCTGTACGAAGTCTCTGCGGTCCACCCATCTCACCAACTTCTGCTCATCACCCCCCGCAGTGCTCACCGTAGTCCCGAAGCCGAGCAGGGTGGGAGGGATGCACAGCGCGGTAGCGACCTGGGCGACGAGTGCCACATCGCGCAGCCGGCGTCCGCCGCGCTCGATCAGCGAGATCCGGGGCTGGTCGAGCCCGAGGAGCTCCCCCAGGCTCTGCTGGGACCACTGCGTGGCCATCCGCACCCGGCGAAACACCGTGCCCCAGTCGTAGTCGGCCAGCGCGGCGACGATCACATCCTGGGAGTAGAACCCGGCAGGCAGGTCCCGGCGCGGATCCAACCCCGCCCGCCGGCACGGGTCACACCACGCCTGTCCTCGTGACCCGCCCCCGCGGCGCAGCACCGCTTGACACCGGCCACAGCAGCTCTGCTCACTGATCCCCACTCGCACATCCCCTACCTCTGGCAGTTCGCAGCGCAGGCGGTGATCCGCTGCGTACCGATGGCCTATCACGACCCGACCAGCCACACCAGGACCTCACCGCCTAGCGCAACCAACATATTCCGCCGTGTTTGCCCGATATGTCGATCTCTTGGGCGAGATGATCTAGTGCGGTCACGTGTTCCCGGACTCCCGGAGCGGCGGTGTGCTGGCGCTTTGAGTCAGCGACGCTTTCGCGTCCGCGCCGATCACCGGCGGCGACCCCCGTCACCAGACGCGGTCGCCGCCACCGGACAGACCACGGAGAACACCGTCGTGCACCACGCCCCACAGAACCGCCAGATCCCCGCCCACCTGCGCCTCGCTGATAAGCATCAGCGGACCAGCCTGCCTGTCCGTTCACCTGGTACGCATCTGCATCCCGTGCTGCGCCACTCGCCTGCCCACGGTGGGTGGCGTGACGCCCAGGGCAGCCCCGTTGGTCTGTTCTGCTGGGTGGAGCAGGTCACGGAGAGCACCGAGCCCACGGTGCTGCCTTCCCGGCTGCACCAACACGGCCAGGTCGTCGGCCGGAATCTGGAGTCGCTGCTCGTGCGCTTCTCGAATCATCAGGTGATCAGCCTGCGGCCGGATCTGGTGCGCGTGCTCGATGAGAAACCGGGTGAGTGCTGATGCCCACCATCCTGCCTGCCCAGCGAGCGAGCAACCCGGCGCCGATGCCCCAGGTGGACGTCACGCTGCGGCTATCCACCCGGACGGTGAGCTGGTTGGCCCAGCGACCGCACGCCCGGCTGTTCGTCGACTCGGTGTGGGAGACCCTCGGCGAGTTGGAGCGAGTGAGTCACCATCCGCGCCTGGTCGCTGCACTGCGGTTCGTGTTGGTGCACCACGAACCATCTCGCGCGGGCCGTTGCCGCGCGTGCCGCCGGCTGAGTGGGCGTGGCCTGTGGCGCCGGCGCCGGTTTCCGTGCGTGGTGTGGCGCCAGATCCGGGGCGAGCTGCTGGGGCATCTCAGCCGCTCTGGTCAGCCACCGCTCCCGGCCACCAGCCGGGTTCCCTCTTCACCGCCGTGGCACGGGGGTGGCTGGTGAGCTGGTATCTGCGCTCACTGGGTGATCATGACACCCACCACGGAGACCTGCGAGATGATGGCACGGTGGTGGCGCGCTGCGGGATCGGCTTCACGCCTCGGCCCACGCTCCGGGTGGCAGGCCCGCCACCGGGTAGGTTGGTGATCGGCGGCTTCGCGCTGCCAGGGAACCCACCCGACCCCGATCAGGTATGCCCGCGATGCCGGGACGAGGCTGCACGGTGACTGGCTACCCACCGGCCCGCCTCTGGCGGCAACGGCGCAGATAGCAGCGGCCAGCGGGCATCGATCGAGCGTCATCTGGGTATGACTAGCTGAACTACAGGAGGCGGCATGGCTGGATCCGCGGGCACCCGGAATCGCTCCGAGCCGGACCTGCTCGGTATCTATCTCAATGATCACCTGGCCATCGAGACCGGCATGGTCGAGTTGGCGCGCCGGACCGCCAGAGCGCACCTCGACTCGGATATCGGTGACGTGCTCGCAAAGTTGGCGGCGGAGATCGCCGAGGATCGCGCCGCGCTCCGGCAGATGATGGCCGCGCTCGGCGTTCCGATCCGGCACTACAAGGTCTACGCGGCGTGGGTGGGGGAGAAGGCGGGTCGACTCAAGCTCAACGGTTACGTCCGGGGGCGATCCCCGCTGAGCGTCGTGGTCGAGTTGGAGGTGCTGCGGCTGGGCGCAGCGGGGAAGGCGTCGGGATGGCGCACGCTGCGTGAGGTGGCCGGCCGCGACGGGCGCCTGGATGCGGCCCGGCTCGACGAGCTGCTGTCCCGGGCCCGCCGGCAGGCCGAGCGCCTGGAGGAGCTGCACGCTCGCACCACGTCAGAGGTCTTCGGCGCCCAAGTGGCCTCAGCGTGATCCTGGGATGTCAGGGCATGGTGTCGGCGACGACCGCACCGCGTTGCCCCATCGGCTTCGCCTGTCCGGCGGTGGAATCGCAGGCGGTCTGGAGCTCCGCCTGGGCGTTGATCTCTGCCCCGAGTAGGACGATGTAGCAGGTCACGAACAGCCACAGCAAGAGCACGATCACGCCCGCCAGCGCCCCGTAGGTTTTGTTGTAGTTGCCGAAGAAGTTGACGTAGAGGCTGAATCCCACGCTGCCGAGCAGCCACAGCAGCGCCGCAAGCACGCTGCCCACGCCGACCCAGCGGAACTTCGGCGGGTTGCGGTCTGGAGCCACCCGGTAGAGCACCGCCAGCCCGATCACGATGAGCGCGATGAGCAACGTCCATCGCACGACTTGAGCGAGCAGGGTGCCGAGGGGGCCGAGAGGCACCGCGTGCAACGCCACCGGCACGACCGCGATCAGGGCCAGAGTCAAGATCAGGAATATGACCGTGCCCAGGGTGAGCAGCAGCGCCACCGCGCGGAGCCTCACGAAGCCCCGCGTCTCTTCCTCCTCATAGGCGATGTTCACCGCCGTCATGAGATTGGACGTCCCGCTCGAGGCACTCCACAGCGCCACCAGCAGCGAGATCACCAGCCCCACCGTCAGTGCCCTACTGCTGCTGCCGGTGATGGTGGTCAGCTGATCTGAGATCAGCTCGCGGGAGGTTTGCGGCAGCCCCGCGGTGAAGCTCTGCACCTGCTGGGTGATCTGCCCGGGATCAGCCACCAGCCCCACCAGAGTCACCAGCGCGATCAGCGCCGGGAACAACGCGAGAAAGCCGAAGAACGCCACCCCGGCAGCCAGTAGCGCGATATTGTCCTGCTGACTTCGGCGTATCGCGCGTCCCAGCACCTGACGCCATCCCCGCGCCGGAATCTGCGCCGGCGAATCAGCTTGGCTACCCACGTCGCTTCGAGTCACCCCACAGATCTTCCCCGAGCGGGTCGAGTCCATGCCCTCGCCAGTGGAGGGCATACCCACCGCCCAGCGCGGGTACTCCCGGGTCCCGCCGTGGAACACTGTGATGGTGGGCGCGGGCCGCCTCCGAGCCCGCATCGCCGTCACCGCTCGGCCGGAGAAGTGGGTCATGAATCTGGGGCGTACGAAGACCATCGAGCAGTCCATAGCGGATACCGAGGAACCCACGCACCGGCTCCGTAAGCGGCTCGGTCCGATCGACCTCACCGTCCTGGGCGTGGGGGTGATCATCGGTACCGGCATCTTCGTGCTCACCGGCAGGGCCGCCGGGGTCCAGGCCGGCCCGGCCGTCGCGCTCTCGTTCGTCTTCGCGGGCCTGGTCTGCGCGCTCGCCGCGTTGTGCTACGCGGAGTTCGCGAGCACGGTGCCGGTGGCCGGCTCGGCGTACACCTTCTCCTACGCCAGTCTCGGCGAGCTGGTGGCATGGATCATCGGCTGGGACCTCATCCTCGAGCTCGCTCTCGGCGCCGGTACAGTGGCCGTCGGCTGGTCGACCTATTTCGCCGACGTGATGAAGCAGCTGGGCATCACCATCCCGGACTGGGCCTACGGCGATGGGCACAACCTGATCGCCGCAGTGATCGTCCTGATTCTCACCGCCGTCATCTGCCTGGGGATCAAGCTCTCCGCGCAGGTGAACATCGTGATCGTCGCCGTCAAGATCGCCGTTGTTCTGTTCGTCATCGTGGCCGGGCTGTTCTACATCAAGGCCAGCAACTACTCGCCGTTCATCCCGCCGACCGGCTCCCCGCCCGCCGGTGGCGCGCAGAGCACGCCGTCGCTGCTGCAGGATCTCGGCTTCGCACCCGGCTCGTTCGGTGTCACCGGCATCTTCACCGGCGCCGCACTGGTGTTCTTCGCCTTTATCGGCTTCGACATCGTCGCGACCACCGCGGAGGAGACCAGGAACCCGCAGCGGGACATGCCCATCGGGATCCTCGGCTCACTGGGTATCTGCACGGTGCTCTACGTCGCGGTGTCGCTGGTGGTCACCGGGATGGTGAAGTACACCTCGATCAAGGTCGAGGCGCCGCTGGCGGAGGCATTCCGTTCGGTCGGCCAACCTGCCTTCGCGACGGTGATCTCGGTGGGGGCGCTGTTGGGCTTGACTACCGTCATGATGATCATGTTGTTGGGTCAGAGCCGGGTCTTCTTCGCGATGAGCCGCGACCGGTTGCTGCCCCCGGGGTTTTCCACCGTGAGCGAGCGGTTCGGCACCCCGATCCGCACCACGATCACCACCGGTGCCGCGGTGGCCGTCATAGCAACGTTCGTGCCGCTGTCCGAGCTGGCCGAGCTGGTCAACATCGGCACGCTGTTCGCCTTCATCGTCGTCGCCATCGGCGTGCTGGTGCTGCGCCGCACCCGTCCGGAGCTGCCCCGCGCGTTTCGATGTCCCGGCGTCCCGGCCGTCCCCCTGCTCGCGGTACTGGCCTCGTTCTACCTGATGCTCAACCTGCCAGGAGCCACCTGGATCCGGTTCGCTGTGTGGATGGCCCTCGGGCTCGTCGTGTACTTCGCTTACGGCGCCCGACGCAGCCGGCTGCGCACCGACCCGAACTACTCCGCTGACCAGGCCGTCAGCGGCAGCCGATCGACCTAGCCTGACTTCTGCCGGCCGGTTCTGGATCGAGATCGATGACCTGGTCGCACAGTCGCTGCAGCTGCTCGGTGTCGTGCGAGACCAGCACGACGGTGCGGTGGCCGATCAACTCGGCCACCGCGGCTTCCACCACGTCCCGGGACGTGGTGTCCAGGGCGCTGGTCGGCTCGTCGAGCAGCAGCAACGTCGGGTTCAGCGCGAGCGCTCTGGCCAGGCACAATCGTTGACGCTGCCCGACGGACAGCGTGTGCGCGGGGTCGTCCAGCCGATCGGCCACCTCCTCCCACAGCCCCGCCTCGACCAGCGCGGCACACGCCCGATCGCGCAGTTCCGCGCGCCGGCAGCGCACCATGTGACGCAATCCGAACGCGGCGTTGGCGAGCACCGACCCGGCGAAGACCACCGGGGTCTGCCCGACCAGTACCGCTCGAGTGCGCAACGCGGCCCAGCGAGGATCGCGCCGGCTCCAGGACTGAACGGAACTGCCCAGCACGGTCAGCTCACCGTGCACCCGCAGCCCTTCGGGTAGCAGACCGGCCACCGCCCGCAGCAGCGTCGACTTGCCGGCGCCGGATCGGCCCCGCAGTCCCAGCGCCTGCCCGATGGGTAGCTGCAGGTCCACCGGGCCCACCAGCACCCGATCGCCGTGCTGGACCGACAAGCGGCGCAGTGACAGGGCGCTCATGTATGGGCCTCCATGCGGCGACGGGCGGGGATGGCGGCGAGCAGCAGCAGGGCACTCAGCAGCACGAGCACGAACGCCGCGCCCCACGCGGCGTCGAGTGCGGCTTGGTCGGCGGAGTCCTGTGCGAGGGTGAACACGTGCGTGGGTAATGCCATCACCGGCGTGTCGACGATGCCGGTCGGCAATGCGGCCGCGCCCGCGAACACGGTGGCGGCGAAGAGCAGCGGGGCGGTCTCCCCAGCCGCCCTGGCCAGCCCGAGCAGGGTACCGGTGAGCAGTCCCGGTGCGATCCACGGAACGAGCACCGAGCGGGCGAACTGGGCTCGGTTCAAGCCCAGAGCCAGCGCTGCCTCCCGCCGCGCAGGTGGCAGCGCCGCCAGCCGGGTAGCCGTGACCGTGGCGGCTACCGGCACGACCAGCACGCTCAGCGCCAGCACCCCGGCCACCCAGCTCTTGCCCCACCCCAAGGTGCGGACGACCAGGTCGTACGCCACGAGCCCGAGCAGGATCGAGGGCACTCCACCCAGCGTGACCGTCGCGGTGCGCAGACGTCTGGCGGTGCGTGGCCCGGCGTACTCGGCGATCAACAAGCCGAGTCCCAAGCCGGCGGGAGCTGCCAGCAGCGCAGTGCCCAGCACGAGCACGATCGTGCCGAGGATCTGATCGCGAACTCCGCCGCCGCTCGCGCCGCTGGCAGGTTGCAACCAGAACCCTGGATTCCACCCCATCGCTCCGCGTACCGCGAGCACCCCGAACATCCCGGCCACCAGCAGCAGCGGCACGACCACCGCGACCCGCAGGGTGACCACGCCAATGCGGTCCCGGCTCTGGCGCCATCGAGGGCTGGAATACAGGCGACGGTGCCTGCTTGCCCGCTTGAACCGGTGAGAACCGACCAGCGTGATCACGGCGACCAGCACGAACAGCAGCAGTCCCAATGCCGAGAGCGCAGCCCGATGAGCGCCCATGGCGCCCGCGAGCACCGGTTCCGGCCCACCGAGCTTGGTGGTCAAAGTCTGACCAGGGCGCACCAGCGCGGCGAGCGCATCGGCCGGTGCGGGCAGCCGCCCGTCGGCCCGGCCGATCACCAGGAACACCGCGATGGTCTCGCCCAGGGCCCGGGCCAGCCCCAGCAGGACCGCGGCCCGCATGCCGGGTTTCGCTTCGGGCAGCACCGCGGAGTAGATCACTTCGGTGCGGGTGAGACCGAGCGCGGCAGCCGCCTCCCGGGTGTGTTGCGCTACGCCGCTGAGCGCGTCGACGCTCACCGCGACCACCGTGGGCAGCACCATGACCGCGAGGACCAGGCCGGCGGTGAGCAGCCCGTCTCCGCCCGGTGTGCCGAACACGGTGCTCACCACCGGGCGCAGCACCGCGATACCGATCAACCCGTAGACAATGGACGGGATCGCCGCAAGCAGTTCCACCCCGGTGCGCAGTATCCGAGCCCCGCGGGCCGGGGTGAGCTCGGTGAGTCCGATGGCGGCCGCCCACCCGAGGGGGACGGCTACCAGGAGCGCAATCGCGCAGACCGCGGCTGTCCCCCACAGCATGGCTGCGGCCCCGAAGTCGGTCCGGGCCGGATCCCACACCGGCGAGGTGAGCAGCCGGAACCAATCCACCGGCCCCGAGAGCATCCCGTCGATGAGGAAACCCAGCACGGCCAGCGCCGCGGCGGCCGTGACCAGCCCGGCCACGGTGGCGAGCGCCGCCGGCCACGGCATCGACCGGGGGCGTGGCGTGGACCGTTCGGCAGTGGCCGTCGCCACCGCTCAATTCCCCAGTTGAGTAAGGGTCAGGTAGCCGTGCCTGGTCAGCAGTTGCTGCCCTTCGGGGGAAAGCACGTAGTCGATGAACTCCTTCGCCCGGCCGGTGGGGGGCCCGTCGGTGACCAGGTACAGCGGTCGCGACATCGGGTACTTGCCGGCCGCCACCATCTCCGGAGTGGGCGTGACACCCTCCAGCGCCACCACCGCGAGTCCTGGGTAGGCGGTGACGAATGAGGTCGACAGCGGTCCGACCGACCCCGGCGTGGACAGCAGCTTGGCCCGGGTCTCCTCGTTACCACCGACCACGGCGAAACGGTTCGAATCCGGTGGTGGTGGCGCCTTGCCGCCGGCCCCGTAGAGGAATCGATCGAGCATCTCCCGGGTGCCACGGCCGGGTTCCTTGTCATAGATGAAGATGTCGAGGTCCGGGCCACCCAGCGCACGCCAGTTGTTGACCTGAGCCTCGAAGATCGCTCGCGCCTGCTCGCGGGTGAGGTTGCGGACCCCGGCGTCGTAAACCTCTCGACGTATCACGATGCCGACCGCATCCTCGCCGATCTTGATCGGCTGGTACTCGCAGGCCGGGAACTGCTGACGATCCGAGTCGGCGATCGGCTTCGAGCTCATCGCGATGTCGATCTCGCCCCGGCACAGCTGGGCGAGTCCGCCGGCGGACCCACCTTGGGTGTCTACGGTGATGCCCTGCCCGGTGCGGGTGCGTAACGCCGCGGCGGCATCCGCGGCCACCGGGTTGACCGTCGTGGAACCGCTGATGCGTAGCGTCGCGTCAGTGCCGGCGCCGGCAGAGCACGCCGCAAGGAATAGCACTGCCACGAACATCACCGGCACGCGCGGCAGCATCATCCGGAACGCGAGCACAAGGGCCTCCTTGTGGTTCACAGGTCGACAAGAGCCCCTCACACCGTCCGACCACCGACACGAGAGTGCACGTTATGCGAACTTCCTCCTCGCCGAAAGAGTCCCTACGCGCATGTCACCGTCGAAATAAAAGCCGGCGACCTCGGCGCCGCCGGCTGAACATACTGGTAACGATCTAGCGGCCTGACGCAGTGGGCGATGCGCTCCGCGGCCATGCGCGCCCCGACAAGGTTGCGTGCCGCAGGACCCAGCTGCAAGGCAGCGGAGCCACCCATGAGATGTATCTCGGTGCCAGGCCAGCGGCACGCGCTGTCGAGTACCGGTAAGCCACCGGCTACCTCAGTCGGCTGCGTGGCGATGACCTGGGCAAGCAGTGATTCGGTGTCGAGTCGAGGAGCGGTTCCGGTAGCCAGCCAGATGCGGTGAACCTGCTCGGTGTGTTGATCGAGGTCGACCTGCCAGCAGCTGCCATCCCAGCTGGCGGACCGCACCTCGCAGTCCCCCCGGACGCTGACGGTGCCACTGCCGGTTTCCTGCTCGAGAGTGCAGAAAACAGCTGGTGTCATGGAACCCCGCCGCGCCGCTTCGATCAACTCGACACGGCGGTGAGCGGATGGCTCCGCATAGAAACCACACAGGTGGGCCGGGGTCAGCCACCCGCCTTGGACATCGAAGACCTGTGTGCGTAGTCGACTTCGGGAGACCAGTGTGACCGTGGCGCCACGAGTCAGCGCGGTCAGCGCAATCTGACCGGCGGTCAGGCCGCCGCCGACCACCATAATGCGTTCTCCGTCCAAGCGGACCCCGCGCAGGTCGAGTTCTTCGGTGTGCAGAATGTGTCCGGGTGGCGCCTGCGTGGCAAGATGTCGAGCCCAGCGCGGAATCCGGGGAACTCGTGTATTGGTGGCGAGCACTACGCGCTTCGCCAAGAGACGGTCGCCGCCGGCGAGCGTCGCCCAAACCCCCCGACCCGAGTAGACGATTCGTTCGACGCGGTCATGTCTGCGCACTTCATCCAACCCGTATCTACCGATGATCGTTCGGCAGAAATCGGCGAACAACCTCACGCCAGGCGTGGTATAAGGACCCATGTCCGTATCAGGACCCTGAGCGGACTCCCAGAGCGCATAAGGCTCCGGATCGGGGTGATCGATTGCATGAGAGCGGAGCCTGTCGATGTCGAGCGCGTCGAATTGACGGTTCCAGCGTGTCAGCCATCCGTCCGGGTCTACGACCACCAGTCGCTCGCGCAGAGCCGGCTGCCGCCGCAGGAGGTAGCTGCAACACGTCAACGCATGGGGGCCGGCGCCGACCACCAACACCTCGCATTCTTCGTCGGCCGATTGGCTCCTCAAGGAGTGCGCCAGATCTGACCGCATGCGGTGAGGGAAAACGCCTGCCAGCCAGGTTCCCGAGGTGCCGTCGTTGGCAGTCGAACGGCTCGGCGGATCGACACGGTGTGCATCTCATACAGGTGCATACCGAGAGGGATATCGGTAGGCTTCGCGACCCGGAGAACCCGGCTTGTTCCTATTCGCATCCCCATGAGCCCGCGCCAGTCCCCTAGTAGGGATGGCGTCATTCCGGCCGAGCTGAAGACAAGATCGGTGGGTCGGGGTCCAGGCAGAAACGACTCGTCAGTGGGTACAGTGCCGTCCGGCATGCAGGGCAGGGAGCGGGAGCGCATCGGATCGAGATCCGCATGGGAGTACAAGCCATGAACCAACGACACGTACTGACCGGCTCGATGCATCCCGGTGGCGGTACCGAAGACCGTCAACACTTTACCGTCGTTGGATTCGACAAAAGTGAGCTCCCCATAAACTCCACTGCCGTTGAAGGGTTGTAGCATGGCGGTTGCCATGAGCACCATAGCTGTTAGACGGGTCTGATCTCACCGCATGCCCTGATGGCGAACAGCTGGGGACGAATGTCCTGAAGAATATTTGGTAGGAGTGGTATGGTTGCCTGGCGAATGGAGACGGTCTTGATTTCGTCCAGGCGCACTCCGATCGGGGCGGCGGTCGGTTTTGTCACATTCAGGCTTCGACTGGCCCCGACAGGCAGCCCCAATAAGCCTGACCACAAACTCGGCAAGAACATGCGGACCGTCGCGGAAGGGCTGAAGATCAGATCTCCGGGCATCCCGCTAGGAATGGGAGCGGGTTCCACGCCGAGTGTGCGATCATCCACGCATGGGCCTGGTGGGGTAAACGGGGGGACCACGTCCGCGTTCGACTGCAAACCATAGACCAGTGACACGTATATGCCCAGCAACTGCATCCCGTTAGCGGTCCCCGCTACGGTGAGCAGATTTCCGTCGTCCGACTCGGTGAACATCAGTTGCGCTGAGACGCCACTATTGTTGACGGGATTCAGCACTGCGGTCGCCATCTTGGCCATCGGATTTCCTCCCTCGTTATCGTGCGCCTTTATAATACATCGGGGCGACACAGCACGCCACCGTAGCAGGTCGGGAAGTGATATATCCGTGAAGTGTGTCACATTCACCCCTCAACCCTTCAGGTAGCTCATACCACCCTTTGGTCCGGTAAGTACACTGCCGTCCCGATGAGCCCTTTTGGTTTTATCGCAACCAGCGCGTGATCACCTGCCGTGGCGAGGGAACGCTTGCCGGTCACCGTCAGGCGGCGGGTCAACACGCGGGTGGTGCTGCCGTTGTCCTCTGCGATGTCACTGATGTGCTCAAAACCGATCCTGTGCAGCAGGGCCAGCGATGCCTTGTTCTGTGCAGCCACGGTGGCATGCACCTGCGGGTAGACCTTCGTGAAGATCCGCCTGAACAGGGCCCGGTCTTCTGCCACGGACGCAGGACCGTCACCCATCCACCGCGACACCCTCGCATCCTGGAACAGAGCGATGAAGCTTTCTTCGTCTTCAGGGACGTACGGATCCAGGAGTAGGCGCGCGGTCCGCAGGGTCGGGGTCACATCGCCACCCTGCTCGCCACTGGAAGTCATGCAGCGACGGTGCGCGCCGTGAACTGAACAAAAACGACGTCTGGAGCGCGAGAAAGGTCGGTGACGTCTCGTTCACGGCACCCGACGGACTTCCGGACGGGCGGTCTACGGGTCATGCTGAGCCGGAATGAACATTCCGATCAGGCGGTATGTCACGGATCGGTGACGGTGAGCGTCAGCAGGTCGCCGACGACAGTGCCGAGCACATCCTGGCCATCTCTGAGGTCGCCGGCGAGCAGCATCCGCGACAGCTTGCGGTCCAGCTCACGTCCGATGACCCGGCGCAGTGGCCGGGCGCCGAACTCGGGCTGGTAGCCACGGTCGACGATCCAGTCGATGGCGCCCTCGTCGAGGCGCAGGGTGATGGCCCGCGCGTGCAGCCGCTGCCGAGTCTGCGCCAGCAGCAGCTCGGTGATCGTGCGGAGCTGAAGTCGATCGAGGCCGCTGAACAGGACGATCTCGTCGATCCGGTTGAGGAACTCCGGCCGGAAGTGCCGCCGCACACTGGCTATCAGGCCCTCCCGCACCTCCTCGACTGATTGCCCCGCGCTCGTCGCGGCCAGCAGCGCCTCGGCGCCCAGGTTGCTGGTCATGATGATCACCGTGTTGGCGAAGTTCGCGGTCTTGCCCCGGGCGTCGGTGAGCCGGCCGTCATCGAAGACCTGCAGCAGGATGTTCGTGACGTCGGCATGTGCCTTCTCGATCTCATCCAGCAGCACCACGGTGTACGGGGTGCGGCGGACCGCGTCGGTGAGCTGACCGGCCTCCTCGTGGCCGAGATAGCCCGGTGGCGCGCCGATGAGCCGGGACACGGTGTGCCGGTCCTGGAACTCGCTCATATCGATGCGGACGAGCGAGCGTTCCGACCCGAACAGGGTCTGCGCCAGTGCCCGGGCCAGCTCGGTCTTGCCCACCCCGGTGGGGCCCAGGAACAGGAACGACCCGACCGGCCGATCCGGGTGGCTCAGGCCGGCGCGGCTGGCCCGGATCGCGTCCGCGACCACCTCGATCGCCTCGTCCTGGCCGACGACGCGGCGCCGCAACTGCTCCTCCAGGTGCAGCAGCTGGTGCCGCTGCAGCTCGGTGAGCTGGGAGACCGGGATACCGGTGCTGCGTGCGACGACGTCGGCGACATCGTCGGCACCGACCGTCGGCGGGTGTGCCGGGCCGGCGCGGGCAGCACTCAGCTCCATGATCGCCGCGTCGAGCTCCCGGGTCAGCGCCTCGGCCCGCTCGTAGTCCTCGGCGTCGACCGCGACGTCCTTGGCCCGGGTGAGCTGCTCGACGCGCTGCGCGAGCGCCTGGGTGTCCTTGCTCGGGGCCTGCGCTCGCATCCGGACCCGCGCGCCGGCGCGGTCGATCAGGTCGATCGCCTTGTCCGGCAGGAACCGGTCGGTGAGATAGCGGTCGGACAGGCGGGCGGCAGCGGTGGTGGCCTCGTCGGTGATGCGCACCCGATGGTGCGACTCGTAACGCTTGCGCAGGCCGCGCAGGATGGCGATGGTGTCCTCGACGCTCGGCTCGGCGACCAGGATGGGCTGGAACCGCCGTTCCAGCGCCGGGTCCCGCTCGATGTGCCGGCGGTACTCATCGACCGTGGTCGCCCCGACTACTTGCAGGTCCCCGCGGGCCAGCGCGGGCTTGAGTATGTTGCCGGCATCCATCGCGCCGCCCTCGGCCGCGCCGGCACCGATCACCGTGTGCAGCTCGTCGAGAAACAGCACCACCGTCCGGGCGGCGGCGGTCACCTCGTCGATCACCGCCGTGAGCCGTTCCTCGAACTCGCCCCGGTACTTGCTGCCCGCCACCATCCCCGCCAAATCGAGCGCGATCATTCGCCGGTTGCGCAGCGGCTCGGGGACCGTGCCCTCGGCGATCCGCTGGGCGATGCCCTCGACGATCGCGGTCTTGCCGACACCGGGGTCGCCGATCAGCACCGGATTGTTCTTGGTCCGCCGCGACAGCACCTCGAGCACCTGCTCGACCTCGTCCTCCCGCCCGATGACCGGGTCGAGGCGGCCTGCGCGGGCCGCGGCCGTGAGGTCACGGCCGTAGTGGTCCAGCCGCCTCGTCGAGGAGCCAGACCGGGTCACCCCGCCGAGCGACTGCTCAATGCCGCCGACGAGCTTGCTCACGAAATCCTCGAGCGGGTCGAACCCGGAACCGAACGGCCCACTGGACATCCCCGAGCCTCCTCGCCGCGCACCAGCGATCACCATGTGCGACACCGCCAGCGCCTGACCTGCACCCTACGCCGACGACAGTCGCCGGTGACACGCTCCTATCAAGCGACGCCGATCGATCCCGCTGGCCCGGCCGGCCGCACAGCGGACCAAACCACGAACGGCAGGAGTGTTATAGAGCGAGCCGACCAGTCTTGATCACTCTGACGCTGAGCGGAATGGTGCATGAGAATTAACCGGCACGGTGGCTCGACCTGCACACCAGCACCTCTGATCGATGTCTCAATCACCAAGTGAGGGCAGTACTGAAGGTACTATACCGGTTCCACTATGAAATAGGTCACAATCGGTACTTTCAGGGTGATGAACGTAGGGTAAAAGCGTTGGTAGCGTTCGGATATCCGGCAGCGTCCCCGTTGTGATCGCTGCTAGGCTTAATTGTGGTGATGCTCATGGCGACACCGGCATGAGATCCTCATTTAGTTGATCGCGGCATGGGCCGCGACGATGCGGGAGTTCCAACGCTGCGCGAAGGGAATCGCCCACGAGGGGAGAGAATCGCACATGTTCGATGTGACAACTGCGCGGATGATCAGTTATGGGCCGGGAAACGATCAGACCGTTGTTGTATTCCAGGACAGGGATAGTACTCAGAAGAACATCTGGTATATGGTTCCCGTTCCTCGTCTCCGCATGCAGAACGGACAACCGGCGTTCTCTCTCACGCGATACCGCACAAGTGCGGGTGGCGTCACTGGTGTCTGCACTTTTTCTGTCGAGGTCTACACGCCGGAAGAGGCAAAGAAGGCGGCGAAAGAACAGATCCGTGGCATAGCAGGTTGGGGACAGTTCATCTGGATCGGTGGACAGACATTTTTCAACTTCGACCTCGAGGTCGACGGAAAGCAAAATTCCATGTCCATCGAGAGCAGTCCCTCCCTTTTCGGTTCCAACGTGACCAATTTTCAGATCGAGCTTAAGAGCGCCGCTGATGTCACCTCTTTCGCGAAGGCCTTCACGACTCCGGGAACGGTATCACCCTTCTTGGTGGCGTACGACCTGGTCGTGCTCACGCAACTCCTCGCAGCGAAGGCGACCGTTGCCTACAAGTCCACTACGGCGATCGAGTACGAGAAGACCTATAAGACGACGAAAGATACCTGGGGAAACAAAAAGACAGTGCAGGCCTCGGTCCGGCAGACCCTGAAGCAGTCCGGTGCCGGTGAGGTGACAGTCACGCCCGGCGTGGGGGCGACGAAGGAACTCGTGCAGCTCGTTCGCGACTGGGCATGGTCGACTCTGGAGACCCAGGTCGCCGATGTCGTCGAGTCGGCGCGCGCCCTTGCCGTCGGCAACACCAATCCAGTGGCCGCTACGAGCGACTTCACGACCACCTACTCCGAGGACGCGATCGTCGAATGGTCGACGCCCGTGTCACGATTCCTTCCGCGATTCGACGACGCCACCTGGAAGAGGGTGTATCACGAGGTCGACAACCGTCAATTAGTAGTCACATTTCAGCTTTCCGGCAACGCCTACGACAGCACGGGAAACCTCCTCTTCACACACGTAGATGTCCAAGTCGACTATCCCACCCGGCAGACGGACAACACGTTCCGGCTGATTCCCGGAACCGACGATCGCGTCGCGAAGACCTATGTCGCCGCCGGGACGAGCCCCTTCAGGTCGGACTACAGGTACAAGTACACCGTGCATTTCCCCGACACCCCCACGCCATACACGTCGGATTGGCTCACCAGTGATTCAACGTCGATCACCTTACTGCCGAACCAGTTCGGGATTCGGAACGTATCGTTTGTCGGCGTGGATGTTCCCTTCGGCGGCCTCGTCAAGGAAGTCCTCATCGACTTCTACGACAATCCTCCGCCGGGCCAGCCGCCGAAGCTCCAGACCAAGCGCATGGCTGAGAACGGTCCCGAGGCCACGTTCTTGTCCACCTACCGCGTCCCGATCACGAATACTTATGAGTACCGGCTCTGCTACTTGCTTAATAATGGCGCGAGAATCATCGTCCAGCCGGGTCGACGGTTCGGCTCAGACAACGCCGACGTTGTTCCGGTGTTCAGCCCAGCTCCCTCGGTCGCCAACCTCGATCTTCGTGCCCTGGTCACGAAAAAGGGCCGGGGTTTCCTCGAGGTGAACATCAACGCGGCGTACTTCGACCCGCAGAACACCCAGTCAGGTCCGCTGACCCACAGCTGGAGCGGCTGGTCCCCGCCCGCGCCTGCAAAGAATCCCACTATCCACTCGGCACCAGAACGGTGGACGTTCGATGCTCAGCCGGACCCGCAGACGGCGTTCTTCAGGCTGAACGGGCAGATCGTCTTCGGCGACGGATCTTCGTTCGAGATCCGCGACCTCAACCTGGCATACGCGTTGAAGCCGCTGATTCTCTACGACACCGAAGTACTGTACAGCGTCAAGATCTTCACCGATCAGATTGACTGGACTGCGGTTGCGCGGGTCACTGTCAACCTCTTTCAGCTGACCGACGACGACGACGAGATCAGCTCTGGCGACGGTACGATCACGATCTCCAGAGCTTTCATCGCGCCTCTCTCGGAACTGACGTCAGCTGAGCGAGACGAAATCCTGAGGTCAACCTCAGGCCTGGTGGACTACACAATTCTGCCGCTGACCGAGGGAGTCAAGACGCTGCCACTCTATTACACGGTGCGAAAGCTGCGTAGTGACAAGACAGTTGTCTTTTATTTCAACGGCGAGTACGCCATGAAGGACGGGACCGTGGTCACGCTGGCGGACACACGAGTCGACGGCAGGCTGCAGATCACCCTGCCGAAATTGCCATCCCAGGGGGGCGACCCGGGGGTGGGAATCCAGCGCCTCGAGGTCGAAGTCAGCTCCGACTGAGGGAAGCGGTCGTGGCCACCTCCAACCCTTCGGTAGTAACAGCCTGGAGCGGCTCCGCAGCCGTCGACCGGGTGGCGACAGCTCTCGCTGCCGTGGACCCTTCGGGCGCCCGGTTCTTCGGGACGGAGATCCGGACGCTGTGTCCAGCGCCGGGATCGCTCGACAGCCGGCTGTGCGCTAACGGCGATCCAGTCGAGCTCTCCTTCATCTGGCCTGGTGACAGCCTGCGCCTGAGCTGTGATCCCGCTCCCGGCTCGACGGCAGCGGCACGGCTTCAGATCGCCCGCGCGCTGTGCGCCGCTGAGCTGTCCGCCACCCAGTGCGTCGAGGTGAGACGTCTCAAGGCGTGGGGTGCTGGACACGGGCGCTGGGGCGGATGGGTCGGATCTCGACTCATCTCGGGGCGGCCGAAACGCAAGCTCTACGTAGAGGTGGTCGCTGGAGCTCCCTGGCGGACATGGGGCCCAGCCGCCCGCCTGTTTGTCCCTGAGGCCTGCACCCGGACGCTGACGCCCGTGATGGCCGGCTTCGACACATCATGCGGTTCGATCGAGGTCTACTGCCGCACGCCGCCGCTGCACCGCGACGTGATCTGGGGACTCGTGGCTGCCGTCGGATTGCCACCCCACGCCGGTGTCCTGGTCTCGGCCGTGGAGAGGATGACCGGACAGGCCGTTCGAACCCGGCTTCCCGGCCATGACCAGGGCGTCAGCATCACGATCTCGCCCGGCGGTCAGGTTGAGACGCTGACCTGGTACACCCACGCGGATGCGCTGTTCGGACCGCCGGCGCAGGTGCGCGCCGCCTATCTGAGAGCCGCTGCCGACCATGGATGGCCGGTGCGGCGCTATGCCGCGATGAGCGCGCCCGACGTGACCGGGCGCGTTCCCTGGCACGGCCTCGCGGGCTTCAGCCTGCGCGGAGACGCGCAGGTGGCGATCTCGGTCACGTGTGCCGTTCGCCCGTTGGTCGGCCGATGAGCGACCAGTCCCTCGAGACCCTGCTGGCGCTGCAACGACCGAGCGGTGCGTTCCCGTCCACGGTCAGCGAGGGCCCGGACCACATCGACGACGAGACCTGCTTCGTCACCGCGTCGGTGGCGCTG
This sequence comes from Pseudonocardiaceae bacterium, assembly GCA_050699515.1. GTDB lineage: Bacteria > Actinomycetota > Actinomycetes > Mycobacteriales > Pseudonocardiaceae. Next base: position 18,715 of record JBOHFF010000022.1, read on the forward strand.
TGCCTCATCGAGCTCACCAACGCCGGATCGTCGCAAGCACGTGTCGCGCTCGCCCGCGCGCTCGACTTCGTCGAGGGCTGCGAGGCGACGGATACACCCGGCGCGTTCGGTTTCTATCCCGCCGATCCCACTACCCCACGGGTCGTCGGCGGGCTTCCCGCCGACGCGGATGACACCGCCGTCGCCTGGCTCGCCTTGGTCACGTCGGGTCGGCGTAGCGTCACCGAGGCCCGTGCGGCGTTCCGGGCGCGCATCGGTCCGGCATCCCGTCGGATGATCTCTGGCCTTGCGCCCCCGTGGACGCGACCGGGTGCCGTCCGGACCTGGCTCGTCGAGGTAGGATCGCACAACCCCATCGATCTCGCGGTGAACGCGAACGTCGCCGCTCTGGCGGTCCGCATCGGCGAGACCGGCCATCTCGCCTTCGCCGGCGCCTGCGACAGCCTGCTGGCCGGGGCGCGGGGAGGATACGACCCCACGGTGTTCGGCCGCCGGCTCGCGCCGTTCTACGCCAGCGTCTGCGAGCTGCACCTGGCGATTGCCCGCGCGTTCGCCTTCGGCGCGACGGTCCTCGCGCCCTGTCTCGGGTGGCTCGCTGGTGCCTATCAGGGTCTCGATCCGCTACGCGACGACAAGCCGCTGTACTGCAATGACCATGGCAGTCCGGTATGGACAGCGCCGGCATTGCAGCGCGCCCGGAAGCTCACCGCTCCCCGCTCAGCACCTCGGTCCCTCGTATGACCTTCTGGAGGCAGGTATGACCATTTTCTCCGCTGCCGCGCTCGACGCTGCACCTCGGGGCGCAAAGCCGGTCCTCCGGGTCAGCACGAAGTACATGGAGACCTTCGTCCCCGTGGCGCCCGTCTCCTCGGGCACCGAGATCCACACTTTCCTGAACTCCGACGGCGCCCTGGACCTGTACACGGTGGGTTCCGATGCAGCGGTTCACCGCCTCCGCCGCGGCCAGGGCACGGGCGCACCGTACGAGGACACCGCCTTCGGGATCACCGCATCGCAGCTGTATCTGTTCACGGCGACCGAGGCGAACCCGGACAGACCCTCGATCTTCGGTCTCGACAGCACGGGCAAGCTCTCGCTCAGCACGTGGCACGACGGCATCGGCTACCTGCAGCGCACGACTCAGCCGGAGAAGGCGAGCGAGATCATTCGGAGCTTCCTCGGCGTGCGCGGCAGCACAGGACGGATCTACGTCAATGTCCGGCTCGCCGACGGCAGCCTCGGTACGAACTACTTCGATCCTTCGAGCGGCAGGTGGGGGGGCAAGGTATGGGCGCCGGTGGACGGCCCCGATGGCAAGCCCGCGAAGGTCAAGGACATCACCGTCGTGTCCAACAATCCCGTCCAGTCAGCTCTGTTCGCGGTTGACATGGCCGATGAGCTTCTCTTCGCCGAAGACAGCTACCGCACGTCACAGCTGCGCAAGCTGGGCAAGAAGGTGAGCCACGTGACAGTGGTCACCGACCCCGCCGACCGCCTGTATGTCTTCGCCGTCGAACTCGGCACGGGCCTGCTGTGGCTGAAAAGACAGCACAAGCACTCCGCTAAAGGCATCCAGTTCGAGGACTGGGTCCAGGTGGATCCCTACCAGCAGGGCAAGCTTGCAACGCTGCGGGCCAACGTGCGGTTCGACGACCTGGTCGAGGTCTTCGCCCTCGACAGCATCACCGGAGATCTGTGGTACTCGCGGCAGACGCTGGACGACAAGGGCGAGCCGAGCGGCTGGACGGCGTTGTTTCCTATCCGCGGAAGTGTCAGCGGAGCGCTTTTCGCGACAGGGCGTACCGCGAGCGGTTACTCGGAAGCGTACTCGGTGACACGCGAGTCGCAGGTCTGCCGATTCTGGCAGTCACCCGAGTCCGGGCAGTGGTTCAGCGACAAGGTCGAGGTACCGGATGTGGCGGACACGCTCGTCTCCGTTCCCACGCACGCCACCGAGATCGTCGTCGTCGACGACAAGGGGCTCGCGCTCCCCGACGCCGACGTCGTTATCAACACCGCCTTCCTGACCACGCTGTGGGTCAATGGAGCCGCCTATCGCGCCAGCCTGGTCGATCCCGTGCGGCTGAAGACCGGCGCCAATGGCAAGATCGTCCTACATCAGCGGGCGAACGCTTTGGCCGGTGCCAGCCTCATCATCCAGACACCTCAGACCAAGGCTGGCGCACCAGCGCTGGTCGAACCCAACGCGCAGCTACAACATCGGTTCACCCAAGTGACCAAGAAGCAGATCCTCGACGCCAAGGATGCTTCCAACAATTTTCTGCTCCCCAAGGACGAGAATGCGAAGAAACGAGACCAGGTCGCGGAAAGCATCGCCCAGATAACGAAACGGTCAATGGAGATCGCGCAGGCCGACAAACTGGCGACGCCGGTCCACTACCAGTTCGCAGCCGCGCGCCATCCTGGCTTCCAGCCGCGGCTGAACCTCGCCGCGATGCAGGACACCGCCTGGGAGATCGACTTCTCGGCTGGCTATCCGAAGTACCAGGACATGACGATTGCGCAAGCGCAGGCATACCGTGCCGACCGGGTCGCTGGGGCGGCGGAACTCGGAGGCGTATTCGGCATCGACTGGGGTTCGGTGTGGAGCGCAGTCAGGGACGGCGTCGAGTGGGTCGTCAAAGGCATCACAAAGATCGTCGTCAGCATCGTCGATGGGATTGCAAGAGTAATCTTCGAGATCGCCGGCAAGGTGTTCGAGGCCGTACTCGAGTTCGTGCAACAGGCGTTTGACTTCATCGAAGGTGTGTGGAACTGGCTGAAGGTCAAGCTTCAGCAGCTCTACGAATGGCTGGCCTTCCTGTTCAACCTCAAAGATTTCGCCCGAACCGCCGATGGGATCAAACATACGATCGGCGTCATGCTCGATTTCACCGCGTACGCCGTCCATCAAGCGCGGGATCAAATATCCAACGGATTCGACGTGATCAAGGGCCGGCTGACCGAAATCGTCGATGGACTGGTCGAAGAGCTGAACGGCGAGGGCGATCCCACGATCGGAAACTACTGCGAGCGCTACCAGCCGAATGACGACCAGGCGCACGCAGCCGACCACAACATCTTCGTCAACGCGTTTGTAGAGAATCAACACAGGATCAAGGTCGTCGGTGATGGGACGGCGGCACTCGACTCGATGGCCGCCGACGACCCACTGGCCGTACTGATGAACAAGCTCAAGCAGCTGTCGGAGAACTTCCAGTTCGGCGATGGCAAGACAGCCTTCGACGAGGCGCTGGGCTACTTCGACAACGTCGGCAAGGACCGGTCCCGGGCCCCGCAGCTCCTGCTGAGCGGCTTGGTGAAGGCCCTGGAGGGCGTTGCGCTCTTCGCGCTCGATTTCGCCAAGGGGGTCGTTCTGACGATCTTCGATCTGTTCGAGGATATCATCCACCTGGTTCGGGCCGCGTTGTTCGCCCGATGGGAGATCCCCATCGTGTCCCAGTTGTACCGGCTGTTCACGGGCAAGGGCCTGACTATCACGCCGGTCGACGTGGCGGCCTGGGTCGTCGCCATCCCCGCCACCATCTTCTCCAAGGTGGTCGTGGGCCGGTCGCCCTGGCCGGACGATGAGGACCTCAAGCGCTTCGAAAGGTCCTTCACGGTGGACATGCTCAAACGCCGCATGGGATTGGTCGCCGCGGGTGACGCATTACCGGTCGGTGACTGGGACCCGCAGTGGAGGACGAACTTACTGAGCCTGTTCTGCGGCACCATGTTCGTCCGAGCCATCATGGAACCAAGACAAGTTGTTCTGCACTCACAAGGAGAATCTCTCGGCGACGCGTCGATCGTTGCGATCGCGCTCCGCTTCATGACCACGGGCTTCACCGCCCCCTGGGCTCTGTCGTCCAAGCCGGGCGGGCCAGGTTGCCAACCGGGGAAGCCCGACTTCGCGGTCACAAACTGGATCTGCCAAATGGTGTGCGGGCCGGTAATAGGCTTCATAATCTTCATCCAAACCTGGGTCAAAGGGCAGGCGAAGACGTACGTCAGTGAGATCAGGCTTACTCTCTGGGGGGCGGCGAACCTGGTCATGGCAGCGGTGAACTTCGCCTCCGGCCCGCAGACCACAGCGAGCAAGCTGGCCTTCAGCCGGGCGATGCTGGTCATCATCCCTGGGCAGACGCTGCGATTCGCGTCACTCCAAGTCGTGAACAAACCGTATCCCATCCCAGTCGGGGTACTCGCGAACCTGATACCACTCGCCTATATCGGGTCGATCGGCGTGGCCATCGCCGAGATCGCGCAGGATTGAGGTGGCCGCGACCGTCGTCAGGCGATAGCGGCGAACACAGCGCCTGGCGCATCGCGCGCCCCGTCGATCCGGACTGTGCGAGTGGGTGGATCTCACCACTCTCATCACACACCTGCTGCCCCAAAACGCCGCCACCGCAGGCCGGCTAGGCGGTGGGCGCAGCGGCGTTTGGTCCCAACAGTCGGCGGGTATTTCATCGCAGGTGGTCCAGTTCAAGCGCAGGATATCCTCGTGCGGCGGAGTCGGCGCCGGGGGTTGACTGCTGCCGGCACTGGATCACCTGGTGGATGGTTGCGGTGTCGGCCGGGGTGGCTGGTGCCTGAGACGGAACTGGCGAGGTAGGAGCGGGGTCGGATGGCAGCGCAGTCGACGTTCATCTCTCACCCGTCCTGGATGCGTGACATAGCCGATGACACTCCGGTGACGGCGCTGAGTATTCCCGGGACTCACAATTCTGCCTGCATCGGCGGACCTCTCGGATTTCTGCAGACCCAGAACTTGGACCTGTCCCATCAGTTGATCGCCGGGATACGTTTTCTCGACGTCAGATTGGCGCACTATCAGGACAACCTCTTCGTCCATCACGATTTGATGCACATGGGTAAATGTTATGCGGATATTTTGGCCGTCTGCTCGGATTTCTTGGGCCGGTTTCCATCTGAAGTTATTCTCATGTCGGTCAAGGATGAAGATCGATTCGACAGCACCCTCGGCAGGCTCGCCCCTTCCGAAGTCCTCGGAAAGGATAGGGGGGACCCGACGAACTGGGTGATCCGATCGGGCTCGTTCGAAGACGCGTTCAAGGCGAGAACGTGGCAGTATGTCGAGGATGCGTCCCTGTTCTACAATTTCGCCGCCCCTCTTCCCGGTGGTGATCCCGAGGCTGCCGGTCCTGCGCTCACGTCCGAGACGACCTTGGGGGAAGTTCGTGGCAAGATCGTCTTACTGCGCAGGTTCGAAGGGGGTGACGACGTGGGGTTCGACCTGACGTATTGGCCGGAGAACCAGACTTTCAGAAGTGCGGCGATTCCGGTCCACGATGTGCATGATCGCTATCGGGGACTGGCGGGCGAAGAAAAATACGAACTCGTCGTCGCGCACCTCGAGGAGGCGAAAAAAGGTGACTCGAAGGACCTGTACATCACGTTCTCCAGTGCCGTCGGCCTGAAAGCACGCGGCTACGCGGAGGCCATCAATCCACGCCTCGACGACTATCTGGCCGGATCCCCGAAGGGGCGCGTTGGGATCATCGCGATGGACTACTTCGAGGAGCCTTCGGAATTGGTCTCCAACGTGATCAGGATGAACTGAGCGCATGGTGCGACCGGCGGCCGCACTCCGCGGATGCGGGATGGTCGAGCCCGCCGACCGCTTACCCCTGCAGGACCCGTTGCCGGCAGTGGTGGTCAACCCCAGCCATGTCGACGATCTGGCGCGGTTGCATACCAAGATCGCGAAGGTATGCGTGGAGTTGGGCTGGGCCACACCACTGTGGCTAACGACCACCGTTGAGGACCCCGGTGGCGGTCAGACCCGCATCGCGCTGGACGCCGGCGCTGACGTGGTGCTCGCCTGCGGCGGGGACGGCACCGTCCGCCGCGTCGCGCACGTCCTCGCCGGATCGGGTATCCCGCTGGGTCTGCTGCCCACGGGTACCGCCAACCTGCTGGCCCGCAACCTCGCCATCGTGCGCAACGACCCGGTCTCCGCCACCCGGATCGCGTTGTCCGGGCGCAATCGGGCGATCGACGTCGGTTGGGTGCGCATCGATGACCGCGACGAGGAGCAGGTGTTCCTGGTGATGGCCGGGATGGGCTTCGACGCGGAGATCATGGCCGGGGCGCCGCACCAGTTGAAGACCCGGCTGGGTCCGCTGGCGTATTTCGTCTCCGGAGCGCGCGCACTGGGGGTGCCGAGGGCTCCGATCACCCTGGTCGTCGACGACCGGCCCGAGTTGCCCCGTCAAGTCCGCATGGTGGTGGTCGGCAACTGCGGCAAGCTTCTTGCTGGCCTGCTGCTGCTACCCGCGGCCAAGGTGGACGATGGGTTGCTGGATGTGGTGTCCCTCGGGCCGAGGAGTATCTATGGATGGTTGGCGGTGACTGCGCGAGTGCTGACCCACCGCCGCTGTGGTCACCGGATCGTGCAGCACTGGCAGGGCCGCACCGTCATCCTCAACGCGGAGATTCCGCAGCTGGCCCAACTCGACGGTGATCCGGTGGGCCACGTGCGGGCGATGCGGATGCGGGTCGATCCGTTAGCCCTGTTGGTGCGCGTCTGACCGGGATTCGCCGCAGCAAAGATCAACGTCGGGCCGGACCGGTGGTTTCCTCGTCGTACGCGTCCGGGATACCGTCGTCGTCGGTGTCGGCCAGCAGCGGGTCGGTCCGGCCTGCCCGGACGGCCTCGAGCTGGGCCGCCAACGCGATCCCGGCCAGCAGGGCGATGCCGGTGAGGTTGGCCCACAACAGCAGCGCCATCACCGCCGTGAGCGGCCCGTAGGTGTCGTCGAAGTTGTCGGCAACAGCGATGTACACCCCCAGCAGGCTGGAAACGATCAGCCACCCCAGCACCGTCACCCCGGCCCCGGCCGCCAGCCAGGACAGTCCGGGCTGGCGACGCCGCGGGGCATACCGGAACAGCGCGGTCACCGCGGCGACCAGCGCGCCGAGTCCCAGCGGCCACCGCAGCACGTCCCACACGGTCTCGGCCGCGTCGCCCCACCGGTAGACCTGCTCGATGGCCTCCCCGAACGCATCCCCGGCCACGATGCACAGCAACCCGATGGCCATGGCGACGCCCGCAGTCGCCGTCAGCACCATCGCTCGGCCGTACTTGCGCAGGCTCGGACGGTCCCGTTCCGTGCCGTAGATGCGGTTGGCGCCGCGCTCGAGCTGCGCGAATGCCGAGGTGGCCGCGAGGAAGGCGGTGCCCAACCCGAGGACGACCACCACCTCGCCCCGCTCGCTGCCCTCGTCTGCCGCGCCGCCACCGGTGATGACCTGCCGAAGCAGGTCATCACTGCCACCCGGCGAGATCGCCACCACCGTCCGCGCCACGACCTCGGCGAACGACTCCGCGCCCAGAGCCGACACGAGGCCCGCCCCGGCGATGACCAGCGGCACCGCCGCCAGTGCGAGCTGCAACGCGAAGGCGCGGGCGTGACTGAATCCGTCGCCGTAGCGGAAGCGGAGGAACGCCGCAGCCAACAGGTGGCCGAGGTGAGCGCGCCGCACGGTGTGCCAGGCGTCGTCGGCGGAGAGCTCCTCGCCGCCCATGAGCTCGGTCTCCGGGACCAAGCGCACCGAGCTCATCCCACCACAGTATATCGGCATGAGCTGCCAAAGGCCGGGTCAACGAGGGCATCAACGAGGGCGCAGTGGAGTCAGTTCTCCCATCTCACCCCAGCCGTCCTGCGGAACCTGGACACTGACGATCTCCGGCTTCGTCGCGATCACCTCCGGCATCCACGCCATGGCGGTCTTGAAATGGTCGGAGCTCACGTGCGCCTCGCCCGTGCCGTCCGCGAACGCCTCGACGAGGACGAACTGGTTGGGCACCTCGATGCTCCTGGACCACTCGAAGAAGATGTTGCCTGCCTCATCCCGCGTGGCCTGCGTGAAATCTTCGACGAGCGACAACCACTCGTCGGCCCTGTCCGGACGAATGGTGAACTTGACGACGATGAAAATCACGGGTGCCTCCTTCGCCGCCGCACGCTGCACCGGGGCGAGGCGGAGAACACTGACCACTGTGCAGTGTTCTCCGCCTCGCTGACCAGCGGATGTCCTTGCCTGCATGTGCTCCGGCTGCGAATACCCGTACCGGCAGCCAGTTCTCCTCGAGTGCTCGCCAGGTTACCGTTGCTGCGGTCCGTCCGGGGAGCTTTCGATGCTCTATCTCGGTGCATGTCGTGCATGGACTGCGGGTGGAAGGGACTGTGGCGAGGGGAACCGAGGATCTCCTCGATCTGGTGACCCGGACACCGCCTGCGTGTCGAGGGGCAGGCGGTGCCTTCCCTGGGGACCGGCCCGTTGCCGGTCGGTGCCACGGGACGGGACATCAACGTTGAGTCGCTCGCCCCATAGTTGATCATAAATCGGTGTCTGGCCCACGGGGCGACACCGTAGGGGCACGTCTGTGCGGCGCAGTATCAACATGGTGTGCACAGACTGTGGATGGGTTCGCGGGTAGGATGCCCGATTGGCCCAGTCGGCCAGGCCGGGCAGCGGGGTAGCGCGTTCACGGTGGATGCGAACTGTGAAGTCGCGCCCGGATACGGTTAGGCCCAGTGGCTTGTATCACAGCCGCGCGTATCACATCGGCTGGTACTCGCCTCTTCCTGACCTGAGCTTGCTCGTCGTCCTGGAGGTTGTGATCATGGCTAAAACGATACAGCCGGGAACGATCACCATTCCCGATGTCGGAACGTTCGCGGCCAACGCGCTGCCCGACCCATTCGACGACCGTGACCTCGAGTACCGGCCGCGCCTCCAACCACTCCCGGCCGTCCTGGATCAGCGCCAGGGCAGCAACGAACGTCACGTGATGCGTCAGAAGGGCAATTCCTGCACCGGTCATGCCCTCGCTGCCGTCGTCAATGCGGTGCTCGCCCGGCCCGAGGCGGTCAGCGACAATGGCGCGCAGGCGGCTTATCCGCATGTCAGCCCCTACATGCTCTATCGACTGGCCCGCCGCTACGACGAGTTCGAAGGAGAGACCGACATCGGATCGTCGCTGCGCGGCGCGTTCAAGGGGTGGTTCCACCACGGCGTGCTGCTGGAAGCGGACTGGCCGACGCTGGACTACTACCCCGAGCCGGACCTGACCGACGAGATCGTCGCCAAGAAGACCTGCGAGCGCCCATCGGGTGCCTTCTACCGGGTGAACCCCTACAGCCTCGACGACATGCAGTCCGCCATCAGCGAGCTCAACGCCATCTGCGTCTCAGCGGTCATCCACGACGGCTGGGTGAAACCGATCGAACGGAGCGGGAAAGACGAGGTCATGCACGTGATCACCCGCTCGGCGAAGGCTCGCTTGCTGGGTGGCCACGCGTTCGCACTGGTCGGTTACAACGACGTCGGTTTCCTCGTGCAGAACTCCTGGGGACCGGAGTGGGGCAAGGACGGGTTTGCGACCCTGCGCTACGAGGACTGGCTGGAGTCCGCCTACGACGCCTGGGTGGCCCGCCCCGGAGTGCCCGGGACGCCGTTCACCGGTGGCCGCTCGGCCACCATGACGGCAACCGGCCGGAACCTCGTCACCGGCACGGCCCCCGACCTCCGGCGCCTGGCGATGCACGTGGTCAACCTCGGCAACGAGGGGCTGCTTTCAGCGAACGGCAGATTCGCCAGCTCGCCCCTCCAGATCGACCGGGCTTTCGAGCACATGGACCGCTGGCACCGATCGTGGCTCGAGCGGGACCCGGGCCTGAAACGTCATGTGGTGCTCTACGCCCACGGCGGCCTCAACAGTGAGGAGAAGGGGTTGTCCGTGGCGCAGGACAACGTCAACTGGTGGCTCAACAACAACATCTATCCGATATTCTTTGCCTGGCAGAGTGGGGCGAGTGAGACGCTGCTGAACGACCTCGCGGACTTAGTCAGGGCCGAGCGCCTGTTCGGCCTCGGCTTCGACATCTTCGAGAGAATCGAACGGAGAGTCGAAGAAGGAATCGACCGGGGAGTCGAATTGCTTGCGCGGAGAAAATTCCGCCGGATGTGGGACGAGATGAAGGAGAACGCCGACGCCGCATCCAATAAGATCGAAAACCCGGGCGCCGTTTCCTGGCCGCCGGCATCTGCTGCGGCAGCGGCCGCGATGATGGAGATGGCGGGCGCATCTTTGACCGTGCTGCGACTGCGGGACTACGTCCAGGAGCACGGGACGGACAAGGTGGCCCTTCACCTGGTGGGACACAGCGCGGGTGCGATCTTCCATGCGGCGATGCTGCCGCGCCTGAAGGCTGCGGATGTTCCTGTCGCGTCGCTGGCGCTGCTCGCACCGGCCATCCGGGTCGACACGTTCGCCAGTAAGGTACTTCCCCATCTCGGGCCGAACAACCTGGTTCGATCGTTCGCCACGTTCAACTTGAGCGACGAGCGGGAACTCGACGACGTCTGCGGGGCTGGCAACCTCGAGATCTATCACAAGTCCCTGCTCTACCTGGTTTCCCGCGCGTTGGAGGGGGCGACGGGGGATACCGACGTTCCGCTGCTGGGGATGCAGAAATTCTTCGGGCGTCCGCTCGAAGAGAGGCATCCGGAGCTCACCCTCGAACAAGCCATCAGCAACTGCGGCGGTAAGGGTATCGTCTCGCGCTCGCTCTCCCCGGATGACAGCCGCTGCGATGCCCTCTCCCACGGAGGGTTCGCCCGTGACCGGCTCACCATGACATCGGTGGTGATGCGGGCGCTGGGCCTTGCCAGCCCCCAGCCGGAAAACGACTACCGCCCCAACGCCGAGCTCACCGAGGCCAACCGGGTCCTCGCCATGGAGATCCACCCGGCGGTGGTCGGTTAGGCCAGGTTGGCCAGGTAGCGGATCGCGGTGATACTCGGCAGGAAGCAGTAGGCGCCGCCGCGGGTGGTGACGAATCGGGTGATGCCGGGCAGGACCACGCGTCCCTCCGGGCGCGGTATCGAGAAACTTCCGGTCCCGTTGGCGTGGGCGCCGATCAGGGGATCGTTGGTGCGCCCGAGCCCGGCGGCGAAGGTTCCGTCGTTGGCCCAGTGGGCCATGAGGAATTCGAACTGGTCGGACAGGCTGACCCCGATGAACAGGCCGAGCAGTCCGCGAGCCTGCCCGTCGTGTGGATGTGTCGGGTCATAGGGCGGGCCGTAGGGGATTCCCCGCCGGACGATGCGGCGCTTGTGACCATTGTCGCCCCTGACGCGCTGGCTGCGCGGATTCATCCGGCGGATGTGCGATCCGATCGGGCACCGGTAACCCCGCTCGTCGGCGTCCGCACCGGCGTAGTCGAAGTCGTTCAGCGCCTCGGGTGGGATCGGCGGGTCGGGTGTGTCGGTGTCGGGTGAGAGGTGCAGCGGTGTGCCGTTACGCCAGCGTCCGCACAGTTTCGCCGCGATGAGCTCCTCCGTCATCCCGGTTGCCGCCGCCTGCCGGGTGAGGAATTCCGCGAAGGCGTCCACGTCTTGCTCGAGTATGCGCAAGGCGGCGAAGCTGCCGTTGACACCGAGCTCGGGCGGCTGCGGTACCGGATAGCTGAAGTGGTCGAACTGGCTGGGATATCCGAGCAGGAACTCGCCGACGGGGGCTCGTGGCAAGCGATCCGGCAGCCCGGAGAGCGGGACACCGTCGATGGTGGGCTGGGACAGGCCGTCGCGGTAACCGAAGTGACTGACATGGTCGGGCAGCCCCGCACCGTCGTGACGGCCGAGCTCGTGGCAGCCGGCGGACCAGATCTGTTCCAGGTCCTTCGTCGCCGCGTCGAGCGCATCGCCGGACTGGGCGAAGACCGTCAGCAGCAGGTGCAGCCCCGGGTCCGCGACCCAGGGCAGCCAGTGCTCAGGTGCGCTGGTACCGACGTCACCCACCCTGGCTCCGCGCTGCACCGCACCCTCGCGGTACTCCATGGGGAAGCCGGCCAGGGACTCCGGTGGCACTCCCAGCGCTGCGAGGCCCGGGAAGGTGATGCCTGCGTTCACGCAGCAGTCCGGCTTGACCGCCCAGGGCTGCGCGGTGGTGATGGAGGGCACGAGGGGGTCGTCATCGATGAGTGCGGCCAGAAATGCGCGGGCCGCAGCCGGCTCCCGCACGCTCAGGCCAAGATACCGGCCTACCGGCATGGTGTATCCCCGCACGATGAGCCCCTGCACATCGGCCAGCTCGACAGCCCCCATGGCGATACTCCCTCCTGGTGATCCGCTCAGCCCGCTAGGCCGCGTCCAGGATGTCGAGGACGGTGCGCTCGGGGTAGGCGCTGTAGAACGTTCCCACGCAGCCGCGGTCGACGGAGCGGATGTAGGCCAGGAATTCCTGGCGATGGGCCTGCACCGGCTGCGGCGGGGCATCTTCCACGTGCGCCAGCAGAGTGTTGAACACGTCGCCGATGATGTCGGTGAACTCGTTGATGTACGCCTCGAAGTCACCGTCATAAGTGGTGATCAGTCCGAGCTGGTCGGCGCCCAGGAACACGAATCTAGCGAAGTGGACATTGCTGAGTTTGTTGAGGGCGATGGTTATCGGGTTCTGCTCCGGTGGTAGCGACTGGAAGTGCTCGATGATCTGGTGAAGCGCCGCGTAGTCCTCCGGAGACTTCGCCGTCATCACTGCCGTCAGCGGATTCTGAACGGGATGTAGTGGCTGCTCGGTCATGGTCTGGTCCCTCCTCGAGCGGACTGCTCACTACGGACAGAGGCCGGGTTACTACTGGCTGATACAGAATTCATCCTGATTTCCGGGCTTCCACCACAGTCTCAGTGCTCAGGTGCGGCCCAGCCCGTGTTCGTCGAGGCGGCGCCGCAGCTGTGTCAGGGCCCGTGCCCGGGTGGGTCCGATGCCGCCGGCTGGGATTCCGATAGCGCGGGCGACCTCGGCATAGGGCTGCGGGTTGCCGAGGAACAGTTCCCGCAGGAGTGTCTGGCGGCGGGGTGGGAGCGTCGAGACGAGACTCCACAGTTGCTGTGCGGTGTCTGCATCGACGGTGCGCTGCTCGGGACCCGCGGACGGGTCGGCCACCCGTTCTGCGGTCCCGTCGTACATCGTGTGGGCGTGCCTTGCCTGCTTGTGGAGGATGCGCAGACATTCCCGGCTCGCGGTGGTGGCCAGCCACCCGCCGAGCTGCTCAGGGCTCTGTATCCGATGGCAGTGCTCCGTTAGCCGTAACCAGGTGGTCTGCACCGCGTCGTGGGCGTCGGCGGGCTGCAGCCGAAACGAGCGCACCTTCGCGATGACCACACTGCTGTATCGGCGCACGATCTCCTCCCAGGCCCGCGGATCCCGGTTGCAGGCGCGCTGGAGCAGTTCAGTGGTGTTGGTGCTGACCTCAGGTGGACTGGTGGTGGTCATCGGATACCCCCGGTGCCGTGTGGGTGGGCGGTGGGCACGAAGTGGGTGCCCCTGGGGCGTGATCGGGGGTCATCGTTAACACCGGATACGCCGTACGTTGACTGTACGTTGTACATCTATATTTACAGTGTTAGGGTAGGAGGCGGAAGCTGCTATAGCCCAATCGGGTATACGTTGTACGTCTCGTGGCAGCGGCGAGCGAGGAAGGGGTCACAGTTGAACGACCAGACCGGCGCCTCCGGGGGTCACTCCGATCCGATGGCCTGGGTTGGCGTCGACCCCAGCAAGGACGACACGCGGCCGCCGCCGCTGTCCCGACCCCGGGTCGTGCGGGCGGCACTGCATCTGGTCGACGAGAAGGGCCTGGCTGCCTTGACGATGCGGGCACTGGCCACCGAGCTCGACGCCTCGCCGATGGCCCTGTACAACCACGTGCGGGACAAGGACGAACTGGTGGACCTCATGGTCGACTTGATGTTGGGTGAGGTGGACACCTCGGTCACTGACGGCGACTGGCTGACCCAGCTCCGGATGCTGGTACGCAGCTACCATCAGGCCTTGGCCGGTCACCACCAGTTGGCCAGGGCTTACAGCAGCCGGTTACGGATCGGCCCGCACGGTCTATTGGTCATCGAACGGGCACTCGGACTCCTGCTCCAGGGAGGATTCTCACCCTCCGAGGCTTCCGATGCCTTTTTTGCCCTGTTCACCTACACCGCTGGTTTCCAGCAGATGGGCCACATCGCCCCAGTGCGGGACACCACGTCTCGACCCGAGTACTACCCACCGCTTCCGCCAGAGCAGATCCCAGCCATCACCGCGGTGGGCCCGCACCTGGACGGGGTGCACCGGCCGGGACGGTTCGACTACGGCCTGGAACTCCTGTTCGCCGGCATCCAGACCAAGGTCGCTCAAGCCGTTGACCCCCCAACCCCGCCAGACCCGTGACTCGGGCAGGGCTACTCGTAGCGGAGGGCTTCGACGGGTCGTAGTCGGGCGGCGCGGTTGGCGGGGTAGCCGCCGGCGATGAGTCCGATGGCGAGGCTGGTTGCGAAGGAGATCAGGATGGAGGGGAGGGTGAGGCGGGGGGCGAAGGTGTCGAGAGTGGAGCCGAGGGTGGGTGCGATTTGGGCGCCGAGGAGGGAGAGGCTGATTCCGAGGAGGATGCCGATGGTGCCGCCGAGGCCGGCGAGGATGACGGATTCGATGAGGAATTGTTGGAGGATGGCGCGGCGGGTGGCGCCGATGGCTTTGCGGATGCCGATTTCGCGGGTTCGTTCGGTGACGGAGACGAGCATGATGTTGAGGACGCCGATGCCGCCGACGATCAGGGAGATCGCGGCGACGGAGGCGGTGAACAGGGTGAGGATGCGCAGAATTTGTTGGAAGGTTTCCAGTCGGCTGCGTAGGGACTGGACCTCGAAGTCGCGTTTGGCCGGGTCTTGGATCCGGTGGCGGTCGCTGAGGGTGGTGATCACGTCGTTTTCGGCGGTGGGTACCGCGTCGGCTTGGGCCACCTGCACGGTGATCTGGTTGAGTTTGTCCCCGCCGCCGAAGACGTAGCGCCGTACCGAGCTCAGCGGCATGATCACGTTGTTGTCGCCGGGTTCCCCGGCTGCCTCCATCACTCCGATGACTTTGAAGTTCTGGCGGTTGAGGCGAATCGTCTGGTTCAGGGCGGTCTGGGGGTCGCCGAACAGGGTGGTGGCGGTGGTGGAACCGAGGACCGCTACTCGGGCGGTGGAGCGGACCTGGGTCTCGGTGAAGAAGGATCCTGTGTGGAGGTCCCGGTTGTTGACGTCGAGCCAGCGGTGGGTGGAGCCGATGACCCGGGAGCGGAACTGGGTGCCCTCGGTCTCGGCCAGGGCTTCCCCGATGGTGGCCGGGAGCACGGCAGCGGCGTCGGGGACCTCTCGTTGCAGTGCGCTGACATCGGCGTCGATCAGATCCTTCGGGGGACCACCGCCGGGCACATTGCCGGTGGAGGGCACGATGGTGATCAGATTGGCCAGCGGCTGGACTTTCTCCTGCACCGAGGCCTGCACCCCGTTACCGATCGCGACGAGCAATATCACCGCGGCGACACCGATGATGATACCGAGCATGGTCAACACAGACCGTAACCGGTTGGCGCGCAATCCCCGCAACGCGATGCGAACAGCTTCCCGCAGACTCATCCCCCACGACGTAACCCGTTCTCGACCCTTTTCACAAGAGGTTTAGCCCGCAAAGATCCCAGCCGATCCCCATTCGTGATCTCGTATCCAGATGCTGAGGAAGGTGCGGGCGGCAGCTACCCAGTGCTGCCGGGTTCAGCCGTCTTGAGGCTGGTCGAGGAGGAGTCGGGGGATGGTGGGGGTGGTGGGGAGGTGGGTGGCGGTGGGGGTGGTGGTGATGAGGAGGGTGGGGTGGGCGTCGGTGAGGATGGTGGTGAGTCGGTTGGGGGGGTGGGTGGGGTCGAGGGGGAGGTAGGCGGCGCCGGTTTTGAGGACGGCGAGGATGCTGGTGATCATGGTGGGGGTGCGGG
>JBOHFF010000023.1:0-76293 GCA_050699515.1 Pseudonocardiaceae bacterium
GCGCAGCGGATGGCGACGGTCGGCCACCCCAGACCGGGAGTCCCTGCGGGAGCTTGCGCTCAGGAAGCCGCAGGGACCATTCGGCGTGCCCAGAGGCTTGGCGGTCCGAGGCGGAGCCTCTCTGGTCGTTGCCCGTTGAGCACATACGCGACTGGATCTCCTCGTCGCCATCGGATGGTGAACCCGTCGTGACGGTGTTGGTCATGAACACCCAGCCGACCGGCGCTGTTTTCGGTGCGGCTCCACCGCTTCTTGTCATATGGCGTCGCTTTCGATGACGATGGGAGTGTTCAGGGCTCGTTTGCGGATACCCTCCGCCATGTCGGCAAGCTGGGCGCTTAAAACAAGCTGAGCTTCGCGTGAGAGGTCGTTTTCTATCACTCCCGCACAGAACTCACCGCACGCGTCCGCCAGGCGCCTCAAAGCGAGTAAAAGCTGACGGTCCTCGTCGGTCATTCCGTACCTTTGCCTGGCTGTCGGAGAAAGAAACTCAACGCATCGTGTACGGTGCGGGTGGATCGTTTCGGCGACCATGGGCACCACCTGCGGCGCGGCCAACAGACCGCGTATCGGCCGTGTGCATCGAGTCGGTGTCGCTGATGGAGATGCACCAGCGTGCCTCTCGATCGCACTAGACGCTCGGCCGTATCCCGGTCTGCCTCCACTTCACCGGCCAGCACGGGTGTCCACCCGTTCGGGGAGTTCGTGGCCGTGCACCTCATGCAGCGTCGCGGGCACCGACAGACTCACCACCCCTACCCGGCGACATCACGGGCCCCCCTTCGCGGCAGTGGTGCTGGCGGGCGCACCCATAGCCTGGGGAAGGCACCAGCCGCGACCCTGCACACGGGGTGGAGGGGTCGGGCCTGGCGACGACTCCAGGGGCAGCATCGCCTGACCCGACCCAGCTTCGGGGGTAGTTCGCAGTGCCGCCGCGTTATGCTCGACCAGCACCAGCCCACACGGCTACGCACTTCCGCACCCGCATGCACATCCGGCACTGATTCGCGTGGTACGAGTGGATGATCTTGTCCGTGAGAGCATGCGAGTATCTGATCCTGCGACGGGGCGTGAGGGAAGGAAAGTTGGTCGGTGGTCTAGGTGTATGGGACCGGAAACTTGGCTCCGCGAGGCTGGTGTCAGGCTGGGGAGATGGGCAAACGTGCAACGAACAGAGGGCGTCGCAGTGCGCGCTAATATAGTGCTGGCTGCGTATCTCGCCGAAACCGGTCTAACGCAGACTGGGCTTGCTGATGCCGTCAACGCTGTGGTGGAAGACCTCACCGGTATACCAGGGCGTGCGAGTGATCGCTGGGTGAGAATGCTGGTAGATGGTTCGATCCGCTGGCCTCGTCATCATTACCGGCAAGCTCTCGAAATCGTATTACACGCTCGGATAGACGAGCTGGGCTTTCGTTGCCCGGTTGATGCGGTATCGACCAACCATGCCGCGCCATCGGCCACAGCATCTCAGACTCGGCTCAGTACCGCCGATGTGGTGAGGTTAGGGGCACCGCTCGATCACCTGGTGAGAAGTGCTGATGGTTGTGGAGCGGCGACGCTAGCCCCACAGGCTGCGCTGCACGCCACTCTCTGCCAAGACATGTTACGGGATGCTGTGGTGTCTGAGCGTGTTGAGCGCACCATGTACGTTCTCATTGGCGACTACTTAGCTGCCGCTGGCTGGTTCGCCTTAGACAGCCGGGATCTACCCTCAGCCCAGCGCCACCTGGATGCGGGGTTGCGTGCCGCCGGTATCGCGCGTGAAGGCTCCTTAGAGGCGTACGTGTGGAGCGTGACCGAAAAGTGCGCGCGACTTCGCGGCGACTATGGTTACGCACTAGCTGTCGCTCGCACTGGTCTTGCGTCAGCGACTGCTCGCCGCGATTCGCGTGTGCGTGGGACCTTCCACGCGCTGGCTGCGATAAACCTGTCCAGGCGCGGGGAAGCCGGGCAGGCGCAACGTTCCCTGGGCCGCGCCTTTGACGCTATAAACAGTATGACCACCGCTGGACCGACGGCCGGGCGCTGGTCATTCGCTAACCCTGGCTTTGTCGCCGCGAGTGGCGCGTCGGTATCGCTCGCTCTAGGCCAGCTACAGCACGCCGAACGCTACGGTCAGCAAGCCCTGGAGGCAACCCAGAGCAGCCACATACTCACCTACGCGATGCGTCAACTGTCTCTCGCCCGCATCTACCTGGAGATGGGAGAACTAGACGCGGCCTGCGCCCATGCCACTTCGGTACTTGCCTTGGCACAACAGCTAGAGTCACGTCGGCTCGCTGATCGGCTAGGACACATGCGAAAGCTGCTTACCAGATGGCGCAACACCTCGTTGGTGCGCGACTGGAACGCCCACTACAATCAGTGTGTCTGGCGGACACGGCCGACGACACCATGACGGCGACCAAACCTGAACTACGCCACTACGCGGGCCACGAATTTAGTACGATCCGAAACATTGCCATCAAGCTCTACCGTCAGGCATTCGAGCACGAAATCGATAAGCCATTTTGGTCAGTGGAACGATACAGTCAACGAATCCAACATCACGCCGCTATGTCAGGGTTCAGCGCTGTTGTCGCCTACGCCCACGAGGAAGCCATAGGTTTCGCCTACGGAATCACCCTGTCCACCACCACGCACTGGTGGGCAACCATCCAACCACCACTGACCGATCCCACGTTCACCCGTGAAGACGGACACCGCACCTTCGCAGTCTTCGAGGTCATCGTTAAACCCGAGCATCAAGGCCAAGGCATCGGCCGACGTATCCATGACGGCCTACTCGCCAAACGTAGCGAGCTACGCGTCACTATCGCCACCCAGCACGGCAACACCCACGCCCGCAACACCTACACCAGATGGGGCTACCGTCACATCGGCACCCGACAACCAACACCATCAGCCCCACTACTCGACGTCTACCTACGTGCCAGAGTTTACCCGGCTAATGGTGACCATTGACGGCGAGCAAGACATATGGCTATGCGACCCCAGCTAACCGCGTACACGCGTAGGTGCACACCCTCGGCGCGTGGTCGGTAAGGGCCTCTTCGTTAACGAGCTATCCCTTTAGCCCGAAGTTTCGTAGTGATGCCCAACCGTTTTCGATCTATGGACGGTAGATGTCAGGTACGCGTCCGGACTGGTCGAGGCAGACAAAGGCACCTACACAGCCCACTGAAACCGACCGGATTCCGGCTCGTGCGTGCCGATCTGCCTTGCCAAGTTGCCTGCCTCGCCGCAGCTCAGGGGCTCGCAGCTTCCCTCAAATGGATAATTGATTTCATTACGGATACTTAGTGGCGCGCCAGGATCCGCACGACGTGAACACACGCCGCACCATATCTTTGGGTAAGATCAACGGTCGCCCACCGTGTCCAGTTCCAACCGACTGCCAGCCTCTTACAGTTTCTCGACGGGCCGAAGAGTTCTGCGGCAGCGTCCCCTGTGTTATATGCGTGCTAAGTTAGCCAACACCCCCGAGGATGACATAGTCCGGGAAGAACGCCCAAGCTTCAACAAATTTGCGAACGTTCCTTTTATTACTCCAGTATCCTTCGTCGACGCCTGGATCAACGTTATCACTTGTCACAATCAGCTTGTAAAGATTCTCCTCTTGGGAGTATATATGGACCTCCACTCGCTCTCCTCGAACCGCTACGAGCTGTAGGGCATCTGGCGACATCCAGCGCGGTGGCCAGAACCCGGTTGCGCCAACTAGAAAAGCCACCCGGTCATCCTTATGATCTCTGACGCATGGGCCACATTTTACTATTTTGCAGCCGATCTCATGCAGGACTCCTAGACAGTACTGCTGAATGTCCGCAATATTACCTACGACTGATAGCTCGCTACGGCTTACATAAAGAGCCTCCTTCACTCCCCGACCCCCGCGAATACGGTACAAATAGCGCGCGTATACGGTTGATAAGAAAGCAAACACCACCACTCCTGTGGCTGCCCCGTACCCGCTCCCAGTCCAAATATCGTAATAATCCAAAATAAAAATGACAAGATACACCACGGAAGCCGCGAGACAGAAGGAGAGAAACTTTATGAGCTGGCGTTTTTCTTTAGCCCGGAACCGCCTCCGGCCCTCCTCGCTTTCCCAATCTTCTTCCAGCGGTTTAAGATTGTCCCAGGGAGGTATACACTCAACCTCTTTTACGCGGAGTGTTCTATGTGATGGACTCCGAGATCGTTGCCTGGCTTTGGGGGCCGCAGCTATAGAGGGAGCCAATCGGATTAACGCTGTAAGGAACACGGCTAGAGGGGTGAAGTTCTGGATAAATGAGAGAATTGTAGTCAACATCTTCGCGCTCGCCTTCCGCTGGCTTGATGGATATGCCTGACAAGCACCCCGCCTGCTGCGGAGCAACTCCAGCTCGGCAACCTATCCAGAATTCGGGCACTGATCATCATTCCCACGAGCCATTTCCCCCATACCTCAGCTGATACAGCCTCACTACGTCACCTGATGTAGCTCAAAGATTTTGTACGCACGTAGGATGATTATGACGAGCCGAATCGGCTGCTACGGTCCGTACCTTGTACGGCGGGGTCAAGCCCCGTGCGTCGTGCCACACGCGTGCCACAAGAGGGAGTCAACAACGGGCTAGCGGGTGCCGGTCTGCAGTGCCGGGGTTGCCTGCCTCGCCGCAGGTCAGCGGCAGGGCAAGGCCATTGTGAGGGGTGAGGCATGTGCCTCACGGGGGTGCTAGTGCCTCACCGACTGCCTCACCCCGCACCGGCCGCTGCGGGGTGGGATTCCCGGCGGAAGTGGATCGAGCGCGGCGGTCATGGCAGCGGCCGCCACGACGCGCTACCCCAGGTAGGCGGTGGCCTCTGGCCGGGCACCTCGCTGAAAAAGCGCCGTAGACGGAAAGGGAGGGCAGCACACCGGCAGGGGTCTATCCCCCGCTACCGCGCAGATCAGGGCCCATTACCCCAGGGATCTACCCAGGTAGAGGCCCCCTCTACCCCACGAGGCCGGGTAGACCCCCACACCCGGCAGAATCGCCGACCCTTGCCAGCCAGCAAGGACCACCCTCCCCATGCGAAGCGGGGTACAACTCCGAGCGCGCCGACGGTGCACTGGACCCAGAGCATCGCGATTCAAACCACGCCGTGCCAGGTCATGTTGCGGTGCATGAACGTGGCTTGACTCAGCCCGACCTCCACTATGGTGGCCAGCAACCGGGCCTGCTCATGGGACAGCTGCCGGGCCCGCGCCCGCAACACTTCCACCACGTCATCACCGGTCAGCGCTGAATGTCGATTCCGGCCGGCAGTGCACTCAACCTCGGACCAGGCACCATCTGGGCCAGGCCCTCCGGAATCAGCTGCCGCACCGTCACAACCGAACGCTATAACGCGGGTCTGACATTGAGGGTCACTCCGCACCGCAACCCGAACCGACGGGCGCGCGTTCCCGCGAGCAGTGGTCTCCGACTCCAGGACGTTGTCATTACCCGATAGGCTCTGTCAGCGGATGGCTGATCACGATACTGGCTGATCACAACACCGGGACCGCCGTCTGGTGGCGGCCGTCATGGTGGCGGAGGGCAGGAGTGCGCGCTGGCCAGTTGATCGCTGGCCGGTACCGGCTGGAGGAGCAGGTCGGCACCGGGGGCATGGGTGTGGTATGGCGCGCCCTCGACAAGGACCTGGACCGAGTGGTCGCGCTCAAGCGGGGTGTCCGGGGAGCCGACGTAGGCAGCGAGCGCACCCACCGGCGAATGCGGCGTGAGGCCCAGATCGCGGCGGGGTTACATCACCCGCACGTGGTCGCGTTCATCGACGAGGTGACCGACGGGCACGAGCGATGGCTCGTCATGGAGTACGTGCCGTCGCAGAGCCTGGCGCAGCTGCTGGACGAGGCTGGTCCTCTGCTTCCCCGACACGTGACGCACGTGGGCGCGCAGATCGCCAGCGCGTTAGAGGCGGTGCACGCCCGAGGCGTCGTGCACCGGGACGTCAAGCCAGGCAACATCCTGATCACCGAGGACGGCACGGCCAAGCTGACCGACTTCGGAATCTCCCGCCCCATCTGCGGTGACGTGACCGTCACCGATTCCGGTGTGATCGGCGGGACGGTGGCGTTCCTGTCTCCTGAGGTTGCCGACGGGGCCGAGCCCACACCGGCATCAGACGTCTTCGCTCTCGGGGCCACCCTGTTCGCGGCGGTCGAAGGCATGCCACCTTTCGGCACCTCCGACAACCCCCTGCTCGTGCTGCGCCGGGCCGCCGCGGGTGACCTGCTGCCGGTCCGCCGGGCCGGGCCACTCACCCCCGTGCTGTCCGCGTTGCTCCAGCCCGACCCCGCGAAGCGGCCCGACGCGGCCGGCGCCCGGCAGCTGCTCCAGGACCTGGCCAACACGCTGGCCGGTGACGAAGGACCGTTGCGGTGGTCGGTCGGGACAGCGAACCAGCGGCGGCGTTTCCGGCGGCTCACCCTGATCCTCGCGGCATGCGGTGCCACGCTGGCGATCATTGCCGGTCTGCTGATATTCCGGCTGGATGGCTCGAGACCCGTCGGCACGCCGGCCATCCTCGGCGACCCCCGGACCGCCGACCCGTGCGCGCTGATCGATCCTGCCACCCTCGACCAGTTCGGCGCTACCACCCGGAAGACGGCCTACGGCAACTTCAACCGGTGCGACGTCATCGTGAAATCGGATACCGGCACTGAAGTGATTGTCAAGGTGGATCTCGACAAGCCGGCCGCACCGGTGGGGGAAAACGACAAGATGGGACCACTTCGCGTCTTTCCGCAGCCCCGGAACGGCAACCACTGCGATCGGGTTGTGCTGTTATCCGACCAGAATCGTGTTTCGATCACGTCGACGGTCCAGCCCGGCCCTGATACGGCGGAACTGTGTGCCATGTCCGACGCCGCCACTGATCACGTGCTCACCGTGCTCCGCGACGGATCGGTTCCCCGACGACCCGCGCCATTCGATCCTGTGTCGCTGGCCAGGGTGGACGCGTGCGATTTGCTGGACTCGGGCTCGGTTGCCGGTGTTCTCGGGGCCGGTGCCGGCGGCCCGAAGGCCGGCTTCGGAGATTGGGAGTGCCGCTGGAATAGCAGCGTCAACGGGCTGGACGTACACTTGTACTTCGATCGAAATGTCCCGTTGGACGCCTCCGACGGGGTCCCCGCGACACTCAGTGATCACGAGTCCTACATCACGGCGAGAGCTGACGGGCCTGACTGTGCCGCGCGAGTGGTCAACCGGAAGGATTTCGACGCGAATGGGGACCCGGTGGACGAGCTGCTGGTCATCGCCGTCAGCGGCCCGCGGCCCGTGGACCAGCTGTGCGGGCCGGCCCGCGAGCTGGCGGCCGTCGCGGCGGCTACACTACCGCCTCGCTGATCGTGAACAGCAAGATTGTCACCCTGACGATGCGGGTTAATACGGTTAGCTGGGATTGAGGCGGATCCCACGGAGGTCAGCGTGGATGCGGGCATGCAGCGGCTCTCAGCAACACATGGCAGCTTGGCCCTGGGGGTGCCCCCCTCGGTGCCCGGCACGATCTTCGCGCTCGCTGTCGGGGGCGGCATCGCCATCAAACCACGGCAGGGTCGCACCGTGGTCTTCGGGCGAAACCGGCCGGAGGTGCACGTCTGCGTGGGCGAGGATGATCCGCAGGTCAGCCGCCAGCACGGGCTGCTGACCCACCACCGCGGTCAGTGGCGGGTCAGCAACACCGGCCGGCTGCCGCTGCGGCTACCCGGTGCCCGCAAGCTGTTCCCCGACGATGAGCCGGTGCCGCTCGGCGAGGGGTACACGCCGCTGTTCGTGCAGGGCGCCCGCGGGCGGGAACACCTCCTCGAGCTGTACGTGACCGGCCCTGACGGGCAGCGCCCGCCGCCGCGACACAACGATCCCACCCAGCTGCCGAGAATCTGGCGGCTGCAGCAGGACGAGCGACTCGCCCTGATCGTGCTGGGGCAGCAATACCTGCTGCACGACGCGCACCCACACCCACTGGCCTGGCGACAGGCCGCCGAGCAGCTCGCCGAGCTGCAACCCGACGCCGGGTGGACGCCCAAACGAGTCGAGCACATGATCGTCTCGGTCCGGACCCGGCTGTCCCAGGGGGGCGTCGCCGGCCTGACCCGGGAGGAGGTCGGCGAACCGGTGGGCAATGCGCTCAACCACAACCTGCTGACCGAGCTCGTGACGTCGAACACTCTGGTGCCGCCGGACCTGGCCATCCTCGACGACCCTCCGGCGGAATGAGCGGAGCAGAATTGAGCGGGTCAGAATTTACCCCAGGTCACCGTGCGCCAGCCTCGGGTGGTGCGTATTCTATAATTGTTTCTCCTGGCCCACCGCTCAGCCGCATTGTACAAGGTTTTCGAACCGGCGTTCAAGTACTCCACCGCCATCTCTTCGGTTCCGTAACCGTCCAGCACGTCGACCAACCTCTCCGCTGAGTCGGGAATCCCGATTTTTATTGCGAGATGAAGCAGCTGCCTTCGCGACTCGGGGCTCTTCAACGCGACTCTGACGACAGCATGATTGTAGACTCGAGGCGAGCATCTCTTGAGTTCCTCGTACACTGCGCGACCCTGGTTGACATCACGCCACTCACCCATGAATCCCAGGCACCGCGCCCCCCGATTCAGCAGTTTCTCGGTCAACGCAAGCGTCAGCATCTCGGCCGCGGTCAGCCCCTCTCGGTCCCGTAGGTTCTCGTCCGCACTGAAAGCCACCAGACGGGCAACCGCGCTTTCCTGCCGGCAAGCGAGTTGAAGAGCAGTGTTACCCGGGTTGCCTTGCCGTTCGATTGATATTCCACGGTCCAGTTTGTTCCGCATTTGATTGGCGCCATCTTCCGAGGCCGCACGATACAAGAAATTTATCTGGGTCCGCACCCTTCGCCAACGGAATGCCCAGAGCAGCAGAGCCCACAGTAGAAGAGCGAGGCCAACCAACGCGAAGGGAGTCGTGTACGCGATGACCAGGTCGCTGCTCATGTGCCTCTACCATGGTAGTGGGAAACGGTCTCCCCGGAACCACGGTCTCCAGAACCACTGTCTCCGGGCTTGCTCCCCAGTTCATACCGGCAAACAGCCGGGACCCGTCCCGAAACGCTCGTCAGCGGCCGGCCTGGTAGCCGGCGCGGCGCAGCGCGTCGGCGATCGCGCCACCGGCCGGCTGGTCGCGGGCCGGCGACCGCTTGGCGGGCTTGCGGGTGGGGCCGGCCTTGCGTGGCGCGCCGGCTGGTGGCTTGGCTTCCGCGGGATCCTCCAGACGCAGGCTGAGGCCGATGCGGTTGCGCGGCACGTCCACAAGGACAAAGTCGACAGCCGCCTGGCCGACGTGGATCAACATTTCACCGAGTAGAACACTCACGTTTCCGGCGTCCAGGGCTCCAGTAAAGTCGGCTGGGGTGGAGCGCCTTTTGATGCCACTCCCGTTAGACTCGAGGAAGGGCTGTAACAGTGCGGCAACGCGGCGGCGTCCCCTTGGGCTCACCTCGCCCGGCGTGGTCCAGCGTTGCCTGGTCAGCCCGTAGACGTCGCGGAGAAATCGCCCGACCATGCTCTTGGCGTGATCGTCCAGCGGGATCTTCGGGCCGCCGCGGTACAGCTTGAACGGGCTGGGGGGCGTTGTCCCAGTCGACCGTCTTCGGGATCGGGCGGCTCTCGCCGACGCGCACGTACTCCCGGCCGACGCTGTCGCGCCTCATGACGCGGTGACCAGGTCGACGGCCGAGACACCGAAACGCTCCTCGACAGTCTCAGAGACCAGGAACCCGAGCAGCGACCGCTCGAACGGCCGGATACCCAACCGCGTCAGATGCAGGTAGCTACAGTTGACGATCACCCGCCAGGTGTGGAACCGGGTACTCGTGCGCATCATCTCCAGATGCGCGGCGTTGCCCGCCAGCTCCCGGTGAAATGCGCTGTGCGCGGTCACCTCGTCGTTGAACCACACGCCCGGCTCGCGCACCGACAGGGTGACGTCCCCGGCCGCGATCAGCGCCTCAGCGCGCCGGTATAGACGGTGCACGGCGTGGACCCAGTCGCGGACGAACGGGACGTCGCCGCCGGTACCCTCCACGGTGTCGAGCACCTGCCCGAGACGCTCGACGAGCGCGGGCGCGCGAACGCGGTACTGCTGCTCCAAGAATGACCGCAGCGCAACCGGGTCCGGGGCGACCATGATCCTGACCTCGGCGTGCGCCCGGTAGGAGACGTATCCCTGGGTGATCATCCCGGCGGAGTGGGCGGTGGCCCACATCAGATCCAGCGCCAGGTTCAAGCGCGAGGTGCCGCCGCGGATACGGTCGATCATGGCGAAGGTCGCCTCGGTGGTGTCGACATAGAAGTCCTCCACCAAAGCGGCGGCGGCCTCGCTGCCCAACACGTCGATCCGGCGGTCGCAGGGCAGGTACTGGATCGAGTTGTCCGGGTAGAGCGGGGACAGCGGCCCCGGCTCACGCTCGCGCATGGCAAGCCGTTCGTGCGCCTCCAGCAGCGTCGTCTCGTCCACGCACATCGTCGATGGGTGCGCGGCCAGCCAGCCGCCCACCAGGTCGGCGACGGCCGGGATGACGACCCGGTCGAAGTCATCGGCGGTGGTGTGGAAGCGCAGCCGCAGGTGCGGGCCGCGCAGCCAGTGGCGGACGAAGAAGCTCGGCCGGGGAGCAAGGCTCGCGAGCAGTGGGCGGACACAGTCCAAGATCAGGTCGTCTCTGTGTTGATCGTCGTAGTAATAGACACTGATGTTGTGCCAGCTGGGCTCGTCGTTCATCGTGGGTCCTTCCTCCCGGCGATCTCGGTAAGCGCGCTTTGCAGCAGAAACAGCAGATAGGTCTCTTCGGCCACCTTGATTCCGAGTCGGTTGTTGTGCTTGTGCAGGCACTGGAACAGCAGCGACTCGAGGGCAAGCCGCGCCTCGGTGAGCCGGTCGGCCAGAGTGGCGACAGATTCCATCCACCGTGCGCTGATCGCGTCCAGGTGAGTGCCCGCGCCGGGTCGCGCCTCGTCCAGCCGCCGCCGGGCGACGTCGCCCAGCTGCGCGCGCTGCCGCTGGTACCGCTGCTCGAATTGGGTCTCGTAGCGCGCGCGGCGATCGAGATCGCCCGCGTCCGGCCGGTGCGCCGCTGCTCGCTGGGGTTGGTGGCGATCACCTCGAGGGCCAGCGCGGAGGAGTCCATGAAGTGCGGCTCGAACGCCGCCACGCTCGCCGGGCCACCCAAGCGATCCTCTTCTGAGACGTAGGCGGCGTAGCGCAGTGAGTTGTTTGGTTGTAACGGCTCGACCGTAGCCGGGCCAGAACCGAACTCGTGCCGCGAGAGCCAACCGGCGGTCCGCAGGTACTCCTCGGCGCGCACGACCGCCTGTGACGGGCAGCGAGCGAAGAACCGGCCGATGCGCGTCTCGATCAAGCGCTTGACCGGTCGCGCTTGCGCCTGGCCACTCGGCAGGACGCGGAGCCGGACGTGCGGGCCGCCCTGCCAGTACCGGACGAAGAAGAACCCGTCGGTCAGCCCGCCGACCAGTGGGCTGACCGCGCCGCGCAGCAGGTCGTTGAGCACGTCGTGGTAGTACAGGTGAGCACTGACCCAGCGGGTATCAGCGGTCGAGCTCGAAGACGCACTCGCTGGCATAGCCGGTGTTGCCGTCGGTGACGAGTAGATCATCATCGGTTGGCAGGACCTCCTGGAAGACGAGCATCAGATCGGGCTGGGCGGCGATCTGCGCGAACACCCGGAGAAAGACCTGATTGGAGAAATCGACGTAGCAGGGCTTGCGGTTCTTGCCCAGGTTGATCGGGGCGCCGGCGGCGGTGACGGCCCGGACAAAGCACTGCCGCGGGATGCCGTGCTCGGCCAGCCAGCGCGTCACCCTGATCAGATGGGACAACGCCGACTCGCCTTTCTCGCGCAGCGGAGCATCGCCGGCACCGACCACCCACGTCGCGCGAGCAATGACGACGTTGCCCAGGCACAGCCGGGGAACCCGGCGCACCCCCTGGCTGTGCGTCAGGAAGGTCAGCTCCGACAATCGTTGCGGCAGCCCGCCGAACGTCGACACGCCGAACGCCTGCATCAACAGCCGGTAGGTCCAGGGCAGCGCCCAGTCGACCAGCGTGCCCAGATGCAGGGGGGTGACCTGCTCCCCGCGGGACCGCCAGACCAGCCGCAGCCGGTCAGTGGCCGCGTCGTGGACGACGTTCAGGTCGCCGAGGGAGATCTGCTCGGCCGGGGGCCGGTTGCTCACACTGCCGGGGTAGGTGATCTCGTAGGGAGCCGGCGACAGGCGCAGGTTCAGGTTGGAGCTGCCGATCGTGGCCAGGTCCGCGTACACCACACCGCTGCCTGCGGGCAACCCCGGAAGGGGGTGCGCGTCGCCGTGGGCCCGTGCGGCGAACCGGTGCAAGCGGGCGTGCGCACGCCGGAAACCGGCATCAGTGTTGTTCAGAACGAAGTGCGGCGCCCCGTTCCTGATCATCGGCTGGCCGTAGAACGCGACCGAGTCGTGGGGCCCCACGAACTCCGGCAGCGCAGCGACGAGGTCGGACAGCGCACCGCGGTCCAGCCGGCGGATCCCGGCCTGGTCGACCGGCGCCGTGCGCACCTGCGTGGCGACCTGGCGCCGCAGCTGCTTGACCCGATCCAGCGAGTCCAGACCGGCGGTCGTCACCAGCCACGGCTGGCGCAGGATCGTGCCGAGGTCTGCCCCGGGCCGGGTCGCCTCGTCGCTCACCACGCGACACCACTGCAGGAAGCCGACTGTCGAGCCGGGCCCGAAGCGTTCGGCGGAGAAGGCCGCCAGCGCCAGGCGTGGCGGCAGGCTCCGATCGTACAGGCCGCTCAGTCCCGCCAACAAGCGCAGGCCGTCGAGCACACCGGCCCAGCCGGGCAGCGCGAAGCGGTAGTCCAACCCCGCCACGACGGTGTCCTCGAAGACCGCGTTCTTGACCGGAACGACGACGCCCTTGGGGGTCCAGCCCAGCTGCACGTACAGCGCATGCAGGGTGCCGTCGACGGCGCCGACCGAGGCGAACCGTTGCGGCGCCCGGCGGCTGCCGGTGCTGTCGGTGAGCTCGGCCAGCTGCGCCCGCAACCGCTCCAGTAGCTCGCGCAGGGCATCGACGCGCTGCCCGGTGCAGCCCGCCAGCGCGCCGGACAGCTCGCCGAGATGGTCCAGCGACTGGTCGGCGACGTCCAACTGCGTCTCCAGCAGTCCCACGTCGATCAGGTGGTCGAGATAGGCGGCGACCTCAGCAGCGTCAGACGCCGGATCGAGCGCCTCGGCGACCTGGGCATAGGTCGAGTCGGGTGCGGCCTGGATCACCTCCAGCACCCGCCGCAGGGCAGCCGTCACGGCCACCTCGACCACCGCCTCGCCCATGCGGCGCGACAGGAACCGCAGCATCGCGCCGTCCTGCGCGACACTGGGGTTGATGCGCAGCCGCACCTGCGACCTGATCTCGGGCCAGGACGCCAGCTCGCGGCGCAGGTGCAGGGCGATCCGCACGGCCGGCTCCACCGCGCTGCGACGCGTCCAGGCACCGGCGCAGCGCACGGGATCGCGGCCGGCAGGCGTCCAGTGGCCCTCGGCGAGACTGGTGAAGGTGCTGAACGGGGTGGTCTTGGCAGCCGCTCGGCCCAGATATTTCACCAGACTGGCCTCGAGCGCCTCGTCCGGTCGTGCCCCGGGGCCGATGGGACGCCACTTGACGAGCTCGGCGTACAGATCCGGGCTGGCCAGGACCAGGCCCTGCTGGAACCAGTCGTCGCTGGCGGCGTCGGCGAGCACCAGGCGCTTCTCGACGGACTCCGTCTCCAGGGTGGCCTCGGCCCGAGCGCGCAGCGCATCCCGCTGCGCCAGGCGCCGCTGGAACGCGGCGATCCTGGGAGCGAGATCAGCGGGCAGCGCTGCCCACACACCGTCGGTGAGGACACCCGACCGCGGCTGCCGCACCTGGTACACGCAGCGTCGCAGCGTGACCAGACGGCTGCGCACCACCCGGTCGGCCACCGCACCGACGACGTCGTACAACGCCTCTGACAGCTGCTCGCCCTCGACGCTCAGCCGGTCGGAGAAGTCCACCAGCTCCTCGACCGCGCTGATGGTCGCCTCGCAGCGCAACCGGCGCAGCACCGCCATCGGCAATCCCGCGACCCGCACGACGAAACTCGGCACCACCGGACCCACCCGATCCCAGGAGTCGGCGCCGGCTTCCACGAGTGCGGGTCTCATGCCACCACCACCGTTGCGCTCATGCCACCACGTCGCGCGGCTCATGGAAAGGGGTGCGGGTACGGGTTGAGCTCGTCGTGGGTCAACGGACGCGGGTGGTAGCCCAGCTCGTGGCCGACGCGGTAGAGCCGGTCCAGGCCGTGGATGCGCCGGTTGTCGTAGCCGAAGACCATCGGCACCGCGCCGGGCACGATGACCTTGACGCAGGCGAACTGCTCGGCCGCGTGCTCTGGGCCGGTCTGATCGACAACGATGACGTCGAGCCCGGTGTCCAGGTAGCGCCCCACCGTCTCGTGCAGGTCGGCGGACAGATCCGCGTTGGGCACGGGCCGGTCGCGCCAGGCACTCGGCGTTGAACGCACCGTGCAGGTCGGGATCCCAACCGTCGGTGGCAAGCACGGCGACACCGCAGCCGTCCATACCGGCAAGACCGGCGTCGAGGAGCTGGATCGTGCAGGCTCTGCCCAACTGCCGGGCCACCGTCCTGTGCACCAGACCCTGGCCAGCCAACCCGACAGTGATCGCGGATGTGCGGACCGCCCGCTCGGGCGCTATGGATACGGTCGCCATGTGGGCTACCTCGACTCCACAACCAGGTTGACGATAGAGGACAGAACCTCGGTGACGGGTCGGGTCATGGTGTGTCACTGCGCAGCTTCGTTCTCACGATTCCCCCTGTCTCACGAACTATGTGACTATTCGGCACACAGTGTCCGCTCAATCGCACGGCGTCCACTCACACAATCGTCCACTGTCAGCGACCAACTCAGACATTATCAGAATCGCCCGCAACGATCACCATACTTGCGGCACCAATCTCGACCAGGTTGGGCTGGTCCCACCTAGTACCTTCAGTACTACCCGATTACGACCCTGGCCCAGGTTGCAGGACCACCGGTTTAACGTACATATAAGTCAAACATGGGACAGGACCGCAAGTACTAGATCGGGCCACCGTGAAATGGTCAAGATCGGTACAGTGAGGGTGATACCCATCGACGATGATGCTGATACCGTCCTCCTGGCCACTGAAAGGTACGCACTGTGCGATCAGCGACTATTGAACCGCACAACTCCTGGAGCGAACCGTTCAGCACCACAGTCAACGAGGAGGTAGGTCGTGAACAAGCTACAGCTTGATCTGGAAACCCTGGAAGTCGAACGTCTCGACGTTTCCGTGACCGCACTGAGCGGTGGTCTGGAGTTGCTCGGGATGGGCCATGCGTCACCTGAGCTGAGCCAATCCTGCGATACGGCTGGGGCCTGCGGCACCGACATGTGCGGGTGCAGCGGTGACTACGAGAGCGCCAGTTGCGATGACGGCCAGTGCGGGTGCGACAGCGGCGCCTGAGGTACATCGAGGGTTGCGCCGAGGCGCAACGGCGTATGTGCCATCGCGCGAGCGGCTACCAGCGGAGATATGAGATGGGGAGCAGCGTGGCCGGCCCGGTTGGTCACGCTGTTCCTTCTCCGCGGCAAGGATATGCCCGTAACAGCTGATGAGAGACCCGATGCCGCTGTCTGGTGAGGAGTCCCGTGACCACATCACCTCGCACGAAGACCGACGTCCTTGTCGTAGGCGCAGGTCCGAGCGGCCTGGTCGCGGCCCTGCAGCTGGCCCGGTACGGAGTTCGGGTGCGGATTGTGGACCGTAAGTCCGGTCCGGTCGAGCAAACCAGGGCCACCCTCGTGCAAGCACGCACGTTGGAATATCTCGACCATCTTGGCCTAGCGGACCAAGCGATGGAGCAGGGCGTGCCGATCACCCGCGTCGAGGTGTACGAGAAGAGACGCGCCTCGGCGCAGCTGCCACTGTTTGAACCGGGCATCGAAGGACGAACACGTTTCCCTTGCGCGCTCGCGCTGGAACAGTCCAAAACCGAACGAATTCTGGTGGCTGCGCTCGCCGAGCACGGGGCGACAGTCGAGTGGGGTTGTTCCGTCGAAAGCGTGGCGGACAACAGTCGGTACGTTGACCTGACAGTCCGGCGCGCAGAGCGCCTTGACACGATCACAGCTCGGTGGGTGGTCGCCGCCGACGGTGCTAGCAGCACGGTGCGCCGCTGCCTTGGCATCGCCTTCGCCGGCACCACCTACCCGCAAACCGGTCTGCTGGCCGACGTGACTCTCGGCGTAGATCTGCCACCGAACCGGATCCGGTTGATTCACACCCGCGGCGGCTTTGTCGGGATTCTCCCGATGGGCGGGAACCGCCACCGGCTGTTCGGCATCGTTCCACCGGGTTTCACCCAGTCGACGGTGCACCGAGAGGTCTCACACGACGCCTACGCGGAGCTCGCCACCGACCAGCTGCGACGCTGGTTCGACGACTATTTTCAGGTCGACGGCGAACTCGGTGAGATTCGCTGGGCGTCGCTGTTTCGAATCCACAGCCGCATCGCTGACCGGTTCAGCTCAGGAAACGTCTTCCTGGTCGGTGACGCCGCGCACGTCCATAATCCGGCCGGTGCCCAAGGCATGAACCTGGGCATCGGTGACGCGGTGAACCTGACCTGGAAATTGGCGCTCGTCGCCCGCGGCGAGGCTAAGGCAGACCTCCTCGAGAGCTATGAAGCTGAACGATACCCCGTCGCGCAGACGATCATGCGAAATGCTGATCGCGGGTTCAAGCTGGAGACCACCAGCAACCCAGTGGCGATGTGGATTCGTACGCACCTCGCCAAAAGGCTGGTCGGTCCGCTGACCGGACTTCCTCAGGTGCGCCGGATTGTCTTCCGGATGATGTCCCAGACGTGGATCGGCTACCGCGGCAGCCCGGCGGTCGCCACGACTCGAGCGGCTGGTGGCCTGCATCCTGGTGATCGTGCGCCACATGTGTCCCTAGTCGCCACATCCGCCAGCATTCTTGATGTCATGCGCCAACATGGCTACCACCTGCTGGTTTTCGAGGGACTCTCTCCCACCGGAGGCCTCGGCGACCTCGCCGTGATCGGTGCCGAGCTTCCGGACCGGTATCTGTCGCCGGTGTACGTACACGTCATTCCGCGCAGCGAGATGGCGGCCCACAAGACATACGCCGCATACCGCACCCGCCTGGTGCTGGTCCGACCGGACGGGCACATCGCAGCGGTCAGCGAACCGAACAGACCAACCGGCATCGTCCCCCTCATCACCCACCTCGACGGGATCCTGTTTCCTCGCCCGCAGACACCCGAACCCACAGGCTCGCATACGCTGCAGAGTTCACCGAGGGCTATATGACCGGCCGCTGCCGTAGGGACGGGTATGGAACTCCAGAAGGTGCGTGTTGGGGTCGTTGACATATACGCCGCGGCCACCGTCTCGCGTGTTGATCTTACCTGTCTGTTGACGTAAGTGGTCGGCCCAATACTCGAGGCCAGCCGCCCGAATCCGGTCGAAGATCACGTCGAAGTCTGATTCGCTGACCAGGAACGCGTAGTGCTGAGGGTGGATGTCACCCGAGGTGTCCATGAACTGCAGGTTCACCCCGTTACCCAGAACCGCTACCCGGAACTGTCCGAATCGAGTCGGTTCGGGCAGTCCCAACAGGTCGGTCAGGAAGGCCGCAGCGGCCACCGCGTCGTGGGCAGCGACAATGGTGTGGTTGAGCTCAACGGTCATGACAATATCTCTCCCAAGATGCACCGGACACTACCTGTCTAGCACCGCAACAGCGCCCTCGGCTAACCAACGGCTTGCCCGCCGGACCCGCGAGACACTGGGCGAACGATATGAGGAGGCTAACCCGAAACGCCTCCCCGAGTTAGTCGCTCCTGCGCATAGCAGCAAAAACTGCACAACCACGTGGGCTGCCGGCGCGCACGCCGTCGTCGATTAGTTATATCGCGTTGGACGACACCTATCTGGCGGGTAGGGTGACTCACCGTGCGAGAAAATCGAGTACTCGGTTGATTGCCGCAAGCGCTGGCTGCAGATCACGACACAACTCCCTGAGCAACACAAGGACCACCAATGGCGACAGGAGCAAGGTTGGAATCGCCAGCTGCCACTCGATCATGACCATTGTCAGCATTGCCGCCACCGGTGTGAGACCAGCCGAGGCAAACGGCCGCAAAGCATGCACTGGCAGCCCGGATATGGTTACGGCGTCCCTGGTCGCGAGGCGCGGTAGCTGATCTTTGTGCGCGGTGAGAGAAGCCTCTGGTGCCATCAGGATCCGGTCGATGATGCGATGCGAAAGCTCTCGCAGGACGGCGGTACTAGCGACCTGCGCACTACCGCTCGACCATCGCAGCGCCAGCGTGTGCGCGACGACCACCGCTAGCAGCGAGAGCAACGGCAGCCACGGTGACCTGCGCTGATCGAGCATCGACCAGACCACGGTGATCGCGAGGACGAGGCTGACGCCCTGCAACATGGCGGTGACGATCGCAGCGATCACTGCCTTGCGCGCACTGCCGGGGTTGATCACCGAGCGTAGTCGCCCCATGGTCGCGCGGATACTCGCTCGAGCCTCCGTCGTGAACTGCGGCGAGACGTCCGTGAGCTGGTGCCGGGTCAGCGCCGCTATGCAGCTACCGATGACGGGACCGAGCAGCAGGAAGGCCAGCACGTCGGCACCGGAGGTCATGAGCCCGGAGTTCATGAGCACTGTGCCGGCGGTAAGGACCACCGCGAGGATGGTCACCGGCGAGAACACGATCTCGGCCAACGCCATCGCCGTGCTGACCCGCCGGGTGTGCGCGCTGAAGACATCGTGAAAGCGATCGACCGTTGCCAGATGGTCGTGCCTGACCCTCTCGCTGCGATCAACAAAACCCAGCTGCGCGGTGCCGGCACCAACCCGATCCAGCAACTCTCCGACGGCGAACATCCCGGCGATGCGCGCCGCTGCCACCCGCCGGTTGACCAGTGCACCAGCCACCAGCGGCACCGCAACAACTGCCGTCAATGCCGGATCCGCCCAGCTCATGAAGCCAAGCACGGCGGCCCCGGCCACGGTGGCGTCCAGCCGAGTGGCGCGTACCGCTAGAGGGGGAACAACCAGCAAGAGTGTCAAGACCACCAGCCAGCACACCGCGCCAGCACGCCATTCGTCTTGGCCTAGCATCATGCTCGTCTCACAGCTGGCGGGCTCCGTCCGGAGTGGCGGTGAGCGGCCAGGACAAATAGCGCCGTAACCCGTACAGCAGCGGGACACCAGCCGAGACACGAATGTCGAACACACGGCCAATGACGATCCTGTGGTCACCCACTTGGACATCGCCGGCCACTTCGCAGGCGGCCACCGCGAATGCGTCACGGTGCAGGAACGGCAGCCCCGACGGACTCCATAGCTGCCACGGCACCTCGGCGAATTTGTCGATGTGCGGCGAGGAAAAGACCGTCGCCGCGCGACGGCCACTGGCGTGCAGAAGATTCACGGCGAATCTCCTGCACGCCAGGGCAGCATGAAGTGTGCCGCCTCGCTCACGCAGGCAGACCAGAAGAGTGGGTGGGAAGAGCGTGACACTGGACAGCGAGGAGCAGGTCGCTCCCCGGGGGTGGCCTTCGCTGTCCATCGCGGTCACGACTGAGACACCGGTGGGGAACGAACTCATCAAGTCCCGGAAATGACCCACGTCGGCCTGCTCGCTCGACGCCCGGACAGTCAGGTGCAGCGCACCGGTTCGGTCATCTGAATTCAACTCTTGGCACGTCCCGTCGGATCGGTGTACGATCGGCTGCTTGTTGCGATGGAGCGGCGGTGCCACCACCCAGAATGACAATCTTCCCGACCCGGTTGCCCATCTCGATACCCTCGTGATCAATCTCCTGGAAAATTGCTCAGCGTGAATCAACAGGACGACGCCGAGGTTATATTAAGAGGCTTCACCGCTGTGCGGTAGGCGTTGCGCAAATCGCTCGTTGAAACCCGCCTACTCGCGTAGGTTGGCAGCCCCTGATGACCGCAGATGTCCGTAGCATCCCGTGACCCACAGCCACCACCGACTCCGCACCGGACTCCGGCGCCGCGGCCCCCTTGAGCTCGGTGGGCTCAGCCTGCTCGGTGTCGGTGCGAGAAGCTCGCCCGGCGCCCACCAGTTGGCTGATCATGGTGTCGAAACCTCGGCCGGCGGGCGATCTCCAACCCTGTGACGCCACGTGGCCCTCAGCGAATTCCGGAGGTCTGCGCCTTATAACGGACCAGGTCGACGCGGGAGCTTATTTCCAGCTTGCGGTAGATCTGCCGGAGATGGAATCCTACTGTGTGCGGGGAGACGAACATCTGGTTCGCCACCTGTCGGTTGGTCAGCCCGCTGGCAACCTGCTCAGCCACTTTCCGTTCGGTATTGGTGAGGCTATCCCAACCGGAGACCTGACGAGTGACGTGGACCCAATGACGCCGCCGGATCCCGAGGCGACGTAATCGACTCCTGATCCGCGCCGCGTCCCGCTCACTGCCAAGCGTGCAGTAGCCGCTCATCGCCCGTTCCAGGTCGCTGATCGCGGCTTCCCGGTCACCGCTGGCGAGGAGTTGCACGGCACGGTCCTCGAACGTCGACGCCCGGACCCACGGCTCCCGGTGGAGCTGGGTCACTTGCGCCAGGGCATCAATGTCGCAGTCCAGCAAGGCGCGGGCGTGCATTGCTCCGGCGCACACCGCGAGCAGATTCCGATTATGTTCCCGGAGGCTTTCCGCGGTGTCGGTAATCATTCCGGCGATATCCCGCATATCGGCTGCAAGCGCAGAACGCACGCACCAGGCCGCTGCCGCCGGGTCCTCCAGAATGAGCTCCCGGCGCGCCCCGGCGGTGACCAGGACCTGTTTCAGGATCTCCATTGCCGCGCGGGGACCGCTCTTCGCCTCGGTCAGCTGCGCGCTGAGCAGGAAGCGCATCGCCCACCATGGGCGGGAGGAGTTCCTGGGAAAGCGCTCCTCAAGCGCATGCAGGTGCTCCTTGGCCTGGGTGAGATCCCCCCGGCGCAGCGCGACGAGGGTCAGCACGCCCCACGCTTGCGGTGCAAGCATCGGCATACACCCGTCAGCCATCGCCGCGATCCCGGCCCTCGCATCCTCATCGGCGTCGTCGAGCCGGCCCTTCATCAGATGCACCGAGGCCCGAAGGATCGTGGGGACGGCGGCCGACGACATCGTGCCCGACATTTCCTCAGCTCCACGGGGGAAAGCACGGACAACCGCTATCGCGTCCTCGAGCTCGCCGACCTTGGTGAACATCGAGGCCAGAACCCACCGCGGGTCGAGCAACTGCACGCCCGTCGTGGCACAGTTGAGTTTGAGCGCATCATGGAGCGTTGACGTGGCCTTCTCTACCCGCCCCGCGCGCCACTGGTCCAAGGCGCGGACGGTCAGTGCACAAGCCTTAATAGCACGAGGGTGACCGTCGGATGCGCCGAGGATCTCATTGGCCCGCCGGAGCGCGGCGCTGTCATCGGTCAGGCAATAGGAGGAAAGGCGGGCGATCTCGGCTTGCACATGATGCTTGGACTCACCCGCCGCCACCTCCAACGCGTTGTGTGCGGCCCCCACCGCCTGGTGCGCCTTGCCCTGTAACAGCAGGGCAACCGACATCCAGGCGTGCAGCGAAGCGACGGCCTCGGCGTACGCGCCCGACGTCTGCCACCCGAGCTCAACGATCTCTTTGATGGTGTCGTCGGCCAGACCGATTGCCCGATCTGGCCTGCTCGCTCGGACGAACGCCTCAACCGCAGTCGAGGCCAGCAAGACCCACTCGGGCTGTTCGGGGTTGAGCAACCCCATCCCTCGGGTTACCAGCGACGCCGCAGTCAATGGGTCGGAGGTCAGCAGCTCCTCGGCTGCTTGCGAGATGATCCGCACAGCCTCCGCGTCCCCGTGCTGCGCGCTGTGCACCAGGTGCAAGGCCGCAGCCCCCATCCCGTCGGGTTGAGAGAGCAGCATCGTCGCTGCCCGTCGATGGAGCAGGACACGCACGGGCGGTGGGATGGAATCGAGGACCACCCGCCAGACCGGCTCGCTGCGGAAGGCGAAGTCATTGGGTCGGCAGACCACGAGACCGCATTCGAGCGCCTCGTCCAGCATGGTCAGCAAACTTACCGCCGACTCGTCGAGCATCCTCGATAGGTCCGTCGGCGTGAAGGATGCTCCTAGCATCGCCGCCATCTTCAACGCTTTCTTGGTTGACGGCGAGAATGACCGCAGGCGCCGATGGACCGTCGCGGCGAACCGCTTGGGGACCGCCGGGGATCCCGCAGTCATAGACATGTCCGCGGGGGAAGTGAGCTTCAGATAGGCAGTACCGTCCACGACCTTCAAATCGCCGTCCTGAGCTAGGCCGTGAATCAGCTCGATCACCGCGCGGGGCAGGCTGCCAACGCCCTCTGCCAGTGCGACGACAGCCGGATCGGGAATCGCACCGAGACAGTCGGCCACAAGCTGGGTCACCGCGCCGCCGGAGAGTGGATCAAGTTCCTGAATCCGCTCCACCCCAAGCCTAGCGAGATGGATTTCTACCGGACCGTACGACATGCCGTACCGTTCCGACGTCAACGCAATTATCCAGACGATTGGACAGGTGTTCGTATTCGCGATGAGATCGTACAGAGCCAGCAGCGCACTCGGGTCAGCCCAATGCAGATCGTCGAGGGCGACGAGAGCAGGACCATGTTTAAGCACGCCCAGCAGCCAAGTCCTGGCTTCCCTGTCCGGAGCTGCGACCGCCATCGCACGGTGGCCATTCTCTGATATACCCAGCCTCGAAAGCTGCAGGGGAGGAAGGCTCAGCACAAGGCAGTTTTTGGAACCGGGAACATCCAGGACTCCATTGACGACAAGGAAGCCGTCGCCGATCGCTATGTCGATCGCCTCGGCGAGCAGGCGTGTCTTGCCAGCTCCCGGCGCACCCTCCACCAGAAGGACCTTGCTCCGCCGGGCGTCCGCCGCATCCCGGAGCGCAGTCTTTATATGATTTACCTGATTTTGTCGACCGCGCAGGGGACGCACTGACCGGCCCATTTCGCGCAGGGCTAAGTTACTTGATGAGATCCTGCCCATCCGGTCTTCCACCCCATCTAAGCTCCGTAGCCACGTTGAACCCCCAGAGCTAATGCCCACCGTTGCCGCCAACTATTGAGCCGAGTTTCTCACCCACACGCAAGCGCAGCGCAAGCGCCGCACCACCGGAGCAGAAAGATCCACAGTGCGACCGGCTACCTATTGTGCAGGATACGGAGATACTCGACTGTTGTCGGCAAATTTCGGGTCATCTCGCGCTGCTTGTGCTTGACGTCTTCGAACAGGCGCTTGGCGTCCTGTACAGCGCAGGGACGGTGCAACAGGGACGGGAGGGGAGCGTCTGGCAGCAACCCGAGCCCGGCAAAGACACAGTAGTAGCTGCCGTTGGTCCAGAAGTTCCGGAACTCCGCGTCGAAGTTGGTATAGTACGTGGGTTCATCAACAACTGGTGCGTTGATGGCCAGCCCGGCCTTGTATCGTGCGATCTTGTCCCGGATCTGCGGTGTCAGGTTGAGTTCCTTGGTTGCGCATCGCCTCCGGTGCACCAGTTGATGTACTTGATAGCCATCTTGAAGCTGGCGTTGCACTGGGGCATCCAGTCCTTCTCCTTCAGCCCGAGAAAATCGAAGAAGACCGTCTGCAGGTTCGGAACCGTCGCCTCGCCGACGCCGATCTTAGGGATGCTGGGCGCTTCAAGCACCGTGATGGAGGTCGTCTCGCCGAGCATCTTCGCCAGGTAGGACGCGGTCATCCAGCCGGCAGTGCCACCACCCAGATGACAATCTTCTCGATTCGGTTGTCCATCTCGATACTCCTCGTGATCAAGTGCCGTCGAAGCCTGCCCCGCTGTTGACCGACAGAGATGCCGCTGACATGTATTATCTCGGACCGAGCATTGCTCTGCCGCTGAGCATCGTGACCGATCTGCGAAACCCACTCGCGTGCGTAGGTTGGCAGTCACCGACCTGATCGCTGGGGGGGCCGGCTCCGTCGAAGCGTGCGCACAGCCGTCAACGCGAGGGATGCGGGGACCGGTACCACTGACAATACTGTGCATGATGTTGGTGCCAGTATGACCGCGGGGAGACGACTGGGCAGTTCAGTAGCGTGGAGAATCACGAAGTACCGGGCAACCAAATCAGTCGTAAGAGAAAGGACAGCACCGGTGGGTAAGAAAAACTATCAGACTGACGTCTTGATCGTCGGAGGGGGCCCGGTCGGGATGTCGCTGGGTCTCGACCTCCGAGCTCGCGGTGTTGATTTTCTGCTTCTGGAGGCGACCGACGGGCAGGTCGACCATCCGAAGGTGGGTGCGGTCGGGCCGCGGTCAATGGAGTTCTTCCGCGGGTGGGGCCTCGCAGACCGTATCCGCAGCGCTGGCTGGCCCGACGACCACTCTCTTGACGTGGCGTGGGTGACCGCGGTCGGCAAGCACGAGATCTACCGAATCCACTTCGGCACAGCAGGCACCCGTCCGGTACCCGACCACACACCCGAAGCCGATCAGGTGTGCCCACAGCACTGGCTGGCACCCTTGCTCACCGACGCCCTCGGGGTACACCCCGAGGGCCCAATCCGGTTCCGCTGGCGAGTGGACGGCATCACCCAACACGACGATAAGATCGTGGCGACGGTGACGGCGCTGACCTCTGGGGATACTGTCACCGTAGAAGCAGCCTATGCCGTCGCGTGTGACGGCACGAGTTCCCCGATCCGCAAAGCCTGCGGCGTGGATGCGCCGTCCCGCTACCAGGGCCAAGTGTTCCGTAACATTTTATTCCGGGCACCCCGACTCCGCGCACAGCTCGGCGAATCTCATGCGCTGGTGTACTTTCTGACCGCACCACCAATGCTGCGCTACCCACTGCGGTCGATGGACGGCGACGCGCTCTACAGACTCACCGCGCCAGGTGAGGACAGCTCGACGACCAAAAGCCCGGAGGAGTTGCTACGTATGGCGATCGCCCTGGACACTCCGCTCCAGGTGCTATCCGACGCTCCGTGGCACCTGACGCACCGCGTGGCTGATCACTACCGGGTTGGACGCATTGTGTTCGCCGGGGATGCGGCACATACGCTGCCCCCGTCCGGTGGGTTCGGGATGAACACCGGCATCGCCGACGCGGCCGACCTCGGATGGAAGCTAGACGCCGTGCTGGCAGGCTGGGCAGGTCCGCACCTACTGGACAGCTACGAGGCCGAACGAATGCCGGTAGCGGAGGCGAGCCTCGAACAGTCCAACCGCAACATGGATAAGACGGTTCGCCGCGAGTTGCCACCGGAAATCGTGCTCGACAACGCCGAAGGAATTCTGGCTAGGCGGGCTCTAGCAGCCCGCCTAGAGGCCGGTGAAGTACGCCGCGAGTTCGACGCCCCGGATATTCATTTCGGCTACCGCTACCGGTCGGGACTTATCGTGACTGACCCGACCGAGGACGGAACCGAGACCTGGTCCTCCAGCGCGCTACCCGGCGGACGGGCCCCGCACGCGTGGCTGCGCCCTGGGATGTCGACCGTGGACCTGTTTGGCTCAGGTTTCGTGCTGCTGTCCTTCCAGCCGTCGCCGCACACGGAGCGGTTCCAGCGTGCCTTTGCGGCCTGCGCGGTCCCGCTGACGGTGCAGGAGGTCCGCGCCGACGATGCCGCACGACTCTACGGACGTCCACATGTGCTGGTCCGTCCAGACGGTCACGTCGCGTGGCGCGGGATCGAGCTACCGGACAATCCCCACGCCTTGGTGAACCTTGTTCGAGGTGGAAGCGAGAAGCAACCTGAGTTGCTCGCCATGGTCACGTGATGGGCACCAACATCAGAAGCTGATGAGGTAGGCGGGGTGCAAGATGATTAAATCCGTTGTGATTGTGGGCGGCGGTACAGCGGGCTGGATGACAGCTGCCTATCTGAAGGCCGCTTTCAGTCACCGGCTTGACGTCACTCTGGTGGAGTCGTCCACGGTGGGCCGAATCGGCGTCGGTGAGGCCACTTTCAGCACGATTCGTCACTTCTTCGACTACCTTGGCCTGGACGAGATTGAATGGTTGCCGAAGTGTGAGGGTAGCTATAAGCTGGGCATCCGGTTCGAGAATTGGGACAGGCCAGGAAGTTATTTTTATCACCCATTCGAACGACTGAGGAATGTCTGTGGTTTTTCGATGGCCGAATGGTGGCTCAAGATCGGCAACCAGACTGAGACGTTCGACCGCGAGTGCTTCATCACCGCGGCACTGTGCGAGGCCAGGCGGTCACCACGCCTCCTTGACGGACGTTTGTTCACCGGCGACCTCGATGGCGCCTTTGGTCGCTCGACACTAGCGGAACAGCGGGCGCAATTCCCTTACGCCTACCACTTCGACGCCGACAAGGTCGCCCAGTTTCTGAGGTGCCACAGCGTCGACCGCGGAGTACGCCATGTGGTAGACGACGTGGTGCACACGGCACAGGATCAGCGAGGCTGGATCACCCACGTCGTTACCCGGGGCAACGGTAACCTTGCAGCCGATTTGTTCATCGACTGCACTGGCTGGCAGGCGATACTGATCAACAAGGTGCTCGGTGAGCCTTTCTTGTCCTTTCAGGACATGCTGCCGAACAACCGGGCTGTGGCAATTCGAGTACCGCGCGAAGATCCCACCCAAATTAATCCTTACACGACTGCCCTCGCCATGGAGGCGGGCTGGTTGTGGACTATCCCGCTGTTGCACCGCGACGGCAATGGTTACGTCTACTCCGACGAGTTCTGCTCCCCAGAACAGGCCGAACAAGCCCTTCGCAATCATGTCGCACCCAGAGGCGATGACCTCGATGTCAACCATATCATGATGCGGGTGGGCCGCAGCCGGCGATCGTGGGTGAAGAACTGTGTCGCAATCGGGCTGTCCAGCACCTTCGTAGAACCGTTGGAATCCACCGGAATATTCTTCATCCAGCACGGAATCGAGCAACTGGTCAAGCACCTCCCAGACCAGCGGTGGGATGTCGAGCTCGTTCGCGGCTACAACACCCGGGTCGCCCACGCCGTGGACGGCGTGAAGGA
Organism: Pseudonocardiaceae bacterium; assembly: GCA_050699515.1. GTDB lineage: Bacteria > Actinomycetota > Actinomycetes > Mycobacteriales > Pseudonocardiaceae. The sequence continues at coordinate 27,205 of JBOHFF010000023.1, forward strand.
ATTCCTTGTCCTGCACTACCGCGCTGCGGGCAGGGACGACAATCAATACTGGAAAGCAGCAAAAGTCAGGAAATCCCCGGACGGTCTCCATGAGCGGCTAGCGCAGGCAAAGTCTTACCTGTGGGACGAGGACACGATCTACCCCTATTATCACGGATTCGAATCCTATTCGTGGAACACGATCTTGCTGGGGCTGGGCAACCGTCCGAGTCGGCCCCGCCCCGCTCTGACCCACATCGATTCATCCACAGCCAGTGCGGAGTTCGCCAGGCTGCACGCCCAGAGCCGCCATCTAATTAAGGTGCTTCCCAGTTGCTACGAGTACCTCGCGCAGCTCAGCGGCTAGCAGGCTCGACGCACAACAGCGGTGCCGTCACTGTCAAGACCGGATGAGCTGTAGCTCTTGCGGGCCATGGAAAATGAGATCCTTGCCGTAGGGCACGGGGTCGCTGTCCACCCGTAAACCCGGGAGCAGCGTGAGCATCGCGCCGAGTCCGATCTCGACTTCCATACGGCCAAGCGCTGAGCCCAGGCAGTAATGGGCACCCATGCCGAAGCCGCTGTGCTGGCGGTTGCGCCGATTGAGCCGAATGCTGTCCGGGGCGGCGAACCTTGCGGGATCACGGTTGGCTGAGCCAAGGACGACGGTGACCTTGTCCCCCCGGCGGATATCGTGTCCATGGACGTGTTCGTCGCGGTAGGCCCATCTGGTGACCATCTGCGCGGGCGGGTCGAACCGAATCAGCTCATCGACAACCGCTGGCACCAGCTCAGGCTTTCCCAGGAGCTGGTCCAGCACGTTCGAGTGCCGTAGGAGCAGTAACATGACCTTGGACAGTGCGTTTCTCACCGTCTCATTTCCCGAGGCGAGGACGTGCACGCAAGTACCGACAAGAAGATCGTCAGTATCCGAAGAGTCACCCCACTCTGCTGCGATGAGGACCGACATAAGGTCATCCCCCGGTGCCTTGCGGCGAGCAGACAAAGCCTTGCGGAAGTACCCGACCAGGGCCCGAGCCCCCTCTTCAGCCAGGGCGAGTCTCCGTTCACGATCACCGGGACGAAAAGTACTGCCCTCCTGCAGCGCCGCGGTCTGAACACACATCCACTCCCGGTCCGACGGCGGTACACCAAGCGCGTTAAGTATCACCAGCATCGGAACCATCGCAGCGTATTCGCTTACCAGCTCGATTCGCGACCGGTTGGCGAGCCCGGCCACCAGCTCTTCGACGATGTCCTGGGTCTGGTTGCGTAATCCCGTGCGCATCCGTTCCGCCAGGCAGTCAGCTACTACCGCGCGGACTGCGGTATGCCGTGGTGGGTCCATGAAGACTAACCAGTTGTCGATGAGCCCGCTGAGGACCGGTTTGCCCTGCGCGATTGCCGCCGAGACCGAAGCGGAGGTGGTTCCGGCAACTGCGGCACTCCGGCCGAAGCCGCGTCTGGTCAGCACCGTCGCCGCGTCAACATAGCGCATCACCAGCCACTCGGGCTCCCGGCCGGTTCCGGGTCGCAGAACTCGATGCACACCATCGGCCTCCCGGAATCGCTGGTAGATCGGGTACGGGTCCTCGATGTTATCGATGACCAGCGAGTAGAATTCCTCTGGGTCTAGCGCTGACATGTGAGCCCTTCTTGTCGTCACAGCTCACGGGGGTCCATGTGCCGGAACTCCTCGGCCAAAGAAAGCAGTAGACGTGGTACCATCTCGGTCAGTCCAGTCATCTTCGCGGCATCAATAGAAAGCTCCGAAAAACTCGCGCTGATCAATTTTTTCGCAACATCGGGACGGGCGATGAATGACGCTTCACGATCCATCTCAAATGATGGTCCAGCCGTCCGGCCGGAATGACCGGATGGCAACGTGACAATATATTCACCGAGGGGTCGCAGGACGCCGGTCATCAGGTCTATGGCCGAGTTCATCAGCCGAGACCGACGGAGACTCTTGTCGGGAATGCGGCTGAAGTGCTGCACCATCAACTGCATCGTTATGGCGTATGAGCGGTTGAACAGCTCCATTGCCGTGCGGGCCTCCTGGTTGATGACCAGGCCACTGGCCGAGCTCCCGGAATGCAGCTTCGGGTTGCGCATCACGGGATAGGCAGGGTTCCATGGAATCCGGCGGCCGCCGGGTCCGGTGGTGTACTCGGAGGCGAGCAGCTCGGAGATCCGCAGGAACGTGTCGAAATGCGATTCCTCACCCGGGCGCACCGACTCAAGCACATTGCCCTCACCCTGCTCGGTAACGAAGTCGATCGCGAACACGGCACTGGTGACGTCGTCGACCTCCAGTTGGTAGTCGGGGTGAGTCACGTTGAGCGACTCGCGCATAAACAGATGGTGCTCGCCACCGCCCCTGCCCGGCTCGATCATGATCGAGCCGGGGATACGCTGGATGGCCTCGCGGATGGCCGAGTACAACTCGCTCAACGAGCCGTACGGGTACGGCGACGAGGATTTCGTAGCTGCGAAGGAATTGTTCCCCGAGATATCACGGACGAGACTGTACGGACGCTCGAGCGCGATGAACCGCGCTACGCTGCTCCGCCCGAACGCCTCCAGACAGAAGTCCAGCGGCACCGGCAGCTGGCTGTTCACCGTGCCGAAGTCGATGCTCGGGAGGTGGAACGGCTGACCGGTGGCCATGATGATATTGTTGATGACCAGGAAGTGAATCATCTCTTCCCTGGCGACGCTCAGCAAATCACCACGTATTCCGCCGTCGAGCGTGTGGGGACCGTCACCACACATCAGCCCTAGCTGTTGCGATGTCCACTCGCCGCGTTCGACGTATGTGACGCCCGCCGAGTACGTCGGGATGGACCACAACGCGAAGAGGTACTGCAGCATTACCGCGAGCTCGATGGTGGCTGCCAGGCGCAGCGCTCGGCAGAGCTCGTCGGGAGTCTTGATCGTGCCGACCGTAGACTTCTCGGTGGCCAGCGACGGGGGCGTCTGCCGAGCCCCTTCGGTGACCTGCATGAACCGCAGCAGCAGGTTTGCCTGCGGTTCGGTCATGTCCCGGGTGGAGGGCATGTAGTAGGTTTTGTCCTTATTCTGCGGATCGCACATCAGCCAGATCAATCGTGCGTATGTGGTGACCCTGGCGATGTCTGCGAAGCTCATGATCTCGTCCTTCATGAACGAGTACATCAGCTCGTAGTAAGCGAAAACCTCTCGATACACCAGGTCAAAAGTGACCTCCTGGGAAGGGACGTCGTCCAGGTGCCAGGTATCCGGCAACACCCGAACGGACAGCAAACCAGCCGACGACCAGTAACCGAGCCGGTCGGCGTTGTCGTAGGCCAGCAGGGCCGAGCCGGCGGTGCCCGGGTAACAGGGCAGCGGGAGACCCGCTGGCAGCAACAGGACCTGGGTCGTCCCGGCTCTGGCTCCCCGGACGACCAACCGCCCGTACCCGGCGTCGTCGGTGGACAGCGCGCAACCGGTCCCGTACTTCGTCGGTTCCTCCGGCCGGATTTCGGCGGCGAACTCGGCAATGGCGATATCGGTGGACCGGGCGTCCGGCGAGCTCGCCCGAGGATCTAGTGGCAAGCCGCGTGGGTTGAAGAATTGATGGACCTCGATCCGGTCGACCTTCGCGGGACGCCCGCGAACAAACGATCGCAGCGTGACGTCAACGGCGAAGTCCTGCCCGTTCGCTGGGTTCGGATGTTCGAGAAACAGACTTGCCTGGTCCGACTGGACGGTGATCTCCTCCTCGGTGAGGAGCACCGTCCCGTCGGATGCTTGCAGCCGCAGCGGCTCAGCGGGGTCGTCGCGCTGGCTGTCGACTCGCGGCGTGGACAACACACCACCGCTGAGCCGGAAACCTGGGCCCAGGTAGGCCGTCCGGGGGAAGATGCCGAGCAGCCGGCCGGTGCTGGTGCGCAGTTCCAGGTTCCCCACATCGAGCCGTCGACCGAGCTGGTGTGTCGGACTCGCGTCCCGGGTGACGGCCCGGCTCACGACCGGTATGGCCGTGATCATGTTGGCGGTCACGCACTGCTCGCGGACCTCGACGGTGAGGGTGTGCAGGGGGGTATCGCGACCGTCGCGAAGCAGCTCCCGGCCCGTCAGCAACCGGCCGGCCGGATACGTGCGCATATCCTGCGGTCGCCACGGCGCGATGGTTCCGTGCATGTCCCACCAGTCCGGCGCGTCATGTCCGACCGGGGTCGCCATGTTGAACAGCGCAAACTGCACAAGCAACCCACCGAATTCATCGGTGTCGACCAGCTGCCGCAACGCCGATACCGCGGGTGACCGGGCGGCCTCGTCCAGCCAGTCCAGCCGGTCGGTCTTGTCCACCACGAGCTGGTATACGACTGAGCGAGTGAACTCCCTGCTCAGCGGGTGTTCGTCAGTGCGCACAACGTGTCGTGGGTTCTGCCAGCGCGGCGGTGATATGCCGTACACATCGCCGGTTGCCAGGTAGCCACCGTCGTGTGAGCGACCGGCGCGGCCGAGGCTGAGCTGGCCGACCATCACCGCAGTGGTCCAGTTCGAGGCCGGGTCTACGTCGAAGACTCTGGCCCGGTTCGCGGTACTGGCAAGGTAGTCGTTGTAGTGACCCCACAGGTCCACCTGCCGGCCGACAATATGGTCGGTCGTGTCGATCTCGCCGGGTGAGCGCTCACAGCCGACCACCACGGCGTCAATCCAGAAGTGTCCGTTGCCACCGAAGTTCCAGCCCTTGACCGAACCGAACCGCCCGCCCGGCGTGACCGTGCCATCCGGTTCGAAACGCACGCCCTGACGGTCGAGGTAGTCATGGTATTCCTGGGCGGGTCGAGTGACCGGGAACGGGGCGGAATCGACGATTGCGGTGTTGGTGGCGAGGTCGAGCAACCCAGACCTGGGACCCGTGGGCAGCCGGGTAATGCCGATACCAGCGAAGTGCAGGCGAGGCAGGTCAAAGACACTCACACTGATTCCCCCACATACCTCCAGTCGCCGACCACCTGGGGGGCAAAAGCGTGGATCTGCGACACCGCGGCCAGCGCCGACTCAATCCCCGCGTTGATCCAGGCCGGACTGATCGAGCAATGCTCGCCGGCGAAGAACAAACGGCCCTGCGGGCACGCCGCCCGCTCGGCCTCGCGGGCGCGTTCCGCATCCGTGATGCCCCACCGTCGGGCCGCGCAGCCCTTGTTCCAGGGCCGCTCGCCCCAGGCCACGCTCATCGTTTCCAGCACCGTCTCCGGCCGGCGTAGCTGCGGGTGCAACTCCGCCAGCTCGTCGGTGACCACCGCGTGCCGGACGGGTTCGGCTAGCTGACCGAGCACGTCGGCGTCCTCGGCGATCGTGTAGCTGCCGAGCAACACCGAACCGTCGCCGGCACCGGCGTCCGGGTAGTAGGTCTGCCGGCTCAGCCCTCCTGGCGCCGATCCGCCCCCGGTAATGCCGTCCCGGGCCCAGAACGCCTCCCGGCAGTGCAGCGCCACCTTCGTCGCCGAGCCGTAGTCGAGCGTCGCGATGGCGTCAAGCTTGTCGGCGCTGACACCGGTCAATGACAGCCCGCGCAGGACCGAGAAAGGGATAGTGCACAGCACGATCGGGTAGGTCAGCACCGATCGGCTGCGCGCACCGGCCAGGTAAACGCTCACCCCATCGCGGCGCACCTCGAGACCCACTATCACCCGACTGGTGTGGATCGGGCCGCGGATCCGGCTGGCGAACCCGTCCACCAGCTGTGCCATACCCCCCGTGAGGGTCAGCACGTCGGTGCCGGACTCCCGGATGATGTCATCGAGAAAGCTCTCCAGCCGGCCGCTGCACGCGGTTCTCAGCTCCGGGTACGCGCGGAAAGCCGCGCCGAGGTCGACCCGGTCGTCATGCAGAAACGACGCCATGTCCAGCCGGTCGGCCAACGTTAACATCTTCCTGGCGTCGCCCCGGTCGAGCTCGCGCAGCTCCCGGGGGGCGAGTGCCCGCACCATCGCGTGCAGCCAGCCCACGAAAAGCAACGTATCCCGCCGGTAGGAGTTACCACCGGCGTATCCTTCAGCGTCCTGGATCAGCGGCACTGCCGCATCGCGGACGCGGACCAGTTGCGAGCCGATGCGCAGATAGTTGTGGGGATCGCTCAGAATATTGCGGAAGGGGCGTAATCGGTGCCGGAGTCCTAGTTCGTCCACATAGCGCATCGTGAGGTGATGATCGGCCGGAATGCGCATTGCGCCGAACTCCGCGATCGGGCCGTCCGGGCCACCAAAACGCCTGGTGTACACCCGACCACCGATCCGGGAGTCAGCCTCCAGTATCACGACGTGATAGCCGAGCTGTTCAAGCTCATAGGCCGCAACCAAACCGGCGATCCCGGCGCCCAGCACAGCGATCGTGATGTGCCTACCACGCGATGGCGCACCACGTCCGCAGGTCGTCGGGACCGACCCCAGATCGGAACCACCCAATGTCGCGCACCTCACTCGGTCTGCTCCATCACTGTTACCGATTCTGGGGACCACCCTGGTACGCGCACATCCCCGATCACCGCCGCGAGGCAACAGTTCAGCCAGTGCCATAACGGTGTGACGCACGTCGCGGCTAGGCCCATCCCGTGCACGTGCGTAGATTCGGATAGCCAGGTTGGTGAACCCTGTGCTTCACGGCGGCAGCCTGCCCGGGCAGCGTGCATGGGCCGATGACCGCATGCCCCCGCTCGACGTAGACGGGCAGCCAGGGGATTCCCCGCGCCAGGCACTCGGCGTTGAACACACCGTGCAGGTCGGGATCCCAACCGTCGGTGGCAAGCACGGCGACCCCGCAGCCGTCGCCGCCCATGGGTGGGTCCAGGGGTAGCACCGGGCAGGCGCTGCCCAACCGCCGAGCCAGCGTCGTGTGCAGCACACCGTGACCTGCCAGCCCGACCGTGTCCGCACACTCGGGCGCAATGGATACAGTCGTCATGTGGCTACCTCGCCTCCACAACCAGGTTGACGAGGTTATTCCGCAGATGGACACCGTCGGGCGTCGGGATATATTTCGTGTCACCACGCACTTGGGTCTCATGACTCCCCTATCGTCGTCAATTCGACTGCTCCCCCACCCACTATTGCCAATCCGCACTCCGCTGGCAGCGCGCAGCATCTACAAAAACAACAGGCCGTGCTAAGATCCCCAGGTCATAGACCGTCGCAATCAACGCGGGACGGTCAGCGACTAATCCGACAATACCAGCATCGTCCGCAACGATCACCACTCTTACAGTACCGATCTGGACCATGTCGCAATAGGTTGATCCAGTACCTTTGGTACTACCCCGTTATTGCGAGTTCCTGGAACCTCGCCGCAGGTGGAGAGCAACGTGACGCGCACGCCGCAACACTGCTCCCCACCCGACCCTGTCTCCACGAGCAGCCGCTCAGCTGCCGGTGCGAAGGCCACTGCGCAGTGCGACTACTCGGCACAGTCGAACTCAGACTCAGAGCTGTACTGAAAGTACCAGATCGGCCCATCGTTAAGTGATCTTGGGCTCAAACGGTCGTAGCGACAGGCAGGGTCGTTCCGAGATCGTTTGATGGTGTTGTCCGGCCCCGCTGAGCAAGATCGGTGATCTTCGGCGTGTCGTGCCGGTGGGCGAACGAGGCCCCGGTAGGACGAGTGGTCCTTCCACAGACTTCTCGTTGCCACCGGAGCCTCGTTGCTGATTCATCCTGCCATCGTCGAGTCGTGTGCGACAGCGCTCGCGATCAGGGCTGTGATCACCCGGTCGCGGTGGTGTTGACGCTGTGCGCAGCCGCGGTGCTGGGCGGGATGCGCTCGGTCACCGCGATCGCCGGATGGGTCGCCGACGTGCCCGCCGAGGTGCTGGCCCGGCTCTACGCCCGACCCGCGCGGCGATCGTGGCGGAGCTGTTTCGCCGCTATGTCGAGGATGGCGCATCGATCGCCGATCTTGCCCGCTGGTTGACCACCACCGAGGTGCCCACCCGAACCGGCAAGTCCCGCTGGGACCGCTCGGTGATCTGGGCGATGCTGCGCAACCCCGCCTACGCCGGACGCGCCTGCTTCGGCAAGACGATGCGCACCGCCGATCAGCCCGGACTCAACCGCACCGCCCGGCCGGCCGGTCCACACCCAAGTCCTACTCGGTCACCGACCGCCCGCGCGAGGACTGGCTGGAGATCCCCGTACCGGCGCTGGTGGACGAGGACGCCTGGGCACGGGCCCAGCAACGACTCGCCGACAACAAGCGCTACGCCGCCCGCAGCTCCAAGGTTCCCTCGCTGCTCCAAGGCCTGGCCGCGTGCGCGAGCTGCGGATATGCCTACTACCGTGGCCACACCACCACCACTGCCGGCAACAAGATCTACTACTATCGGTGCCTGGGCTCGGACAACTACCGCTACGAACACGGCCGGGTCTGCGACAACAAGCCCGTGCGCACCGACTAACTCGACTAACTCGACAAACTCGTGTGGGAGCACATCAGCGAGCTGCTCTCCAACCCGGCGTTGATCCGCGCCGAGATCGACCGGCGCCTCAACCAGTCGCGCACCGCCGACCCCACCACCGCCCAGCAGCAGCGCCTGACCCAGGCGCTGAGCAAAGCCAGCGCCTGGGTCGCCCGACTGATCAAGGCATACCAGGAAGAGCTGATCTCGCTGGACGAGTTGCGCGAGCGCATGCCCGAGCTGCGCACCCGAGAGACCAACCTGCGCAGCCAACTCGACGCCGTCGCCGCCCAACTCACCGACCGCGACGCCTACCTCAAACTCGCCACCAACCTCGAGGGCTTCCTCGCCCGGCTACGGAACAACACCGCGATGGCCAGCGTGCCCGAGCAGCAGCGGGTACTGCGCCTGCTCGTCAAAGACATCCTCATCGGACCCGACAAAATCACAATCCGGCACCGCATCCCCACCAACGCCAGCACACCAACACCGACGATCAAGACCGACAACGGCGACGCCGACGAGGAGCCTTCCCCGAGTTCTCCATTGCGTTGGAGGAGTCATCAGTCCTTTGCTCCTGAACGTCGCGTTGCACGGATTGGAGAATGCCGCCGGAGTCCACTACCACACCGGCACCCGCGCCGGCGAGACAGTAGCGGGCAGCCCGGTCCTGATCAGATATGCCGACGACCTCGCCGTGTTCTGCCACAGCCAGGAACAGGCACGACAGGTCAAGGCGCAGCTGGCCGGGTGGCTGGCTCCCCGAGGTCTGGCCTTCAACGAAGACAAGACCACAGTCGTGCACCTATCGCAGGGGTTCGACTTCCTGGGAGTCAACGCCCGCCGCTACCAAAACGGCACGCTGCTGACCAAACCGAGCGCCGAGGCGGTCACACGATTGAAGCGGAGACTCGCATCCGACATGCGCGCCCTGCGCGGCTCGAACACGAGCGCGGTCCTGGCAAAACTCGTCCCCATCACACGAGGCTGGGCCGCCTACTACCGCTCCGTGGTGTCGTCCAAGGTCTTCTCCTGCCTGGACAACTACGTGTGGAAGCTCACCCACAAGTGGGCCAAGCACAACCACGGCAACAAGCCGACGTCCTGGATCGTCCACCAGTACTTCGGCAAGCTCAACACGTTCAGGAACGACCGGTGGATGCTCGGCGACCGCGCCAGCGGCACCTACCTACCCAAGTTCTCCTGGACCCCCATCGTCCGCCACACCATGGTCAAAGGCAGGGCGTCCCCCGACGACCCCACCCTGACCGAGTACTGGGCCACCCGGCGACGCAAGGCCAAACCCCCACTCGACCGGTACACCCTGCGCCTGCTCACCAGGCAGCACGCACTCTGTCCGCTCTGTGGGGAACACCTGCTCAGCGCCGAACAGCCACCCCAATCCCCAACCCAATGGGAACGATGGTGTGAGCCTGTCCCCGTAGCACGGACACCCGACCTGAGGTGGCCACGGCCACCGGGAAGAATGCCACCGTGCCTGCACCTCACCCACCGGAGTTCCGTCGTCGAGCGGTCGAGCTCGCTCGTCTGGGCGAGCAACCGATCGCCACACTGGCCAAAGGGCTCTCGATCAGCGAGTCGTGCTTGCGGAATTGGCTGTCTCAGGCCGAGGCCGAGGCCGCTACCGACGGTTCTCGGCTGACCACTGTCGGGCGACCATCGATAGGCGAGCGAGACCTTGTGGTCGAATTCCTGCGGCAGCGGATCGTCACCAGCGAAGAATCCGAGCAGCAGGTGGCCGCCCGGCGCCAGCACTCTCTGGAACTCGGTGAACACGACTGGCAGTTGCTGCGGTTGTGTGTGGATGATGGAGTAGAGAGCGAGAATGCCGCCAAGAACTCCGTCGGCGAGGTCCAGGGCGGTCGTCGACCCCGCCTCGAACCGCAGGTCCGGATGCTCTCGGCGGGCCAGGGCGACCATCGCGGAGGACAGGTCGATGCCGAAGGTGGTCGGCCCGAGCGCGTGCAAGTGTGCCGTCACGTGGCCGGGGCCACATCCGATGTCGGCGACCGGTCCGGCGTCGTGGGCCTGCACAAGTTCGGCGAACACGGCCAGCAGGGCACGTTCCATCGGTTTGGCCTCAAGCACGTTACTGAAACGCTCGGCGTAGAGGGACGCAACGGCGTCGTAGGCAGCCTTGGTGTCGTGCAAGGCGGAGGGTTCGGTCACGGCGGAGACCATAGTCTGTTGTCGGTGCCCCACGACCTGGCGCTGGACTGTTTGGGCTGGTCCATCAGTCGCTGCAGGTGTGCGCGCATTCGCGTGAACGTTCGAGGTCGGCGATGAGCACAACGTCGAAGATCGAGTGGACTGAGACCACGTCGAGTCCCCTTCACCCGGCGATACCGGCTGGCAAAACGCGGACTCGGCCCACGCGAAAAGCGAACTTGAAGATCGCGAAAATCGGAGATCCTGGAGATCGCACGCTAGAGTGACCTCGTGACGGAGGCTGAACATGCAGACCAGCTGGTCGGCCGGCAGATCGAGCCGCTCGTCGAGGAGTGCGTTCGGGACTTCCGCGTGACCATCATCAACGGACCTCGGCAGGCCGGCAAGACGACGTTGCTCCGCCAGTTGCACCACAAACTCGGAGGCACGTTCGCCACCCTCGATGACGCCGACCAGCGCGCGGCCGCCCGGGATGACCCCGCGGGCTATCTCCAGGCAGGCGCCAGGCCGCTGTTCATCGACGAGGTGCAACGAGCCGGCGACGACTTCGTGCTCGCCATCAAGGCGGCGGTGGATCGTGACCCGCGGCCGGGCACTTTTGTCCTGTCCGGATCAACCCGTTTCCTGACGGTACCCACGCTGTCCGAGTCTCTGGCGGGCCGCGCCGCGCTGGTCGAGCTGTGGCCGTTCTCGGTCGCCGAGCGCGTGGGAGCGTCGCCGGATTTCCTGAATCGGGTGTTCGACGATCCCGAGGCACTGTTACGTTCATCACCGCAGATGCTGACCCGGCACGAGTACCTGCGGCTCGCGTGCGTCGGAGGGTTCCCTGAGGTCGTGACCCGCCAGTCCGCGCGGTCACGGGCGATCTGGTTTCGCAGCTATCTCACGACCGTGACCCAGCGCGAGGTCCTCGACGTCGCCCGGGTCCGACACATCGAGTTGCTTCCGCGGATGTTCCGCCTGCTCGCTGCGCTCACCGCACAGGAGTTGAATGTGGCGTCGCTGGCCCGCGATCTCGGTATCGACGACGAGACGGTCCGCAGTTACCTTCCCTTGCTTGAGACGGTATTCCTGCTGCATCGGCTGCCTGCCTGGTCTCGGAATCTGACCGCACGGGTCAAGCGACGACCGAAGATTCATCTCACCGACACCGGCCTCGCGGCATGGCTCATGGAGCAGAGCCCGGACGGATTGGCACGACCAGGCAATCCGGCCGCGGGGTCGCTGTTGGAGACCTTCGTCGTCAACGAGCTGACCAAGCTGCGGGCCACCGCTGAGCTCGATGTCAGCATGTTCCATTTCCAGGATCGCGACGGCCGGGAGGTGGATTGCGTGTTGGAGACGCCGGCCGGTCGAGTGGTCGGGGTGGAGGTAAAGGCGGCAGCGACCGTTCGGGGTGAGGATTTCCGACATCTCACGATGCTGCGAGACCGGATCGGTAAATACTTCGCGGCAGGTGTGGTGTTCTTCACCGGAGAGCGTCCACTGCCATTCGGAGATCGACTCATCGCGTTGCCCATCTCCTTGCTGTGGGGCGGTGGCGCACCACCGTCGACGCCATGACGGCTGCGCTCTGACGTCAGCGGTCAGCCTGGTAACCGGCGCGGCGTAGCGCGTCGGCGATCGCACCGCCTGCTGGTTTATCGCGAACCGGCCCTCGCTTGGTGAGCTTGCGGGTGGGGCCGGGTGCGGGCGGCTTGGTCTCAGCGGGATCCTCCAGCCGCAGGGTGAGGCCGATGCGGTTGCGCGGCACGTCCACGTCGAGCACCTTCACCCGCACCACGTCGCCGGGCTTGACCACGTCACGCGGGTCCTTGACGAAGGCGCGCGCCATCGCGGAGACGTGCACCAGCCCGTCCTGATGGACACCCACATCGACGAAAGCACCGAACGCCGCGACGTTGGTGACCACACCTTCGAGCACCATGCCCGGCGTGAGGTCGGAGATCTTCTCGACACCCTCGGCGAAACGCGCGGCGGCGAAGGCAGGTCGCGGGTCGCGGCCGGGCTTCTCCAACTCGGCGAGGATGTCGGTGACGGTAGGCAGGCCCACGATGCTCCCAGAGATGACACCGACGAACTCGGCTGGTCGCAGTGCCCGCAACACCGCGGTGTTGCCGATCAACGTGGTGATGTCGGTGCCGGTGGCAGTGAGGATGCGGCGTACCACGGGGTAGGACTCGGGATGCACGGCGGAGCGGTCCAGCGGGTCATCCCCGTCGGGGATGCGCAGGAAACCGGCGCACTGCTCGAACGCCTTGGGCCCCAGCCGGGGGACACCGGCCAGCGCCCGCCGGGTACGGAACGGGCCGTGCGCGTCGCGGTGGGTCACGATGTTCTCGGCGAGCCCCACGGTGATCCCGGACACCCGTCGCAGCAGCGGCGCGGACGCCGTGTTGACGTCGACGCCCACCGCGTTCACGCAGTCCTCCACCACCGCGTCCAGCGAGCGGGACAGCGCGGTCTCGGGCAGGTCGTGCTGGTACTGGCCGACGCCGATAGACCGAGGATCGATCTTGACGAGCTCGGCGAGCGGGTCCTGCAACCGGCGGGCGATCGACACCGCGCCGCGCAGCGACACGTCCAGCTCGGGTAGCTCCGCGGACGCGTAGGCCGACGCGGAGTACACCGAGGCGCCGGCCTCGGACACCACGGCCTTGGTGATGCCGAGCTGCCCGGCGAGCTTGTCGGTCTCCCGGGAGGCGGTGCCGTTGCCGATCGCGACCAGCTCGACGTGATGCGTCTGCGCCAGCCGGCGCAGCACCGCCAGCGCCTCGTCCCAGCGCCGTTGCGGAACGTGCGGGTAGATGGTCTCGGTGGCCACCACCTTGCCGGTCGCGTCGATGACGGCGACCTTGACGCCGGTGCGGTAGCCGGGGTCCAGTCCCATGGTGGGCCGAGCACCCGCGGGCGCAGCGAGCAACAGGTCACGCAGGTTGGCGGCGAATACCCGCACCGCCTCGGCCTCGGCGGCCTGCCGCAGGCGCATCCGCAGGTCGATGCCCAGGTGCAGCAGGATCCGGGTGCGCCACGCCCAGTGCACCACCTCGGCGAGCCAGCCATCCGCCGGGCGGCCCCGATCCTGGACATCGAACCGTATCGCGATGGCCAGCTCGTAGTGCGCGTCGTCATCCTCCGGTGTGGGCGAGAGGTCCAGCACGCCCTCCTTCTCGCCCCGGAACAACGCCAGGATGCGGTGCGAGGGCATCTTCGTGAAGGGCTCGGAGAACTCGAAGTAGTCCGCGAACTTCGCGCCGGCCTCCTGCTGGCCCTCGCGTACTCGGGAGAGCAGGCGACCCCGCGTCCACATCTGCTCGCGCAGCGACCCGATCAGGTCGGGGTCCTCGGCGAAACGTTCGACCAGGATGGCCCGGGCGCCTTCCAGCGCGGTCGCGGCGTCGGGCACTCCGGCCTCAGCGTCGATATAGGCTGCGGCACTGTCCTGCGGATCATGGCTCGGATCGCTGAGCAGCTCGTCGGCCAGCGGCTCCAGCCCGGCCTCCCGGGCGATCTGCGCCTTGGTCCGGCGCTTGGGCTTGTAGGGCAGGTAGAGGTCCTCCAGCCGCGCCTTCGAGTCCACCGCCATGATCCTGGCTTCCAGAGCGTCGTCGAGCTTGCCCTGCTCACGGATGGAGTTGAGGATCGCGGTCCGGCGTTCCTCCAGCTCGCGCAGGTAACCCAGCCTTTCCTCCAGGGTGCGCAGCTGCGCGTCATCCAGCCCGCCGGTGGCCTCCTTGCGGTACCGGGCGACGAACGGCACGGTCGCGCCGCCGTCGAGCAGCTCGACAGCGGCACCGACCTGCCGCTGCGCCACCCCCAGCTCACCAGCGATCCGCTCGATCAGCACGCTCGTCCTCCATCACGCAGCCAAGTGGAACCGATTGCACACCCGGGAAGCTCCCGACTCGCCACGTGGAACCTTATGCAGGGTGCTGTGGTAGCACTCGAGTGGCGGTGGTTTGCGTTTCCGCAGTGCGGGACGGGCCGCGCAGTCGTAGGATCGCCGAGCGTCTTCCGCAGTGTGCAAGCTGGGTGGTGGATTCGATTGGGCAGGGAGCTCGACGTCACGGTGCGTCGCCACGGGCAGGTGGTGATGGTGCACCCGCGAGGATTGCTGACGTTGGATACCGCGACAGATTTGTGGCGGGTGCTCGTCAAGGAGCTGCACGGCCACGGCCGGGTCGTGGTCGACCTCGATGGGTTTCGGCTGGGGTCGCAAGCCTCCTGGGTGATGATCTTCCCGACTGTACTGGCCGAATGCGGCGGTTGGCCCGCCGCGAAGATCGCGCTGTGCCGGCCCGACGCGGAGATGACCGAAGCATTGGTGACCCTCGGGGTGCCCGCCCTGGTGCCGGTGTATCACCTGCAGCTGGAGGCCAAGGGCGCGATCGACCGGCGACCCGACATCGTGCGCATGCGGACCGGGTTGCCGGGCGACGTGCGGGCCCCGGCAAGAGCCCGGCGGTTGATCCGTGACATGTGCCCACTGTGGCAGGTCGATCACGATCTGCAGGACACCGCCCAAGTCGTCGTCAACGAGCTCGTTGAGGTCGCCATCGGACCTTCGGGCAGCGCGGCTGAGTTGATGCTGGAACGAGGCCCCCGGGGACTGCGGCTGGCTGTTCAGGATGCCTCGCCGACGGCTGAGCCGTCACGTGGGACGCCGACGGCTGAGCCGTCACATGGGACGCCGACGGAGCACTCGATCGAGACGCTGCCCAAGGGACCAGAGCTGGGCCTGGAAATGCTCGGCAACCTCACCACAGCGTGGGGGGTCGACGTCGCGCCCGACGGCACGACCGCGTGGGCCGTGATCACCGACTAAGTCCCGGGCGAGGCGCACCAGACTCGACTGGCGATCGAGCACACCGAGCTGGTTTATCATCACGGAACCGGCTCGGTCGGTCAGCAGTCCCACGCACAGTACCCACTCCAGAAAGGAATGCGGTGAACACGCAGGTCGAAACACTCGAGTTCGAGGCCGAGGCGCGCCAGCTGTTGCAGTTGATGGTCCATTCGATCTACTCGAACAAGGACACTTTCCTGAGGGAGCTCATCTCCAACGCCTCAGACGCGTTGGACAAATTGCGACTGGAAGCGTTTCGCGACAAAGACTTGCAGGTTGATAACACCGATCTGAACATCGACATCGAGGTCGATAAAGACCAGCGCACGCTCACTGTGCGGGACAACGGCATCGGCATGTCACGCGACGACGTGGTGCAGCTCATCGGCACCATCGCCAAATCCGGCACGGTCGAATTCCTGCAGAAAATGAAGGAGTCGAAGGATGCGGCGGCTTCACAGGATCTCATCGGGCAGTTCGGTGTCGGCTTCTACTCCACCTTCATGGTGGCCGACAAGGTCACGCTCCTGACGAGGCGCGCCGGAGAGAGTCACGCCACCCGCTGGGAATCCAGCGGCGACGGGACCTATACGATCGAGTCGGTCGACGACGCACCACAGGGCACCGCGGTGACCCTGCACCTCAAACCAGAGGACAAAGAGGACCAGCTCTTCGACTACACGGACAGCTGGAAGATCAAGGATATTGTCAAGCGGTACTCTGACTTCATCGCATGGCCCATCAGGATGGCGTCCGAGCGCACGGATGAAGACGCCAGCGAAAAAGACGACAGTATCGTGGTCGACGTCGAGACGATCAACTCGATGAAAGCACTCTGGGCGCGCTCCAAGAACGAGGTGTCCGACGACGAGTACAAGGAGTTCTACAAGCATGTGAGTCACGACTGGAGCGATCCGCTCGAGATCATCCGCATGCAGGCGGAAGGGACGTTCGAGTATCAGGCCCTGCTCTTCATCCCGTCCCGCGCGCCCTTGGACCTGTACATGCGGGATCGCAAGCGCGGCGTCCAGCTGTACGTGAAGCGCGTGTTCATCATGGACGACTGTGAAGCCCTCATGCCGGAGTACCTGCGCTTCGTCAAAGGCGTGGTGGACGCCCAGGACCTGTCGCTCAACGTGTCACGGGAGATCCTCCAGCAGGACCGCCAGATCCAGCTGATCCGCCGACGCCTCGTCAAGAAGGTGCTCTCGACGGTGAAGGACATGATGACAGACAACGCCGAGACCTACCAGAAATTCTGGAAGGAGTTCGGCCGCGCCGTCAAGGAAGGACTCCTCAGCGATGTCGAGAACCAGGAGACGATTCTCGACATCGCTTCGTTCTCCTCAACCCACGATACGGAGCAGCTGACCACCCTGCGTCATTACCTGGAGCGCATGAAGGATGAGCAGGAACACATCTACTACATGACGGGCGAGTCACGGTCGTTGATCGAGAGCTCGCCGCACATGGAAGCCTTCCAGGTCAAGGGATTTGAAGTCCTGTTGTTGACCGATCCGGTCGACGAGATGTGGGTCGACTCGGTCCGCGAATTCGACGGCAAGCGGCTCCAGTCGATCGCCAAGGGGCAGGTCGACCTCGACACCGAGGAAGAGAAGAAAACCGCTGAGCCCGAACGTGACCAGCAGAAGAAGGACTTCGCCGACCTGCTGTCCTGGATGACGACCACATTGCAAGCCGACGTCAAGGAGGTGCGACTATCGTCGCGGCTGACCACCTCACCGGCCTGTATCGTCGGAGATACGCATGACATCACACCGACCCTGGAAAAGATGTATCGCGCCATGGGTCAAGGTATGCCGAATATCAAGCGCATCCTCGAACTCAATCCCACCCACCCACTGGTGAGCGGGCTACAGCGAGCCTACAACGAGCGCAAGGCCGACCCCGGCCTGGTGGAAACAGTGGAACTTCTCTACGGGATGGCACTACTCGCCGAGGGCGGCGAACTCAGTGACCCATCGCGTTTCATCCGCCTCATGGCGGATCGCCTGGCCCAAACGCTGGAGACCCAGACGCTGGAGACCCAGACGCTGGAGACGTAGCTCAAGTGCGGCTCCTGGACGCCGGTGTCACGCCGCGCCGCCGGCGTCCAGGGATCGTGGGTGGGACGCCGGCACAGCATCAGGTCGCTGTGCGTAAGGTGTGCACCCGCACAGTGCCGGACCACCCTGCCTGACGGGTGATGACGACCGTGCTCGAGGGGCTGGCGAGAGTGCTCTCGACCGCGAGAACTCTTCAGCGGAGGTGACGACATGGAGCCTGGACGGCAGCGCTTGTCCCAGCGCCGTAAAGCGGCCGCGTTGACTCAGGGGCCGCACGCGGAGGGGCTGCTCGCGGAGCGGTCCGGCGCCGAGCTGTTCACGGTGTCCAGGACCGGAACGTCCAGGATCGAGGCAACGCCGCCCCCGGCACCGAGGCCATTCCCACCGGCCATCCCGGCGAGCTCGGGTCGGTCCAAGCGGTTCCCGGTAGCGGGTGGGCTCGCCGTCGTCCTTGCCGCAAGCGCTGCGTCCGCGTTGTTCATGCCCCCCACCAACCGGCCCGTTGCGCCGGGTACCGCCGAGACCCCGGCGCGCACCGCTCCCGTGGCAGTCATCCCGGCCTCCGACCCTGTCAACAGCACCGCCAACAGCCCGGATACCGGGGGCATCAGCGGGGCACTCCCACCACCACCACCCGGCGGCAGCGGCACCGCGTCATCGGCGACCACCACGTCAGCAGCCACCACGGCATCGAAAACGCACAACTCCCAGAGCAATCACCCGGTCCCCGTCCGGCGCACACCTACCGCCCCCGCGGTGACTGCTCCTTCGGATACCCGGCCGACCCCGGCGGATGCCTATGACGCGTTGTCCCGGGCAACCAGTCTCAGTGCCGGTGACCAACGCTGGACACACCATCGTCGGAGAAACACGTAGGTGATCCGGCACCCCTGTTCGTCGCCACCGCGTGCGATTCATCTCTGTGACATACTCGACACTGATAGTGGTTCCTGGATGGTGCGCGTTACCTGGCCGTAATTGGCGTGTAACCTTTGACCTGCTACTCCGATCTCATGAGTGGAAGTTGCGCCGGACTGGCCGCATGGGGCTATCGTCGGCGCTCAAGTTACTCCTGGAGGCTGCAGGTGATCACGACTGCGGTGATCATGCTCGGGATCCTCACGTGGGTTCTGGTGGCGATTCCGCTCGCGCTTTTCCTGGCGCGGATGATCCGGCTGAACAGGCCGCGGAACCGGGCGCTCGGACCGTCCTCGGTTCCTCCGGACGGAAAACCGGCCCGTGATCCCGCTGTCGTGCCGATAACCGGGTTCCCGGCCGAGCCGACGCGCTTCGCCGGCCGTGCCGAGCTGATGACAGCGGCCAGTACCGCGCTGGCCCCGGCCTCCGGGTTCACCGCGGTGATGTTGCACGGCACGGCCGGGGCGGGCAAGACCACCTGCGCGGTGGAGTTGGCCTATCGCCACCAGGGCGGCTTCGCCGCGGTGGCGTACTGCTCCGCGCCCACCGATCCGGACTCCTCCGACGATGCGCTGCGCCAGCTGGCGGTGACGCTGGATGACCAGCTGGGGCAACACGGGTTCTCGATACTCGCCGAGATCGCCACCGTGGAGCGACTGGACACTGTGCTGCCCACCCTGACCACCGTCTTCGCCGACGCGGCCCTGCTGCTGGTCCTGGACAACCTCGACGCGCTGCTCAGCGGCGATGGCCAGTGGCGCGACCTCCGCTGGGCACTGCTGATCAGCGCGCTCACCAGCCATCAAGGGCCCTCCCGGGTGGTCCTGACCAGCCGGGTCGTGCCGGCTGGTCAGGACCCCGACGTGGTGCTGCTCCGGCCGGTGCACGCGCTGTCCCGCGACGAGTCCCTCTGGTTGGTCGGGGAGCTGCCGAACCTGCGCGAAGCGCTGCACAATGTGGACCTGGCCCGCTCGGTGCTCACCCTCACCCAAGGCCATCCCCACCTGCTGGAGCTCGCCGACGCGGCCGCAATCGAGCCATCCCGGCTGGCCTACCAGCTGGCTGAGATCGAGTCAGCGATGCCCGAGGCGGCGGGGCGGGCGACGTTCCTCACCCAGGGCCACACCAGGCTGGACGCCGAGCAGTTGCAGCAGACCTTCATCACCTGGACCACCGCCGTCACCGCCACGGCATCCGCCCCGGCGCGGCTGCTGCTGCAGGTACTGTGCCGGATCGAGGAGACCGACCGGAACACGACCATTCTCGACGCGAACTGGCCCGCGCTGTGGCGGCGCTCGAACCAGCCCGGTGAGCCACCACCACTCGCCTCGGTGATCGATACGCTGGTCAGTACCGCACTGATCAGCATTGACCCGGTCGATGATCCGGTGCATTACCGGATCAACCCCGGCATCGCCGACGTGATCCGCTCGGCGACGCCGGAGCAGGTCACCGCCGCGGTCGACGCGCAACTCGCCGCCTGGTGGACCGCCGTCGAGGGTGGCTGGGGGATCGATCCGCAGCATACCGGTCCGGACACCGGCCGGTTCATCGAGCGGGCCGGTGTGGCCGCCGCCCGCTACCTCCTACGCCAGCACGGCTGGGCCAGCGCCAGCTGCCTGCTCGAACGCACCTTGATCCGGGACGGGTACGCCACGGCTACCGCACTTGCCGTCGTTCCCTTGCTGCGGCGCATCGCCGACGCCACCGGCGCGGCCAAAGACATCGTCGTGCTCGGTGCGGCGTTGCGCAGATCGGATCCCGGTGCGGCCGAGATCCTGCTGAACCGCGGCTACGACCACGCCAGAACTCGAGGCGACGACAAGCTTGCCTCCACCACCGCCGGTGAGTTGGTCACCCTGCTGCGGGACCAGGGCAGGCTTCGCGAGGCGCTCACCCTGGCCGTCCAGAAGATCGAGCACACCAGCCGGGCCGGGTTCGGGCGCTGGACCCAGCTCAGCGACCAAGGCCGGCGACTGCAGATCCTCAACCTGCTCGGCGACCACGAGCAGGTCCTCCTCGAAGTACCCGCCATCCGGGCCCAGATGGCCGAGCTGCCCGACCAGCGCGCCCACAACGACCGCGTGCACCCGTGGAATGTCCGGGAGGGCATTCTCGACCTCGCTCGCCTGTCCGCCGTGGCCCTGGAGCGCTGGGACGACGCGCTCGAGCTCAACGACGAGATTGCCCGCACCCAACGCCGGCGCGGCGCCGGCGCCCATGAGATCGCCAGTACCCGGTTCCACGACTACCTCCCGCTGCGTCACCTCGGCCGGCTCACCGACGCCGACCACCTCTTGGACGATTGCCAGGACGCTTTCGACGCCGCCGGTGACATCACGCGGCTCGCCCTGGTCTATGGCGCCCGCGCCGGGCTGGCCGACACCCGCGACCACTCGGCCGCCGCAGTGCAGCTCCAACGCAGCTCGCTGCGCTACTGGTACGTCCACCCCGAAGCCAGCCAGATCTCGACAGCACACCACAATCTCGCCAACTATCTCTCCCACGTCGCCGGAAACCGCGCCGAGCAACGCGCCCACCGCCTCACCGCCGCGTTGCTCAACCACCTCACCGGCAACACGAGTGAACTCACCACGGCACTCGCGGTGCTGGCCGCCGAACTCAGCAGCGAGACCAGCGGCCCCGCTTCCCCGGTGCTTCCCACGACTCTGGCCGAGCTCATTCGCCTGGTCGAGGCCGATGACGAGATCCATTTCGGTACTCTCGTGGCCGCCCTGTGCCCCGATCCTGCCACTGCCGAGCACGCCCTGAGCGACCTGCTGACCCGAGCTAGCGGCTGGACGGGCGAGATTGCCTGCAACGACGAGTGGCGGAAGTCGGCGTCGACCTCCGTCGATCCTTGTAATGACTCTCATTGGCGTTAAGTCAACATTACTCGTTCCGCCGCGGAAGATCGATACGCGGAAACGGGGATATCACGCAAAATGGTCGTCCGTGCCGCGCACAAGACATGCACTCTCGGACCAATATAGACGTAAGCTGGATGGATCGAGATACGGCACAAGCCTGTTACTCCTTTGAGGTCTGTTTCGCTGCGCTACGGAGGGTGGAACTTGGAGACGGTCAGAAGGGACGGATCTGCGAGTTTCGATCAGGCCCGGTACCACCATGCGATCGTCCGCCCGCTGCGCGCCGATCCTCGGCGACTTACACAGGACTTGCGCGTGCGCTATGACGTCCATGGCCCGCAGAGCGACCAGGCGCTAGCTCGACATCTGGACGAGGTCATCGAGTATTGGTCGGAGCGCAGCCGCGAGCAACCCGACTACTCCCGCGCGGTCTATGTCGCCTTTCTCCACGCACATCGGCAGTTGCTGACCGACCCCGCGGTCCGACTGTATTCCGCGGCCTGGTGGTCCACCTACCAGCCACCAGAGCCGGACCTCGCGGCGGAACCGGCCACACCACCGCTCACAGACGCTGACACCTCCACCACACGGCGTTGTCCCCCGCAGACACCTGAGAAGCCGTCATCAGACGTCGCGAGCGAAGGTGACACTGTTATCGAGCCGCTCGATGGCGCGGTCGCTGCATCGACGGCGGGCATGGCCGGCACTGCGCCCACAGTCAATGTAGTCATCACCGATGCGCCCACCGCCGAGGGACAACCGACCGACGGTGCCTTGGTCAATCACGTACACGGTCTCACGGCGACAAGGATAGGTGACGACATCGAGCTGTCTTGGCTCTGGCCCAGTTGGGCCACCACCGCAATCGTGTCCTGGGGTAACCACATCCGTAAGTTAGTAGACCGCGAGGAGTACCGGCTGACGGGACGATGGCGGACGACTCTGAGCCCGGATTTGTCGTATGACAGGGTTGAATTCTCGGTCGCGGTGCGCGGGCCGGACCCGAATCGCCGGGAGTGGTCGGAAGCGGTGCGAGTGATGACCCCCGGGCCTCGCCAAGAAGTCACTTACCGGGTCCGTCGCCTACGGTATCGATTCCCCTCACGAGTGTACAAGATTTCGTTCCGAGCTAGCCCGCCGCCAGCTTTTTGCGAGATCGCAATCGGGTTCTCTGGAAGCGATGCATTACCGGAGACCGTCGATACCTGCGAAAGGGTGGGCATGGCGTACTTAGCTTCCGACATGAACACGCCGCCGATTATCTTACCTCGCCGCCTAGGGAGTGGATGGCTTCGCTGCTTCCTCGTCAACGGTGAGTCGATAATTCTCAAACATCCCGACGTCAGGACCCTGAGGATTCGGTCGTGGCCACGCTGACCTGCCCATACTGCTACCATAAGCAAACACCCGCCGATCTGTATTTCGTGTGTAATGGGCAGGGTTTACCAGGTCGAGAGCGCTGCGTCCCGAGGAAGGACGACCAGAGGGAGCAACATACCGGCTACAGTAGGCCGGCCATGCCGACATTCCAGCCGATGCGCGCGGAATACGGTGCCAAGGAAGCCCACTGCCCCGGATGCGGCGCATTATCCAGCCGGCGAGCCTGCGCGCTGTGCCACACCCCGCTGCCAGTGACCCTGGTGCGGCACCCAAGCCCGCTGATTGGCATGGTAGGCGGCACGGCGGCGGGCAAGACAGTTTACCTCACTGTGTTGAACAAACTGCTACGAGAGGTTATCAGCGAGCCATTTCGTGCCGATGTCCACCTCGTGGGCGAGCAACAAGCTGGATCCAACTCGATCCACGAGTGGCTGCAACGTTATGAACGGGCCCTGTTCACCAACGGTCAGCTGTTCGGGACAACACCACCGTCGCCGAGCGGTCGTCGAGTACCACTGGTGCTGCAGTGGCGACATCCTCGTAGGCGATTCGGTTGTCTTACCGAGTTCCAAGACACGATTCTATCGTTTTGCGACGCGGCCGGCGAGGACATTCTCACTCAGGAAAGCGCTGACCGACAGCGTTATCTGAAGGCCGCCGACGGTTTAATCATCCTGCTCGACGCCTACCAGCTGCCGGGGGTCCGTAGAGAGGTGCCGCTGCCCGAGGATAACAAGGAGGAGAGGTCCCCGGTCGACAGCGTACTGGCGATTGTCACCGAGGCCCTGCGCACTGACGTGGTCAACGCATCGAAGGTAGCCGTTCCAGTCGCCGTAGTAGTGGCAAAATTCGACGTAATCGAACCCTTGCTGTCTGAAAGCCATTTTCTGCGACGGGAGCGAGCGCATGCAGGGAACGGCTATGATGAACGGTTCGGAGCGAACATGCACGAACATGTCCGCGCAATGCTATATGACAGGGGGGCCAGTCGCGTCGATCGCCATATGCAAGCGAACTACGCCAATTTCAGATATTTTGCCGTGTCCTCACTCGGCGCCCTTCCGAAGAACGAGAGGGAAGTCAACGAGCGCGGTGTGCAGCCGAAGAACGTTGCCGAGCCCTTGCTCTGGCTGATGAATCTGAAGGGTATAATCGGGCAGGTAAGAAATGGCTGACTTCGCCTCGCTGTACTTCACGGACTGCCGAGCGGGTGAAGGCCTGCTCGGAGGAGCAGGCCTTCAGTTCCGGGCGGTGTCAGCTGGGGTTGATCCGCGCACCATGGAACTAGTACAGCGTCACTGCCTCTACGAGCCACCGGAACAGTGGATGCATGAGGGGCGCTCCGTTGATGCATATCCTCGGTCTTTGACGCACATTTTCGACGGCGCCTACATCACGGCGTCGGGCACTTACCTTGGAGCCGAAGCAAAGGGCACCCGGGAGGGGAACCACTTCACCCACGCGCTGACGACCGACGAGATCGATAGCTACGGCATGGTGCGGCCGGCGCAACTTTGGGGCTCACCAGTGTGGGTGAGTCAGACGGACGGAGAGACTGTCTGCGATCCGGTTACCGCTGAGCCGGAGCCCGGCCCGCTGCAGCCCGAATGGCTACAGCGGTGGGTGGCTGACCAGCCCGACGGCGAGGGGCAGCTCACCGCCGTGTTGTCTGCGTTGGAAGGGGTTCGTGCGGGTGGGCCACGGGTACTCTTCGTCGCAGAAGACCCAGGGACGGTACTCAGTTGGCTCGCGGCGGCAACTATCCTCTTGCCGAGAACCGAGGCGTTGAAAATCGGATTCAAGGTGTTCGTAGTCAACGCTGACTACAGCACGCATGATGTGGTCGCGTTGCACCCGGACTTGGCGAGTTCGTATCGCGGGGCGCCTGCCAATTCCGGGTCCATCGTTTTTGATCTCCACGCTGGTGTCCGATCGAGCATTAGCCCGACCGTGGCCGCCCGGCACTGGGTGCCGCGCTTCCTGCGACACGACTGTTTCGACGTACTGGATGCGGTGGAATTGAGCGGAGTTATCCGCTCCTCATCTCAGGCGCATGAGGGCATAGATCTGATCATCGCAAGCGCGTTGATCCTCGGTGAACCATTTCGCTCCACCGATATCGATGGCGTCATCGACTGGCTCGCCAGTTCAAGTAGGCTGCTAAGCGAAAGACTCTTGGCCCAGCTTTTCAGCATGATACTGGACAGCTCACCAGACTCGACCCAACTCACTGCGTTGGATCGAGTGGCTACCCAGCTCGGTGACACGCCGATCGCCGTGCGGATCCGTTGGCAGGTATTCGCGTGCACGTTATCTGAAGCCTCCGACCAAGTCGTTCCGGCGCCGCCCGATATGTTGACGGCGACCGCCGTGGTTGAGCGTGTCCTGGTCGACGCCGGGCCGGAGACCTTGGTCAAGGTGCTGACGATCGCAAGCCGGTACTCGCTACAGCCGACACCAACACGGTTCATCAACGCACTACGCGGCTTTGCCCGATGGTGGGCTGAAGGTGCACTGGAACTGCCCGAGGTGGACGACTGGTCCTGTCGTGCGGAGGCGATCGACCTACTCCGCGATGAGCTCGCCGGTCGGGTGCAAGGTGCACCTGAGCCGTCGGTCCGCTGCGTCGGCGAGCTATGGTGGCAACGGCTGTGGCGAACGATCCAGGATCCACACGACCCGCTGGATGCCGCCCTTGCAGCGGCTGCGGTTGACGCGGGGGACGACGACACCAGGTGGTGGGTGACGTTGACCGTACTTTCCTCCATACGGCGCGCCAGCGCAGCCGACAGTGCGGACATAGCGTGGCGCGTGCTCTACGGTCGGCGCTTGCCAAGCATAGAAGAGCTGTTACCCATCCTCGCCTGTGCGACTCCAGAGCACGGAATCACGGCGTCGACCGGGCACAACGTGGCGGCGGTGCTCGCGGCTCGGGATCGTCTCGACGTCTCTGTGCTGCAGGTACTAGCCAGGCTCGCCGAACTTGGCTATCAACCGGATTCCGTGCCATTGGCCCAATGGCAACGTGAAGTAGTGTTGCTTCGGTCGGTCTCGGAGCGGCTACGGGGATACGAGACCACCCACGACGAGGTTGCGGTCGTAGCGATGGCCACAGAAATCGGCACGGCCTCGGTGGGTGTAGTCGCGATCGAGGCATCCGTGCTTATCGACGCGATGCGCCAGCTGCCTCCGGAGGAGGCTTCGACGCTGGTACAAGCGACGCCACTCGCGCAAAGGAGCGTTCTGCTCCACCAGTTGGCGGAGGAGCTGAGGACGAAGGCGGACCAGCGCACCGGCGCGATGTACTTCCTCGTAGTCAAGGGACTGGACGAGCTAGGCCAGGCGACGGACGAACTGCGGAGCACGTTGGTTGAGTACTGTCAACAGCTTTCGGCCACATCAAGACGCATGGTCGCGGATCTCCTCGTGGAGCACGAACGCCCACTGTGGTGGAAACTCGGAGCAAAGCGGTCGTTGCGGCGATCACGCAATCCATTCCGGAAGCGAACGCGATGAGCCGGCCCGGTACCCTACCATTCCGTTACGTCGCCTTCGCTAGTATTGTTTACTTATCGTTGTTGACTCTGCTACTGATTATTCCGGCCGCACTGGTACTGATCCCGATCACTGCCGCGGTGGGCGCGCTAGGAGCAATCGGGATCGGGGTCGCGAGCCTGGCCATCGGCGACGCGAAACGTGAGATACCTGCGGACGACGGCTCAGCACCCGATCCGTCGCGGGGGGAAGACGGCGTGGATCCTGCCTGGCCGCACTACCTCGCCTGCCAGGCGGTCAACGACGCGGTCGCAGCGGCAGACAGGGTACTCAACGTCGTCGACCGCATGTGGGAGAGCATCAGGTCACTTCAGGACGGCTTCCACGACGCCACCCCACCCACCCGGGTACTCCTCGGGCCGCTGATGATGCTGCCGTACATAGCCGGGGTCGCAGCGTCACTCGGCGTAGGTGCAGGTGCGCTGGTTGTCAGCTCCGTCACCGTCGGTGCCGCAGGGGTCTTGTGGGTAGTCCGGCGCGCCAGTATCACGGTGGTGCGTTTGGTCGACCGAGCGCTGCTACGCCGTGCAGGTGCAGGGGGTACTTGCACGGCGCACGGATGCTTCGGGTTCACCCAACTGCCCACCGTGGAATGCGACTGTGGCCGGCTGCACATCCAGCTACAGCCAGGTCATTACGGGGTTCTCAGGCGGCGGTGCAGCTGCGGTGAGGTCATGCCATCTACCGTCGCCCGAGCCGCATCGACCTTGCTGCTGCGGTGTCGTTGGTGTCAGCGACCATTGTTGGCTGGCGCGATGCTCGACATGGACGTCCGGGTGGCCGTGATCGGCGCGTCCAGCGCGGGAAAGACCAGCTTTGCCAACGCCGCGCTCGATGCGATGTGTAAGGCCGTCGTCGACGCCGGCGGTTCAGTAGATCTTTTCAGCTCGGGACAGCCAGAGGAGGACAACGCTCGGTGCACCTCGGCCCGGATCACCATTGGTCGTCGACACGGAACGCTACATCTGTTCGACGCCCCCGGTCGGGTACTCGACGACCAGCTACAGCGGACTCAATTGTACTACCTGCAGGACACACAGGGATTCGCGCTCGTGATCGATCCGATGACCATTCCGTGGTTAGCCGCCCACCTTCAGGACTCCTCGCAAAGAGATTCGGTCATAGCTTATCCAGAAGTTACATATCGGGCCGTGACCGCACAGCTCCTGGATAGCAGGATACAGCTCAAGAGACGATCGCTGGCCGTTGTGTTGAACAAAGCAGATCTGCTGGAAGCCTCCCTGGACAGCCACGGCCCAGAACCCCGTTCAAACCATATCCGCAACTGGTTATCGGCACACGGCCAGGACAACCTAGTAAAGGCCGCGGACCGCGACTTCGGCAGTGTCCGCTATTTTTTAGCTAACTCAGCCGGTGAGGGGTCGGCGTCGGCGAGTGCTGCGTTGCGCTGGTTAGCCGGTCGATCAGGTCTGTCACTGCCCGCCGCCACTAGTTCGGACTCTCCGTGACTGATATTCATATCGACCCTGAGCCGATGGATCCCCTAGGAGCGGCGCGGAACCTCCATGATGATCAGGAGGGTGAACTCACCCAGCAGGAACGAGAGGATGTAGATCACAGTCCGGTTGGACTCGTTCCACGGTTCGATCCTAGATCCCGTAAGCTGGCAGATCGCGACCCCAATCTGCCGATTGCTTACCATGCAGCCCGCTGGTCGGCAGTCGCTTTGATAACTACGACCACAACGCTGACCGCATGGTGGCTGGTCGACGCGGGCGCCATCAATTGGTTCATCAACTTGTTCTGGGAGTACCTGAGCTGGCTACCGTTCGTCGGCTAAAGCAAGCCCTACGGGTGATCAACTACCACGTCGAGGACTGCATCCGTCAGGCCCTATGACCGCCTGAGCCTGGCTGGAACTTGAGTCCTCTACGGATGATCTGCGCTGTATCGTGATGGCTTGGATTCTGACACGCGCGGGTGCCTGTGGCGACGTCAGACGGTCCGGAGGCGCAGACCTACCGGCTGGAAGAGGTGCACCTTCTCCGTCTCGCTGTAGCCTGCGATGCGGGGATCTCGCCCGCGGTGAGTCCCTTTCCCCCTCCCGCTTCAAGTCGTAGAGCCGGCCGATCGACAGGTTCCGCAGTTGCGAGCGGATGACCTCGGCCGACATCAAAAACTCAGCCGCAAACGCGCGATCGGTCGGCGACAGTCAGACGATTGCTGACTCGCCCGTGGCGGTGCCGCGTTGGTCGAGCATCACCGGCGGTGGTTCCGCGACTTCCGCGAGTACTCGCCGGTAGACAGCTTCATAACCTGCGACCATCGCCTGGACAGTGAAATGGGCCTCCACGTGCTCCCGGCAGGCAACTGGATCCAGGGAACGTGCTTGGATGATGGCACCTGCCAGCTCACTTGGATGATCGACGATGATGCCGGTCGCGCCAGGTGCGACGATCTCCGGGACGGTATTCCGGCGCAGCGCCACCACCGGGGTACCGCAGGCCATCGCCTCGATCATGACCAGGCCGAACGGTTCCTCCCAGCAGACCGGGAAGACCAGGCAGGCGGCTCGGGCGAACAGATCGCGTTTGGCGGTGGCGTCCGCGACACCGAACACGGTGGTGTCCGGGCCGAGTCGAGGTTCGATCTCCTCGGCGAAGTAGGCGAGCTCGTCCGGTTGGCTACATTTGCCCGCCAGTGTGATCGGTAGTCCGACGGCACGAGCTGCCTCAATGGCCAGGTGTGGTGCCTTGTCGTGGCCGAACCGGCCGAGAAATAGCACGAAGTCTTCCTTGGCGGCCTGGAAGGGGGAACGTGGCCACGCGTACCGCGTTATGCACCGTCGCCGTCCACGGTAAATCCGGCGCGGCAGCCCGCTGGGCGGCGGAGATGGCCACCATTCGCACGGTGTCACCGAGTGTCCGGTAGTAGCTGCCCAACTCGCCGTCGAGCGGACTGTGCGGGGTAACCACCGTTGGAGTCAGCCTGCCGCGGGCCAACAGCGGACCAGCCAGCGTGTGATCATGGACGACGTCGACGTCGCAGTCCTCGATGGCGCGCGCGCCACACGCCGCGTGGATCACTTCGGGCAGCGCTTCGTGCAACCGGTCCCCCGGGGGAATCTCGTAGCTGGCGAGGAATCGTTGCGCCCGGGTGCCGTGTGAGCCAGCGGCGATCAAGGTGATGTGATGCCCGCGTTCGACCAGGCCGTTCACCAGTTCAGCCACGACTGCCTCCGCCCCTCCGTAGCCCGCCGGCGGTATGGCGAAGTACGGGGTAGCGATCATGGCGATGCGTAGCTGCCCGGGGACCGGCGACCCGACGAGCGCGCCCCCGGCAAGCCCCGCTCCCTGCGGCAGGATGGCAAGGTCATCACTCAGCAACGGATCCATGACTCCAAATTAGAAATAAACCACCAGATTCGTCAAAGATGTGGTGTGCTCAGTGTGAGGTGATGCGGGTAGTCGCGGTTAACGGCTGGCGTGGGCAGCGGACCAACTGAATGCCATTCGGCAGCCCGCCGAGACTCCAGCCGTCCGGCTGCACCTCGATAGTCACCGCTGCCTCGGCGAGGTGGAACGGCTCGATCCGCAATGGTAGATAGTGCTCAGGGACGGCCGGTGCGCACCACACCTGGCCGAACGGGATCCACGGATCGAATCGCAGCAGAGTACGCAGAAGGAACAACAGGCTGGCAGCTGACCATGCCTGCGGACTGCAGGCCGTCGGGTAAGGCACCGGGTCGCTGAATTCGGCGCGGTCGAAGCCGCAGAACAATTCCGGTAGCCGCCCGCCGAGCCGTAGCGCATCAACCCCGCGGCGAGGATCGCGTTGTCGTGCGGCCAGACCGAGCCGTTGTGTTAGCTCATCGGGTTGTAGGCGCCCATGGAGGCGGCCAAGGTTCGTACGCCGAACCCGGTGGCGGATCAGCCGCCGGGCGTATCACCGTCGACGACCTCGCGACTGCCGGCACCAAGGTCTATCAGGCCATTTGTCCCGATAGCCCACATGCGGCTGGGACACAAGAGGATATCTATCGGATCCTTCGCGACCTCGGCACCATCTTCGGTGTTGCGGACCAGGCAGCCCAGCGTATCGAGGCAATGCGCCAGAAGATCGCCGATGTGCAGGCGAAAATCGCCGGACGGCCACCGGTGAAGGTCCTCTTCTACGGCGAGGGCGAAGGCCCGTTGATAACCGTGGGCAACGCAGCGCTGGCGGACGAGATGATCACACTAGCTGGCGGCATGAATGTCTTCCACGACTCGAGCGATGGCTACTTCGAGGCCCCGCTGGAGAGCGTCGCGGCGACCAGCCCTGACGTTCTCTATGTCAACAGCAGATCGTCCGGTGCCCCGTTCGGCGCCCCCGACGACGGCCAAGCCAAGGCCGACTACCTCTACAAGACCTTCCCGAACATGCCCGCCAGTCGCGACCGGCGAGCCGCGTTCACCACCTATCTCGAAAACGAGCCCGGCTGGCGGTTCGCTGATGCGGTGGAGAATCTTGCGCGGGTGCTGCATCCCAACGCATTCAAGTAACCACGCTGGTCGCGGCACGTCTCGGGTGGCAATGTGACGGCAGGCGTCGATTGCCCTCGCAGACGACCAGTTCCCGCCCGCTGGGGAGTCCCCCGACGCTGGCATTCCATAAGGTCGCGCTCCTTGAGGCTGGCACCCCGGTATCGTGGCGGCGCGAATGCTCGACGCGGGCTGCGCCGATCTGAACGGTGGGCACGCCGAGGCTTCGGCCGCGGTGCTGGTGACGGCTGATCGCTGGCCGCGCAGATCCTGTGGAACGACCGCCCGGTGACCGCGCCGCTGGGCCGGTTGCGGCGAGCGCGGCAGCCAGATCGACCCGGCAAGGTGCAGTTTACGAACGGCACCATCATTTCTTGAGCTAACAGCTGCCGCCGTGCCAGTCCTCCTGCACACCGATCTCCCCAGCCGTGATATCGAACAAGCGCAGCTGAGGCTGTTCCCGCAGGCCGCGCTTGAGCTCGCTGAAGCCAGGGAAGCGCGCCAACGCGATGACGTGTTCCCACAGCTCGACTGCCTGCTCATTGGTCGGCAGCCGGCTGATCACCGGGCCGAAGAACGCCACCCCGTCTGGCGGTTGGAAGTGGAGAATCGGCGTGCCGACGTCTTTGCCGGTCAACGCGAGTGCCTCGTCGGTCTCGGTTTGGACCACAGCGTCCCACGACGGTTCGTCCAGCGCCTCGATCAGCGCCTCGGGCAGCCGCGCGGCCTCGAGCGCCGGCGCCATTAGGGCGCGCGCGCCGAGACGCTCGCCGCCGACCGGCTCGCTGTCGAAGATCCGCTCGCCCAGGGCGGTGTAGAGCGTGCCGACAGCCTCCCTGCCGAACTCGGCGCGGGCGCGGGCGCGGGCCAGCACCCGCAGCAGTTCAAGCCCGCGAATATGGCTGGCCTCGACCCCGGGTGGAAAATGCACATCGTAATCAAGGTGTGCGTTGAGCAGGCGAAGCGAGATCAGCCGCCAATCGACGGAGTAGTCCCGCTGCGCCTGGACCGTACGCACCCATTTGCTGGTGATCCAGGCGTACGGACACACGGGGTCGAAGTAGAAGTTGATGTCGGAGTTGTCCATCCATCCCCATTCAAGTCCGTGCGTGCGGTTTCCCCCTAAACGGCGACAGCGTCTCAGCTGGCTGGATACGTGCCTCGATATCCGCCGCGAGCAACTCCTGGTCGAGCCAGATTGCGGCCTTGGCACCGTCAGCCGCAGCCACGATCGCTTGCCCGATGGGCACGGGGTAGCTCTCGGGGCGGGTGATGTCGCCCGCTGCGTAGACCCCGGGGACAGTCGTCTGGTGGAAGTCGTTGATCCGTACTGTGCCGTCGTCCCGCAGCTCGCAGCCCAGTCCAGCGGCGAGATCGGAGTGTTGACGCAGCGGAGCGCGCACGAACAGCCCGCCCCGGGCGAGGGTGGCTCCCGAGGCGAACACGACCCGTTCGAACGCGTCGGCGTGGCCCTCCACGCGCGCGACCGGGTCTTCGAGAACTGTCACGCCGCACCGAGTGAGCTTGTTCCACTGCTCCTCGTCCAGCTCGGCCGGGCCGTTCGTGCACAACACGACGTCGTCGCTGATCCTCATTCTGAGGTGAAGGGCGAGAGGTGCGGCGAACATGTCGTTGCCGAGCACGGCAAGTGGCACGTCGCGGGCTTCGAAGCCGTGGCAATAAGGACAGTGATAGACGCCACGTCCGAACATCTCGGTGAGCCCGTCGACCGCGGGTAGGTCGTCGTACTGGCCCATCGTCAGCAACACCGCGCGGGTGCGTTCACGCTCCCCGGACTGTGACCTCGAAGCCCTCGCCGTCGGCCGCGGCATCGGTGACCTCCATGTCACGGATCTCGACGCTCGGGTACGCGCTCAGCTGTTCACGGGCGACTCGCCGGAGCTCGTGTGGCGTGATCCCGTCCCGGCTGAGGAAGCCGCGCACCGCCGTAGCCGGACCGTTGCGTGGCCGTCCGTCGTCGGCCACCAGCACGGGACGACGTTGCCGGCCGAGGATGAGCGCGGCGTTCAGGCCAGCGATGCCACCGCCGATGACGATCGCGTCGTACATATCTATGACCTCCTCACACCGGGCGTAAACCGCTCACCGGGTGTCCGTGCTTGCGCACCTTCCAGATGCATTCGAACGGCCACTGCTGGGCCCACGAGCGGCGCCGTTCGTCGAGGTAGGGGGGAACCGCGGCGGGTGGCGCGGGCGGCTCGATGAGATCCTCGACGATCAGATTGCTGTCTCGGAACAACCGGATCCAGGCGCCGTAGGGCAGCTGGAAGTGCATCATCCCATCAGGTGTCACCCACTGGTGCAAGTCGAAGTACCCACGCTGGAGACTCGTGCTCGGCGCGTAGATGCTGTCACCCTGCGGCGAGCACAGCCAGCCCAGCGGGCTGGAAATGCTGAACGCGAGCAAACCGCCGGGGCGTAGGACACGGGCCGCCTCGGGCACCGAACAGTACGGATCGGTGAAGCCCACCGCGCCCCAGTCGCACCCCACCGCGTCGAAGCTCTCGTTCGCGAACGGCAGCGCCTCGGCATCAGCGAGCACGAGCGGCACTCTGAGTCCGGCTGTGTGCACCGCCTGCCGTGCGCGAGCGAGCTGGCGGGGAGGCCGATCGGATCAGCACCGTGCCGGGCCAGACCGAGAGTCCACCCCGCCGCACCACACCCGATGTCGAGCACCGCCTTACCGCTGAGGTCGCCGAGAACCCGAAGCTAATCCTCCGGCCACCGCCACCAACCCCAGGTCAGTCCCGGGTTCGGCGGCACCTCTTGCTCGCCGGCGAGGCGATCCCATACGCGAGCGTTGGCGGTCACGTACGGGGACTCGTCCTCGGTCAGGGCGACTCGGGAGTCCGGCGGGGGCACAGGGGGACGGTAGCTCCTATACAACTAGATGGCTATAACTTAGTGTTGGCAATATCACTCAAACAGGTGATCAGTTATTCACTTGAAGGAGTGAATGGTGGACGAGGAGTCACATGTTGGGTGTACGTGCTGTGGGCCGGGCTGAGGCCGCCCACGTTCTTACCGGCTGCTTGCTGGAGGTACTCGGCGTTTCCGCCGACCGCATCGAGCCGGAGCGGCGTTTCACCGAGCTGGGCCTCGAGTCATTCGGGGCGCTGCGGCTGCGGCGGCAGCTGCGGGAGCTGACTGGAGTCGACCTGCCCTTGTCGACGTTCCTCGGTGATGGCTGCCCACGGTCGGTGATGGAGGCGCTCGAGGCCGCTCCCGCTGCACGCGAACCGGTACCGGTGGTGCCTCGGGCGGCCTACTCACCGGAACTCAATCCCGACGAATGGGTCTGGAAGAACGTCAAGCATGACCGTGTCGGCAAGACCGCCATCACATCCTTCGATGACCTGTGCGACAAAGCCGAATCCGCGCTCCTGCGCCTCCAACCCTTACCCGAGCTTGTTCGCGCCTTCTTCGGCGACCCATGCCTCAGTTACATCAAGTAACCAGACTTATCGATCTAGCTACTTTAAGCCGCCTTAGTAACGACGGTCTCCCAAGGCGATTCGGTGCGGCCATCGTGGGTCACGCTCCCCGGCTGGGTTTGGGCAGGCGCAGATTGGCGCAGATGAGGTCCAGCCGGGCGGCGGCGGAGTCGGGGGCGACGAACACTGGTTCGTAGCCGGCGTCGTAGTAGCCTGCACGATCAGCTCGTGAACGCGGCGGTTTTCCCTGTCCTTAGCCTTGATCATTTACTGGGGGTGGGGCTTCCCCTTAGGGTTGACCTTGGTGATCTTCATCTCCGTTTCTGATCTTGTTTTGCTGTGTGTGGTCGGTGTTGGGTGCCCCGGCTGTCGCGTCGGGTGGGCGCCGGTTCCATGCCGGTGGGGTTGTTGAGGTCGTGGGGTCATGGTGGGTGGGTGGGTCAGGGTGGAACGAGCGCGAAGGCGGTGAGGAAGCAGGATTCCAGTTCGCTGGCCCAGGGTCAGGTTCGCGGGATCTTGATCTTCCGTTTGTGTTGGCCGCGGGTCAGGCGCACGGCGGTGTGCAGCAGGCGGTAGCGCAGGGTTCTTGGTTCGGCCTTGGCCAGGGGGGCGTCTAGGCACAGTAGGCGCAGCCAGCACAGGAGGTCACCGGCGATCATGGCGGCGACGCACCAGGCTTGGTTGATCTCATAGGATTTCGAGGGCAGATGTTCGATGCCGGTGTCCTTGGCGCAGCGAATATTGTCCTCGACCCGGGCGTGGGGTCGGTGGCGGGCTTCGAGGAGGACTGGTTGGCTGGTGGGGGTGTTGGTGGCGATGAGTTGGTAGCGCCATCCGTCGGCGGCCTCGAACAGGGACAGTTGGGCTCCGGCGCTGGGGCGTTCCCGGCGGCAGATGATGCGCATATCGGCTGGCCAGTTGGCTAGCTGATCGCCTGTGGGGTGCTCGCGGAGCAGTCCGGTCAGCTCGATGACGTCGGCGTCATCGAGGTCACGAGGCGCTCCGTCCTCTGGCGATCACCGTCGGCCCTGCGGAGTCGACCACGACAGTGTGCGCGATGCCCAACTGCGCGAGCTCCCATGCGGTCAACCGGGTGCCTTGCAGCAACGGTCTTGTCTCGTCCAGGTAGACATGGCCCAGGGCTTCGGTCTCCCACAACGCCCGTATCACTCCGAGGGCGGTCCCCCACTCGACACACGCCAACGCGCCCGCATTGCAATGGGTCTGCACGTTCACCGGACCGCCGAGCCGATGTACCAGCCACCTCGCGCCCCGAAACCCCAAGTCACGACTACGACGAACGTCGTCTTCTAGAACGTGGATGGCCTCGGTGACCACCGCGTCCGGATCGTCGTCGAGCTTTGCCAGCACTCGATCCACTCCCCAGGCAAGGTTCACTGCCGTGGGCCGGGCAGTCCGTAGCCTCGCCGCTTCTGCGCGCGCCATCATCGACAGCGGCATCCGCCGGATGCTCACCACTGCCCTACAACACACCGGCCTGCTCGACCCGATCGACGGCCGTGCACTGCGCTACACCCCGCACGACTTCCGCCGCATATTCATCACCGACGCCGTCCTGAACGGGCTTCCCCGCACATCGCCCAGATCATCGCCGGGCACCGCGACATCAACGTCACCCTCGGCTACAAGGCGGTCTACCCACAAGAGGTGATCCGCCACTATCGGCGATTCGTGGACCAACCCCGGGCCCGTCGCCCAAACGAGGAATACCGCGAACCGACCGACATGGAATGGGCAGCGTTTCGAGACCACTTCAGCCTGCACAAGGTCGTACTAGGCACCTGCGACCGACCCTACGCAACGCCCTGATGAGCATGCCTGCATCCGCTGCCCCATGCTCCGCTCCGACCCCGCCCAGCTGCCACGACTGGTCCAGATCGAGATCAACACCCGCGAACGGCTCGAAGAAGCCCACCAGATGCAATGACTCGGCGAGGTCTCCGGCCTGCAGGACAGCCTGCTCCACATTGCCGACAAGAAGCAGCACGCCGAACGCCTCCAACACCTTACGACCACTACCGAGAGCAACAACCACGTCCTCTAGTGATCAGCTCCAACCCCAAAAACCTTGATCACCTCTGGTGCGGAGAAGGGTGCGCGACACCACCTTCCACGAGGACGCCTCCACCCTGCGCACCGGCACCGCAGCCCACACAATGGCGATCATCCGCAACACCCTGATCGCAGCAATCAGACTCACCGGATGGCACAACCTCAAGCAGGCTCTCCGCCACTGCGCACACGCCTTCGACCGATGCGTCGACCTCATCACCAAACCACTCAAATCGTCAAAAATCGAACATGACGGAGCCGTGGGCAAGGAAGTAGTAGACATTCGCTTGAGATGCTCCTAAAATTTTGAGTGGAGAGGGGTGACAACACCAGCGGAGATCGCTAAAAACTATTCGATAGCATGTGCAAATCTACGAAATCGATCGAGCTGGTACGGGTTTTGATTCTGTCCTTAGCAGTCACAGACACATTGCATTGGATCTAGTATAGCCCCGTCGATAGCTTGATCAATCTTCCAATCCGCAGCCAGGCAATGCTGCCGTGCGCCGCGCTCGACGTCGGCTGGGACTACCGCGACGAATCGATGTACCGCCGCCGCGCGCTATGACTAACCGAATTGATCCACCCGCTCGACTGCACGGCCTTTCCCCTACCCAGGCTCTGCACGCCGCTGCCGTGCATCCAGAACGACTTCGTCGCATCTGCTGACCCGACGTGAGGGTGCCGAATGAACCACAACTGTGACGCCGCTCCCCCCACGAGGACCACGGACGCCGTGGCCATCGTGGGGATCGGCTGCCATCTCCCCGGCAGTATCTCGACCGCCGACGAGCTAGTCAGTGCACTCGCCGAGGGCCGCGACTGCATTACCGACGTGCCGGCCGACCGGTGGGATCGCGACGCGTTCTACGCCGAGGACCCGCTCACACCTGGTAAGACCTATGTGCGTCGCGGCGGGTTCGTCTCCGACATCGACCGCTTCGATGCGGGGTTCTTCGGCATCTTGGACGCCGAGGCCGAACGCATCGACCCGCAGCAGCGTATGTGCCTGCAGACCGTGTGGCACGCGCTCGAGCACGCGGCCCAATCGGCCGAGGAGCTGCGCCAGAGCAACACCGGCGTGTTCCTCGCGATGATGAATACAATAACTATTCGCAGCTGAAGAGCGTCTACGAGGGGTTCAACGGCCTCACAGCCTATGACGCGATGGCCGATGCCATGAGCATCACGGCTGGACGCCTCTCGCACTTCCTCGATCTCAACGGGCCGTGCCTCGCCGTCGACACCGCCTGCTCCGGATCGATGGTAGCCCTCCACCTGGCCCGGCAGAGCATTCTCGCCGGCGACTGCGACTCGGCGATCGTGCTCGGTGTCAACGCGATCCTGCATCCGGGCATCCACATCGTGTTCTCGAAGGTCGGCCTGTTGAGCCGCGTCGGCAAGTGTCAGACGTTCGACGCCGCAGCAGACGGGTACGTGCGCGGCGAAGGCTGCGTCGCCGTGCTGCTCCGACGGGAGAGCATCGCTCTCGAACGTGGCGACCACATCATCGCCACCGTCGTGTCGTCGGCGATGAACCAGGACGGCCACACTCCCGCGCTCACCGCGCCGAACGGCCGCACGCAGGAGAGCGTGATCCGCGCTGCCCTGGCTCGCTGCGGCGTGAACCCCCACGAGATCGGCTACGTGGAAGCCCACGGCACCGGCACGCCGGTGGGCGACCCGATCGAGATGAACGCCCTCACCACCGTCTACGGCCTGGGCCGGTCGGACGTGACCCCGCTCTACGTCGGCTCGGTGAAGAGCAACTTCGGGCACATCGAGGCCGCCGGTGGCCTGCTCGGCACGGTCAAGGCGGCGCTGTCGCTGGAGCGCGAGACGATCTTCCCCAACCTGCACTTCACCCGGTTGAACCCCAGCATCGACCTCGGCCACGCGCCGATCCACGTGGCCACGCAGCCGGTGCCCTGGCCGCGCGGCGAAATCCCGCGCATGGCCGGCGTCAATTCCTTCGGCTACAGCGGCACGAACGCGCACGTCGTACTTCGCGAAGCCCCGCTACCGGCCGGCACCGGGGCGGCGCCGCACCGCTCTCACGAGCTCGTGCTGCTCTCGGCCAAGTCGCAGGACACCCTGGAAGAGCTGGCGGACCGCTGGATCGCCGCGCTCGGCGCGGACGACGATCCGCGCACCGCCGCCGTTGACACCAACGTCGCGCACGCGACGCTGAACAACATCGCGTTCACCACCGCGACCGGGCGTACCGCGTTCAGGCACCGCCTCACCATCGAGGCCAAGTCTCCCGCGGAGCTGGCCGACCGGCTGCGGGCCTGGCGTTCCGGTCGGCGCCCGCGCGGTGTGCACTCGGGTCAGGCCGTCACGTCCCGGCGCAAGCCTGGGGTCGCCTTCGTGTTCACCGGGCAGGGCGCGCAGTACGCGGGCATGAGCAGGGCACTGTACGAGGCCGAACCGGTGTTCCGGCGGGCGATCGACGCCTGCGCCACCGCCATGGCAACAAGCGACTTTGACCTGAAGGAAGCGCTCTACTCGGACCGCTCCACGGAGTTGCTGGCTGACACCGCCGCGACCCAGCCGGCGATCTTCGCCGTCGGCTACGCCCTCGCCGAGATGTTGCGCGACTGGGGCCTGGTACCGGACGCGGTCATTGGGCACAGCGTCGGTGAGCTCGCCGCCGCGTGCGTGGCCGGCGCTCTGTCGCTCACCGAGACCGCCCAGTTCGTCGTCGCCCGCGCGGCGCTGATGAGCGAGCTGCCCCGCAACGGCGCCATGGTCTCGCTGGACGCGACCGCGGACGAGGCTTGGCATTGGCTGGCCGGTCATGAGGCCGAGGCGGCCATCGCGGCGCTGAACGGGCCGCGCAGCGTGGTCGTCTCCGGGTGTTCCACGGCGATCGACGCCGTCGTCGAGCAGGCGCTGGTGGCCGGCCGCCGGCCGGTCAAGCTGTCGGTGTCGCACGCGTTCCACTCGCCGCTGATGGACCCGGTGCTCGACCGGATCACCGCGAGCGCGTTGGCCCTGACCTGGGCGCCGCCGGAGATCCCGATCGCGTCGAACCTCACCGGTGAGCTATTCGACGTCGGGCACGGCATCGAACCGGACTACTGGAGCCGGCACGTGCGGGAGGCGGTGCGCTTCGCCGACGGCATCCGCGCCCTGGTGGCCACCAGGTGCAGCGTGTTCGTCGAGGTCGGCCCCCATCCAGCGCTTAGCTCGGCGGTGACGGCAACCCTGCAGGAAGCCACTACTGGCACCGCGAAGCAGTCCGTCGCGCCGGTGTACCTGCCCACGCTGCTGCGCGGGCAGGACGACGTCGCCAGCATCCTCAACACCATGGGCGAGCTGCACGTTCGCGGGCTGGGCGGCGACATCGGCCACCTCTACCGCGCCCCAGGCTATCGCCGCGCGACCCTGCCGCTCTACCCGTTCCGGCGTAACCGCTACTGGCTGAAGTCGGATGTCGGCCAGCTCTCGTCGTCGCTCACCCGCGATGTGCGTCCGGTCGTGGACGCCGCTGCCGATGCCGCACCGGCGATCGCGCCATTCAAGATCGAGCTGGCGGCGGTGCGCCCGTGGGCTGACCACCGCATCCTTGGCGCCACGCTCTTCCCCGCAGCCGGTTACCTCGAGATGGCCGCCCGCTCGTGGCAGGGCGATCGCGCGGACGACTGGCGCCCGGTCATGCTGTGCGATGTCACGTTCTCCCGCCCGCTCGTGCTGGACCACGTCACGCCACGCCCGATTCGGATGGACTTCGAACCGGCAGCCGAGTCGGGGCGGGCCCACTTCGCGGTGGTCGACGAGAATGCCGAGGCGGCGGGGGTGTTCTGCTCCGGCGAGCTCGGCGACGCCGAAGCGCCACCGGAGGTGGAGGAGCTCGCGGCCGCCTTCGCCGCGCTGTCGACCTCGACCAGTGTCGGCGCCTTCTATGGCGAGCTGCGTCAGGCCGGGCTCGTGTACGGGCTGAGCTTCGCGACGATCCGCCAGCTGCGCTCGGGATTGCCGGGCTCGGGCACGGCGTTCGCGCAGATCACCGCAGCGCCGTCGGCGGCGCAGCAACCCGATCACGCGTTCACCCTGACCACCATGCTGGACGGCTGCCTGCAGCTCGTGGCCGCAGCTGTGCTCCTCAGCTCGGCCGACGCGCAGGTGCGGGCGCTCATCCCGGCCTCGGTGCGGTCGGTGACGATTCACCAGCCACCGGTCGGTGAGTTGTGGGCTCGCGCCGCTGTCACCGTCAACGACAGCAACGAAGCCGCGGCTGCCTCGATCCGCGCCGTCGACTCGACCGGCCAGGTGGTCGCCGACATCGAGGGCCTGGAGCTGCGGCACACGTCGCTGACTGGCGACGCCGACCACGCGATCGGTCGGCGCAGCGCGCATACCTCGGGTCCCACCGGCAAGGCGCTCATCGCGCAGCTGCGCCACGCCGATCCCGAGACACAGCTGCAATCGATCATCCTGTGGCTGTCGGATGAGGTACGCGGCATGCTGGGCCAAGCGGCGGACGAGATCGACCTCGACAACCTGGACCCGTCCATGGCATTCCTGGAGATCGGGCTCGACTCGCTCATCGTCACCGAGCTGCAACGGCGCATCCAGGAGAAGCTCGACTTCCGATTCGAACCGATGCAGGGCCTGGACTACCAGAGCATCGAGTCCCTGGCCCAGTTCCTCCAGACCGAAGTGCTGTCCCGGTCCGTCACGCACGCTGTGTCGTCGGTCTGAAACCCACCGTGAGCAGGGCAGCGGCGAAGCGCCAGTGAGTCCGGCCGGAAACTGGAGTAGCGAATGATCACTGATGGTAGGACCCCGGGCCACTGTGCCGCCGGTTTCCCAATCGGTTGTGCGCCCCCTGGTGCCCGTGGTCGAGTCATCGCCATTCCGGTCATCAACCACTCACATGATCAACCACTATCCCCTCTGGACGCACAAGGACATTCGCTATGACCGTCATCTCCGGACTCGACATCACGGCCGCCCGGCGCTACGTCGACACGCACATCGGTGAGCGCCAGGTGAACAAAATCCAGCACGGTTTCCCGTCACCGCGGTTCTGGACCGAGACCGACGTGCCGGTGCAGCAGACCGTCGACGATCGGCGCTCGCTCGCCGCGGTCGGCCGCGGCGGCCCGGTGAACCTCTACGTGGGCTCCCCGTTCTGCATCCGCACCGACCCGGGCAAGTGCGGCTACTGCCTATTCCCGGTCGAGGAGTTCACCGGCAACTCCGCGCTGGAGACCTATTTCGGCTACCTGAAGCGCGAGATCACCATGTACGGCGACAATCTCGCCGAGCCGCAACTCGGTGCCGTGTACTTTGGCGGGGGGACGTCCAATCTTTACAAGCCATCGATGTACGAAAAGCTGATGGAGCTGGTGCGCGGCCTTTTCGGCGCCATCGGGGAGCAGGTGGACATCACCCTGGAGGGCATTCCGCAGCTCTTCACACGCGCCAAACTGACCGAGATCAAGCAGTCCGGCATGAACCGCATCAGCATGGGTGTGCAGCAGGTGAACGAGCGGCTGAACCAGCTCAGCGGGCGCCAGCAGACCACCCGGCACGTCACGCAGACCCTGGAGTGGGCGCGCGAGCTCGGCCTTGCCTGCAACGTCGACCTGATCTTCGGCTGGCCGCAGCAGACGGTCGCCACGATGGTCGAGGACCTGGAGACGATCGTCTCGTGGGG
Source organism: Pseudonocardiaceae bacterium (assembly GCA_050699515.1). Classification (GTDB taxonomy): domain Bacteria; phylum Actinomycetota; class Actinomycetes; order Mycobacteriales; family Pseudonocardiaceae. Next base: position 69,111 of record JBOHFF010000023.1, read on the forward strand.
CGTCCACGACATCACACACTACGAGCTCAACGTCGGCGGCCCGACCGACTTCGCGCTGAACCGGTACCACGAACTGCCCAGTACACTAAGCAATCTTGAGATGTACCGGGTCGGGCGTGACCTGCTGCTCTCACACGGATACGAACAGCTCACCGCATATAACTTCCGCAAGCCGGGCGACTCGTACGGACGGCCGTACGAGGAGGGCGTCACACACCGCTTCGACCAGATGGACACCCTCGGCCTCGGCTACGCGGCGATCACATTCTTCGGCGATGTCTCGCTGGGCGAGGACCATTGCTGGTCCTTCATCAATGCCCGGAACCTACGTGCATACGAGAGCGCGCTCGACGCGGGTCGCTTCCCCGTCGAGCGGGGCTTCCGGCAGGAGGCGCAGGACTTCCGCATCGCGATGATCTTCCGCAACCTCTTCAGCTTATCGCTCGATCGGGCGGTGTACCTGCAGGTGTTCGGCATTGACGTTTACGAGGAGTTCGCCGGGGTGTGGGACGTCCTAGCCGAGCGGGAGTTCGTCGAGATCACGCCGGAGCAGATTCGCCTCGTCGGTGACGGCCCGTTCTACACGCCGATGATCCAGGCGCTGCTCTCGGAAAACCGCTACCGCCAGCTGCGCGAGCGGGTCGTCGACAACCGCCGGTCGCTTCCGACGCTGGAAGGGGCCGACGGTGTCCTGGCCGACTTCTGAACCCGCGCAACGGTACCCGAACCTCGTGGCGCGATGAAGCTAGGACCACCGAAGGGCGTGGTCGCTGCGGTGCGCGGCGAGCTGCGCTCCATCCTCGAAGACGTGCTGGAGCGCCCGCTCGACCAGGGAGACGAGGACGCGCCCCTGCTCGAGCTCGTGTCGTCGTCGCTGCTGCTGGTGGAAGCGATCCGCCGCGCCCACGAGCATTTCGCGGTGGTCATCCCGATACGGCAAGTGCTCGACGGCGCGGCTACCCTCGATACGCTCGCGGCGGCGATCGCCCAGACGCAGCAGCAGGATCCGGTCGCCGCCCCGACGTTAAAGGAGTTCGCGGCGGCGGTCGGGGAGCACGCGCGGCAGGTCCACTCCGCTCCTGCCGCGCTCCTGGCGTCCGCATTGCGTGGCGCGCCGGACGCCGGGCGACTCCGGATGGCCTACCTCGAACGCGAGGCACAGCTGCCGACGAACCTGGTGCCCGCCCGGCGCGTGCGCCCGGCAGCCGACGAGCCGACGCGCACCGTCCTGGTCACCGGTGGCACCGGTTACCTCGGCGCATGGATCGTCGCCGAGTTGCTCGAATCAACCGACCTGGACGTCGTGTGCCTCGTCCGCCCGCGGCACAACACGCGCAGCATCGACCGGCTGCACCAGGCCGCGCGCACCCACGGCGTGCGGCGCAGCGCCTCGGGCTGGCCCGACGAGCGGCAGGCGCGCGTCGAGGTCGTCGAGGGAGTTGTCATCCTGCCCCGGCTCGGCCTCGGCGACACCGACTACGACCGGCTAGCGCAGCGTGTCGACGCCATCGTGCACGCCGCAGCCAGCGTCAACTTCATCTACCCGTACGAGGCGCTGCGGGCGACCAACGTCTTCGGCGTGCACGAAATCGTGCGCTTCGCGTTCGCCCATCGCATTAAACTGGTGCACTATCTGTCGACTGCGGCGATCTGGCCGATGGGTGCCGGGCGCACCTTCCACGAGCGGGATCCATTGCAGCACAACGAGATGCTGAAAATCGGCTACGATGAATCGAAGTGGGTGGCCGAGCGGGCGCTGCTGCACGCAGCGGACTGCGGGCTGCCGCTCGTCCGCTACCGGCCCGGCGAGGTGGGCGGCGACAGCGTCACTGGACGCTCGCCGACGCATCACTTCCTCATCGCGACGCTACGTGGCTTCCTGCAGCTCGGCCTCTTCCCGCACATCGACACGAACCTCGACGTGGCGCCTGTCGACTATGTCGCGCGGGCCTTCGTCGCGCTCGCCTTCGGTGATACACGTTCTGCCAACGTGTATCACCTGACAAATCCGGGGCGGTGCAGCTTCAGCGAGGCGCTCGACCTGCTGCGCGACCGAGGCTACCGGTTCGATACCGCCGAGTACGCCGAGGTGCGCGCCCAGCTGTTCGCCAGCCCGGAGTTCTTCGGCAACGCGCTGTTCCCGTTCCAGACAGTGCTCCGGGATTCCGAAGTCGAGAATCTGCAGATCCCGGAGTACGACACCAGCCTCGCGCGCCGCGACCTGCGTGCCTGGGGCGTGAGCTGCCCGCCCCTCGATGGCCGCCTGCTCGGCACCTACGTCGAGTACCTGCAGTCGGTTGGCTTCCTGCCGCCTCCCTGCGTCCCGTTCCCGGCGCTGGTCGTCTGATGGAGAGCTTCGGGTCGGCAGCAGGCATGCTGCAGGGCAAGACGGTGCTGGTGACCGGGGGCTCCCGCGGCATCGGTGCGGCGATCGTTCGGATGGTCGCCGCCGAGGGTGCTGATGTCGCGTTCACCTACCGTGCCGGCACTGCCACGGCGGAGCAGCTCAGCGAGGAACTCGCGGAGAAATACCCCCACCGCAGTGTGCTGGGGGTGCAGTGCGATGTGACGGATACCGAGGCGATGAAGCAGGCGGCGCTCGGCATCGTGCGCGAGTTCGGCCGCCTCGACGTCCTGGTCAACAACGCTGGGGTGCTGAGCGACGCCTTGCTCGGCCGGATGAACCGCGCGCAGTGGGACGACGTGATCGGCATCAATCTCGGCGGGCTGTTCAACACCACGCAGCCACTGGTCATGCAGTTCATCCGGCAGCGCTCCGGCTCGATCGTCAACCTCACCTCGATCGTCGGGGTGTACGGCACGAGCGGCCAGACCAACTACGCGGCGTCCAAGGCCGGCGTCATCGGCTTCACCAAATCACTGTCGAAGGAGATCGCTTCCTTCGGGGTGCGGGTGAATGCCGTCGCCCCGGGATTCATCGACACCGAGATGCTCACCACCATGCCCGACGACCGGTTGCGGCAGCTCCGCGCGACGATCCCGGCGGGCCGACTGGGCACCGCACAGGAGGTCGCCGACGTGGTCTGCTTCCTCAGCTCGGACCGCGCGAGCTACATCACCGGCCAGGTCATCCACGTCGACGGCGGGGTGGTGGTGTAACCGGCCGTTTGGGTACACCGGATGCGTAGCCTGTGGGGCTCGGAAACGCGATGCGGTGTCCTGATCTGGTTTCCTCGTGTGCTGTGGTCGGTCATGGATGATCGTCGGATGCTGCTACTGTCGATCTTGTACCAGTTGGTGCGTGGTCTGCTCGGTCTGACCGTCGTACTCACGCGGCGGGACCTGAGCAAGGACGCCGAACTGCTGGTCTTACGACACGAGAACATGGTGTTGTGCCGACAGATCTCCCGGGCCCGTTACACGACGGTCGACCGAGTCTGGATGACCGCCTTATCCCGGCTGCTGCCGCGCCGCCGCTGGCCGAGGTCTTCCCGGTTACTCCCGCCACGATCCTGGCCTGGTACCGCAGGCTGGTCTCAGGGACATGGGACTACACCGCACACCGCCAGCCCGGACGTCCACCAACCACAGCGGTGATCAAAAAACTGGTGCTTCGCATGGCGACGAAGAATCCCACCTGGGGGCACCGACGCGTGCAGGGTGAACTGGTCCGGCTCGGTTATCGCATCGCCGCCTCCACGGTGTGGCAGATCCTGCACGACGCCGGACTCGATCCGGCACCGCGCCGGTCAGGCCCGAGTTGGCGCCAGTTCCTCACCGCGCAGGCCAAGGTCGAAGGGTCCCGCTGGCTCGGTGTCTCACCGTCGAAGTGGTGCGCCATGCGTCGTGCCCGGCACACCGCATCGCGGAGGCGGTCGCCCTCCACGAGTGCGGCGAAACGAGATTGGCCGATTCTCTTGCTGCGCTTGTCATAATCGACGAACGCTGGGTGCGCATCACGGAGCTTATCAGGAGAGTTCGCCCACGTGTGATCGATCGGTCAGCCGCTGCGCAGGGCGTCGCGTAACCGGACGCGGGCGCCGGTTCGCAGCACGGCGTTGCGGTAGATCCGGCCGGACAGCCACACCAGGGCTGGGATCAGCGCCACCGCCAGGCCGGCCTGCCAGACCGGCACCCCCACCGAAGGTGAGTCGCATCGGCATCAAGATGGGCGCGAACAGCGGGATCAGGGAGAGCACCTCGATCAGTGAGCTGTCCGGTTGCGCCGGCAGGATGGAGACGCCCAGTGCGTAGGGCACGACGAGCAGCAGCAGGATCGGGGTGACCACACCGGCGATCTCCTCCTGCCGGGAGACCAGCGCGCTCGCGGCGGCCAGCACCAGGGCATAGCTGAAGAACCCCAGCACGTACCACACCAGCAGCCAGACCACCGTTCCGGTCACCGCCGAGGCGGAGATGGTGAGTACCCCGGTGGCCAGCCCGGCGATGGCCCCACCGGCGGCCACGATCACGATCTGCAGCAGCCCTACCAGGCCGATGCCGGCCACCTTCCCGGCTATCAGCTGCCACGGTGCGACGGTGGACAGCAGCAGCTCCACCACCCGGCTGGACTTCTCCTCCACCACACCCTGCGCGACGAACTGACCCCAGGCCTGCAGCGACAAGTAGATGAGAGCTCCGGTGACGATGCCGAGCGTGATCCGCTGTGCGTCGAGCTGCGGGGTGGGCTCCAGCGCCGCCACCGTCACCCCGGCCGCGGCGCCCACCTGCGCCGGATCACCCCCCAGACGGCCGATCTGCACATCCAGAGTCTGCTGCCGGGCCAACGCGGCGCGCAGGCCCTCGTCGAGGCTCTTGTGCACCACGACCTGGATCGATCCCGGGGGGCCGACCACGAGTGCGTCCAGCGTGCCGGCCCGGACCTGGCGCTCACCGGTGGCCTGATCGGGCACCGCCGAGGTCTGCACCGGCGTGCCCGACGTTGTGGCCACCGCTGCGAACGGCCCGGCCAGCGAGGCGTTCTGACTGGTGAAGCCCACGGGATGCGCCGGGGATCCGCCGACGAACCGCAGCATGACCGACAGCCCCACCAGCAGGCCCAGCAGGACGAGCGTGCTGATCCGAAACGCCTTGGATCTCAGCCGGGTGGTGATCTCGCGGCGGGCCACCAACCCAGCCGGCCGCCACGCCGAGGTCACCTGGTCGTCTCCTCGCTCACCACACTGCGGAACAGGTCCACCAGCGACGGCCGCCGACGCGCGAACTCGCGGACCGGCCCGGTGCTCAGCGCCGTCTTCAGCACGACCTGGTCGTCGACTCCGGCTGACAGCTCGAGTACGGCGCGGGTGCCCTCCCGGGTGTGCACCGTCACGCCGGGCAGCCCCTCGGCCCAATCCGGCAGCGCCTCCGGTGCGTCCACTACCAGCTGGGAGCTGGCGGTGCCGCGCAGCTCGTCCACCGTGCCGCAGGCCACCATCGTCCCGGCGCGGACGATCCCCACCCGGTCACACAGCCGCTGCACCAGATCGAGTTGATGGCTGGAGAACAGCACCGGCACACCCTGAGCGCTCTTGTCCCGCAGCACCTGGCTCATGACCTCTACCGCGACCGGATCCAGACCGGAGAACGGCTCGTCGAGGACGAGCAGCGCCGGGTCGTGCACCAGCGCCGCAGCCAGCTGCACCCGCTGCTGGTTGCCCAGGCTCAGCTTCTGTACCTCGTGATCGCGGTACTCGGCCACGCCGAGCCGATCGGTCCATGCCTGCATGGACTCCTCCGCCGCTGCAGGTTTCAGGCCGTGCAGCCGAGCCAGGTAGACCAGCTGCTCGCCGACCCGCATCTTCGGGTAGAGCCCGCGTTCCTCGGGCATGTAGCCGATGCGCCGCCTGCTGTCCAAATCGATCGGCCGGCCATCCCAGCGGACCTCCCCCGCATCGGCGGCCAGCACCCCGAGCGCGATGCGCATCGTGGTGGTCTTGCCAGCGCCGTTGCTGCCGACGAAACCGAACAGCTCACCAGTGCGGACCTCGAAGGTCATCTCCCGCAACGCGACCACGTCACCGTACCGCTTGGCGATCCGGTCAATCTCCAACCGGCCGGCCGGATGCCAGCAGGCGCCCGGGTGGTTGGCGTTGCGGTGAGGGTCTGGTTGGCATTGGCGCTGAACAACAGACTGCCTGGCAACAGCATGGCGATGGCCGACCAAGTCCAGCAATCGAGCAGGGGATGGCGACTGCCCCACAAGGGATCGCTACGCTCAGCAGTCGACCTACCCACGATCATCCGCTCCGCCGATCACATCTTGTCGGCGGGAGCAGGCAACCCGGCGTCATCTTGCCCGCACGGGCGAGACCAGCGGAATTCAAGTGCGCTCTGTACTACACTTCATGGTATGGGAACGCTGACGATTCGCACTGACCCGGAGGTGGAGCGGGCGCTCGAGTCGCTGACCCGTGACGGGCAGTCCCGCTCGGAGGCCGCCCGGGCGGCGATCCTGGAAGCCGAACGGGTACACCGGCGGGCGCGGCTGCGGGCCGAAGCCGAGGAACTGCGCAACGACCCTGACGATGTCGCCGCCTCGCGCCAGTTGGCCGCCGAGATGGATGCCGTCCGTGCGTGGTGACCTGTACCGGCTGAAGGTACCCAAGGATGTCCACGGCCACGAGCAAGCCGGATCCCGCTACGCCGTCGTGGTGCAGTCCGACGATCTCCCGCTGTCCACCTGGATCATCGCGCCGACCTCGACCGGGCGCCGTGCAGCGTCCTTCCGTCCCGAGATCGAGATCAATGGCACCAAGACCCGGGTGATGGTCGAGCAGCTGACCGCAGTCGATCCACACATACGCCTCGGCGAGTTCGCCGGCCGGCTGGACAGCTCCGACATGCAAGCCATCGATGCCGCACTCCAGGCAGTGCTAGCCCTGGACTGACTCTGGATAGCCGATCCACAGTACTTGCCGACGCAAAGCCGGCGACTGGAGCTGCAGCCGCCGGCGATGTACCCAGTCAGCACGCTGAGCAGTAGCAACACACCGCATGTGGCCGGGATGATCGTGGTCGTGACGGTCTTGTCTGAACTGGCGCTCGGTGAGACCGAGCCGGTCCCGTTCCGCCGCAACAATCATCGTCGATTTTAGCCTAGATCCACCGGTGAATTGCGGCGTGAGGGGTGTCGGAGAGGGGTAGATGCCCTCCGAGCTGGGATGATGTGACTTGTCTAGGGTCCATCAGGCCAAGTCCGAAGGGCATCTACGAGGTGCGA